>UQZX01000009.1 GCA_900545525.1 uncultured Prevotella sp.
CGGTGAAGATGCCGATTACCCGCGATGGGACGAAAAGACCCCGTGAACCTTTACTGCAGCTTAGCACTGACCTCGGTCGCCGGATGTGTAGGATAGGCCGGAGGCTTCGAAGCGTGGGCGCCAGCCCTCGTGGAGCCGCCCTTGAAATACGGCCCTTCCTGCGCCTGAGGTCTAACGCGCGATATGTGCGGACACTGCTTGGCGGGCAGTTTGACTGGGGTGGTCGCCTCCAAAAGCGTAACGGAGGCTTCCAAAGGTGCCCTCGGGCCGATTGGTAACCGGCCTTCAAGAGTGCAATGGCATAAGGGCGCTTGACTGGGAGGCAGACATGCCGAGCAGGCAGGAAACTGGGGCATAGTGATCCGGTGCAAGTGTATGGAAACTGCATCGCTCAAAGGATAAAAGGTACTCCGGGGATAACAGGCTGATCCCCCCCAAGAGCTCATATCGACGGGGTGGTTTGGCACCTCGATGTCGGCTCGTCACATCCTGGGGCTGGAGAAGGTCCCAAGGGTTGGGCTGTTCGCCCATTAAAGTGGCACGCGAGCTGGGTTCAGAACGTCGTGAGACAGTTCGGTCTCTATCTATCGTGGGCGCAGGAGTTTTGCGTGGTGCTGGCACTAGTACGAGAGGACCGTGCTGGACAGACCTCCGGTTTGCCGGTTGTGCCGCCAGGTGCACCGCCGGGTATCCGCGTCTGGAAAGGATAAGCGCTGAAAGCATCTAAGCGCGAAGCCGTCCGCAAGATTAGAACTCCTTATTAGGGTCGTCCCAGACGAGGACGTCGATAGGGCGCAGGTGTAAAGACGGCGACGTCAAAGCCGAGCGCTACTAATTGCCCGAAAGCTTTTGCTTCGAAAGGCCGCTCGTTTTTCAGTCTTCTTCCCTTGCTTGTGCGCAGCTTTGTCACCGTAATATCCAGGTGGCTATGGCGGCGGGGTTCCACCTCTTCCCATTCCGAACAGAGCAGTTAAGCCCGCCATCGCCGATGGTACTGCAATGCAATGCGGGAGAGTAGGCAGCCGCCGTCTTTGAGTCATGTCCCCGGTGTTCCCCACGGAGCGCCGGGGACTTCTTTTTTTGCTCCTATCTCTTCTTTTTTGCCCCTCTCTTGCCTTGTGTCTTGTGCCTTTCTCTTCTTTTTTGTCCTCTTGTGTCTTTCTCTTCTTTTTTCCAGAACAGGAAAAATCTCATGTTTAATTTTGTTCCAGAGGATGTGCCTGCGGGTATGCAGAGATGGAAGCAATGAACTCTTACCTGTCAATCCACTCTTTTAGTCGTTGTGCCTTCTCCTTGCTGACTGTTATTTTTGTGTCAGGATAGCCCTTTAGGCGGACTATAAGTTTACCACCGAAATAATTTCCGAGAAACAATACATGTTCTATGCTGATAATGTACTGGCGGTTTGCGCGGAAGAAACAGTCCGGATTGAGTTGCTGCTCAAGTTCGTCCATTGACACATTGACGGCTTCGGAAGTTCCGTTGTTGAGGCGAAGATACACTGTCTTGTTCTCCGTTTCAATGTGGTTGATATCCGAGACTCGAACCGTCTTATATCCGTCACGGTAAGGCAACAGAAAGCGCTCACGATAACGGCACTGGTTCTTCTGTAACGAATCAAAGAGCTGCCGGAGATTCTCATCGGCATAATTCCGGCCTGCTTTGGCCGCCTTATCTATGGCCGCTTCAAGCTCATCGGCATCCAAAGGCTTCAGAAGATAGTCGAAACTATTAAACTTAAAAGCCTGTACAGCATATTCATCGTAGGCTGTGGTGAATATGATGGGAACAGATACCGGGGCATATTTCAATGCCTCGAAACTCAAACCGTCGGCAAGACGGATATCCGCAAGGATAAGGTCTGCTGTCTTTCCTGACTGGAAGAACCCGACCGTTTCCTTTATGCTTGCCAACGGACCCTCGACGGCAAACGCCGTGTCGATATCGTTCAGCAGTCTTACAAGGCGCATGGCGTTGCGCCGTTCGTCTTCAAGAATCAGTATCTTCATAGGATGCAATATTTTTAATGACCGGCAGGCTTACCGAATATAATTTTTCGGCATCTTCTATCTTGACCTTTTTGTCGCATAGCAAGGCATACCGTTCCACAATGTTCTTATGCCCCAAGCCAGTTGATTCCATTTTTGACAACAGAGGTGATTTAATGTTGCTCACCGTGATGTAACCGTCAGACAGCGTGATGTTAACAAACAGCGGATGTTCCCTTGAAAAGCTGTTATGCTTTATGGCATTCTCTACAAGAAGCTGCAATACAGCCGGAGGAAGAAAACCATTGCACTCTTTGACCTCCGGACTGATTTTCGCAACGACACCACCGCCGTGACGCTCTTTCATAAGAAACAAGTACGAATCCAGAAACTTTATTTCATCTGCAACGGGTATCAGGTTCCGGTCAAGATTGGCAATGATGTACCGGTACACTTTCGACAAATTGTCCAGAAACGTCCCGGCAAGTTTGCCGTCTTCTTCAATCAGTTCAAGCAGGTTGTTGAAACTGTTGAACATGAAATGCGGGTTGATTTGCAGTTTCAGGGAGTTGAGTTGCGACTGCAATGCGATTTCCTTTTCCTTCATCAGTGCCATTTCGAGAGCCTGCTTCTCGTCGCGTGCCTTGATGTAGGATTGAAGGTAGAACGTGTTGGCATAGACACTTGACAGGAAGGTGGCTATCATGGCAAAGGTATATGCGCCTTTCATGTTTAGAAGTTCGTCCATAACATTGTTCCCCGTTTCGCTCCACAGAAGGTTGAAAATGGAAATCATGCCGAAAGCCACCAGATTGTTGAGCATCAACAGGCACGAAGCATAGACGATAACCCTGATATAAGAGGCTTTGAACGGGAATACCCTGAATACGATATAGCAGAATCCCAACGAGGTGTATGTGAAGAGCATACACAGCAGGAAGTCGATGAAATAGTCCGTCACCGCTATTTCCTGCAACTGTCGGGCGGTGTCATTATCCAGTACCAGCCAAATGATGATGTATAGCGCGTATGATACGGCTGACAGCAGCAGGCCGTTCTGCCAATTCAATGTTTTTATATTCTTTTGGGACATATTGTGTGCAAAGTTACTTTATATTGCGCAAATATAAGACTTTACTTCTTCTTTTGGCCGGTTAAAACCGACTGAAACAGACAAAACAGCTTTTGAAGCAGATAAAAATGGATGTTGAAGCATAGCGGAGAGCATATTTCTATCGGCTAAAAGACAACGTGACAAAGGCCTTGTCATAAAGTAAAATGACTTATATTGCAAAGTAATATAACTTATGCATCCGATATTTCGGAAGCCGCTTTCATCGTTTCGGAAGCGTTTTCTTCCGTTTCGACTATATTCTTACTTGCAGGCATATTGGGTACAGAATATCTTTGCACCCCCAAAAGCGGCATTACAGTAATGTATGAGGATTAAATAAAGAGTGAAAAAACAATAAGAACAGATGAATCGACGAACATGGATTGCCTGTGTCACGGCAACGGCAATTTTGGCTGTCTCACTGACAGCTTGCAAAAAGGAACAGAAAGAACAGGAAACGGGACTGACGTTATCCGTCATGGTAGTCTCTTCCCGGTCTGTTGAATTTCAGGAAACTTATTCCGCCTCCATACGCGGACGGCAGGATGTGGACATCATGCCCCAAGTGTCGGGCCGTATCACCCGCCTTTGCGTGAAAGAGGGCGAACGTGTGAGGACCGGGCAGGTGCTTGCCGTCATTGACCAGGTGCCTTACCGGGCGGCATTGCGCACGGCGCAGGCAAACGTCAGCGCGGCACAGGCAAAAGTGGAAACGGCGCGAATCGAACGGCGAGGCAAGCAAGCCTTGTTTGACGGAAAAGTAATATCCGATTACGAACTTTCCATCGCCCGAAACCAACTGGCAGTGGCACTTGCCGAACTTGAGCAGGCAAAGGCGCAGGAGACGGATGCCCGCAATAACCTCTCATATACCGAAATTAAAAGTCCGAGCAACGGAGTGGTGGGCACGCTGCCCCTACGCACCGGCGCACTTGTCAGTCCCGGCATGGCGCAGCCGTTCACGGTGGTGTCGGACAACTCGGAGATATACGTCTATTTCTCCGTTTCCGAAAACAAACTGCGCCAGCTAAGGGCACGGTACGGCTCTGTAGACAATATGATTTCCGGGATGCCGGAAGTCGGCCTGCAACTGAACGACGGTACGCTATATAATAAGAAAGGGCGGATAGAGACCGTCAGCGGCATAGTAAGCACCGCCACCGGAGCGGTGCAGATAAAAGCCCTGTTCCCCAATCCCGACCGTGAGCTGCTGAGCGGAACCATCGGCAACGTCATTCTGCAAGGGCAGAATACGGATGCCATCCTTATTCCCATGACCGCCACCATCGAACTACAGGACAAGATTATCGCCTACCGCCTTAAAAACGGAAAGGCAGAAGCCGCCTACCTGAACGTGGACCGCCTGAACGACGGCAACCACTTCGTTGTAAAGCAGGGCTTGTCCGTGGGCGACACCATCATAACCGAAGGCGTGGGGCAGGTAAAGGAAGGAATGATTGTCACACCTAAAACAACAAAGCAATGAACCTGCGCTTCTTCATAGACCGCCTGGTGTTTTCGGGCGTCATCTCCGTGGTGATTGTCCTGATGGGCGTCATTGCGATGTTCTCGCTTCCCGTGGAACAATATCCGGACATCGCTCCACCCACCATCAACGTATGGGCAACCTACCCCGGTGCCAATGCAGAGACGGTGCAGAAAGCTGTGATCGTTCCTCTGGAAGAGGCAATCAACGGTGTGGAGGACATGACCTACATGACCTCCACGGCATCCAACACGGGCGATGCTTCCATCAACATCTATTTCAAGCAGGGTGCCAACGCCGACATGGCGGCGGTCAATGTGCAGAACCGCGTGAACGGCGTGTTGAGCCAGCTTCCGGCAGAAGCGACCAAGACTGGTGTCACCACCGAGAAGCAGCAGAATGCCGAGTTGCTGACATTCGCCCTATACAGTCCCGACAACCGTTTCGACCAGACGTTTCTCAACAATTACGTGAAGATTAACGTAGAGCCGCGATTGAAACGCATCGGCGGTGTGGGAAAGGCACAGCTGTTCGGTTCCAACTACAGTATGCGCCTCTGGCTGCACCCCGACAAGATGGCGCAGTACGGGCTGATTCCCGATGACATCTCCTCCGTGCTGGCAAGGCAGAACATCGAGGCGGCAACAGGTTCGTTCGTAGCCAATCACCCCACGGCAAACGAATACACGATGAAGTATCGCGGCCGCCTCTCCACGGCGGAAGAATTCGGCGAACTTGTCATCAAGTCCCTGCCCGGCGGTGACGTACTGCGACTGAAAGATGTCGCCGATGTGGAGTTGGGCGACGAATATTACAACTATTCCACCGAGGTGAACGGCCATCCGGCAGCCATCATGCTAATCAACCAAAAAGCAGGCTCCAACGCCTCAAGCACCATCAATGAGATTCACGAGGTACTTGATGAAATAGAACGCGACCTGCCGGAAGGGGCGGAGTTCGTGGTGCTTACCGATACCAACAAGTTCCTGTATGCCTCCATTAACTCTGTCATACGGACGCTTATCGAGGCGATACTTCTGGTTATCGTGGTAGTGTATGTGTTCCTGCAGGACATCAAGTCCACGCTTATACCCACGGTTTCCATCTTTGTTTCCATCATCGGCACGTTTGCCGTGATGTCGCTGATAGGTTTTTCCATCAACCTGCTAACGCTTTTCGCCCTTGTGCTTGCCATCGGTACGGTGGTGGACGATGCCATTGTGGTGGTAGAGGCGGTGCAGGCAAAATTCGATGAGGGCTACCGGTCGCCGGTGCTTGCCGCCGATGATGCCATGAAGGGCGTTTCGTCCGCCATTCTCACCTCTACCATTATCTTTATGGCGGTGTTCATTCCTGTGGCAATGATGGGCGGCACTTCCGGGGCGTTCTATGCCCAGTTCGGCATAACGATGGCGGTTGCCGTGGGCATATCGGCTGTCAATGCCTTCACCCTCTCTCCGGCGTTGTGTGCTTTGTTCCTAAGACCTTATATTGACGAGCACGGCAACACGAAGAACAATTTTGCGGCACGATTCCGTAAGGCTTTCAATGCCGTATTCGACCGTTTGAGCCGCCGCTATGTACGTGGGGTACTATATATCATCCACCGCCGGTGGCTGTTGTGGGGAACGATTTCCGCCTCATTCGGTTTGCTGGTCTTGCTGGTCAATATCACGAAGACAGGACTTATTCCGCAGGAAGACACCGGAACGGTAATGGTAAGCATGAACACAAAGCCCGGCTCCTCCATGGCGCAGACCAACAGGGTGATGGCTCGTATCAACAGCCGTCTTGACAGCATCGGCGAGATTGAATACAGCGGAGCGGTAGGCGGATTCTCGTTCAGCGGTTCCGGTCCGTCGCAAGCCATGTATTTCATGACGCTCACAGACTGGGATCAGCGCAAGGGCGAAGGGCAGTCGGTAGATGACGTGATAGACAAGATTTATATCGCTACAGCCGACGTGCCCGATGCAACGGTATTTGCCATGGCACCTCCGATGATTGCCGGCTACGGCATGGGCAGCGGTTTCGAACTTTACTTGCAGGACAAGACCGGCGGCGACGTTGCCACTTTCAAGAAAGAGGCGGACCAGTTCGTAGAAGCATTGTCCCTCCGTCCTGAAATAGGAGAGGTCTATTCGTCTTTTGCCGCTGACTATCACCAGTATTGGGTGGATATTGATGCGGCAAAATGCGAGCAGTCGGGCGTGTCCCCGTCTGATGTACTGTCCACGCTTTCCGGCTATTATACGGGGTCGTATGTGTCGGACTTCAACCGTTTCTCCAAACTCTATCACGTCACCATGCAGGCACCGGCGGAATACCGCATAAACACGGAGTCGCTCAACATGATGTACGTGCGCACCGCCGACGGTAGCATGGCACCTCTGAGCCAGTTTGTGCGTCTGACCAAAACCAACGGCCCTTCCGACCTTACGCGGTTCAATCTTTTCAACGCCATCGCCATCAACGGTTCTCCTGCATCGGACTACAGTTCCGGCCAGGCCATCAAGGCTATCGGCGAGACGGCACGTGAGGTGCTTCCAGCCACTTGCAGTTACGAGTTCGGAGGCTTGTCGCGCGAGGAGAGCAAGACCACCAACAATGCCGCATTGATATTTGTGCTCTGCATGGTCCTGATATACCTGATACTCTGCGCCCTTTACGAAAGCGTGTTCATACCGTTTGCCGTGTTGCTGTCCGTGCCTTGCGGACTGATGGGCAGCTTCCTGTTTGCATGGCTGTTCGGGCTGGAGAACAACATCTATATGCAGACCGGACTGATTATGATTATCGGTTTGCTCGCCAAGACTGCCATCCTGCTGACCGAATACGCCGGCAAGCGGCGGTCGGAAGGCATGACATTGGCACAGGCGGCATACAGCGCGGCCAAGGTTCGTCTGCGCCCCATCCTGATGACCGTGCTGTCAATGGTGTTCGGTCTTGTTCCGCTGATGATGGCTCACGGCGTGGGTGCCAACGGCAGCCGCTCGCTTGCCACAGGCGTAATAGGCGGCATGATAGTGGGCACATTGGCACTGCTGTTTCTCGTGCCGTCGCTGTTCATAGCATTTCAATACATTCAGGAACGAGTTAAACGTAAGTAAACTGCGTATGAAAACCATACGGCGGATTATATGTGAAGCCCCGGCTTGTTTTGTCGATGAGTTTAAGTCTTAAATAAAAGAGGAGGGGACTAAAAATTCACCCTCCTCTTTTATTTAAGATTTATTATCTTTGACAATTATGTGTCATTTCTTTATCAATACTTTCTTGCCATTAACAATATTCAGTCCGGGCTGTGGATTTCTATGCATCCTGCCTTGCAGATCGTAATACGTAGTATTGTCTTTGTTTTGTTCGGCGTTAACAGCGTCTATTCCTGTCGGGTCAAATTCTTGTAAGTTGAAAAACTTGTTCCAATTAGCAGCGTTCTGATATGCCGACAATGAACCTTTAGGAACATAGACATTCATTGTTTGATACTGAGCGTCCGTAAAATAAAAGTCTCCTACACTTGGCGGAATAGCGGCGAGAGAGTAAAGGCTTGTCATTGCGGAGCAGCCCTCAAACGTTCTTTCTTCAATGTTCGTCACAGATGCAGGAATAGTTATGCTTGTCAGACTTGAGCATTTATAGAACATATATTCTGCTATATTTGTCAGAGAATAGGGGAGAGTAATGCTTTCAAGATTTGAACAGTTAGAGAAAGCCTGTTCTCCGATGTTCCTTACAGAGTTTGGGATGGATACCTTTGTCAGACCAGTGCACCCTTGGAACGCCCATGCACTGATATCAGTCACAGTATTGGGTATGGTTATTCCTGTCAGACCGGGGCAATAAAAGAAAGCTCCTTCTCCAATGCTTGTCACAGAACCCGGAATATCAAAACTTCCAGTCCTACCACCCGGATATTCTAATATGGCAGACATGTTTTTATTATAAAGTACTCCGGCATAGGATGTAAACTCTGTGTTATCTTTATCTACAAGTATTTCCGTAAGGTTATTGCACAATGCAAACGGTCCTCTTGCGATACTTTTAACAGAACTTGGAATGGTGACACTTGTCAGTCCTGCACAGTTTCCGAAGGCAGCCCAACCGATGCTTGTCACTGAACCTGGAATGGTAATTTCCTTTAGTCCCGAGCATCTGTAGAAAGCGCTTGTTCCGATGATTGTTACGGAATTGGGTATTGTTACGTTCGTTAAGCCTGAACAGCCGTTAAAAGCATATTCCCCGATTGCCGTTACCGGGTATGTGGCATTGCCGTGGGTAACTGTTGCCGGGATAACGATGCTTCCTGAGTAACTGTTGACATCTCCGCTTGAAGTAACCTCACATGCCTTGTCATTACCGGTCAGGATATTATAATATATGCCATCAACTTCAAAGTCGTATGCCGATATACCCGTGCAGCACAGGAGGCATGCCAATGTAAGCAATGATTTCATGATATTCATATTCATTCTTGATTTAGATTCATTATTTTACAATGATGCAGCTAACTTTTGCGTTAGGCTTAATCATAGAGGGAGTAGCCTTTATTCTAAACTCCTCTTCACCCTCATGGGCATAAAACTTGTTCAGGGTAGCTTTAGTAATGTCGGTTTCCGAGATGGTAAAAGAGAAATGCCCGTTTGGTGTTTCCATCATAAGAGGATAATAATAATAGCGTACGATAGAATAAGAATCTCTCATCATTGCCTCAGACACTTTCATGCCTATTCTCAGTTTCTTGTCGGCAGACATCGCATTAGGTATATAGAACGTCAAGGTCTCAATAGCACCATTCCCATCCAACGAACCGGTAATAACAACTTTGCCATTTTTCATGAAACTCAATTCAAGAGTGCCTTCCATTTCGTCCTCATCGACAGAGAATGAATCATATAGCCCCTGTATCTTTTTGGCAATCTGTGACCTTTTCATTCCTATTCTGAGACTTCTCAATCCGTTTTCGCCAATCACCAATCCTATGGTGCTCTTCTTTACCTGCGAAACATGTTCTTTCTCTACACTTGTGTCCTTTGTCTTGCTGTTACACACGCAAAAAGCAGTAAGCACAAACATCGTTGCTAATAATAATTTTTTCATAATGATATTCTGTCTTATATTATAGTTTTCTTATTCTTGGACAGGAAGAGCTTGTAATGTATCAA
Organism: uncultured Prevotella sp.; assembly: GCA_900545525.1. Taxonomy (GTDB): domain Bacteria; phylum Bacteroidota; class Bacteroidia; order Bacteroidales; family Bacteroidaceae; genus Prevotella. The sequence goes on from UQZX01000009.1 coordinate 9,754, forward strand.
AATTCTTAATGCCCTCTACCTCCATTGCTGCAGCCTCAGACTGGTTCACGTTTCCGTCCTGATCTGCAACATACTTGCCGAAGATTATTTCTTTTGCAAATTCTTCAGCCTGTGGGAAAATACTACTTGTAACCAGTAGAATCTTGGAGCTTTCATCAAGTCCCATCAGTACTGCTATCACATTTCCATTTTTCATAAGCGTACAAAAGCCATAGGTATGCTTGAAGGCGTATCCCGTCACAATCATACCCTCTTTTACAAGGCTGAAGCCTTTCTTCTTCATGGCATTCACTACAGCAGTGTGCCCCTCCATTTTCCAGCCTTTAGGACATTCCATTGTCAGCAATATCTTGCCCAGCTTGCTGTTCGGGTTCCACTTATATTCATAGCTGCCATAATTATATTCATATTCAGCCATCCTTTCCGTGAGAAAGAACTTGCCTTCCATGCTGCATGCCATATTGACGTCTTTCGTCTTGAACTTAATCTCTGTCTTATAAGTATAATCCTTCGGACTTTCCCCGGACATCAGACTCTCTGCCGTCTCTCCGAATTTGGCATCCTTGATACCAGTTCCGTCGTTAAGGATTGAGTTCACAAATGTATCAGCAATATGCTCGCGGTTGACATAGTCGCTTTGAATGGTACCGGAGTATCTGCCGGCACTGCGATTATAGAACTCCTCTTTGCTTGTTTCCTTAAACTCTTCGTTAATGACAGTGTACACGTTTCCTTCTACTCCCAGATATCCGAAACCATCTATAACATAAATATTGTCAAGATCAACCGTTTGCTTTTCCTCGCCCTTTGTGTCGAGAATTTGTATTTCATGAGAGTTATACGTCTTCTGTGCTATCAAGTCTCCATTAAAGGCAAAATGTAAGTCACAATATTTGGCACGTATGATTGTTTCGCCGTCCAGATTAACCATTCCGTAGTTGCCGTTATCGTCTGAATATATAATCAGATCGCCTTTCATTTCACGCAGAGAGCTCACTTTGGAAGGCAGCTTATGCTTGTCGCCATCCATGTCTATAAGAATATTCTGGTCTTCGTCCGTAGTGTTGATATAGCCATAAAACATATCAGGGCAAATTGAGTGGCGTCCCAATTCAAGAACCTGGTCGCCAGAAGTATCTATGACATAACACGACATCATTAAATCGGAGTCATTTTCTTTTTTACCTACTATAGCGTATCCGTTCTTAAAGCTTGACGCAGCATCATATATACAAGGTATCACATACTTGCCCTTCTTATTGACAAAACCATATTTACCTTCTGCTGTCATAACACACAGGAGACCATCTGAAAAAGACTCTTTGCACTCGAATATCTCGACATTATCTACTGGTGAAAGCTCAAACTCCGTTTCACCCGACTTGTTTACTATCTCTATACGCTTTTCCGGGCGGACGACAGGCACTAAGCCGTCGGTCATTATGCCCACGGCGTTGAGGTTTTCGCAGCCTTTAACTGCCTCGGGAGTCTTTCCTCCTATTTTATATAAGGTATAGCCATTATTCTCTTTCACCGAGAAATAACCGTTTATAGCCATTGTCGGAGTCTCGTCGAACTCGCTGTCGTACACGATATTCCCCTTATTATCAATCATCGACCACCTGCCTTCCTGAGATGTCTGCACCGGAAGCAGGTCGATTGTCTCTTCTTCGCTGCCCGGGGTGGAGCAAGACGTAAGACATAATAGCGTGGCTGTGCAGCAAATGATGCCCACATAGTTGAATAGTCTGTTCATAGTTTCAAAGGTTTAAATATAATTTCCAGTTTTAAACAATGCAAATATTCGCTTGCAGTTGTTCTGTAGATAACAAAGAAAGAGGGCGGAGGCTGTGTTCTCACCTCCGCCCCACGATATCCTTTTAGCTGATATGTGTCATGTCATCTTTTCTGATAAGGCACAGGAATGCTAATAAGACTTAGCGTATTATCTGCAAAAACGTATGATGGAGAAGACATCTTTATATTTATATTTATCTTGGACACTTTAGCATTTACCCTGCTAATCTTTATAGTGAAAGTTTCTGTAGCACTACGGTCTACATCTGTTGTTAAAAGATGAGGGTAGTTAGTTCCATTACCGGCAACAATACCTATATCTTGGTTCCAATAGTTATTACCATTTTGGTCTCGTGCATCTCCAGGCTCAAAAGTCAAGTCTCTCAGGAAATAACCGGTCTTGTTGGCGAGGGTGAACGTTAAGAACACATCTGTTCCATTTTGGTATGTCTTTTCAAGAACATAGTCCAAGTTAAAGTCGTTCGTCAGAATGCCATTAGGAAGGCGGTTGTCCTCTATCCTTAAATCTGAAGTAGAGACTTCTGTCCGAGGATTTATATTTGCCTCATCTGCCTCACATGTGAATTTTAACTTGACAGTCCTTGCTGAATTAGATGTATCAAAATCGCCAATTCGGAACGTCCCGTTAATGGTTTCGTCTTTTGCGAGACTTGTTTTAATTCCAGATTTATAGTCTCCCTGTTCCAAACGGATAGCAAAAGGCTTACTGTCATTATAATAGTATTCTTTGCCCTGATTGTCTATAGCTGTGCGAGTTGAGAGTGCAAAGTTCCTGATAGCCTTTCCGCTCTTGTTCTTTAGTGTAAAATCCGCAATGAGCACAGAGCCTACGCGTTCAACGCGTGTGAACTTAAGGTCGAACGCACTCTTGAATGTGCGGTATCCATCTTCATCTTCTTCATCTTTATTGTCACAAGAAGAGAATGCCATTGTGCCAAGAAAGGCGAGACAAACAATTAATAACAGGCTGCCGAAGCGAGCCGCAGTGTTTTTAATAAATTCCATAAATCGATTTGTTTTTGTTAAAGTTAAAAATATAGTTATTAATATAGTATAAAGCATGGGAGCTGTCAGCCTGTTTTTAAGGGCATACGAAATCCTGCCGAATGGTTTATAGAACCATCCGGTACACTCTTCGCATGCACAATTTGCTTGTTTTTTAACCTTTTTTAAGGGGGGGGTAATTGCGAAACTTCACATATACGTACGGTGGTATTCATACCATAGTGAACCAGGTTGTATATGTTTAATGTTTCATTCATGGTTTCTTTTTAAGAAAAAACTATCTGTTGCAAATGTAAGTAAAATATCTTGAACCGCAAACCTTTTTATCGAATAATTTGCCAAAGCCTTTATTTAGCGTTGGATTTACTGACTTCCAGCTCTTTCTCACATCCTTTCACCATGTTTTTTATTTGTTGCAGGCGTGCAGTAAGTATCGGTGTGATTTCAGAAAAGCGTTCATAAAAGGCGGTTGCAGAATTGAAATAGTCGCGCGCGTTAGCCCAGTCCTCGTTGAACATGTAGCAGAAGCCGAGACGGTACAGGGCATCACCCTTTTCGTTGTTAAAGCATACATTAAGCAGCTTTTCGTATAGCGGTATGGCTTCTTTGTATTTTCCAAGCTGAAAATGGCTTTCAGCGTTGCAGTAATAGTATACACTTCTTTCATGAGGTGCATAGTTCTCAATGTCCGGAAGGGCGGTGTTCAGATACTTGCAGGCGTTTTCATAGTCCCATTCATAATAGTGACATACGCCGATATACGCCTTGAAGCGCGGGTTAAGGTTGAATTTCTTGTCAAGCTTGCCGAAGAGAATGAGTGCCTCGTGATACTTTCCGCCTGAAAAATATTCCAGAGCCTTGCCCAGCTCCTCGCTTTCTGCCGATTTATGCCTCTGTGCATCAGCTGCAAGCGAGATGCTTATGGCAAAAAATAACAAGACAAATCTTCTCATTTCGTGTAGAAGTCGATCAGGTTTGTGAGTGCTTTGCGGCAGACGATGCAGAACTCCGGATTTTCATTTGTCCTCATCCTGCAGTCCTGAACACCCCTGTACACACCGTGCATGCTGTATCCTGCACCCTCAAAAAGCCCCACTCTGTTTCTTATCGTCTCCTGATTGCCGCTTGGCGGGGTAGGGGTTGGAGTGCCTGAAGGTATGATGTTCTCCCATTTTCCGCTGAAGTTCTTCAATGTTGTGATGTTCGGTTCCCATGGCTCCACGTCCTTCGGATACATGTCCAGTTGCTCCGTTTCGTAAGTATACTCATCGGCAAGCCCTCCGAAACTGTGCCCGAACTCATGCACAACTACCGACTTGTATGCCGGATGATGTGTCATCGACAGGTTGTATGAGTTCAATATACCTCCTCCGCCATAATGTCCTGTGTTTACAAGTATGATTATATGTTCATAAGGAGTGCCCGCAAGACGGTCGTGCAAGTTCTTGATATTAAGTGTAGTTAGGTATCTTTCGCTGTAGAAAGTGTCAAAGTGCGAGCCAAGTGCCGTGTTCTTCCATATCCCTTTCGACGGCTCGCTTGTTCCGCTCTCTTGCGATGCCGCCTTTACGGCAATGACATTGAACCTGCCTTTCAGCGACTTGAACGGCTCATGAGCGAACAACGCCTCGTTTGCCGTCTTTGCATCGTCAATGAAAGTGTCCATTTCTCCGTCCGTATATCCCTCGGAAATGTATGCGATGTTAATACATTTCTCCTTGTTCTCCGCCTCCATAAGTGTCACGTATGGAGTGATGTTGCGCTCTCCGATATGCCTTATCAGTATGTCCGACGGCGCTACCGTGTGTGTTAGCGAAGCCGTTATCTCCCGTCTGTTGTTGCGCAGGTCCACGGTAACCTCTACCGTGTCGAGCGGCATGGGTATGAGAAACACGTTTTCGAACGAGCGCCCAGCCTGTTTTGCCTCGGGATATGTCAGCCATTCCTGAAACAAAGTGGAGAACGAGTTACGGTAGATAATCCGTCCGTCTTTGCTGCTTTTTACCGTTATCTGCCCGTTTCCCTCCACCGGAACCTCTGCCAGCCGGCTGTGTTTGCCGTGCCAGCCGGGCATGACGCTGAGTTTGTCTACATATATATATTGTCTTTCCGCATTTCCCGAGAAAGTATAGTCTATGCGAAGTGTCCTTTCAGAGAAATATTTCTCAAAGTCGCCTGCATGTAAAAGCGTGCAGCTTGCCAGCATGCACACCGCCGCAATTATCTTGTAAGTAAACCTTTTCATAGTCAGAAAGAAATGTTCTTTATCAGCTTTTGTATATAGTCGCGCTGCCAGTCGCCTTTGTGCAGCCTTGTTTCGTTGAATTTAAGAATGTCTATGTCTATTGCTATTATTCCTTTCATCGAGTTCTCCGCCGTGCGCCCTATGCACCTTTCTATATATTTAAGGTGTCCTTCTACCGTCGCGACGCTGTCATCCGACTTTATGTGACACAGACAGTTGAGGAATTTCTCCGATTTCAGTCCGACCGGTTCCGTCCATATCGCCTCCGTAAACTTGGCAAAAGGAAACATCTTCCCAATCATTTTTACGGCAAGCATAATGTTCCTTGCCTGATCTGTGTTGCTTCCCAATGATATGATAATGTTGTTCATTCAACCGGATTTTTAGGAATATATGCCGCATAATTCATATCACCGCAGTCTGCAAATGCCCTTTTCAGTCATTCTCGGAGTCAGCCGTGCGCAGTATTATGCTTGTGGCTCCGATTGTAAACAGCGAGCCGTCGTATATTATCCGCCGCTCCCTGTTGCCCAAAATCTCGTTGTCGACGAATGTTCCTGTATAGCTCGGACCATCGCGCAGCACATATTTAAGATTTCCCTTTTTGTCGCGCGACACGTTTATCACGCAGTGGTTCATGTCTATACTCGGGTCGTTGGTCTCTATCGGAGTGTTCGCGGCGCTTCCCTTCATGTACCTTCCGATGCTGTTGTCGCCGTATTGAAGCGGTATTACCTGCTTGTAGTGGAAGACGTTCTCAATGACAACAATCGAGCCGAAGCCCTTTTCGTTAGCCAGCTCGTCATGTTTCTCGTCGCGCGGCCTGTCTTTCAGCTTGGAGACGCCGATGCGTATGCCGAACTGTTTTCCGCACTCCGTACATTCAAATACGAGCGACTGCCCGTCCTTGTATTTAGTTTCGTCAAACGTGATGAAGTTATCACACTTGGGACATCTTACTCTTTTCATCCTAATTCCTTACCCTGTAGACCCATACGTCGCTGAAGCTGTTGTCTTTCTTCAGCCTGTTCATTGCAGCAAAGGCATCCTTTTCTTCCTTGTATCTGCCGGAAACAACCTTTATGTTGCGCCTTTCCGAAAGCACGGTTGCATTGTCAAGCCCGTTCCTGCGCAGCTTTGCGGCAAACTCCTCTGCATTCTTCTTTGTTATGCGCGAAGCCAATACGATGCAATAATAGTCTTCTGCCGCCTCTTCCTGCGGTGCTTCCGCCTTTATGCCATGACCTTCCGCCGCATCCGTCATGTCCGTTGCGGCAGCCGTTCCGGATGTTTCAGTCTTCGGAGCCTTGTCTGCAACCTCGATATTCTCTATGCTTCCCAGCGTCACGTCCTTAGGCATGAGCCTGTAAATAACGCCGTTCTCAATCTTGCCCATCTGTACTCCCGGCTGCTTGTCAGAACCGAGAGGTGTGGAAATGAGGAAAAAGGCGATAACGGCAACCATGAAAGCCACGGCGTTGCGTATGGCGCTGACCCTGATACTTATTGTGTTTTCCCTTTTTCCTGCCACATCCGCCGCCACCGCGTCATCCTCTTTTATTACTATGTCCTCTGCCTTTATGGGAGCAGTCTCTACGGTTAGGGGAGGTATGACCGTGCGGTTGTCGCATGCGGCTATCTCAAACGCCGACAGACCGTAAAGCTCCGGCGTAAGTATTCCTGCCTCGCATGGTGTAAAGTCGTATGTCCCGTTGCCGTTAAGTGCCAGCACGCCGATGTTGTTCAGAGTATATTCACCGTCTCTTTCCATACACCTTTTAAGGTCCTCGACCTCCTGTCTTATGCGGTTCTCAGCTTCAGGATAGCTTAAATCGTATACTTCTGTATATGAATGTATTAGCAAAGAGTCGTTCATGTCAAGCTTCGGGTTGAACCCAACGGTGCGCAACGGTGGGAAAAACCTGTTCTCCAACTCGTCGTAGCAGGCATCCACATGGTGCGCAACGAAGCCTCCAAGCCCTGGAACAATGACGCAGTCGTTGTTCAACAGCAATATTTCGATATGTCTTTCCAGTTCAATCACAAATGCAAAATTACTCCTTTTTATTTAATTAAGCAAATTATCATTTGAGTTTGTTCTCCCTTTTTGTGCATATTGGGAATGCGCAGAATTCTCCATTTGCCTAATTCCTGATTATGATATCTTAATTATTAATTAACGTTAGTTCGATGGAAACTCATGTTTAGTAGCCCTTTCAGTATGCATTCATATATTTAACGGGTTAGACGCATTCACATTAAATGTATTGGTGCGCCCTGAAAGGGCAACGAGCCAATAGCCCGGGGTGCCGCTACGCTCTGCCCCAGGCTATGCTCTCGCTGCCCTTGCAGGGCGCTTAGAGTATAAATTTGTCTAACTCACGTTGTTTAATATGAATTCGTCTAATTCAAGTTAATTACCCGTCCGTGTTGTCTTTCTATAGTGTTAAGTAATGTTTACAGCTGTTAACTGCGCCGCTTCCGTTTTTGCAGGGCAAAACTTGCGAAATAGAAAGATGCCATGCACAAAAAACATGTTTTGTGCATTGAATTCCTTTCCGCGTCATCTGAAAACGCTAAATATGTTGCACAAAACAACATAATGTGTGCAGTAAAATGCCGTGATATACACTTTTTAACATCTCTTTTGTTCCTTCCGTGGTCTTTTTACGAACCTTTTGAGGCGTGAAATATGTCCCTCTGTTTCATAACCCATAGTTTTTCACTGCGTAAAGCTATGCTTTTTGCACCGAAAATCATAGCTTTTTAAGTGCAAAGTGGCTCATTTCAGCCTCTGATATGTGCCATTTCATGCTTCAATAGACGGCATATTGCAGCCTGAAATGCCGCATATTGCAGTCTGAAGTGGCGCACTTTGCAATTTTGCAGCCTTACTTGTGCATAAGCGGGCGGTATCTTGTGATATCAAGACCATTTGTGCGGTTCCCGTTTGTCCGTTGCCTCTTTGCCTGTATATCTTTATTTCCTGAATTTCCGGTTTGTGGAAGATTGTCCTTGTAAGTTTGCAAATCAGCCCGAAATACGAAGCATTGTGTTAAAATTTAAACCGTCTGATGTTAACAGATGTTTATTCAAATAAGGCTTGACGAATTGTCAGAACCACTCCTGCCAATTCTTTTCCGCGAAAGGGTAATGGGGCTTATTAATGATATTAACCATTTTAAGGTCTTTAAAGTCTTAAAGGAACATGATGCCATTCAATTCCTTTCTCCTTTACCGCTTCCTCCTTCCTCTCCAAACAGGCATCATTAGAGGGTGTTGCAAAACCTGAAGTTATTACCAGTTGCTGTATAAGAATTTTGACACATTCCCAATTTACGAACAAAACAGATGTTTTTATATCATATATAAAGTGCGATTACCGAATATTATTATTACTTTTGCATACAAAATTTAATGTTATGATTTATAATGAAACCGAAATCAAGGGTGTATATGTTATAGAGCCACGTGTGTTTAACGACAGCCGCGGATATTTTTTCGAGGCATTCAAGCAGGAAGAGTTTGATGCACACATCAGCGGAGTGAGGTTCGTTCAGGACAACGAGTCAAAGTCGGGCAGGGGAGTTCTGCGCGGTCTTCACTATCAGAAGGGCGAGTTCTCCCAGGCAAAGCTGGTGCGCGTAATCAAGGGCAAGGTGCTTGATGTGGCTGTAGATATACGCAAGGGGTCGGAAACATTCGGAAAACATGTCATGGTTGAACTGAGTGAGGACAACAAGCGCCAGTTCTTCATTCCGCGGGGATTTGCCCACGGTTTCCTTGTGCTCAGCGATGAGGCAATATTTACATATAAGGTGGACAACGTGTACGCGCCGCAGAGCGAGGCATCCATAAGGTTTGACGATCCGGACCTTGGCATAGAGTGGCCCATGTCGGCGGATGAGATACAGACAAGCGAGAAGGATATGAAAGCCAGGTGGCTGAAAGACGCAGAAGTTTTTGAATAGTATAAGATATGAACATAGCAATTGTCGGCACCGGATATGTAGGTCTCGTGTCGGGAGCCTGCTTTGCAGACACCGGTGCCAACGTGACTTGCGTTGACGTAGACGCAGCAAAGATCAACGCCTTGCGGCAGGGGAACATTCCCATATATGAACCCGGGCTTGACGATCTCGTCGTAAAGAACATGAAGGCGGGCAGACTTAAGTTCACCACATCGCTTGCAGAGGTTCTTGACGGGCAGCAGATAGTATTCTCAGCCGTGGGCACTCCGCCCGACGAGGACGGCAGTGCCGACCTGAAATACGTGTTGCAGGTGGCAAGGACCATAGGCAAGAACCTCAACAAATATGTTGTTGTCGTGACGAAGAGCACCGTTCCCGTGGGCACGGCACGCAAGGTGCGCGCCGTCATACAGGAAGAACTCGACAGGCGCGGCGTTGACATTCCGTTCGATGTGGCAAGCAATCCGGAGTTTCTGAAAGAAGGTTCGGCAATAAAAGACTTCATGAGCCCCGACAGAGTTGTGGTGGGCGTGGAGAGCGAGAAGGCAAAGAAGCTGCTCACCAAGCTGTACAAGCCGTTTCTGATAAACAACTTCCGTGTGATTTTCATGGACATTCCGAGTGCCGAGATGACGAAATATGCCGCCAACTCGATGCTTGCCACGCGCATAAGCTTTATGAACGACATAGCCAACCTCTGCGAACTTGTGGGGGCAGACGTCAACATGGTGCGTGCGGGCATAGGGTCCGACGGGCGTATAGGGCGCAAGTTTCTCTATGCCGGATGCGGTTACGGAGGCTCCTGCTTCCCGAAAGATGTCAAGGCGCTGATAAAAACGGCTGACGGCAACGGCTATTCCATGGAGGTTCTCAAGGCGGTGGAGCGTGTAAACGAGAGGCAGAAGGGCATATTGTTCGAGAAACTTTGCCGCGTATACGGCACTGGGGGGCTGAAAGGGCTTACCGTGTCGCTGTGGGGACTGGCTTTCAAGCCCGAGACCGACGACATGCGCGAGTCTACGGCTCTCGTCATGATGGAAAAGCTGCTCGCTGCCGGTTGCTCGCTGCGTGTATACGACCCCGTGGCAATGGACGAGTGCAGGCGCAGAATGGGTGATCGTGTCGTGTACTGCAGGGATATGTACGATGCCGTCCTTAATTCGGATGCCCTGCTGATGCTTACGGAGTGGAAAGAGTTCAGGCTGCCGTGCTGGGAAGTCATTGCAAAGGCAATGAACAATCCCGTCGTCATAGACGGCAGGAACATATACGATGCGGAGGAACTGGAAGAGCTCGGATTTAAATATCTTTGTATAGGAAAATGAAATACGTTATTATAGCCATACTGTCTGCCGCCATGCTTGCCGCGTGTGGCGGCAAGGACAACAGGCAGACCGAACCGGAAGAAGACAAGGAGGCAAAGTCTGCCCTGCAGGGAATATGGGTGGATGCCGACGAGAGCAGCGTCGTGTTCCGTATCAGCGGAGATACGATATATTATCCCGACTCGGCAAGCGTTCCGGTTAAGTTCATGATATACAAAGACACCATGGTCCTGCATGGTACAAACATATCCAAATATATCATAACGCGCCGCGACGGTGACGCTTTCGACTTCAAAAACTACAACGGCGACATCATCAAGCTCGTAAGAAGCCACAACTCATACGACTCTCTCCAGTTTGTCCGCAGGGCGGAAGTGTCGCTCAACCAGCGCAAGGTCATAAAGCGCGACACCGTTGTTGCGCGCGGCGATGTGCGCTACCACTGCTATGTGCAGGTAAACCCTACCACATACAAGGTGCTCAAGACCTCGTACAACGATGAGGGGCTTGCCGTAGAGAATATCTATTACGACAACACCATTCATATAAGCATATTCAAATCGGGTGTAAAGATATATTCGAGAGACTTTGCAAAGAAAGACTTTGCAGAAAAAGTGCCGGCAGAGTTTCTCAGCCAAAGCATATTGAGCGACATGAACCTTCGGCATGCCGGTGATGAAGGTTTCTGTTATACGGCAGAACTGGCTGTGCCCGACAGCTATATAAGCTTCATTGTAGAGGTTACGGTATCCGATAAAGGAAAGGTAAGCATGGAAGTGAGAAACTGACATCTCACTTCCAGCCTTTTCATCCTCGCTGCATGCCAAGAAAAGCCTTGGCTTTTTCCAGGTCTTCAGGCGTGTCTATTCCTATTGTCTCCACGTCGGTCAGTCCCACCTTTATGCGGTATCCGTTCTGTAACCAGCGCAGCTGTTCAAGGCTTTCGGCAATTTCCAGCGACGACTGTGGCAGACGTGTTATCTCCTCAAGCACTTTTGTGCGGTAGGCATACAGTCCTATGTGTTTCAAGAACGGAAACTTTCCAATCCATTCCCCTTTCTCCACATTTCTTATATAAGGTATGATGCTGCGGCTGAAGTACATGGCGTAGCCGTTGTTGTCGGTGATGAGCTTGGGCGAATTGGGATTTTCAAGATCCTTGAAGTCCTGCTTTCCGGTGAAAGGCTTGCCCAGCGTGGCAATCTGGGTGTCGGCATCTTCAAAGCATCTGCACACCGTTTCTATCTGTGTGGGATGTATAAAAGGCTCGTCACCCTGTATGTTTATCACCACGTCGAAGTCTCCCCCTGTTTTCTTTACAGCCTCTTCAATGCGGTCGGTGCCGCTCTTATGGTGCGGCGATGTCATCACCGCCTTGCCTCCGAAACCCTCCACGGCGTTGAAAATCCTTTCATCGTCCGTGGCAACGCATACGTCTTCAAGCACTTTCGACGTCTGTTCGTAAACGCGCTGTATGATAGTCTTGCCGTCGAGCATGGCAAGAGGCTTGCCGGGAAAGCGCGTCGAGGCGTATCGTGCAGGTATTATTCCTATGAATTTCATAATCTTTTTATAGTATTAAATAACATTGCAAATTTACTAATAATTATCAATTATGCTTTGGATATTATCAATTTTTATAAAATAGTTTTGCCAAATGATGCTTTTTTGCTAATTTTGGAGGAAGAATTATAATTCAGACTAATCGTGAAAAATAATATATTGATACTGTTAATGCTGTTAACTCCGTTCGTATGTCATGCACAGAAAATCACTTTGGGCTCTTGTGTGACAAAGGACGGCGGACAGTATAAGGGCGAAATGTTTCAGGGCAGACCCCACGGAAAGGGCAATACCGTGTTCAAAAACGGCGATACATACGAAGGAGAGTATGTAAAGGGAAAGCGTCAGGGCTACGGCGTATATACGTTCTCTGACGGTGAGAAGTATGAAGGCGAGTGGTTTCAGGACCAGCAGCACGGACGTGGCACCTATTATTTCATGAACAACAACAGGTATGAAGGTCTCTGGTTCAGGGATTATCAGCAGGGACACGGCATAATGTACTATTACAACGGTGACAAGTATGACGGCAACTGGTATCAGGACAAGAGGAACGGCAAGGGACGCTACACTTATGCCAACGGTGCATACTATGACGGCGAGTGGAAAGGTGACAAGAAAAACGGCCATGGCTTCTTTGACTGGAAAGACGGCACGACATACGACGGCTCGTGGGCAAACAACATGAGGTCGGGTATGGGCGTCAACAGATATGCCGACGGCGATACCTATACAGGAAACTGGCAGGACGACGTGCAGAACGGACGGGGCATATACAAGTTTAAGAACGGTGACGTGTTTGAAGGCACGTATGTGCGGGGAAAACGTACGGGTGAGGGTATCTTCAAGTTTGCCAACGGCGACCGCTATACGGGCAACTTCAACAACGGAGACAAGGAGGGGCACGGCACGTTTGTATGGAAAAACGGCGATACATACACAGGCGGCTGGGGACATGACATGCAGAACGGGCACGGAAAGCTCGTGAAGAAAAACGGCGATACCTACGAAGGAACTTTCAAGGACGGGCTTTTCGACGGTCAGATGATTATATATTACTCTGACGGTTCGAAGTTTAAGGGCACTTATTCTGCGGGAAAGAGAAACGGACCTGCAATAGAGGTGGACAAGAACGGCGTGCGCTTCGAGGGCTCTTATAAGAATGACAGACGCAACGGTAAGTATCTGGAAAAAGACCGCGACGGAAAGATTACGTCACAAGGCGTTTACAACGAAGGGAGGAGAAACTGACGCAGGCAGTTTCTTGCCGGTCTGTGCTTTTTAAACGTATATATTTGTTTAATCAAAAAAATAACGACTATGATTATTGACACTCTTGACAATCTTAAGAACTATGAGTCTTTAAATCCTTTATTCAAGGAAGTTGTCGAATTTCTTAAATCGAATGACCTTAATGTGCTTGGCGAAGGCAAGACCATGATAAATGGGGCAGACCTTTTTGTGAACATACAGGTGGCAAAAGGCAAGACCAAGGAAGAGGCAAAGCTGGAGACTCACAAGAAGATGATAGACATACAGATACCTCTAAGTACGTCTGAGACTTTCGGATATACACCGTTATGCGGTCTTCCCGATGCCGAATACAATGCAGAAAAGGATATTACAAAGTATGAAGGGCTTGCCGATACATACGTAACTCTTAAGCCGGGCGAGTTTGCCATATTCTTCCCGCAGGACGGACATGCCCCCTGTGTGTCGGAAGAGGCAACGATACGTAAGGCGATATTCAAGGTTTTGGCATAAGAAACCGGGTGTTTCCACATTCTTAATGTTTAATTTAACAAAAGGATAATCATGGCTGCTAAAACAAATAAGCCTAAGACCGTTCCCGGTAAGGCTGCCGGCAAACGGACAGTGAAGAAAGTAAAGCATATAGGTCTTGTGGCTAAGGATGGTTATCTTGAACCGTTTGAGGAGGCTATACGCGGACGTCATGAGCACGCCTTATATAAAATAGGTCAGCTGACGCGTGGCGGAAAGAAGACGCTTGAGGACTTTGCGAGCGGTTACGACTATTACGGGCTTCATAAGACAGCCCGTGGGTGGGTGTTCCGTGAATGGGCACCAAATGCAACCGAGCTGTATCTCATAGGCGACTTCAACAACTGGCAGAAGGCAGACAGGTATAAGGCTAAGCGCATAGAGGGCACAGGCAACTGGGAACTGAAGCTCCCCGCCAAGGCTCTCAAGCATGGCGACCTATATAAGATGCGCGTATGCTGGAACGGAGGTGAGGGAGAGCGTATCCCGGCATGGGCACGGCGTGTGATACAGGATGAAGATACGAAGATTTTCTCAGCTCAGGTATGGGAGCCGGAGGTTCCGTATGTGTGGAAAAAGAAGAAGTTCCGTCCGGTAAAAAGCCCGCTGCTCATTTATGAGTGCCATATCGGCATGGGGCAGGATGCAGAGAAGGTTGGCACGTATGCCGAGTTTCGTGACAATGTCCTGCCGCGTATCATAAAGGACGGATATAACTGCATACAGATAATGGCTGTGCAGGAGCATCCCTACTATGGCTCTTTCGGCTATCATGTCAGCAGTTTCTTTGCAGCGTCAAGCCGTTTCGGAACTCCGGAAGACTTGAAGTCGCTCATCGATACGGCACATCAGAACGGCATAGCCGTAATAATGGACATAGTGCACAGTCATGCCGTGAAGAATGAAGTTGAAGGTCTTGGCAACCTTGCAGGCGATCCCAACCAGTATTTTTATCCGGGCGGGCGTCATGAACACCCTGCATGGGACAGCCTGTGCTTTGACTATGGCAAGGATGAAGTCATACATTTCCTGTTGAGCAACTGCAAGTACTGGCTCAGGGAGTTCAGCTTCGACGGTTTCCGTTTCGACGGTGTGACATCGATGCTCTATTACAGTCATGGGCTTGGGGAGGCATTCTGTGGATATCAGGACTACTTCAACGGCGGTCAGGACGATAATGCCATTTGTTATCTTACACTTGCGAACAAGCTTATACACGAAGTCAACCCCAATGCAATAACCATTGCAGAGGAGGTAAGCGGTATGCCGGGACTTGCAGCCAAGTTTGAAGACGGCGGATATGGTTTTGACTACCGCATGGCGATGAACATTCCCGACTATTGGATAAAGACGATAAAGGAGCTTAGGGACGAGGACTGGAAGCCGAGCAGCATATTCTGGGAGGTGAAGAACAGGCGTGCAGACGAGAAGACCATAAGTTATTGTGAGAGTCATGACCAGGCTTTGGTCGGCGACAAGACGATAATCTTCAGGCTTATCGATGCCGATATGTACTGGCACTTCAAGAAAGGAGATGAAAATGATACTGCTCATCGCGGCATAGCCTTGCACAAGATGATAAGGCTTGTCACGGCTGCCACGATAAACGGCGGATATCTCAACTTCATGGGCAATGAGTTCGGACATCCGGAGTGGATAGATTTCCCGCGTGAGGGCAACGGCTGGAGCCATAAGTATGCACGCAGGCAGTGGAACCTTGTAGACAACAAGGAGCTTTGCTATCATTATCTGGGAGATTTTGACCGTAAGATGCTTGAGACGATAAAGTCTGAAAAGGGATTTATCAAGACTCCTGTGCAGGAGATATGGCACAACGACGGCGACCAGATACTGGCTTTCATGCGCGGAGACCTTCTTTTTGTGTTTAATTTCAGTCCAACCCGCTCGTTTACCGATTATGGCTTCCTTGTGCCTACAGGCTCTTACGATGTGGTTTTGAACACCGATGCCGTTGAGTTTGGAGGAAACGGACTGGCAGATGACACCATTTCACACCTTACAACCTACGATGCCCTGTATGTAGAGGAGCGCAAGGAATGGCTCAAGTTGTATATACCGGCGCGTTCGGCGGTTGTATTGAGAAAGAACTGACGGCATGACAAGGCGTCGGGTAAGATATTCGGATAAGGACAATGGCGGCATTATATTACGTATAGTGTGCGCTGTTGTCTTTTGTGTTTCTTCCTTTCTGTATCTTTTTGTTTATCAACAGGATGTCATGGCGTTGAGGCTGTCACGTCTGTTTGGCGGTGCGGGATATTATATCCCGCTTGTTTTCTCTGTCTTTGGCGTGCTGTCGTGTCATGCACTGCAACTTTTCTGCCTGCATGTTTTCAGGCATGAGAAACCGTTGTGTGCCATTACGTATTTTCCTTCGCTTGCCTTGTTATGGTGCATTGCCGAGTTTCACATCTCCGATGCCGGCAGTTGGGCGGTGCTTCTTGTGCTTGTCCTTATGCCGTTTTTCTTAATGTTCCTGCTTGGAAGGCATGGCTTTTTTATGTGGCAAGTACGTTATGTGCGGACGCTGTCGCGCAGGATGTGGATTAATGTCATGGTATTGTCTGTCGGTTTTATTCTTATTTCAGGTTGCAGCAACTATGATGACGTTGTTCGTTTCCGTCTTAAAGCCGAGCGGATGATAGCTTCCGGCGAGTATGACAGGGCGTTGGGAGCAGGATATGGTGCTGCCGATACGGACGCAAGTCTTACCATGTTGCGCATATATGCCTTGTCAAGGAGTAATAAACTTGGGGAAAGGCTCTTCAGATATCCTCTTGCGGGAGGCAGCCGTGCCATGCTGCCGGATGGAAAGGACGTGGGATGTCTGTTGCTTGACGATGCCCTTCTTTATAAGTATGTGGGTGTTGATACCGTGGGATATGACGGCTTTCCAGCCTTGAGACACTTGTTTTTGAAAGAAGAAGGCGTAAAGGGACCTCTTCGCGACTATGTTCTTTGCGGATGTCTGTTGGATAAAAATCTCGACGGCTTCGTAAAGTTTCTTCTTAAATGCGGCATAGAGGACTTCTCCTCATTGCCCCGCCACTATCGTGAGGCTCTGGTTTTATATTGCCGCACACGTTCCGGACATATACTTACATATAAGAATGCGGCAATGGATGCCGACTATGCCGACATGCAGGCTTTGAGAAAGAAGTATGTGCTGTCGCCAAAAGAACAATGTTCCGCCGTAAAGGATGCTTACGGCAGAACATACTGGTATTATTATTACTATGTAAACAGACTGTGACAGAGGTGGGTCGCGTGCTGTTGGACGTTATATTCCCAGCTCCTCCCTTATAAATCTTGATGTATATCCCTTGCCGTTTAGTGCAATCTCTTCGGGTGTTCCGGTGTCTACGACGGTGCCTCCCTTGCGTCCTCCTTCGGGTCCCATGTCTATTATGTGGTCGGCAAGTTTTATTACGTCAAGGTTGTGCTCTATCACAATTACCGTATTTCCGCGGTTCACAAGCCTTTGCAGCACGTCCATGAGTATGCGTATGTCCTCGAAGTGAAGACCCGTTGTAGGTTCATCGAGTATGTACAGAGTCTTGCCCGTATCGCGCTTGCTCAGTTCTGTGGCAAGTTTTACACGTTGGCTTTCGCCTCCTGACAATGTAGTCGAGGGTTGTCCCAGCTTGATGTATCCCAATCCGACGTCCTGTATGGTCTTTATCTTTCTCAGAATGTCCGGTACGTTCTCGAAAAACTCCACAGCCTGGTTTATTGTCATGTCAAGGATGTCGGCAATGCTCTTGCCCTTATACCTGACCTCAAGGGTTTCGCGGTTGTAGCGTTTGCCGTGGCATACCTCACACGGAACCATTACATCAGGAAGGAAGTTCATTTCTATTGTCCTGTATCCGTTTCCGCCACATGCCTCGCATCTTCCGCCTTTGACATTGAAAGAGAAGCGACCCGGTTTGTAGCCCCGCATCTTTGCCTCGGGAAGATTTACGAACAGAGAGCGTATGTCACTGAACACGCCTGTGTATGTTGCGGGGTTGGAACGTGGTGTGCGTCCGAGCGGTGACTGGTCGACATTTACAACTTTGTCTATGTTCCCGATGCCCTCGATGTCCTTATGCGGCATGGGTTCTTTCAACGAACGGTAGAAATGTTTGCTCAGTATGGGCTGAAGGGTCTCGTTTATAAGGGTTGACTTTCCGCTTCCGCTCACCCCTGTTACGGCAATGAGCATGCCTAAGGGAAACGTTACGTCCACGTTTTTCAGGTTGTTTCCGCAGGCACCGTGTATAGTCAGTGCCTTTCCGTTGCCCTTGCGCCTTTCTTCCGGCACCTCTATCTTCATCGTTCCGTTGAGGTATCTGCTTGTAAGTGTGTCGTGTCCGAGCATATCCTGTGGCGTTCCCTGAAAGACAACTTTGCCTCCCTTGCGTCCGGCTTTCGGACCAATGTCTACAATGTAGTCGGCATTCAGCATCATATCCTTGTCGTGTTCAACAACAATGACGGTGTTGCCTATGTCGCGGAGTTCTTTCAGTGATTTTATAAGCCGTTCATTGTCACGCTGATGCAGTCCGATGCTCGGCTCGTCGAGTATGTAAAGGACGTTTACAAGCTGCGAACCGATTTGTGTAGCAAGCCTTATGCGCTGGCTTTCGCCTCCGGAAAGCGTCGCAGACTGGCGGTCGAGAGCCAGATAGTCGAGCCCTACTTCAAGAATGAAGTCTATTCGCTTGCGTATCTCTCGCAGTATCTCGCGCCCGATTTTAAGTTGTTTGTCGTCAAGATGTTGCTCCGCTTCGATGAGCCATTCCTTAAGCTCGCTTATGTCCATAGCCGCCAGTTCGGATATATTCTTGTCCCAAATGCGGTATGAAAGAGATTCGCGGTTGAGGCGTTGCCCGTGGCATTCAGGACACCGGCATACGGCAAGAAACTGTCCCGCCCATTTCTGTCCTCCGGCACTGTCATCGTTCTCAATTACGCTGTGAAGATATTTCACAACGCCGTCAAACTCTACAAAATAGTCGCTTGACGTATGTATGACTTCTTTTTTTATGCGTACAGTCTCCAGTCTGCCGTACAGTATTTCGTTGAGAACATCTTCGGGTATGTCCTTTATAGGAGTCTTCAGCGTGCATCCGTTGTCCTGAAGAATGGCATCAATCTGCCAGAAAATCATTTGGTTCTTGTATTTTCCCAATGGCACAATGCCGCCTTCGTATATGGACTGTCTGTTGTCAGGTATCACCTTGTCGAGGTCAATCTCGTTGATAACGCCCAGTCCCTTACATCTTTGGCATGCACCTTCTGGAGAGTTGAATGAGAATTTGTTTGGTGCCGGGTCGCCGTATGCCATGCCTGTTGTAGGGCACATCAGTCTCTTGCTGTAATACTTTGCCTCGTTGGTGTCCTTGTCCATTATCATCAGCAGCCCGTCGCCCTGTTTCATGGCTATGGTAACACTCTTCTTCAGTCTTGCGTCGTCTTTGTCCTGCACTTGCAGCTTGTCTATCACCACCTCTATGTTGTGGTTCTTGTAGCGGTCCACCTTCATGCCCCGCTCCATGTCCTTTATCTCTCCGTCCACGCGGCAGTACAGATATCCCTTGCGGCGCATGCTCTCGAACAGTTCCCGGTAATGCCCTTTGCGGTTGCGTACAAGGGGAGAAAGAATGAATATTCTTTTTCCGGAGTATTGCGAGTGTATCATGTTGAGAACATCTTCCTCCGTATATCTTACCATTTTCTCGCCTGTTGCATAGCTGTAGGCTGTACCTGCACGTGCATAGAGCAGACGCAGGTAGTCGTAGATTTCGGTGGTAGTGCCTACGGTGGAGCGCGGGTTCTTGTTCGTTGTCTTCTGTTCTATGCTTATAACCGGGCTTAATCCGGTAATCTTGTCAACGTCGGGTCGTTCAAGACCGCCGAGAAAGTTGCGTGCGTATGCCGAGAAAGTCTCAATATAACGGCGCTGTCCCTCGGCGAAAATCGTGTCGAAAGCCAACGAAGACTTGCCCGAACCGCTCAGCCCTGTTATTACCGTGAGGCTGTTTCTCGGTATTTCAACATCTATATTCTTAAGGTTGTGCACTCTTGCACCCCATACATTTATCTTCTCGTCTTCTCTTTCCATGTCTGTTCTGAATTTTTAGAGGTCTCTTCCTTTCATCCTTTGCGGACATAATCATCACGGCAATCATACGTAAAGCCGTGTTCCACATCCTGATGTTTGCTGCCCTTAAGTCACGCAGACTTCCAATGTTATTGCCCTACAGTGGTGCTTTCCGTGTATCCGCGCAGCAGGTTTACGTCTTTCTTTATGTTGAAGGTCCTTCCGTCAGCCCCCCTTGCGTTTACGAGAACGAAGTATACGCCGTCCTTAACTTCCTTGCCGTTGTGTGTGCCGTCCCAGCCTCCAGCCGGGTCTGTCCATTCGTAAAGCTTCTGTCCCCAGCGGTTGAATATGTAGGCATGAAACTCTACAAGCGACTGGTAGCCCTCTTTTGCCTTGTATATGTCGTTTATTCCGTCGCCGTTTGGCGAGAATGCATTAGGCATGTCAAGCTTGCTCTCGCTTATGGTTACGCGCAACGGGGTGGTGTCAGCCCAATATTCCTGAGTATATTCGATTGTTTCGGTGCCCTTGGTGAATGTCGCATAGAGTACAATATTGTGCACGCCGGCTGTAGTGAACGTGTATTCCGTATCCTGTTCATACCTTATAATATATGGTTCGGTCTCTCCCTCGAGCGTAAAGCGCCACTCGTAATACGTAGTATATCCCGCCGTGTTCTCAGGATTGGCATAAAAACGGCCCGTAAGCGGTGCAGAGCCGGACATGTCGGCATTCTCTTCATCACCGTTTTCCGTTGTATATATTGCTGTCGGGTTTATCGACGGAACGGCACTTTGTGCAAGAGAACGTTCATGAAAGGCGGTGAAAAAGACCAGAAATGATATAAGGAAAAGTTTTGTATTCATATTAATAACGATAATATTTATGCAAATTTACGTAATAAAGTTGATTTAGACACTCTTTTTTTGTATTTTTGTAGGCAATTTAATTAATATATGTTTATTATGAAATACTTCTTCAGATGTGTTCTTGCCTTTCTTATATTATGTGCCGGTGTTGAGGTTCAGGCACAGAACAAATGGCAGAAGATGCATAAGGTGAAGCGTCAGGAAACTTTGTTCGGCATAGCAAAGAAATATAACTTAACGATAAATGAGCTTGTAAAGGCAAATCCGGACATGAACACTCCCGGCTATGAGCTGAAAAAGGGTGACTATATCTTCATTCCATATCCTTCAGAAAAGGTGCAGGGTGCTGCTTCTCAGCAGGGAAAGAATGTGAATGTTCCGGCGAAAGCTACAGCAGGAAAAGTTCTTAATGTCGGGGTAATGCTGCCGTTGCATAATGACGACGGCGACGGCAGGCGCATGGTTGAGTATTACAGGGGGATGCTTATGGCATGCGACAGGTTAAAGAAGGAAGGCGTATCCATAAACATGCGCGCATGGAATGTTCCGCAGGATGCAGACATGGCTGCCATTGTTGCCAAAGAGGGTGCTGCACGGTGTGACGTGATATTCGGCCCGCTGTATACCAAGCAGGTCGGTGTGCTTTCTGACTTTGCCCGAAAGAATAATATCAAACTGGTTATTCCTTTCTCAATAAGCGGCAACGATGTGGTGCTTAATTCCAATATATTTCAGGTGTATCAGTCGGCAGAGACAGCCAATACAGAGATAATCAGTCAGTTTATATCGCGTTTCAGCTCATATCATGTTGTGATTATAGACTGTAACGACAGAACGAGCGACAAGGGTGTCTTTACGTTCGGACTGAGGAAAAAGCTCGAAGAGCGCGGTATAGCATACAGCATAACAAACTTGAACTCGAGCGACATGATGTTTGCCAAGGCTTTCAGCTTCTCAAAGCCCAATGTTGTTATACTGAACACCGGGCGTTCGCCTGAACTTAACATGGCTTTCAACAAACTGAACACTCTGAAAGCGGGGCATTCTGACTATGTGATATCTCTTTTCGGATATACGGAATGGTTGATGTATGCCAAATATAATATGGACAAGTTCTTTGCATACGACACATATATCCCTGCATATTTTTATTATAATCCGCTGTCCGCGCAGACAAAGGCGTTTGAAAATGACTACCGCAGGTGGTTCAAGAGCGACATGATGGACTATATGCCGCGTTTTGCCATAACCGGTTATGACCATGGGATGTATTTCCTGCGCGGCTTTTACAAGCATGGAACGAATTTCACGGGTGCGGACTGTGACAAGGATGCTCTGCAGACACAGATGTATTTTAGGCGTGTAGGCAACGGAGGCTTGCAGAACCACGGGTATATGTTCGTCCATTACAACAGGAACCGTTCAATATCAACAATCAATTTTTAAATGCAGATGTACAGACTCTTTATATCCGCAGTAACTCTTTTGTGTGTTATGCCTTCGTTTGCACAGATAGGTCAGCACCGCAACGATCTCAGCATAGGTGTAAACGGAGGTTATATATTTAGTAATGTAGGGTTTACGCCCAAGGTTAACCAGACCTTCTACGGAGGATACACAGGCGGAATATCGTTCAGATACGTATGTGAGAAATATTTTAATACCATTTGTTCCGTACAGGCAGAGGTTAACTATGCTAAGATAGGCTGGAAAGAAGATATTCTTGATATCAATGATGCTCCGGTTGTAAACCCTGTCACAGGCGTGGCAGAAGAATACAGCCGCACAATAAACTACGTTCAGATACCGGTGTTTGCCCATTTGGCATGGGGCAGGGAAGAGAAAGGCTTTCAGTTCTTCTTTCAGGCAGGACCGCAAATTGGTATATATATGAGTGAGTCTTCGGAAATGAACTTCCCTCTTGACAACGTTAATACCGATGACCGTGTGAACGAAGTGACGGCGCAATATGCCATGGAGGTCGAAAACAAGATTGACTATGGTATAGCGGCAGGTCTCGGCGCGGAGTATTCTCATCCAAAAATTGGGCATTTTCAGGTAGAAGGACGTTATTATTACGGTCTTGGAAATATTTATAAAGACTCGAAGAAAGACTATTTCAGTAAGTCTAACTTCGGGAATATTGTGATAAAGCTCACTTACCTCTTTGATATTGTTAAAACTAAAAAATAAATTATTATGTTTGAAGGTCAACCTAAAGGGCTGTATGCCTTGGCTTTAGCCAACACCGGCGAGCGTTTCGGATATTATACGATGCTTGCTGTGTTTGCATTGTTTTTAAGAGAGAACTATGGATTGTCGGCATCCATGGCAGGAACAATTTACAGTTCGTTCCTGATGCTTGTCTATTTCTTCCCGCTGTTCGGCGGAATGCTTGCCGACAGGTTCGGGTTCGGCAAAATGGTAACCACGGGTATCATGATTATGTTCGCCGGCTACCTGCTCCTTGCCGTTCCGCTCGGAGGTAACACACTGGCACTTGTCGTAATGCTTGCCGCCCTGTTGCTGATAGGTTTCGGAACCGGACTGTTTAAGGGAAACCTGCAGGTTATGGTCGGTAATCTTTACGACGATCCGCTGTATGCAAAGCGCCGTGACTCAGGTTTCTCCATATTTTACATGGCAATAAATATCGGTGCGCTCTTTGCCCCGACCATGGCTGTGAAGATAAAGGAATATGCAGAGACGTCATTGGGATATTCTTCAAACGACGCCTATCACTTCTCGTTTGCAGTGGCTTGCGCATCATTGATTTTGTCGATTGCGATTTATTATGTGTTCCGTGCCACATTCAAGCATACTGAAGGCAACAAGAAGGTTGCAGACAAGGGCGATAAGGCTGTGGATGAGGTACAGTTGACACCAACTGAGACCAAACAGCGCATCACGGCACTTTGTCTTGTCTTTGCAGTTGTGATATTCTTCTGGATGGCATTTCATCAGAACGGCTTGTCGCTGACGTATTTTGCCGATGAGTTTACGGCTCGTTCTGCTTCCGGAGTTCAGGGCATGGCATTTGATGTGTGGAACCTCGTGCTCGTTATATTCATCGTATATGCCGGTTTCTCTCTATTCCAGAGCAAATCGTCAAGAGCCAAGGGAATTTCTGCTGCCGTAATCATTGCCGCTGTTGGCATACTTGTTTGGAAATACCGCCAGATTACTGGTGATGTAGAGGTCAAGGCACCTATATTCCAACAGTTTAATCCGTTCTACGTTGTTGCACTCACTCCCGTGTCTATGGCAATTTTCGGCGCGCTTGCTGCCAAAGGCAAAGAACCTTCCGCTCCGCGCAAGATAGCTTACGGTATGATTGTTGCGGCTGCCGCTTTTGCCATATTGATGTTCTTCTCTATCGGCTTGCCTGTTCCGCAGACAGAACCGGGACCCGACGGCTCGCCTGTTGCCGTGCATGTTGCAGATGTTACACCCAATCTGCTTATCGGCATTTATCTTATTCTTACATTCGGTGAACTGCTGCTTTCTCCTATGGGTATCTCTTTCGTCTCTAAGGTTGCTCCTCCTAAGTACAAGGGTATGATGATGGGGGGCTGGTTCGTTGCCACGGCGTTGGGCAATCAGCTTGTTCTCTTTGGTGGACTTCTTTGGGGTACGGTGCCTCTTTGGGCTTGCTGGGCAGTGTTCATGGGAGTATGCCTCATTGCTGCAATCTTCATGTTTGCCATGATGAAGCGCCTTGAGAAGGTTTGTTGACAGACAATAGTTTTTATTGTGATGATATGGGAGGGTGTGTCACAGAGGCACACCCTCTTCTGTTTTCCTTACCGCTTTCATCCAGTGACGCTTGACACAATTCTTTCCAAGCTGACATTGCGCAGTGCGCGCTTTTGCAATTTCATTGTTTTGGTATGTGCAAGTCCTCTTCCTGTAATATACAGTGATGATTGTCTGTATATGCAGGTTATATAAAAAGATTTACATTGGCATTGTCTGCACGGTTCATGTAGGTGGCGACTCCTCCAATTGTCACGTTGTCGAGAAGTTCTTCACGTTTTACTCCCATGACGTCCATAGACATCTGGCATGCAATAAATTCAACGCCGTTCTCTATGGCTAAGGAACGTAGCGTTTCCAGCGACTCTATGTTTTTGGTCTTCATTATGTAGCGCATCATCTTTCTGCCAATGCCTCCCATATTCATTTTTGAAAGTTTAAGTTTCATTGAACGTGAAGGCAGCATAATGCCGAACATCTTTCCGAATATATCTTTGTTGACTTTGGGCTTTTTATCTTTTTTGATGACGTTCAGTCCCCAGAATGTGAAGAATATTGTTACTTTTTCACCTGTCGCTGCCGCTCCGTTGGCAAGAACAAATGTTGCGAGAGCCTTGTCAAGGTCATCGCTGAAAAGAATAAATGTCTTTCCTTTGCCATTGCTTGCGGGTTCAAAGTGCTGTGCATCTTTCTTTTTGATCAATACACTGTATTTTCCGGTGTTGAAGGATGATGATATGAAATGGTTACCTGTTGAGTGGCACCATGCTTCGGCATCACGTACAAAACCAGGGTCGGTCGCAGTGATTTGCAGTTGCTCACCAGTTCCAAGTTTTTCAATACTTTGTTTAAGTTTCATTATAGGTCCTGGGCATGAAAGTCCGCATGCATCAATCTCATGTATGTTTTTTATTACGGATTTATCAGTTAAATTTGTTGTATCGCTGTTGCAAACATTTCCGTCATCAAAAGGTTTTGCATCAGGAAGAGGAGTGACCGCGGCAGTATATGTTTTCAGTCCACCTATAAGATTTCTTACATCATTAAATCCGTTTTGTCGTAAAATGTTTGATGCAAGATATCCGCGTAACCCAACTCCGCAATAAAGGATGATAGGTTTGTTCTTGGGAATGTCGTTCAAATGATGGCGTATATCATCAAGCGGTATGTTTATGGCACCATTAATGGCTCCTAAGTTAAATTCATCAGGAGTGCGCACATCAATTAGAGTAATATCATTAATATCCGTATCTTTAAGCTGGCGCCAGTAAATAGGACTCATCTTCCCACTCAGAATATTCCCTGCAACATAACCGGTCACGGCAACAGGATCTTTTGCCGATGAGTATGGCGGTGCATAAGCATGTTCGAGTGACATAAGATTGTATATGCTACCATTGTTCTTTATTACTTGAGAGAATTCATCAATTCGTTTGTCGACACCTTCGAAACCTACAATCTGTGCACCAAGCAGACGTCCGTCTTTAGGAGCGAAGACGATTTTTATAGACATTGGCAGTGCATCAGGATAGTATCCTGCATGTGACGAAGGATGGATAGTAGCAGAAAGATATTCCGTTTCCAACTGTTTAAGACGTTTGGCAGACATTCCGGTAGCGGCAACCGTCAGATCAAAGACTTTTGCAATTGAAGTGCCGATTGCTCCTTCATATTTTATTTTGTTTCCAAAAACCATGTTGTCTGCAACAATGCGTGCCTGCCGATTTGCCGGTCCAGCCAGATAATTGAGCCATGGCTTGTCTGTGATTGGGTGGGGATATTCTATGGCATCTCCGACGGCATATATGTTTTCATCGGATGTTTGGAGAAAACAATTTACTTTTATACCGCGCATTTCTCCCAATTCAATGCCAGCTTGGGAGGCAAGCATCGTATTGGGACGTACTCCGATGGACAAAATAATCATGTCTGCGGATAAATGTCTTCCATTTTGGAATACAACACTTATTCCTTCTGCATTTCGTTCAAAAGAAGTTACTGCTGTTCCCAGATAAAGACGGATGCCTTTTTGCAGCAGATGCTGATGTACAAGTGATGCCATAGAGAAATCTATTGGTGCCATTACTTGATTTGCCATTTCTACAACAGCCACTTGTGAACCGTTGTTATGGAGATTTTCAGCCATTTCAAGTCCAATGAAACCACCACCTATTATAATAGCGCGCTTTATATCATTAGTCCGGATATAATTCTTTATCGTATCAGTATCGTTAACGTCTCTAAGAGTAAATATACCTTCAATGTCAATGCCAGGCAATGGAGGTCTGACTGGAGAAGCACCGGGAGATAACAACAACTTATCATAAGCCTCCATATATGTCTTTCCGTCAGCACCCTTAATTTTAACCGCTTTTTTGATGCGGTCTATAGCAATGACCTCTGATTTTACGCGGACATCTATATTGAAACGTTGCGCAAATGCTTGTGGCGTCTGTACAAAAAGTTTCTCGCGGTCTGAGATAACGTTGCCTATGTAATAAGGCAGTCCGCAGTTGGCATAAGAGATATGCTCTCCTTTTTCTATTAAAACGATTTTTGCCTCTTCTGAGTTTCTCCTAATTCGGGCAGCAGCTGTTGCTCCACCTGCTACACCACCGATTATAATATACTTCATAATATATTGTATTATACAGTTGATTTTATGCAAAAATAGTCAAAGTATTTTTATATACAGTAATATATAAGGGAAAAAAACATTTATTAGCTTGTATACGGGCTTGAGTATAAATATCATAAAAAGCATAAAGCGGTTGTCTTCACAGATAACCGCTTTACATTTCAATAGGTATTAGTTTTTAAGGTAAAAAGATTGTTTTCAGGATAACGATGCAAAGATATGAAACTTTATTTAAAGTTCCAAAACTTTTGATAGCAATATTTTAGATATTTTATTGTGTACCCACACAACATGAAAAAATCTTGCAAAACGTGTTTATTAATGCCCGTTTGAGCTTGTTCAGACTGCTTATTATGTGCCGGGCAGGAGTGTCATGGCACAATGAAAAGGCATGTTGAGCCGTACACGTATTTATAAAAAAAGACACCGATGCCTTGTGTGCACCGGTGCCTTCATCGTATGTAAACATTTTAATTATTTAGCCTCCAGCATGTCACCCTCTACGTATAGGCGTACCATTGATGTTGCAGCGTTCGTGCGTATGGTAATGCTTTTTTTGAAATGTCCGGGAAACTTTCCCTTTCCATTGTATGTAATGGTTATTTTTCCAGTCTGTCCTGGTGCTACGGGTGACTTTGTATATTCTGGAACAGTGCATCCGCAACTTGCCACCGCCTGATTGATTACCAAAGGAGCGTTGCCGGTGTTTGTAAAAGTGAAAGTACATTTCTGTACCGGTGTGCTTTCAGAGAATGTTCCGAAGTTGTGTGTCAGTTTGTCGAACTTTATTTCAGCAGCAGACTGTGCCATAATTGTAGTTACGGCAAATATAAACATAAATGATATTGCAATGACTTTTTTCATATTTCAATGTCCTTAGTGAGTTATTAACTTTTGGCAAAGTTACCTTATTTTTTTATATTTATATATGTTTGCAATGTTAATTTAAGTTTCTAAATTATTTATCCTTTAAAAAGCTGTCTGCCTTTTTCTGAAACCTGTCACCGTCTACGATAAATCTCGTGTGTGTACCTTTGGCAATTGCAAGCCCGTTGGTGTCGTATACTTCGGCATTGAAAACAAGTTTTCTGCCGCATGTCTCTGTAAGTGTCGTCTCGCAGACCACGGTCATTCCTACGGGTGTCGGCGCAAGATGCTCGATGTTCAGTGCCGTGCCAACAGTACAACATCCGTTGCCAATATACTTGTCCACGCTTTTCCATGCCGTCTTCTCAATAAGTGCTATTACAACAGGTGTGGCAAGCACTCTAAGTGTGCCGCTTCCTGCCGATATCGCCGTGTCAGCACAGGTGACTTCCAACTCTGATTTAAACTTTATTCCGATTTCCATGATTGCCATTTTTAACTTAAGTTGTTTATGATTATATTTCGTGATATCTTGTGTTAATATAGACGCCGGTGTCATTTCTTGCCGATAATCTATTGTTGTCATGCAAAGATAAAGCTTGACAGCCTAATAGTCAAATATATTATACGTAATTTTGATAAACCGATGAATTATAGTATTTTTGCATTAATAAGCATTATGTAATAGAACGCACAAAATGAAGAAATACATATTTATCCTTATAAGCCTGCTCTTTTCGTATTCGGGTGCAGCCCAGATGAAATGGAACTCACGCTATCAGACATATATCAACCAGTATCGCGACCTTGCAATAGAGGAAATGCTGAGGTATAAGATACCGGCAAGCATAACGCTCGCACAGGGACTTCTTGAGAGCGGGGCAGGGAACAGCGACCTTGCGAGGAAAGGCAATAACCATTTTGGCATAAAATGCCATGGCTGGACGGGAGCCACGACATATCACGACGATGACGAGCGGCATGAGTGTTTCAGGGCATACGACAATGTGCGTGACAGTTATGAAGACCATAGCCGTTTTCTTTCGCAGCAAAGGCGTTATCAAAGCCTGTTCTCATTGAAAATAACCGACTATAAAGGTTGGGCGAGAGGTCTCAAGGCGTGTGGATATGCCACAAGTCCGACATATGCTCAGAAACTGATAGGTATTATAGAGCTGTATAAACTTTATCAGTATGACACGGCGAAGACATACGACAAGTTTATGGCAGATCATCTGTCAAAGGATGTTCCGGCAAGGATGGGCTCCACGTTGCATCCAATCCATATATATAACAAGAACTATTATCTCACGGTAAGACAGGGAGATACGTTTCGGAGTATAGCTAAGGAAGTGGGGATTTCATACCGAAAACTTGCAAAATATAACGAGCGTGACAAAGACGGAATATTGCGTTCCGGAGATATAATATATTTAAAGAAGAAGCAGAAAAAAGCAGATAAGGTTTATAAGAAACGTCCGCACACAGTAAAGCAGGGTGAGAGTATGTATTCCATTGCACAGCGTTATGGAATAAGGGTCAAGAACCTGTATAAGATGAACGGTCTGTCTCCTGATTACAACCTTAAGGTTGGTGACAGATTGCGGGTGAGATGATATATGTCAAAAGAACGGGGCTTATATTATTTTTGACGTGCAGAATTGATTGTATTTATTGCAAACAATGTATTTTTGCATCAGGAAAAAGAGATAAAAGATATAGGAATATAAGGTATGGTTTTAAGATAAAAAGATTGTTAAGGATTAAAGATTGACCATTCCTTATTTGGTGGTTTAAAGAATGGTAGGAAAAAGTTAGGACTGATAAGTTCTGTATTGTAGGACGGTTGTTGTAGATGATACAATGACCGCCTTTTTTTGTTATATAAGAGATATACCCGTTAGCGGAATTATTGCCTGCACACATCTTTCAGACTGTTATATTATGCCAGCTTTTGCTTACAGTTTTCAATCACGTATGTTTGATTTTCCAAAGGTGCCCTTTGGGAGTTTAAAAGGTTACCTTTTGACCTCTTAAATGCCATGTTTAAGAGTCCCAAATGCCATGTTTCAGATTGTAAGATGAATGCAGACAAAATTAATTCCGCCTAAATATTATAGGAAACTCGCGTTAAAATAATTTTAAACTTATGATAATTAGTTGGTAATGATGATTTTTTTTTTAACTTTGCGCCTCAAATAATTGTATAAAATATAAATAGATATAATAGAATAGATATATGGCCAGGAAATTTGCCGAACACAACGGTCTTAATCTTGTTGAGACAAACAAAGAGGTTTTATCATCGTGGAATGAGAATGACGTATTTCACAAGACAATATCCGAGCGCGAGGGATGTCCGGAGTTTGTCTTCTTTGAGGGACCTCCTTCTGCGAACGGTCATCCCGGCATACACCATGTGCTGGCACGTGCGATAAAGGACACGTTCAACCGTTACAAGACGATGAAGGGATATATGGTCCGCCGTAAGGCTGGTTGGGATACGCACGGACTTCCTGTTGAACTTGGTGTGGAAAAGGAACTGGGCATAACAAAGGCAGACATTGACAATCATGCCAGTGATAAATATATATCGGTGGAAGACTACAACCGTAAGTGCCGTCAGAATGTGATGATGTATACAGAGGAATGGCGCAAGCTTACGGAAGAAATGGGATATTTCGTAGACTTGGACAATCCTTACATCACTTATGACAACAAATATATAGAGACGCTATGGTGGCTTCTTAAGCAACTCTATGATAAGGGTCTGTTGTATAAAGGCTATACAATACAGCCGTACAGTCCGGCTGCCGGAACAGGATTGTCGAGCCATGAGCTTAACCAGCCCGGATGCTACCGCGATGTAAAGGACACCACGGCAACGGCTCTTTTCAAGGTTATCAACCCTAAGGCAGAATGGAGCGGGTGGGGGACAGCCTATTTCGCAGCATGGACAACAACGCCGTGGACGTTGCCTTCAAATACGGCACTTTGCGTTGGACCCAATATAAAATACGTGGCTTTGCAGACATACAATCCTTACAACGATGAAAAGATAACCGTTGTTATGGCTGATGTTCTTGTAAACGCTTACTTCAAGGCTGAGGGCAAGGATGCTGATATGGAGGCATATAAGCACGGCGATAAGATGATTCCTTATCATATTGTCGGTGAATATACTGGCAAAGATCTTGTCGGTATGGAATATGAGCAGCTTATGCCTTGGGTGAAGCCCTCTGCAAAGGTTGACGAGAACGCTCCTGATTTCGTGAAGGCGTATGCTGAGGCAAATCCTGAAAAAGTGTTTGTGGGAGAAAACGGCAAGGATAAGTTTGTGGAGATGAGCGGCAAGGCGTTCCGTGTAATTCCCGGTGACTATGTGACAACGGAAGACGGTACGGGTATTGTGCATATTGCCCCGACATTCGGTGCAGACGATGCAAAGGTTGCAAAGGATGCGGAAATACCGTCGTTGTTCCTTATCAACAAGAAAGGTGAGACACGCCCTATGGTAGACCTTGAGGGCAAATATTATGTCATGGCAGAACTCGACAATGAGTTTGCTGCACGCTGTCTGAATGCCGAAGCATACGCAAAACATGCTGGCGACTATGTAAAGAATGCCTATTCTCCTGTGTTCAATTCTGAAGGAAAGTATGACGAAAAGGCTGCGATGAAAGCCGAAGACCTCAACATCGTACTGTGTATGGAGATGAAGCAGGAAGGTACGGCACTGAAGATTGAGAAACATGTACACAACTATCCTCATTGCTGGCGTACGGACAAACCTGTGTTGTATTATCCGCTCGACTCGTGGTTCATACGTTCTTCGGCGAAGAAGGAACGCATGAGCGAACTTAATAAAACCATAAACTGGCAGCCGGAGAGTACCGGTACAGGACGTTTCGGAAATTGGCTTGACAATCTTAACGACTGGAACCTTTCACGCAGCCGGTATTGGGGAACACCGCTTCCGATATGGCGTAATGAAGACGGTGATGAAATCTGCATAGGTTCGATGCAGCAGCTTTATGATGAGATAGAAAAGTCTGTTGCGGCAGGCATCATGAAGAGCAACCCGATGAAGGACAAGGGTTTTGTTCCTGGTGATTACGGCCGTGAGAATTATGACAAGATAGATATTCACCGTCCTTATGTTGACAACATAGTGCTTGTAAGCGATAGCGGCAAGGCGATGAAACGTGAGACAGACCTTATAGATGTATGGTTTGATTCAGGTTCCATGCCATACGCCCAGATACACTATCCTTTTGAGAACCGTGAACTGATAGACGACAGAAAGGCATTCCCCGCCGATTTTATCAATGAGGGAGTGGACCAGACAAGAGGCTGGTTCTTTACGCTTCATGCCATTGCAACAATGGTGTTCGACTCTGTTGCATTCAAGAATGTAATATCAAGCGGACTTGTGCTCGACTCGAAAGGTAACAAGATGTCAAAGCATGTGGGAAATGTTATCAATCCTTTCACCATGATAGACAATTTTGGTGCAGACCCCGTACGTTTCTATATGATGACCAACTCTGAGCCTTGGGATAACCTTAAGTTTGACCCTAACGGAGTTGATGAAGTCCGCCGTAAGTTCTTCGGTACATTATATAATACATACAGCTTCTTTGCACTATACGCAAATGTCGACGCTTTTGACTATTCGCAGACGGAGATACCGGTGAATGAGCGTCCGGAGATAGACCGCTGGATACTTTCTGTTTTCAACACGCTTATAAAAGGCGTTGAGAAGGAAATGGACGGTTATGACCCTACGCGTGCCGGACGTCTTATCGATACGTTTGTGAACGATGACCTCAGCAACTGGTTCGTGCGGCTTAACCGCAAACGTTTCTGGGGCAAGGACATGAGCAAGGAGAAGCTTTCGGCTTATCAGACATTATACACATGTCTTGAAACGGTGGCAAAGCTGCTGGCTCCATTTGCCCCGTTCTATGCAGACCGTCTTTATATGGACCTGATAAACGTTACCGGACGCGACAATGTTTGTTCCGTACATTTGGCAAAATATCCTGTCGCAGATGAAAGTCTTATAGACAGCGAGCTGGAAGAGCGTATGAGAATGGCTCAGAAAATAACTTCCATGACACTTGCATTGCGCCGTAAGGTTAATATCAAGGTGCGTCAGCCGCTGCAGAGCATCATGATACCGGCAGTAGATGAGAGGCAGAAAGCTTATATCAGTGCTGTCAAGGACCTTATAATGAGTGAGGTAAATGTCAAGGAACTTACCTTTGTGGAAGGTTCAGGAGTGCTTGTCAAGAAAGTAAAGTGTAATTTCCGCACTTTGGGCAAGAAGTTCGGCAAGCTGATGAAGAGCATAGCAGCCGGAATGGAAAACCTTACTCAGGAGGATATTGCTGCTTTTGAACAGAAGTCATCGATAGAGTTAAACATAGAAGGGCAGAGTGTTGTGGTGGACATTGCAGATGTTGAAATCATCAGCGAGGACATACCGGGATGGCTTGTTGCCAATGAAGGCAATCTGACGGTTGCGCTCGAAGTTGAAATCAGCGATGAACTGCGTAAGGAAGGCATGGCACGCGAACTGATAAACCGTATACAGAACATAAGAAAAGAAACAGGACTGGAAATAACAGACCGCATAAATGTTACTATAACTTCTGTTGAACAGGTTGAAGAGGCAGTGGAGGCATATTCGGAATATATCAAGGGACAGGTCTTGGCTGATGATATTGTTCTGGCAGACAATGACGGACCTGAGTTCCAGTTCGATACATTCAACCTGAATATTAAAGTGGAAAAGAAGTAAAGTGAAGGTTAATCTGGAACTTTATAAAATTCAATATAACTTAACGACTGATTATTATGGCAGACAAGAAACGTTATACAGATGAAGAGCTTGAAGAGTTCAAGGCTATTATCAATGAAAAGCTTGCTTTGGCACGCCGTGACTACAATCAGATGATGCGCACACTTATGAATGCAGATGGAAACGATGTTGAAGATACGTCACCTACATATAAAATTCTGGAAGAAGGAAGCGCAACACAGACAAAAGAGGAACTGACACAGTTTGCTGCGCGTCAGCAGAAATTCATACAGGGGCTTGAGGCAGCTTTGGTACGTATTGAGAAAAAGACATACGGGATAGACCGTATAACGGGAGAACTCATTCCGAAAGAACGTCTGCGTGTGGTTCCTCATGCAACTTTGAGCGTAGCGTCAAAGAATGCGAGGAAGGGATAAATGAACAGATATATGTTGTCATCTGCACGCATATTGTCTGCGTGTGCACTCATTGTCCTTATCCTTATTATAGACCAAATCATAAAGATTGAGGTCAAGACGGGCATGTGCCTGTATGAATCGATAAGGGTAACAGACTGGTTTTATATAAACTTTATAGAGAACAACGGAATGGCATACGGCATGACATTTATAAATAAGTTGGTGCTCAGCCTGTTCCGTGTTCTGGCTATAAGTGCGCTCGGATATTACATCTGTTTGCAGATAAGGCGGAAGGCACGTCTTCTATATATCTGTCTTTTGTCGGTTGTCTTTGCAGGTGCTTTGG
Source organism: uncultured Prevotella sp. (assembly GCA_900545525.1). GTDB lineage: Bacteria > Bacteroidota > Bacteroidia > Bacteroidales > Bacteroidaceae > Prevotella. Next base: position 44,276 of record UQZX01000009.1, read on the forward strand.
GAAATCTTATAGACTGTATGTTCTATGGGCTTATATTCAATGCCTCTTCTCCTTATTATGTATCATACATGGTGCCTTTCGGTCAGGGATATTCCTCATTCCTTATGGGGAAGGTTGTCGATATGTTCTACTTTCCGCTAATAGTCACGACGTGGCCTGAGTGGGTGCCGGTGTTTGGCGGAGAAGAGTTTATATTTTTCAGCCCCGTGTTTAACTTTGCCGATGCCTGCATCAGTGTCGGCGTTGTGTCATTGATATTATTCTGTCGTAAAGAGCTGTCACAAATCACGTTTAAGAGACAATGAAGAAAAACTGCATTATAGTGTTGTGCTTTGTCACGTTGGTTGCATTACTGTCGTGCAAGCCCCGTGTCCCTTCCGGATACATACAGCCGGGAGACATGGAAAACATTCTTTACGACTACTATATAGCAGACGGCATGGCTAATTGTGAAGACGGAGACGCACAGGAACAAGCGTACAACAATGGGCTGTATAAACTTGCAGTATTGAAGAAACATGGTGTGACGCAGGCTGAGTTTGACTCTTCTTTGGTATATTATGCACGCCATGCAGACCGGTTGCACTCAATTTATGAAAATATTGAGAAACGTCTCGGCAATGCAGCCATAGGCATGGGTGCTTCAGCAGGAGACCTGCAGCAGTTTGGCTCATCTGTGGCAAACTCAGACACAGCCGATGTGTGGAATGAAGAACGTTCGTGCGTGTTGCAGCCGCATATGCCTTATAATGTGTTGTCGTATGCAATAAAGGCAGATACGGCATTCCACAAAGGAGACAGGATGGTGTTGAGCTTCGATACGCATTTCATTTATCAGGACGGAACGAAAGACGGTGTGGCACAGTTGGTAGTGCGTTTGTCAAATGACAGTATTGTGTCGCGTACGGTGCACATGTCTTCCGATTCTCATTATACGCTCAATGTCGTTGACGATAAGAATATAGGAATAAAGGATGTGTATGGATTTATCTTTTTGACAAAAAATCAGAATACATCCTCTTCCACAATGAAGCTTATGTTTGTGGATAATATACGGCTGGTAAGACTTCATGGTACGTCCGGAACCGGTACGCATTCAAACATACAGCAAGACATACATGGCGGCGATACCTTAAATGAAAATATAAGGAATAGGAGAGGTAGTGAGGATGAAAGAGTAAATGGTGTAACTCCCCAGCCTATAAACATTCCACCTGGAAGCATGCGAACTCTCCACAGACCTTAATCATTATATATTATATAATATTATGTACATTTCGTTTCCGGTATATTGAGGACTTATATAAATTCGACTACCGTTATGTTATTAAAAGGAACAGGCAGATTTGCAGCAAACAGACTTATGAAAAACGGAGATGTCATTGTCAACGGTGTGGTGGAAACCGACAATGGCATAGTCAGGGCATATTATCATTTTTCGGAAGAGCTTCCTTTTACAGAGTGGATAGGCGGGACGATAGAGCTTATTGAAGAAAATGGACAACTTGTTGCCTGTGCACGCGATTGAAGCCTAACATTAAAACTTTCTCCTTATTTAATAGTTAGCAGTGATAATCTTTTGTTTGTTCTACATTTTTTTATAATTTTGCATGTCAAAATTATAGAACACTTATGTATAGAACGAACACATGTGGAGAGTTGCGTATCTCTGATGTAGGCAAGAACGTGAAACTTGCCGGATGGGTGCAGCGTAGCCGTAAAATGGGAGGCATGACTTTTGTTGATTTGCGCGACCGTTACGGTATAACTCAGTTGGCTTTCAATGAAGAACTCAATGCCGATGTCTTTGCCAAAGCTAATAAACTTGGGCGTGAGTATTGTATTCAGGCAACTGGTACGGTAAGTGAGAGGCAAAGTAAGAACAAGAATATTCCTACAGGTGATATTGAGATAATAGTTTCGGAACTGTCGGTTATCAGTGAAAGCCTTACACCTCCGTTTACAATAGAGGACAATACCGACGGTGGAGACGACATACGTATGAAGTACCGTTATCTCGATTTACGCCGTCCGTCGGTGCGTGCTAATTTGGAGTTGCGTCACCGTATGACAATATTAATACGTAATTTCCTCGATTCAAAAGACTTTATAGAGGTGGAAACACCTATATTAATAGGTAGTACGCCTGAGGGTGCCCGTGACTTTATTGTCCCCTCGCGTATGAATCCCGGACAGTTTTATGCATTGCCGCAAAGCCCTCAGACACTGAAGCAGCTTCTTATGGTAAGCGGATTTGACAGATACTTTCAGATTGCAAAGTGTTTCCGTGATGAAGACTTGCGTGCAGACCGTCAGCCTGAATTCACACAGATTGACTGCGAAATGTCTTTCGTCGATCAAGATGACGTGATAGACCTTTTCGAAGACATGGCACGCCACTTGTTCAGGGAAGTTCGCGGCGTGGAGCTGCCGGCAAAGTTGCAGCAGATGACATGGCATGATGCAATGCGCCTGTATGGAAGTGACAAACCGGACACACGTTTCGGTATGGAATTTGTCGAACTTATGGATACGTTGAAAGGTACAGGCACATTCTCCGTGTTCAATGACGCTGCATATATTGGTGGTATTTGCGTGCCTGGATGTGCTAATTATACACGTAAGCAGCTTGACCAGCTGACAGATTTCGTGAAGAGACCTCAGGTCGGTGCCAAAGGACTTGTCTATGTCAAGTTTAATGAAGACGGGAGCGTGAAGAGCAGCATTGACAAATTTTATGCTCCAGAGGTGTGGAACCGTGTAAAAGAAGTAATGGGAGCTAAAGACGGTGACCTTGTTCTTGTACTCAGTGGTGACAATGCTAATAAGACACGTGTTCAGTTGTGCAGCCTGCGATTGGAAATGGGCAGTCGTCTCGGACTGCGCGACAAGGATAAGTTTGAATGTTTGTGGATAGTAGATTTCCCGTTGTTTGAATGGAGTGATGAGGAGCAGAGACTAATGGCAACCCATCATCCGTTTACAATGCCTAATCCGGACGACATACCTTTGCTGGACGAACATCCGGAGAGGGTGCGTGCCATGGCATACGATTTTGTATGCAACGGTATAGAAGTAGGAGGCGGAAGCCTGCGTATTCATGATTGTAACTTGCAGGAGAAGATGTTCAACATTCTTGGCTTCACTCCTGAGAGAGCCATGGCTCAGTTCGGCTTCCTTATAAATGCATTTAAATATGGAGCACCTCCACATGCCGGACTTGCTTTTGGCTTGGATCGTTTCGTTTCGATAATGGCAGGACTTGACAGTATACGTGACTGTATTGCATTCCCTAAGAACAACAGCGGGCGTGATGTCATGCTTGATGCTCCTTCTATTGTTGATGACAAACAACTTGACGAATTGCAAATAAAGGTTGATATAAGTCAATAGATTTGTAAGTAAATGTGTTAAAATACTGTATAAAAGTAATTTATTAATAGAAAAATAATACCATTAATGCCAAAAACGCTATCTTTGCAGCATAATTAATCAAAAGATTGAAATAAATAGAGGTCTAAATTTAATTTAATTATGGCAGAAAAGAAAGCAGCAGCTACAAAAGCTGCAACAGAGAAGAAGACAACAGCGAAGAAAGCATGTGCAACAAGAAAGACGGCTGCTACCAAGAAAACGGTTGTCATTAATGCAGAGAACGTAGGTTTCAGGGCAGGAGACGTTTATCAGGCACTTGCTGCAGCAGAGAAACCACTTAGTGTTGCAGAAATAGCTAAGGCTGCCAATATATCAACAGAAGAGGTTCTTCTTGGTATAGGCTGGCTGTTTAAAGAAGGCAAGGTAAAAGAGCAGGAAGATAAGCTTGTTCTGGCTTAAAGGTAAAAATCATATTTAAAGGAAGGTCGGTAAGTTATTGTTACCGGCCTTTTTTCAAAAATGGACTACGAACGCGATATATTGAATATTCTGAAAGAAGCAGGCACAGAAGGACTTTGTGTCCAAAAGATAGCCCGTCATGTCTTCAACACACATAACTCATTTTTCGGGACGTTATGTTTTGAAGATGTATATCGCTATGTAAAGCAGTATTTGTATAGAAACAGTAAAACCCGCAGTTCGATAATCGAAAAAACGGCAGTTCGCGGTATTTACCGTCTGAACATGGAAGCAGGTGACAGGGCACAGCTTATGCTTCTATTTGAAGAGGAGAAAGAAGAGGAAACTCCCCGAAAAGCAGAGGATACATCATTGTCCTTGTTCTGATGACATCTTTTTTGAAGAATTCATAATTCATATTCGTAATACATAACTCATAGGATTACGTATCATAAAGCTATGGGTTACGGGACGTAAAGCTATGGGTTATGAAACCATAAGGGCTGCAATCAGAAATTGATATTAAATACTATTAACATTGACATTAAAAAGGGAATATAATTTATTGTACGTATTATGTGTAATAAAGTAATATTACGAATATGTCAAAACAATATTTATTAGGGCTTGATATCGGCAGTTCGTCTGTAAAAGCATCGCTTGTCGATATTGATAACGGTCTTTGTGCGGCTTCCGCTTTTTATCCGGAGAAAGAAGCTCCGATAATGGCTAAAAAGATAGGATGGGCAGAACAGGAACCTCAAATGTGGTGGGATAATGCCAAATTGAGTATCAAGAAAATAATGTCAGAAGCAAATGTCAAAGGTTCTGATATAAAGGCTGTGGGTATTTCTTATCAGATGCATGGTCTTGTTTGTGTAGACAAAGAGCAGCAGGTCTTGAGACCTTCAATAATATGGTGTGACTCGAGAGCGGTTCCTTATGGCGACAAGGCTTTCAATGATATAGGTTCAGAACAGTGCCTTTCGCATCTTTTAAATTCTCCCGGCAATTTTACGGCAGCCAAGTTGGCGTGGGTAAAGGAAAATGAGCCACAGATATTTGAGCGTATAGACAAGTTCATGTTGCCAGGCGACTACATAGCCATGAGGCTGACAGGTATAGCGAATACAACTATAAGCGGACTGAGTGAAGGAATGCTTTGGGACTTCAAGACGAAGACACCGGCAGATTTCCTGCTTGATTATTATGGTTTTGAAAGCAATATGGTGCCGGACATTGTCCCGACTTTCAGTGTTCAGGGTGAGGTAAATGCCTCTGCTGCCGCAGAACTCGGACTTGCAGAAGGAACTCCTGTGAGCTATCGTGCCGGAGACCAGCCCAACAACGCCCTTAGCCTGAATGTCTTCAATCCTGGTGAGATAGCTTCCACGGCAGGAACATCGGGTGTTGTATACGGCGTTTTGGGAGATATAAACTATGATAAAAAGAGCCGTGTCAATACGTTTGCCCATGTAAACTATTCAAAAGAGCTTGACCGTCTTGGCGTATTGCTTTGTATAAACGGTACGGGTATATTGAATGCATGGGTCAGAAGGAACATTGCCCCCGAGGGTATATCGTATGCGGATATGAATGAGATGACCAGTTCGGTTGCGATTGGAAGCGACGGTGTCACAATCATCCCGTTTGGCAACGGCGCGGAAAGAGTGTTGGAAAACCGTGAAGTGGGATGTTCAGTGAATGGAATAAACTTCAATAAGCACGGTAAGGCTCATCTTATGCGTGCGGCACAGGAGGGCATTGTCTTCAGTTTCTGTTATGGAATGGAGATAATGCAGCAGATGGGCATGGACATAAGAAAGATACATGCAGGAAAGGCAAACATGTTCCTTAGCAAGCTGTTCCGCGATACATTGGCAGGAGTCAGCGGTGCGACAATAGAGCTGTATGAGACCGACGGCAGTATTGGCGCGGCTAAAGGCGCCGGCATGGGGTGCGGTATCTATAAGAACAACGATGAGGCTTTTGCCACACTGAACAAACTTGCAGTGATAGAGCCGGACGAGCATTTGCGTACGGAATATCTTGAAGCATATTCCAAGTGGAAATGCCGTTTGGAAATGGTAACCAAGAATTAAAAACTTATATAAGTAATAATATCGTTTTTATAAATATTAAAACATAAGATTATGGCTAAAGAGTATTTTCCTGAAATCGGACAGATAAAGTTCGAAGGTAAAGACAGTAAAAATCCAATGGCTTACCGTTATTATGACGCAGAAAAGGTTATAATGGGTAAGAAAATGAAAGACTGGTTGAAGTTTGCAATGGCTTGGTGGCACACACTGTGTGCAGAAGGTGGCGACCAGTTTGGCGGTACAACGAAACAGTTCCCTTGGAATGGTAACCCCGATAAGGTACAGGCAGCTAAGGACAAGGCTGATGCCGGTTTCGAGTTTATGCAGAAAATGGGAATTGAATACTACTGTTTCCACGATGTAGACTTGTGTACAGAGGCTGATACAATCGAAGAATATGAGGCAAATCTGAAAGAAGTTGTTGCATATTTGAAGAAAAAACAGGAAGAGACAGGCATAAAGTTGCTGTGGGGTACGGCAAACGTATTCAGCCATGCGCGCTATATGAACGGTGCTGCCACAAATCCTGACTTTGATGTTGTTGCACGCGCTGCCGTTCAGATAAAGAATGCCATAGACGCAACAATCGAGCTTGGTGGTACCAATTATGTGTTCTGGGGCGGACGTGAAGGCTATATGAGCCTTTTGAATACAGACCAGAAACGTGAGAAGGAACATTTGGCACGTATCCTTACAATGGCACGCGACTATGCACGCAGCAAAGGATTTACAGGTACGTTCCTTATTGAGCCGAAGCCAATGGAGCCGACAAAGCATCAGTATGACGTTGATACGGAAACAGTAGTAGGCTTCCTGAAGGCACATGGACTGGAAAACGACTTCAAGGTTAATATAGAAGTAAACCATGCAACGCTTGCAGGTCATACATTCGAGCATGAACTGGCAGTTGCCGTAGACAACGGCATGCTCGGTTCTATCGATGCCAACCGCGGAGACTATCAGAACGGTTGGGATACAGACCAGTTCCCGATTGACAACTATGAGCTTATTCAGGCTATGATGCAGATTATCCGCAACGGTGGTCTGGGTAACGGCGGTACAAACTTCGATGCAAAGACACGCCGTAACTCAACTGACCTTGACGATATCTTCATTGCTCACATAGCAGGTATGGATGCAATGGCACGTGCTTTGGAGAATGCAGCCGACCTTATAGAGAACTCTCCGATATGCAGTATGGTTAAAGAGCGCTATTCTTCTTTCGATGCAGGTAAGGGCAAGGAATTTGAGGAAGGCAAGATGTCTCTTGAGGAACTTGTTGCATATTCTAAGCAGGTTGGTGAGCCCAAGCAGACTTCAGGCAAGCAGGAACTTTATGAGGCAATAGTAAATATGTATTGCTGATATTATACAGTTTTGATTTAATATAAAACCGGTTATGTGGTAAATATTTATTTACTCATAACCGGTTTTTATTCATACATGGTTCAGTATATAATACTTTTTTGTATATTTGCACATTATTAATATTAGATTTAATATATTTATGTCTTGTATAAACAATCATCTCGTCATAATGGCAGGTGGAGTCGGCAGCAGGTTTTGGCCGATGAGTACCAAAGAATGTCCCAAACAGTTTATTGATGTGCTTGGTGTGGGGCGCTCTTTATTACAACTTACGTTCGACCGTTTTAAAGATATCTGTTCTCCGGCTAACGTATGGGTTGTTACCAATAAGAGCTATGTTGATATCGTTAGGCAACAGCTGCCGGATGTTCCTGAAAGAAACATCCTTTGCGAGCCTTGCCGCCGTAATACGGCTCCATGTATAGCATACGTAAGCTGGCGTATAAAGTCGGTCGATCCGTGTGCAAACATCGTTGTATCTCCGAGTGACCATATTGTTACGGATGTAAAAGAGTTTGAGAGGGTTATAAAGGGTTGTCTTGACTTTACTGCAAGTTCGGATGCTATAGTAACTCTCGGAATGAAACCCACGCGCCCTGAGACAGGATATGGATATATTCAGGCTGACATGTCTTCACGTTCGTCTGCAAACAGCGAGATATTGCGTGTAAGTTCATTCCGTGAAAAGCCTTGTCTTCAGGTAGCCCGTGAGTATATCAAGGACAGCAGTTTCCACTGGAACGCAGGTATTTTTGTATGGAATGTCAATACCATAGTAAAGACGTTCCGGGAGTTTTGTCCTTCAATAAGCGGTATTTTTGAGAGCATTGATGTATATGGAACGGAGAAAGAGCAGGAAGAAATTGACCGCAAGTTCCCGATGTGCGACAATATATCCGTGGATTATGCAATAATGGAGAAGGCAAAGGACATATTTGTATATCCGGCAGATTTTGGCTGGAGCGACCTTGGTACATGGGGGTCGCTGCTTCAGTTGTCCCCCAAAGATACAGACGGCAACAGTGTAATAGGCAGCAACGTCTCTTTGTTCGATACACGCAACTGCATTGTGCATACGTTGAACAACAATAAGATTGTGGTTCAGGGACTTGACGGATATATCGTTGCAGAGGGTGACGGAAAAATTCTTATATGCAAGCTGTCTGAAGAGCAGCGCATAAAGGAATTTTCAGGAGAATAATCAATAGATAAATTAATATAACAGGTAATTAAAGAAAATGAAGAAAGTTGCATTGATAACAGGTATAACAGGGCAGGACGGTTCGTTCCTTGCCGAGTTTCTTATAGATAAAGGTTATGAGGTTCATGGCTTGTTGCGCCGTTCGTCATCGTTCAATACAGGACGTATAGAGCATCTGTATCTTGACGAGTGGGTGCGTGATATGAAAAAGTCTCGTCTGGTCAATCTTCACTGGGCAGACATGACGGATTCATCCTCTCTGATACGTATCATCGGTGAGACAAAGCCCGACGAGATATACAACCTTGCAGCACAAAGTCACGTAAAGGTTTCGTTTGATGTTCCTGAATATACGGCTGATACAGACGCAGTTGGAACGCTTCGTCTGCTTGAGGCTGTACGTATATGCGGACTGGAGAAGACATGTCGTATTTATCAGGCATCAACCTCCGAACTGTATGGAAAGGTTCAGGAAGTGCCGCAAAGCGAGACAACGCCGTTCTACCCGCGCTCTCCATATTCTGTGGCAAAGCTCTATGGATTTTGGATAATGAAGAACTATCGTGAAAGTTACGACATGTATTGCTGCAACGGTATCCTGTTTAATCATGAAAGCGAGCGCAGGGGAGAGAATTTCGTCACACGTAAGATTACTCTTGCTGCATGCCGCATAGCACAGGGATATCAGGACAAGCTTTATCTTGGCAACCTTGACGCTCTTCGCGACTGGGGATATGCCCGCGATTACGTAGAGTGCATGTGGCTTATCCTTCAGCAGCCGCAACCGGACGATTTTGTTATTGCAACGGGAGAGATGCATACCGTGCGCGAGTTCTGTACACTGGCGTTTAAAGAAGCAGGCATGGAACTGCGTTGGGAAGGTGAAGGTGTGAACGAAAGAGGTATAGATGTAAATACCGGAAAAGTGCTTGTCGAGGTCGATCCTAAATATTTCCGTCCTTGCGAAGTTGAACAGTTGCTTGGAAATCCGGCAAAGGCAAAGAAGCAGCTTGGCTGGAACCCCACGAAGACTACATTCCCGGAACTTATAAGCATTATGGTTAAGCACGACATGAAGTTTGTCAGGAAGATACATCTTAAAGCACAGATAGAGGATTAAGCCATGTTGGACAAATCATCCAAAATATATATAGCCGGTCACAATGGGCTTGTGGGTTCGGCTATATGGAAAAACCTTGAACAAAGAGGTTACAGAAATCTTATTGGCAGGGGTCACAAGGAGCTTGATTTGCTGGATCCGGCTGCCGTAAAGGTTTTTTTCGATGAGGAAAAGCCTGATGCCGTGGTGCTTGCTGCTGCCCATGTCGGCGGTATAATGGCAAACTTGCAGTATCGTGCGGATTTCATCTACGAAAATCTCCAGATACAGCAGAACGTTATAGGTGAGAGCTTCCGCCATGGTGTCAGAAAACTCCTGTTCCTTGGAAGCACATGTATCTACCCGCGTATGGCATCCCAGCCCATGTCGGAAGATGCGCTGCTTACTTCCGAACTTGAGTATACAAACGAACCGTATGCCATTGCAAAGATTGCCGGCTTGAAGATGTGTGAGAGTTTCAGCATACAATATGGATGCAATTACATTGCCGTGATGCCTACGAACCTGTATGGTCCCAATGACAATTTTCATCTGGAAAACAGCCATGTGCTGCCGGCAATGATAAGGAAAGTATACCTTGCAAAGTGTCTTAATGAGAATGATTGGGACGCAGTGCGTAAGGACCTTGACCTCAGACCGGTGAATGGCGTTAGCGGAAGCAACACTGATGGGGAGATACTTGCAGAGTTGTGCAAGTTCGGCATAACCCCGGAGTCTGTAACCCTGTGGGGGACGGGTAAGCCCATGCGCGAATTCCTTTGGAGTGAGGACATGGCGGATGCAAGCGTGCATGTCCTTCTCAATGTAGACTTTAAGGATACATATCCAGAAGGATGCAGGGAGATACGCAATTGTCATATCAATGTGGGTACGGGACTTGAAGTCACCATACGGGAAGTGGCAGAGAAAGTTGTGAAGACAATCGGCTTTAAGGGGCTTCTGTTGTGGGACGCCACCAAACCGGACGGAACTCCGCGCAAGCTTACTGATGTTACAAAGTTACATGCTTTAGGCTGGCACCACACCGTGGATATAGACGACGGAATTGCAAAATTGTACGAATGGTACAAAAAGGGCATTTGTATTAATCATCAGACGATATGAACAAAAAGGCAGATTCTTATTTAAAGAAATCTGCCTTTTTATTTGTTCTGTTATGAATAATTAGTATTTTTGTGTGTTACAAAACACCTATGACAAACATCTTGATTAATAAATATTAATTTAAAGCTTAAATAAGAAATGAAAAACTATCCCAAAATCGGTATTCGTCCTATCATCGACGGTCGTCAGGGCGGCATCCGTGAGAGTCTTGAAGACAAGACAATGAATCTTGCAAAGGCTGTAGCCGAGCTTATATCAGGTAATTTAAGAAACGGAGACGGCTCTCCGATAGAGTGTGTCATAGCCGACAGTACCATAGGCCGTGTGGCTGAGGCTGCCGCATGTGCTGACAAATTTGAGAAATGCGGTGTGGGTGCCACAATTTCCGTTACATCATGCTGGTGCTACGGTTCGGAAACAATGGACATGAACCCCCATTATCCTAAGGCTGTATGGGGCTTTAACGGAACAGAGCGTCCGGGTGCCGTTTATCTGGCAGCCGTTCTTGCTGCGCATGCACAAAAGGGACTGCCTGCATTCGGCATATACGGACACGACGTTCAAGATCTTGAGGATAACAGCATACCCGAAGACGTTGCAGAGAAGATATTGCGCTGGGCACGTGCGGCACAGGCTGTGGCAACGATGCGCGGCAAGTCTTACCTCTCGGTGGGCAACGTTGCAATGGGCATAGCAGGCAGTATCGTAAATGCAGACTTTCTTCAGGAGTATCTTGGCATACGTGCCGAGCAGGTGGACATGACGGAAGTGCTGCGCCGTATACAGCTTGGAATATACGATAAGGAAGAGTATGAGAAGGCAATGGCATGGACAAAGAAGCATTGTGTGCCAAATGAAGGCTTCGACAAGAACCGTCCTGAGAAGCAGAAGGACCGCAAGGGCAAGGACGAGGACTGGGAGTTTGTTGTCAAGATGACCATGATTATCCGGGACCTCATGACCGGAAACCCGAGGCTGCTTGAGGCTGGATATAAGGAAGAGGCACTGGGACACAACGCCATAGCAGGCGGTTTCCAGGGACAGCGCCAGTGGACGGACTTCCTGCCCAACGGAGATTTCAGCGAGACAATACTCAATACATCGTTTGATTGGAACGGTATACGCGAGGCATACGTGTTCGCAACGGAAAACGACTGCTGCAACGGGCTTACGATGTTGTTCGAGCATCTGCTCACAAACCGTGCTGCAATATTCTCGGATGTCCGCACATACTGGAGCCCGGAGGCTGTGAAACGCGTTACAGGCAAAGAACTTACAGGCCGTGCATCGGGTGGTATGATACACCTTATCAACTCTGGAGCAACAACGCTTGACGGTACGGGATACAGCACCGATAATGATGGCAATCCTGTAATGAAACAGTGCTGGGAGATGACCGATAAGGATGTAGAGGATTGTCTTGCGGCAACGAGCTGGTGTCCGGCAGACCGGGATTATTTCCGTGGCGGAGGTTTCTCGTCAAACTTCCTCACAAAGGGTGGAATGCCCGTCACCATGGCACGTCTTAACCTTGTGAAAGGACTTGGTCCGGTGCTGCAAATTGCAGAGGGCTGGACTGCTGACGTAGACCCTGAGATACATGAAGTGCTTAACAAGCGTACTGATCCGACATGGCCGACCACATGGTTCGTGCCGCGTCTCTGCGACAAGCCTGCTTTCAAGGATGTATATTCCGTGATGAACAACTGGGGTGCCAACCACGGTGCGATAAGCTACGGACATATAGGTGCTGATCTCATCACGCTTGCTTCGATGCTCCGCATACCGGTTTGCATGCACAATGTGGACGACGACAAGATATTCCGCCCTGCAGCATGGAACGCTTTCGGTATGGACAAGGAAGGCGCAGACTTCAGGGCATGCAAGAATTTCGGTCCGGTTTATAAATAAAATACATGGTGGGTTTGCCTGTTTTCTATATGCGGGCAAACCCATTTTATTTTTATACCTTAATAATATACAGCATGTCAAAACAATCTATATTAAGTAAAGACGGTGTAAGCTATGTTCTTCCGTTTATACTCGTCACGTCATGTTTTGCACTATGGGGCTTTGCCAACGACATTACCAACCCCATGGTAAAGGCTTTCTCGAAGATATTCCGTATGAGCGTCACCGACGGCACGTTGGTTCAGGTGGCATTCTATGGCGGCTATTTTGCCATGGCTTTTCCTGCTGCCATGTTCATACGCAAGTTCTCGTATAAGTCGGGAGTGCTTATGGGACTTGGACTTTATGCTTTCGGCGCCTTTCTTTTTCTGCCGGCAAAGATGGCAGGTGCCTTTGAATATTTTCTCATAGCATATTTTATCCTTACATGCGGCCTGTCTTTTCTCGAAACCAGTTGTAATCCTTACATTCTGTCAATGGGTACGGAAGAGACGGCGACACGCAGACTTAACTTTGCCCAGTGCTTCAACCCCATGGGGTCTCTTCTCGGCATGTATGTGGCAATGAACTTTATTCAGGCGCGGCTCGATCCCCGTGACACAGATGCAAGGGCCCTGCTTGACGAAGCCGACTTCAATGCCTTGAAAGAAGCAGACCTTTCAGTCCTTATAACGCCTTATCTTATTATTGCAGCCATAATAGCAGTGATGTTTCTTGTCATTTTCTTTGCGCGTATGCCCAAGAACGGCGATCAGAGCCATGACATAAACTTTTTACCCACGCTGAAGCGCATCTGCGGAATAAAGCGTTATCGTGAAGGAGTGATAGCCCAGTTCTTCTATGTCGGTGCCCAGATAATGTGCTGGACTTTCATTATACAGTACGGAACGCACTATTTCATGCAGGAAGGCATGAGTGAGCGCGACGCGGAGGTGCTTTCACAACAGTATAATATATGTGCCATGGCACTGTCGTGCGGCGGACGTTTTATATGTACATACTTCCTTAAGTTTATCAATCCGGGCAAGCTTCTCGCAATACTTGCCTTCGGTGCCATATTGCTTACCGCCGGTGTTATATGTTTCCAGAACCGTTATGGCGTATACTGCCTTGTCGGCATCAGCGGATGTATGTCTCTTATGTTCCCCACAATCTATGGAATAGCCCTTCAGGGACTTGGCGACGATGCAAAGTTTGGTGCAGCAGGTCTCATCATGGCAATTCTCGGTGGCAGCGTCCTGCCTCCTTTGCAGGCTTCGATAATAGACATGAAGGAAGTATTTTCACTTCCGGCTGTCAACGTGTCTTTCATCCTGCCGCTTATATGCTTTGCCGTGGTTGCTGCATACGGCTTGCGCATGTACAGATACAGGGTCGCAGAGAAGGCATGATGTGATATTGTAATTCTTTCCATGAGATTATCAGTATGACACTCTATGACAGTCTTTTGGATGGGATTGCTTTTTCCGCCCTAAGACAGGGCTGATACAGGTCGGGGCAGATAAGGTCTGCCCCGTCTTTTATTCAGACCGTGGCTCATACTACAACTATAGCGCATATATATGGCAAATCAAGTCCATAACGCCGCCATTATCATGATACAATTTATCGCTGTTTCATACGTTATAGATATATGAGAAAACTTTTCACCTTATTTATATATATATGTACAGTGGCAGTGTATGCCCAGCGAAACGAGATTTACGACAGCCGCATAGCGTCGCTTCAGGTCGTGGCAGGTGATGACTGGCTGTCGCTGCCGGTCGTGAGGCTTGGCAGCAACAGTCCCAAGGACGTGATAAACATCGGTTTCGATGATCTGACGCATACTTATCACCGCTACACCTATTCCATCGAGCACTGCGAGGCGGACTGGTCCGTGTCGGAAGCCCTGTTCCCTGCCGACTACATATCGGGATTTTATGACGGGAACACCATCGACGACAGTGAGGAATCGATAAATACCAACACTTTGTATACCCATTACTCACTTAGGATACCCAATGACAGATGCCGTCTTACAATGAGCGGCAACTACAGGCTTACCGTATACGATGAGAACGACGGCAACCGCCACGTGCTGTCGGCATGCTTCATGGTGGTGGAGCCTCTGGTGAGCGTGAGCATGAGCGTATCCTCAAATACGGACGTGGATGTAAACAAGTCACATCAGCAGGTCTCGATGCAGGCAGACTATCAGGGCATAAGCGTGACAAACCCCGCCACGCAGATAAAGACAGTGGTGATGCAGAATTTCAGGTGGGACAATGCCAGGATAAATCCACAACCACAGTATGTCATGGCGAAAGGTCTGCGCTGGCAGCACAGCAGGGATCTTATTTTTGAGGCAGGAAACGAATATCATAAATATGAGATACTGGACGTTTCGCACCCCACGATGGGCATAGACTTCATACGCTGGGACGGCACGAACTATCACGTGTACCCGTTTGCCGCCGAGCCGCGCCCCAATTACGTGTACGACGAGGATGCCGACGGGGCTTTTTATATAAGGAACAGCGACAACGTGGAAAACGACCGCACGTGCGAATATGTCTCCGTACATTACACTATGAAGTGTCTGCGACGCTTTGACGGCGATGTGTACATCAACGGCGTATGGACGAACAACCGCTTCCTGCCGGAATACAAAATGGAGTATGACGATGCAAAACAGTGTTATAACGCCGTTGTGAGACAGAAACAGGGATATTATTCTTATCAGTATCTTCTTGTCGGAAGTGACGGGGCGGCACGCATCATGCCTGAAGAGGGCAATTTCTGGCAGACGGAGAACAAATATCAGGCATTTGTATATTTCAGGGGGACGGGCGAACGTACCGACCGTCTTGTGGGCTATCAACAGGTACAGACACGATAACATCTCACAGACTGGCATCTGCTGCATTTCAAAATCGGCTGTAAATTACTTATTTAAGTTGACAGTTCTAATTTCTTGCCTGACATTTACAAACATATTAACAGAGATTAATAAAGACCATTTGGCATACATACAATATCTGCATATAACGCGGTGTAATACAGCATGTTACTTTTCAGCCTGTCAAAAGCCGTCTTTCAGAAGCTGAAAGACGGCTTTTCGGAAGGTGGAAGACGGTCTTTTACAGGCCGTGAGATAATACTCCGTCTGAGAACGGGGGTATCGGAATTGTATGTCCTTATCCTACATGGCTGATGTCTCATATATCTGAAACATCCCAATTACATCATTTGCGTCGCTTAACAGTATGGATTATATTCCCGTTTCTGTCTATCATGTACAGGCACAATGTGCTCTTGTCTGCCGAAACGATAGAAAAACCTGGTTCGGAACTGCAGAACACCGTTCCCTCCACCGGCTTCACCTTGCGGCTCAGCGCACCGGCTGAGTTGGTTATATAGTCAGTGTCGCTGTCCGTCATACGTATATGCTGGAAGTTGTGTATATGTCCGTTAATATACATGTCAACATGATGCCGGCGCAGGATAGGGTCAAGGCGTGCCTGCATGTCGCCGCGTTCGCTCTCATCCTTTGATGTCTCTGCATAGACAGGGTGGTGTCCGGCCACGATTACCCAGTCTTCCGTCGCGGCGGCAAGCACAGAGTCTGCCCATGCAAGTTGCCTGGCGACATCCTGCCGACAGGCATCGGGATATTCATCACTCTCCTCGCGGTACTTACCGATGAGCGGAGTGGTGTCTATCCATACCACACGCATGGTGACATCCTTCTTACAAAACCGGCGTGTGTAATACCGTGCGGGCATGTCCCAGCGGCGGCTCACACCCGAATAGTCGAGCACAGCCTGTGTGTTGCCACGGTACTCATGGTTGCCAAGCACTGGATGCCACCCTATCATCATTTCGGGATGTGAGTATATAAGCTCATAGTCGGTCATCCAAAGAGGGTCTGACGTGCTTTGTACACCATCAAAATGGTGTATGTCACCAGTGGCAAGGACAAACTCAGGACCCACTTTTTCTGCCATAGCTCCCATAAGGTCGGCTATAGTTTTCTGGTCGTAGTATCCGTTACGTCCCATATCGTTTGCCACATAGAAGTTAAGTTTCTTGTCAAATATGCTGTAATCGGTAATTTGCGCGACAGCCATGCGGCACACAAGAAGTGCCAGCAACAGTATTGTATTTCTTTTCATTGTATTATTTGTCATTTGTTTTTAATATCATTTGTTAAGTTTCCAGTTTGCTCTGCTCTATGGAATTAAATGGACTATCATAAACTTATCTTAACTCCGGCGTTCACCTTCACGCCGTAATACTCTGTCTGCATAGTGCGGTTCTTCGTGCCCTGATAGTATCGCAGAGGTTGGTTCAGCAGGTTGTTTGCCTCGGCATATATGGTGGTCTTGAACTTCTTTCCAAAGGTATAGCTGGCATTCAGATCCATATATCCCACCTTATCATAGTAGCGGTCGTAAAAAGAGGACTCTCCCATCTCGTCGATGAAGTCGGAGGCAAAGTTGTAGGAAAGGCGCATGTTAAGCCCGTTCTTCTCGAAATAGAGCGACAGGTTTGCCGTATGCTCCGGCGAACCGGGCAGGCTCAAGCCGCTTTCGTTCTCGCGCCCTGCGAAGTTGAAATCCTTTACCCTTGAATGCGAATACGTGTACGTGCCATAAAAGCCGAGGCACTTCAGGGCTGGAGCAATGAAGCCGAAGTCACGCTGGTATGCAAGCTCTACACCGAAAAGATTGGCGTTGCCTGCGTTCTGCGGCTGTGAGAAACGCTTGTAGAGATGCCCGAGATAATCAACATTGGTACTTACCTGGTCGACAATGAAGTCGTCTATCTTCTTATAGAACACACCGGCACTGACAAGACCTATGCTGCGGAAATAATATTCGGCGGAAAGGTCAAGGTTGTACGACATAGTAGGCTTCAGGTCAGAGTTGCCGAGTGTTATCTCATCGTCCGAACGCTTTATGCTCACGCTCGGCACAAGCGCCGAATACTTGGGGCGTGACAGTGTCTGCGTGAATGAGCCGCGCACCTTGAAGTCATCGTTTACATTCCACTTTAACAGCAGCGATGGCAGGAAATTGGCGTAGCTGCCCTTCTTCCTCTCCGTTGGAATTGTAACATCCTCATCCGCATCATACGAACGTCCAGTGTATGCAAGGCTTGTATGCTCGATGCGCAAGCCCGAGGTAAGCTCTATGCTGCGTGTAAGACGCGAGTCTAAACGTATGTACCCGGAACTCACCGTCTCACGTGCATTGAAGTTTGTGGCAAGCTCCTCCTGTATCTGTTCTTTCTCAAAAAGCGAGGGGTCGTTGAGGTTAAGTGAGCCGACATACTCCTTTCTGGCATACAGACCGGCACGGTATTTGGAGTCGGGCATAAAGTGACTGTTTGTCTGGTCGACAATATTGGCTAAGCTGTTTGACATGAAGGCACTCTTGTCCAACGGTGTGTATTCATAGAAGTCAATGTCCTTGTCCTTTGTCTTGCGTATGACCTTGGCACCGAACTTAAGCTTGTTCCCGTTCTTGAAAGGCAGCTTGAAGTTTGCGGCAAATTTAAGGTCCTGCTCTACAATGTCCTCCTGCTGTTCGGTAAGTTCTTTCAGCTTGAAGTCCTTATTCAAGGTCATTGTATATCCGTCAAGCGGTCTGGCGAAAGGATGGCGTTCATCGCCCAAGTCCACATCAAACTTCTGCTTCTTCAGTTCAAAGTCAAGATACCGCTCGTTAGGGCGTTCTTCCGTGGCACGGGCATATCCCGCATGCCAGTCCATCTGCAACGCACCGAAGAGATGTTCGCCGCCCAATGTGAAATCCATAGTGCGCTGGCGTTCAAGACGGGCATTGCGGTTGTCGGGCGTTCCTGCCTTTGTCTGCACGCGCACAGTAGCCTGTCCGTTCTCATCAAGGTCTTTGAGAGTTGTGCGGTAACGGTTCTCCCAGTCGTTGCGGTTGTTGAATATACCCTTGAAATAAAGTTTGTTTCCGGCATTTATGTCCCAATCCAATGCCGCGGAGTAGCTTTGCCTTTCACGCGTCACATAATACTGGCGTATCTGGTAGTCATTGATATACGCATTGCGGTCGTCATCCTGCTCCCATGCGAACTCGGTGTTGTACGATCCCGACGGCGCATTCTGGTAAGAGGCGGAAACAACAAGCCCCAGACGGTTGTTGAAAAACCTGTCGCCGTATGTCAGTCCAAGATTAAGCTGTGCCTTGCTGCTCACCCAGTTATATCCGCTTCCGGCTGTGGCGTTGAAGAAACGGCGGAACGGCGAGTTCTTGGTAACAAGATTTATGCTGCCCCCGATGGCGTCACCATCCATATCGGATGTCACAACCTTGTTCACCTCTATCGTCTGTATCATGTCGGCTGGTATAAGGTCGAGCTGCACATTACGGGTGTCGCCCTCCGCCGAAGGAATGCGGTCGCCGTTCACCGTCACAGAACTCATGTCGGCACTTGTGCCACGCACCTGTCCGAAACGTGCCTCACCCTGGTCGTACTGCACATTTATTCCCGATATGCGCTTCAGTGCGTCGCCGATGTTCGAGTCAGGGAACTTTCCCACCTGGTCGGCAGAGACAACGTTTGTGACACCCATATTGTTCTTTTGCGAGTTGACAGCCCTGCGTTGTCCGGAGAAAGCTCCGTTTACGACAACCTCTTTAAGCTCCACTCCGGCGTCAAGAATAAAGTTTCTCTCGGCAGTACGTCCGGCGGAGATTAATATTTTAGTCTCCACTGGAGAGTAACCTACATAACGTATCTTAGCTGTATATGTGCCCGGCTCAAGATTTGAAATTGTGTAAAAACCGTTTACATCGCTCGTCACACCGGTATGCAGTGTCTCAATATAGATAGATGCTCCCGGAAGCACATTATTGTCGGTGTCGACGATACGTCCGCGCACGGCACCGGTTTTCTCCGACACACCGCCATTAGCCCCGGCATTGAGAACAACGGCAGACAAAACAAAAAACGAAATTAACCGTAATACTTTTCTCATAATAAATAGTTTTATTTGTTTGTATTCGCCGGCAAAAGTAAACAACCAACGTTACATAAACATTACAGAAAAATTAACAAAACAATAAGATATTTTCAGCCTTGCCGTATGCTTTTTTAGGAAAATACCATATTTTGCCTTTACAATGATATCCATATTAATAAGTAGATAAGTAAGTCGTAAAATTTAATTTATACTACTTACTTAATTGTGAACTTTTTATATTAAATAATTTATTACCGGAAACGGGATTGCAACAAAACTTTTTTTACAGCAGTCCTCATTTTCAATTAAAATACTTAACTTTGCAAAATTAATACATATTTTAAATAAAAACTATCAGCAAATGCTTACAATCAAACTCATCAGTGAGGAAACTGAACGTGTGATTAAAGGCTTGGAAAAGAAACACTTCAAGGGTGCGAGAGAAGCCGTGGAAAATGTGTTGGCTGTGGACAAACGCAGACGCGAGGCACAGCAGAAGTCGGATAAGAACAAGCAGGAGATAAAACAGCTGTCGTCGAAGATAGGTTCCCTTATGAAGGAAGGCAAGAAAGACGAGGCAGAAGAGATAAAGACAAGGGTTTCCGTGCTGAAACAGGCGGACAAGACCCTGGGCGAAGAGATGGCAACGGCTGAGAAAGAAATGGAGATGCTGCTATGCTCGATACCGAACATCCCTAACGACGACGTTCCGGAAGGTGCCGGAGCCGAAGACAACGTGGTGGTAAAAACGGGCGGAGAGGTTCCTGAGTTTGAAAGCGAGCCGTTGTGTCATTGGGACCTTTGCAAGAAATTCAATCTCATAGACTTCGACCTTGGAGTTAAAATCACGGGGGCTGGCTTCCCCGTATATATCGGTAAGATGGCGCGCCTTCAGCGTGCTCTTGAAGCGTTCTTCCTCGAAGAGGCACGCAAGAGCGGATATCTTGAGGTCCAGCCGCCATACGTGGTAAATGAGGCATCAGGCTACGGCACGGGACAGCTGCCCGACAAAGAGGGACAGATGTATCACTGCAATCTTGACAATCTTTATCTCATTCCTACGGCAGAGGTTCCGGTGACGAACATCTTCCGTGATGTCATCCTTGACGAGAAGGACCTGCCGATAAAGCGTTGTGCCTATTCGGCTTGTTTCCGCCGTGAGGCAGGCTCGTACGGCAAGGACGTGCGCGGACTGAACCGTCTGCACCAGTTTGACAAGGTGGAAATTGTCCGCATTGACAAACCGGAACATTCGTACCAAAGCCTGGACGAGATGCTGGAACATGTGGAAGGTCTAATGAAGAAGCTGGAACTTCCCTACAGGATACTCCGCCTATGCGGAGGCGACATGAGCTTCACGTCGGCGATATGCTATGACTTCGAGGTATGGAGTGCCGCACAGAAGCGCTGGCTTGAAGTAAGCTCCGTATCAAACTTCGAGAGCTATCAGGCAAACCGTCTGAAATGCCGTTACCGTAACAGCGAGACCAAGAAAACCGAACTGTGCCATACGCTCAACGGGTCGGCTCTTGCGTTGCCGCGCATAGTCGCTGCCATTATCGAGAACAACCAGACACCAGAAGGCATACGCGTTCCCAAGTGTCTCGTGCCGTATTGCGGCTTCGAGATGCTTGATGACAATAATTTCAACATTTAAACATACAGACTTAATTTAATGTTCAAAATCGTCCGTAAGAAACAGTTCTCGGAGAAAGTTTTTCTTTTTGAGATAGAGGCTCCGCTGATTGCAAAGAGTCGCAAGGCAGGCAACTTTGTAATCGTCCGTGTAGACAATAAAGGCGAGCGCATGCCGCTTACCATTGCCGATGCCGATATAAAGAAAGGCACCGTCACTCTTGTGGTGCAGGAGGTCGGTCTGTCATCGATAAAGCTGTGCAGGCTGAATGAAGGCGATTTTATTGCCGACATAGTGGGACCGTTGGGCAATCCTACTCACATAGAAAACTTCGGGACGGTGGTTTGTGCCGGCGGAGGTGTGGGCGTGGCGCCCATGCTGCCAATCGTCAGGGCTCTGAAAGTTGCCGGCAACCGTGTGCTGTCGGTTATCGCGGGGCGAAACAGGGAACTGATAATACTTGAGGACGAGATACGCGAAAGCAGCGATGAGACAATCGTAATGACCGACGACGGCTCGTACGGAGAAAAAGGTGTCGTCACCGTCGGCATCGAACGCTTTATCAAGCAGGAGCACATAGACAAGGTCTTTGCCATAGGACCTCCTGTGATGATGAAGTTCAGCTGCATGTTGACGCAAAGGTATAATATCCCGACAGATGTATCACTGAATACCATAATGGTGGACGGTACGGGCATGTGCGGTGCATGCCGTCTTACGATAGGCGGAAAGACAAAGTTTGTCTGCATCGACGGTCCGGAGTTTGACGGTGCCCTTGTTGACTGGGATGAAATGTTCAGACGCATGGGTACGTTCAGGCGTGTGGAGCAAGAGGATTTGGAACATTTTGAAGAGCATCTTGCTGCCGTTGCAGAAGAAAAGACCGTGGAGACGGACGAATGCATCACAGTTCCCAATGCTGTTTCGGAGGACAAGCATGCTGAATGCAGCATGGATATACTTACGGACCGTAATGCGGTGTGGCGCAAGGAATTGCGTGCGGTGACTAAACCAAAGGAGCGTGCTGCCATAGACCGTGTCGTCATGCCGGAGCTTGAACCGGGATATCGTTCCACGACGCGTAAGGAAGAGGTAAACAAGGGACTCACTATGGACATGGCATTGACAGAGGCAAAGCGTTGTCTTGACTGTGCCAAGCCTTCGTGCGTGGAGGGATGCCCTGTGAACATCGACATACCGTCGTTTATAAAGAATATTGAGCGTGGGGAAATACTTGCGGCTGCAAAGGTTTTGAAGAACACGTCGGCGCTGCCTGCCGTATGCGGACGTGTGTGCCCGCAGGAGAAGCAGTGTGAGAGCCGTTGCGTGCATCTTAAAATGGGCGGACAGGCTGTGGCGATAGGTTATCTTGAGCGGTTCGCCGCCGATTATGAACGCGAAAGCGGCTGCGTATCACTTCCAGAACGCTCTCCCGCAAACGGCATAAAGGTGGCTGTCGTAGGTTCGGGACCTGCCGGACTGAGCTTTGCCGGAGACATGGCAAAGAAGGGATACGACGTGCATGTTTTTGAAGCCCTGCATGAGATAGGCGGCGTGCTGAAATACGGAATACCGGAGTTCCGTCTGCCCAACCGCATAGTGGATGTTGAGATGGACAATCTGAGAAAGTTGGGAGTAGAGTTCCACACGGACTGCATAGTAGGAAAGACGATATTGGTTGAAGACCTCGAGGCAGACGGATTTAAAGGCATATTCGTCGCATCGGGTGCCGGGCTGCCCAACTTCATGGGCATACCGGGAGAGAATGCCATAAACATAATGTCTTCAAATGAATATCTTACGCGCGTGAACCTTATGGATGCAGCCGACCCGACGACAGATACGCCTGTCAACGTAGGCAGGAAAGTGCTTGTTGTCGGAGGCGGTAACACCGCCATGGACTCATGCCGCACGGCAAAGAGGCTCGGTGCCGATGTTACGATAGTATACCGCCGCTCGGAAAAAGAGATGCCGGCACGCCTCGAAGAGGTCAAGCATGCGAAGGAAGAAGGCATAAACTTCCTTACGCTCCACAATCCCGTTGAATACAAGGCGGACGAAAGCGGCGCCGTGTGCCAGGCAGTGTTACAGGTAATGGAACTTGGCGAGCCCGACGAGAGCGGACGCCGCAGTCCGGTGGCTGTTGAAGGCAAGACGGTGACGCTGGATGTCGATCAGGTTATTGTTGCCATAGGCGTGTCGCCCAATCCGCTTGTCCCAAAATCGATAGAGGGGCTTGAACTCGGACGCAAGAACACGATAGCCGTAAATGAATGCATGCAGAGCTCACGCCGCGAGATATA
Source organism: uncultured Prevotella sp. (assembly GCA_900545525.1). Taxonomy (GTDB): domain Bacteria; phylum Bacteroidota; class Bacteroidia; order Bacteroidales; family Bacteroidaceae; genus Prevotella. Next base: position 67,837 of record UQZX01000009.1, read on the forward strand.
TGCCGGCGGAGACATAGTGCGCGGCGGTGCGACGGTGATACTTGCCATGGGCGACGGCAGGCGCGCGGCAGAGAATATGGACAGGCAACTGAGAAACGCAGAATAAATGAACGGTCTTTATACAATCATATTGCTCGTACTGAGTAATGTCTTTATGACAATTGCCTGGTACGGGCATCTTAAATTGCAGCAGGCAGGGATAAGCCACAACTGGTCTCTTCTGGGTGTCATCGCATTCTCCTGGGCAATCGCTTTCTTCGAATATTGCTGTCAGGTTCCGGCAAACCGCATGGGATTTGCCGGCAACGGCGGTCCGTTTACGCTTGTTCAGCTCAAGGTGGTGCAGGAATGCATAAGTCTTGGAGTGTTCGCCGTGATTGCCAATATCATGTTTCAGGGGCAGAACCTGCACTGGAACCATATTCTTGCCTTCTTCTTTATCATCTGCGCCGTATATCTTGTTTTCATGAAATAACCTGAATTTGTGTCATGGCGATACCGACGGATGAACAGAAAATAGAGAAAAGGATTTTAAGCCGTTTAAACAAAGCCCTTTCCAAGTATGGTCTTATAGAAGACAACGACCGTATCCTCGTGGGGATATCCGGCGGAAAGGACTCGCTGTGCCTGCTTGAGATGCTCGGGCGCAGGATGAAGATAGACAAGCCGCGCTTTACCCTTGATGCCGTCCATATACGTATGGAGAACATAAGATATGAGACGGACACGCGGTATCTTGAGGATTTTGCCGCCCGGTACGGCATAAGGATGCACTGTGTGACAACCGGCTTCGACGCGCATACGGACACGCGCAAGTCGCCCTGCTTCCTCTGTTCGTGGAACAGGCGCAAGCAGATGTTCATTAAGGCTCAGGAACTGGGCTGTAACAAGATAGCGCTGGGGCATCACATGGACGACATTATTCATACAGCCATGATGAACGAGTTTTTCCAGGGACATTTCTCTACGATGCCGGCAAAGCTCAGGATGCGCAAGATGCCGCTGACGATAATACGCCCTTTGTGCATGGTGGAGGAAAGGGACATCCGCATGTATGCCATGTACAGGGGATATGAGAAGCAGGTCAGTATGTGTCCGTATGAGACGGGCTCCCACCGTTCGGACATGCGCGACGTGTTTGCGCGGATAGAAGAGTTAAATCCCGAGGCACGCTATTCGATGTGGAATGCCCTTGAAAGCGAAGGAAAGCTTATAGAGGTATGATGCCGATACTTTATGCCTTTTTTTCTGTTATTGGCTTTTTTGTCGTATCTTTGCATGAGTAAAAGATTAAGAATATGGATATTACGAAAGTAGTTGTTAGAGATGCCGACCTGCAACGGGCGGCAACGGAGGGAATGGACGCTTTCATGGATGTGTTTGTCAATGCCGTTTATGATGCAGTCGGCGGCAAGCTGGATGCAGAGGCTATGGCACGCCTTAATGCGCCGCAGATAACTCTTCTTGCTTACAGAATATTGCGTGACGAGGTTATGGACGGCGGTTTTGTGCAGCTGATACACAACGGTTATGGCGGATTTATCTTCTTAAATCCCTTTGCGCGCGCCATAAAGGAGTGGGGGCTGACCGAACTTGGAAGCGTGCTGCGCAAGGTTCATGCCTTGTATAAGAAGTATCGTGACGAGATAGAAAAGGACTGTACGGACGATGAGTTCATGGCTATGTTTGAGAAATATCCGGAGTTTGACAAATACGACGACATATTCGTGGAAAACGAGGAAGAGTGGACCGCAATGGCCGCTCATTACATAGACGATAATATCGGGCTGTTTGCAGAAATAACAAACGACTGAAGGGAATACAATGAGAAAAGAAGATGAACTGCTCCGCAAGAAGAGTCCGGTGAATATACGCAACAAGAAGGCTTCGTTCGAATTCTTCTTCATCGACACCTATACAGCCGGCATTGTCCTTACGGGAACGGAGATAAAATCGATACGCATGGGCAAGGCGTCGCTTGTAGATACGTTTTGCTACATTCACAACGGTGAGGTCTGGATAAAGGGTATGAACATATCGCCTTATTTCTACGGCTCATACAACAACCACGAAAGCAAGCGCGACAGAAAGCTCCTACTTACAAAGCGCGAGATATACAAGCTGCAGGAGGCTTCCAAGCAGCCCGGATATACCATTGTGCCCATACTTGTGTTTATAGACGACAAGGGGAGGGCAAAGGTCGACATCGCCCTTGCACGTGGAAAGAAGGAATTTGACAAGCGTCAGACGCTGAAAGAGAAGGAAGACCGTCGTGAGATGGACAGGGCAGTGAAACATTTTTAATGAAAGAGGGCTATGATAAAGAATATCGTATTCGACCTTGGCGGGGTGATAATGACCATTGACCAAAGTGAGGCAGTAAGACGTTTTAAGGCTTTGGGGCTTGAGGACGCGGAGGCGCGTCTCGACCCCTATACGCAGAGCGGAATATTCGGAGAGCTGGAAGAAGGGAAGATAACGGCGGAGGATTTCCGGCGTGAGCTTGGCGCGCTTGTCGGCAGGGAACTTACGTTTGAGCAGTGCTGCCATGGCTGGCGCGGATATTGCAGGGAAGTGCCGCGGCGTGCGCTTGATGTGCTGATTAGGCTGAAGGCTGAAGGTTACCGTCTAATACTGCTTTCAAATACCAATCCCTATATGATGAGCTGGGCGTTGAGCGATGCCTTCGACGGTGAGGGGCATTCGCTCGAATATTATTTCGATGCGCTGTATCTCAGCTATAAGCTGAAGATGATGAAGCCGTGTGAGAAGATATTCAATCTTATACTTGAGAAGGAGAATATCACGCCGGAAGAGACGCTGTTTGTCGACGACGGTCCGCGAAACACGGCAATGGCGAGCAATATAGGCATAAACACGCTGTGTCCGGCTAACGGCGAGGACTGGACGGATGCGCTGTACGAGCGTATACGGAGCGTGAATGAGTTCAGATGACGCGCTGCGGCAGTCGGACGGCGGATAGTTGCATAGGCGATGATTATGCCCTGCATTGTGACACATTGTCCGCTTTTCTGCCGTTTTTGTTTTCATCCTGATTTCAGATAACCCTTCAGGAAGCCCCGGCTCGTAAAATTTAAGATGTTTGCGCAAAAATACGGTCTTAATTCGTGTGCAGGCGCAATCCATTGAATATCAGATGCTTATCCCGTAAATAGTCTGTGTGTGCAGCGGACATGTGCTTTTTGGTTGCCGTAAAGCCTCTTTTTGATAGCAAAACATGGGCTTTTTAATATTATCGATGGGCTTTTTATATGCTATAGTGCCTCTATTGCATGTAAATATGGCTTCTATGGAAAAAAATCTACGTACGATTTTTTTCTGTAGAACGTATTTTCCAATAAATCCAGTGTGTTTTCGTTTGCAGGGAGCCTTGTTGAATATTTTTAACACCTCGTTTGACAAAAAACTGTGTCGTTTCCGTTCTGACACATTGTCGCATATTCCCGCAAAAAACGTTTCATTGTGTCCTCCGGCAGGCTGTCTGTACAGTCTGCGCCTGCCCTGCGGAAAGGGAGGGCAGGCGCAGGTTATGCGCGAAAGCGGATGCCGCTGTCCCCGTATCGCGTCAAAAAAGGTTCCCGGCTTAGTCGCGGAACCTTATGTAGCTTCTGTCGTCAAACGATGCGTATCCGTTCATCACCCCTTTTGTTGCCCTGTATTTGTCTATCAGCAGAGGGTCTGCCTCTATGAGCCGTGCCAGTGCTTCCTCGCTCTGTCCAAGGGTTTCTTTTATGAAGGGATAGCCGTCGCTTGCCAGTATTATCTCGGTCTCTTCGGGCGGCACGTCTATCACTTTTACCTTGTCCATGGGTATGTCAAAGCCGTCAATGACGGCGTAATCCATGTTCTGGCGTGAGCATGCCGCTATGAGGTCGGGCAGGATGTGGCACCTTCCCGTGTCGTTTATGCGCAGACATTCTATCTTCTTCTGCAAGTCTGCTGCATCCTTGCATTTATGCAGTTCGTTCTTGATGAAAACAGAACGCTTGGCGGCAATGATATCTTCGCTTGGCTTGGGATTGTCATGATATGTTCCGCCCACAATGCAGTGGCAGTCGCCGACAAGCCACACCTGCCTGCGCCGGCGGCTGTAGACAACGGCGCTTGCCGTGGCGCGTCCGGCAGGCTCTGTCCGCAGCCTGACTGTATCCGCGCCGTATCCTGTGTATATTTCATGTACGGCTTCCGTCACGCCTTTGCAGAAATCCTCCACGCCTGTCTCTTCCGGCATGGCGGCGACAAACTTCCTTACGGTTTCCATGCACAGGCGCCCGTTGCTCATGCTGCCGTTTATCCGCACGGCAGTCTTGCTGGTGCTGCCGTCTATTACGGCAATGAAGCTATCGCTTACCGCTATCCCGTCTTCGCACTCTTGCCGGGTGCTTTTTCCTACGGTCGTTCTCTCTATGATTTCCATTGTATGGTGCTTTGGGTGTGAAAGGATACAGCCGCCTGATAATGTCCGGACGTCCGATGCGCCTCAGTTCGTTTTCGATATTATGCCTTTCTTCCGGTTTATACCAGAAGAAGAACATCCGCTGTGCCAGCTTCTCGCGCTGTGTCTTTGCCGATGCCACGGGTTCAAGCGTATAGGGGTCGTATCCGGTGTACCATGTCTCGGTGCTTATCGTCATTGGTGTGGGTGTGAAGTCCTGTACCTGTTCGAGATGAAAGTCCATGCCCTTTGTCAGTACGGCAAGCTCTGCCATGTCTTCCTCGCGGCAGCCGGGATGACTGCTGATAAAATAGGGGATAATCTGCTGGTTGAGATTTTCCTCCTTGTTTATGCGGTCAAAGAGCTGCTTGAACTCTTCGAATAATTTAAACGGCGGCTTCCGCATCAGCCCGAGCACGCGGTCGGACACATGCTCAGGTGCCACCTTCAGCCGTCCGCTCACGTGGCGGCAAATCAGTTCGTGCGTATACTGGCGTGCGGCGCGGTTTGCCGTGTCGTCCTTGCTCTTGTGCAGCAGCAGGTCGTAGCGCACACCGCTGCCGATGAAGCTTTTCTTTATTCCCGGTATGGCATCCACCGCCTTGTATACGTCGAGAAGTTTTGAATGGTCGGTGTTCAGATTAGGGCAGACCTGCGGATGTATGCACGACGGGCGCTTGCATCTTCCGCAGATGTCCTTGTTCCTGCCTTCCATGCCGTACATGTTTGCAGACGGTCCGCCAAGGTCGCTCAGGTATCCTTTGAAGTCAGGCAGCTCCATTACCTTCCTCACTTCTCTCAATATGCTCTCCTTGCTTCTGCATACGATAAACTTTCCCTGATGGGCACTGATTGTGCAGAACGCGCAGCCGCCGAAGCATCCTCTGTGGATGTTTACCGAGTGCTTTATCATTTCGTAGGCAGGAATACGCTTGTTCTTGTATTTTGGATGTGGCAGCCGTGTGTACGGAAGCTCGTGCGAGGCATCCAGCTCCTCGGTGGACATGGGAGGGTAGGGCGGGTTTACCACGACGCAGGAGCTGCCCGTATGTTGTATAAGCCTTTGTGCATGCAGCTTGTTCGACTCTTCTTCTATGTGCCTGATGTTCTCTGCCTGTGCCTTCCTGTTCTTCAGACACTCTTCGTGCGGGTGCAGCACAATGTCATTGTATGTGCCGGCGTATGCAGGAATGTCATTTTCCTTGGCAATATATACAGTTTGAGGGATGTCCCTTATCTCCTTTATGTCCCTGCCTCCTTGCAATTCTCGGCACAGCTGCTTCATTGGGGTCTCGCCCATGCCGTATACAATCATGTCTGCACCGGAGTCAAACAGTATGCACGGTTTAAGGCAGTCCTGCCAATAGTCGTAGTGTGTCAGGCGGCGGAGGGATGCCTCAATTCCTCCGAGGACAATAGGGGTGTCCGGATACAGGCTGCGCAGGATGCGGCTGTATACTATGGTGGGATATTCGGGGCGGCAGTCGTGTCTGCCGTCGGGACTGTAGGCGTCTTCGGAGCGGAGACGTTTGTTTGCCGTATATTTGTTTACCATAGAGTCCATACATCCCGGCGATATGCCGAAGAACAGGCGCGGGCGCCCGAGTTTCTTGAAGTCCCGGAAATCACCGTGCCAGTCTGGTTGAGGCACGATGGCTACCTTCAGTCCCATTGCCTCTATTGTACGTCCTATTACGGCACATCCGAAGGAGGGGTGGTCTACATAGGCATCGCCGGAGAACAGGATTACATCGAGTGTGTCCCAGCCTCTCAGCTCCACTTCCTTTTTTGTTGTCGGCAGCCAGTCTGTCAGTTTATATCTGTCCATTTTGTTTTTTACATTGCAGGCGTATACGTTTTTCTTGCTGTTTCCTGTCGCAAGACTATAGTTCCCCGTTGCCGTTATCTTCTCCTTTGCTGCCGTTCTCCCATTTTACGAACAGCTCCACAAGCCTCTGCAATCCGGTTGCCTTCATGTTGCTGTTGTATACCACATCAAGGCAGAGGTCTATGAGTCGCCTGTCCTTGCCCGCTTCCGAACCGAGGAGCGAGCGCATGTTGAGCTTCAGCTTTTCCAGCACCGCCTCGTCTATTATTCCGTTGCTGTCTATGAGGTCTTTCAAAAGAGCATAGTCTTTTATTGTGTTCAGATGTTCTTCACTGACGCTTATTGTCCGTGTTCCTGAGATGTTTGTTTGAATCTTGTACATATATAATAAGGTGTATTTTTATTGTTCAAGCAGAAATGTCATTATTCCGCGCATTACGGCTTCCCGTTTCCGTGCGGACTTGATACATTCGAACGGAAATCCTAATGCCATTGTGCGGAAGTCGTTTCCTTTATATGCCACGCATGCAGATGTTCCGTTTCCGTATGTAAGCGCACAGAATGCCGGTGCCAGCGGATGCAGGATGTCTGATGATGTGGAGGAATAATGTGTTTCGTTAGGTTTGCGGTATATGTCGAATGCCGTCCCCATGCCGGTTATGCTTTCGTCGTCTGTGTCGCGGCAGGTTCCGTTGTAGGCGGTGTGCAGCACATCCGCCATGAAAGTCTTTTCGCTTACGGCGGGCATGTCGCCGGCTATATATGAACCCGATACCAGCAGTCTGCCGCCCGATGATACATACCGCCGGAGCTTGTCCTGCATGGCAGGGGAGAATGTCTTGTAATATGTCATGCAGGAAAGACTTTGTTTTTCCTGACCTAATATGAGGTCTATGCAGTCATATCCGGTTATGTCCATGCCGCTTTCTATCGCTTTGGAAGAACAGCTTACAACGTTATACCGTCTTGTTGCAGCGATTGCTTCGGCATGGGTGGCTGTATAGTCGAAGGTATTTCCGGCGATGAAGGTCCCCTCCATTTCATTGCTGCTGTATCCCAGTCCTGTTGTTGTCTCTATTCCTGTCTGTGACTTGTTGAATGACTGTTGCCTGCCGCTCCATGCTGCCGTGGTTCCGTATGTAACGCCTGCATCTCCGTCAAGGTCGAAGCCTTGTAGCGAGTCGTTGTCTATTACATCCGGAGCCGACAGCCTTTGAAAACCGTTGACTATCATTACCGTCTTGGATGCCCCAGGCTCATACACCGCAGACACTACTTCCGACGGGAAGCTCTCGCCGCCGTCGTTCAATGCCGTTATCCTGAAGCGGTATACAGTTCCGGGATTTAGCCTTATGCGGCAGGCATTGCCTTTAACAACGTTACCGTTGTCAAATCCGGCATTGCCTGCGGATGTATATACAACGAATGATTTCGGCACTGCCGTCGGTTCGAGCCTGTCGTGCGTCACGCTCCATTTTATCAATATCTCTCCCGGTGCGGTGAATGCTATATATGGTGCCGTCGGTGCCAGCGGCGTTACCGTATATGGCTTGTTGTTCTGTTTGGACAGGAAGCGCAGTATCGTCTTGTATATGCTTCTTGCCATTGTAAAACGGAATGACGGGTCTTGTGCCAGCTTCATGTCCGGAAAGTTTTGGTGAGACAAGGTCTCTATTATTGCCGAAGGCATTTCCGGACAACGCGTTTCCGAATAGTTACGGTCGTAAAGCTCACGTATATTCCACTTGCCATATTGGGCAGAAATGTCACGCCGGATGTTTTCAAGCAAACTGCCTGCAAAGTCTTTTGACAGGCTTCTCGGCTGTCCTGCTCCAAGTTTGCCGCCGTTAAAGCCGGTGGTACAAATGGCAAGTGAGCCTATAAGCGACTTGTTGTCCTTTGAGAAACCTGCATCGCTATGTACTGCAAGAGACAGTTCTATCGGCACGCCTTTGCCCTGCCTGCCTGGAACAAAACATGAACCGCCCGCGAGCCAGTTTGTCATATACGATCGTGTGTTTATGTCATCGGCATAATCGTCTGTCCCTCCTTTGGCATTGTATACGCTGTCCGGTGCTCCTGCCCATTGGGCATAGTATCTTGCCCCCTCGAAACTGCGTGGCATGCCACTCACTGTTCCTTCGCGCGAGACATTCCCCATGCCTCCGCCAAAACGCACTGCATCAGCTGTGACCACTCCTTTGTGTCCGGATATATTCGATAATACCACGCGGTTGCTGGAGTTGCAGCCGGCATCAAAGTCGAATGTCCCGAGATATACCCACGTACCTCCGCCCATGCGCTGGTTTACGCTGAATGTTGTCCTTATTCCTTTGTGCCATACGGTATAATGCGCATCAGGAATGCTTTTATGTACGGTTGCATAACTCACATAGACTGCGTAGCGACCCGGCGACGTTATGCGTGGCTGGTAGGATATCTCACATTCTCCGTGCTGGGCAGCCTTTGCCATGCGTGCTGTTCCCATTGTAAACGGATTTTCGTTTTCGATGCGTTCCCTGTATGCAAAGCCTTGTGTGCCGGCATCGTGCCATTTCTCTCCGATGTTTATCTCCGTATAGTATGGCAGCGGATTTATGTCGTCATTGTCCACCACTATTTCATGGCGTTGCCAGTCGCGTTCGCGTGGAGTGAAAACATTTGCCCCTGCATTCTCAAGCATGGGTATGAGATATGGCACGACTATGGTCTGCGTGAAGAGGTCTTCCGTAGTGCAGAACAGATAAGGACGCTGCCATTCCCAACGCCTCTTCTTATTGTTATAGTATCGTCCGTGACTAGCCCAAAGTGAGAGGTGGCGGTTTTGCAGACCTTCGGTAATAGTGTATGGTTGCGATATACTTTGTACCCAGGGTATGCCCGTGTATATCGGTGATGTGCGTAGCTTATCGTCACGCTTATGGCTGTCCTTGTCGGTCTTTTGTGTCGATGACGGCGCAGTGCTGCCCTTATTTTCTATCGAACGGTGGCTGCCGCATGAAGCAAGTACACACAGAATTGCTATATAAAGTGATTTCTTTATTATGCCGGACATATCTATTCTCCTGTAGTGAACTTTTCGGGGTAGCGTCCTTTGAAGTTCTTGAAATATTGTTTTATTTCTTGCATGTCGCGGTCGGCGTCGCCCGTTGGCACGATAGTCTTAGTACATTGTATCAGTTTGCGGCTGTAGTCCACGCCATATAATAATATAGGTATACCAGCCTTCAGGGCTATATAATAGAAGCCCATTTTCCAGTTAGGGTTCAGAGAGCGTGTTCCTTCCGGTGTTATGCACAGCTGAAAGTCTGAAGCTTTCTCTGCCTCGGCAGCCAGATTATCCGTCATGCTTGTGTGCTTGGAACGCCATACGGGTATTCCCCCGATATGTCTGAACAGATGTCCAATAGGGAAGAAGAACCACTCTTTCTTCATCATGAAGTTTATTCTCATGTTTTCCGCCCTCATGTACAGCTGCCCTATGATAAAGTCCAGGTTACTGGTATGCGGTGCAAGACATATTATACATTTCTTGGGGTGTTGCACGGTCACGTCTTTTTTCCACCCGAGAATTCCGTAGAGCACCCGGGCATATATATTATTAATCATGTTCGTTTATTGTTGTGAAGTTTAGTTGAGATTGCCAATCTGGTCTACAATCTCATTAATTTGTTTGGAGAAGTTCTCCGTAAGATCTTTATAATAAGTTGCGGCTTTCATACCCGGTTCCGGATGAGAAACGCGTGCGATGTAGTTGCTGTGTGTCTTTATTATCGAATATAAAAGAGCATCGAGCGTCTGTTTGTCTGCCGGGATGCCGTATAGAGATGCTGCTATACACTCAGCGAAGAGATCGCTGCAGATATAGTTTATCCTTTTCTTCAGTTCTCTTTTGTTTGCCATGGTGCTCTCCTTTCTTTTTCTATTTGTATATAAAGTTCATTGCTACAAAGATAATGTTTTTTTGTAAAATGAAAAAATTATTAAGCAATAATTTGAAGGTTTCGCTTTTATGCTCTTTGCGTGTCATAAAATGCCGGTTAAATGCGTTTTCAGCACGTTTTTATTTCATAATATGATGAAAAAAAGCTATATTTGCAAGTGCGGACGCACCATGCGCGCATTAGTGACAATGATGTCATGAGGCATTTAACGGAAAGGAAGACACAAGATATATCTACATAATACAGTATAAATAATTTTATTTTATGGAAAAAAGTTTATTACAGCAGGCGAGAGCCTCTTATGTTCCCAAACTGCCTGTTGCGCTGCGTGGCGCAGTGGGCATAAAAGAAGGCGCCCCTACACAGAGTGCAGACAATCAGGAAGAGATAAAGGCACTGTTCCCAAATACTTATGGCATGCCGCTCGTTGAGTTTGTCGCTGCCGAAAGAACGGATGCAACAGTGATGAATGTCGGTGTTATCCTCAGCGGCGGTCAGGCTCCCGGTGGTCATAACGTCATAACGGGTCTCTTCGATACGATAAAGAAACTTAACCCCGAAAACCGACTTTTCGGTTTCATACTTGGTCCCGGTGGGCTTGTAAGTCACAATTATATTGAAATAACGGCAGACTTTATTGAGGACTATCGCAACACCGGCGGCTTCGACATGATAGGTTCCGGACGTACGAAACTTGAAGAAACAGAACAGTTTGAGAAGGGACTGGAGATAATACGCAAGCTTGACATCAAGGCGCTTGTTATAATCGGAGGCGATGATTCTAATACAAATGCCTGCGTTTTGGCAGAGTACTATGCAGCTAAACAATATGGCGTGCAGGTTATAGGATGCCCGAAGACCATTGACGGCGACCTGAAAAACAGCCAGATAGAAACATCTTTCGGCTTTGATACGGCAACAAAGACATATTCAGAGCTGATAGGCAACATTGAGCGTGACTGCAACTCCGCACGTAAGTATTGGCATTTCATAAAGCTTATGGGACGTTCGGCAAGCCATATAGCCCTTGAGTGCGCCCTGCAGTGCCAGCCTAATATCTGCATCGTATCGGAAGAGGTTGAGGCTAAGGACATGACGCTTAACGAAATAGTTGAGCAGATTTGTACATCGGTGGCTTACCGTGCGGCAAATGGAGATAATTTCGGCGTGGTGCTTATCCCTGAAGGACTTATAGAGTTTGTGCCCGCGATAGGCAGACTTATTGCCGAACTTAACGATTTGCTTGCTGCACATGGTGCAGACTACAAGGACCTTGATGCCGCAGAACAGCGTCAATATATCATATCTCATCTTAGCGAGGCAAACAAGGCAACGTTCGAAACGCTTCCTGCCGACGTGGCACGCCAGCTTTCGTTAGACCGTGACCCGCATGGCAATGTTCAGGTTTCACTCATCGAGACGGAGAAGCTCGTTTCCGAGATGTGTGCTGCAAAGTTGAAGCAGTGGGCAGCAGAAGGAAAATACACGGGCAAGTTTGCTGCGCAGCATCACTTCTTCGGATATGAAGGACGTTGTGCCACACCTTCAAACTTCGATGCCGACTATTGCTATGCGCTGGGAACAAGTGCCGCACAGCTTATAGCCAACGGCAAGACAGGATATATGGCGGTTGTCAAGAACACCACGGCTCCCGTTGAAGAGTGGCAGGCAGGCGGTGTGCCCATTACAATGATGATGAACATGGAGCGCCGAAACGGACAGATGAAGCCCGTTATACGCAAGGCTCTTGTTGAGCTCGACGGTGCGCCGTTCAAGGCTTTTGCCGCAGTGCGTGACACATGGGCAAAGGAAACATGCTATGTATATCCCGGTCCGATACAGTATTGGGGACCGTCGGAAGTGTGCGACCGCCCGACAAAGACTCTTATTCTTGAACACAAATAATCATTTGATTTGACGACAGTGTGCCGCGGGCAGTTAAAAGCCGGCGGCACACCTTATTTTATAAAAGCCATGCAGAAGAAGACAAAGCCCGTACACAGGACGAAACGTACAACTGCTGCCCGTCGCAGGCAGCACAAAGGTGCGCGCCGTCGCGGCATGTCTCCCCTGCAACGCTTTCTTGGCAGTTGCCGTCGCCGCACGCTGTGGGTTGGCGGTCTGGCAGTCGTAGCCCTTTACATCTGGGCTTTTTATTATTTTTTCGTAGGTCCTTTCGGCTTTCGCTGGCGTGCAATCTATGGAGAGCCTAAATATCCCGACGGCTATGAGATACGCGGCATTGACATAAGCCACTATCAGGGAAACATAAACTGGACCCTTTTGCAGAATGCCATGATAGAAAAGTGTCCCGTACGCTTTATAATGATAAAGGGTACAGAGGGGAGTACGCGCATAGACCCGCATTTTGAAGAGAATTTCCGTCAGGCACGCGAGTATGGTTTCATACGTGGCGTATACCATTTCTGGAGCAATAAGTCGTCTGCAAGAGACCAGGCGTACTTCTTTTTAAGCAAGGTGAAGCTGCAGGGCGGCGATCTCCCGCCCGTACTCGATGTGGAGCACAAGCCTAAAGATGTCAGTGATGAAGACTTTCGCCGTGACATCCTTACATGGCTTCACATAGTGGAAGACCGATACCATGTAAAACCAATCATATATACATATCACAAATTCAAGATGTCGTATCTAAGCGACCCTGTCTTCGATGATTATCCATATTGGATAGCCCACTATTACGTTGACGAAGTGAAATACAACGGACCGTGGAAGTTCTGGCAGCACACCGATGCCGGACGGCTTCCGGGCATAAAAGGCTATGTGGATTTCAATATATACAACGGCAGCTATTACGATTTGAAGCAACTTACGATACCAAAGTAAATACCATCATGCTCCAGCCATTGTCCCTTTCCGCCTTTTCGAATGTAAGTCCCATGGTGCCAGCCTTGTCCTTAAGCATCTGTTCATCGCATTCATAAAACCCGCTGATTATCAGCGTGCCTCCTTTTTTCATCTTATTCTTCATTACGTTCATGTCGTTCAAGAGTATGTTCCTGTTTATGTTGGCAAGAACGATGTCGAACATTTGTCCGTCTTCCGCCACGACACTTGCGTCTCCGTGCATAACCCTGATGTTGCCTGTGCCGTTTATGGCGGCATTATGTTCCGTGTTTCTCACGCTCCATTCGTCTATGTCGTATCCTGTTATGCGGCTTGCACCGCATTTTGATGCCACAATAGAGAGTATGCCTGTTCCGCATCCGCAGTCAAGAACGTCCTTTCCCCCCATTTCGGTGTCAAGCAGTTGTGCCACAATCATCCTCGTTGTTTCATGAGTACCGGTTCCGAAAGCCTGCCGTGCATCGATGATTATATCTATACCGGTGCTTTTTTCAGGCGATACCGGATGTTTTGTATCATGTATTATACATCTTCTTCCGACAGAGATAGGCTCAAATCCGGCATCTTCCCATTGGCTGTTCCAGTTTTTGTCCTCCGCCTCGCATATAGTGTATTCAATGCTTATGTCGCTGAAAGGGAAGAAGGCAAGGACGTTGTCCATTGCCTGCCGGTCCGTGATATCAGCCTGTATGTATCCGTTTATGCCGTTTGCGGTGTTCTCGAACGACTCGCATCCCGCTTCCCCGGCAAGTGCTGCCAACAGGTCTTTGGCATCCTGCATCACGGTTTCGTCTATGTTTCCGCCGTCTTTGCGGGCTATGTTGAATTTGATTATATTGTATTTCATATATCTTAATTTTATATGCAAAAGTATAAAAAATAGGGAAAAACCTATATACCTTTAGGGTTTTTCCTTATTTTTGCATATAATTACATGATAAATTTGCATTATACGAAAATGTATAAAACAACAAAGGAGATAATAAAATGAGAAAGTTTATCTTTTTATCAGCATTAATTCTGTCTGTTCCTGTCTGCTCTTTTGCACAGGACGACCTTTATTTCACACCCAAGAAGAAGGACAAAGTAAAGCAGGCGGAAGTACGTAATATTCCCGAAACAACTTATTATAGCGGCAGCGACCGTGATATAGACGAGTACAACCGCCACGGACTCAGCAGCTATTATCAGGTTCTCGGCAGCGACACTCTCGGCAATGACACTATCGTGGTTCCGTCGGGAACGGACATTGCCCGCATTATAACTTCAGGAAAAGCAGCCGGATATGACGAAGACGACTATGCCTACAGCCGCAGGATGAGCCGTTTTGACGATTTCTACTGGTACAACAGTCCATGGGATTATCCGTATTATTATGGCTCGCCATACTGGTATTCACGCTGGGGATGGTATAGCCCGTGGTATGCAGGCTGGTACGACCCCTGGTATGATCCATGGTATACGGGCTGGTATCATCCCATTTATGGCGGCTGGCACAGCCACTGGTATCATCCCGTGTGGGCAGGCGGGGCATACAAGCCCTATCGCGGACTGACCGGAACATCGCACATCGGTTCGTTCTCACGCGGAAAAGGCTCTGCAAACGGGCGCTTCGGAGGTTCGCGTGGCAATACAAATGTAAACCGTAACTTCGGGACAAGGCGCAATGACCGTAACAGTAACTTCAACAACAACCGTCCGCAGTATAACAATAATAACCACCAGTCGCCCTCTTATAACAGCGGTTCGTTCGGCGGAAGCCGTGGCGGAAGTTTCGGTGGAAGCCGTGGCGGCGGAAGCTTTGGCGGTGGCGGCAGCCGCGGAGGTTCGTTCGGCGGCAGGCGTTAATGATATTTCCGGGAGCCTGTGGCGTCATGTCACAGGCACTTTTATATGAACAACAAAAAAGTATAGTATATGAAAAGACATCTATTTACATCACTTTGTGTCATGGCTGCACTCTCTGCGTCGGCACAGGAAACGTATGAGAATGCAAAGTTGCTGGGCGACGACCTCAACGGTACGGCACGTTTTGTCGGCATGGGCGGTGCCATGGGCGCGCTTGGTGCCGACCTTTCAACCATAGGAACCAACCCTGCCGGTATCGGGCTTTTCCGTCATTCCACGGCAAACGTGTCTTTAGGTGTGGTATCGCAGCAGGTGGATAACAATTTCTCTGACGGCGACAAGACGAGGATGAGCTTTGACCAGGCCGGATTTGTCTACTCTGCACGCAGCGGACGCAATTCTTTTATCAACGTGGCGTTCAACTATCACAAGAGTAAGAACTTCAGCCAAATCCTTTCGGCAGCCGGACGCCTTGAAGGAGCCTCACAGAACAAGCTTTCCTACGCAAAGGGAGCCGAAGGACTTTTCGACCTGTCGTCTTCATCGGGCAATGTACATAGCGACGACCTCACATTCAATGCCCTTGACTATCTGTATTATAACACCATTCTGTATTCAGAAAATGAGAACAAGGAGCCTGTTTTCCTGTATACCGAGGCAGACGGCTACAAGTTCGGACGTGCCAATACGGGCTATATCAGCGATTACGACTTCAATGTGAGCTGCAATATCAACGACAGGGTATATCTCGGATTTACCGTGGGCATACATGACGTGCACTACAATGGCAGCAGCAAATACCTTGAGTCTTTGGTACAGGCAGACGGAAGCCGTTTTGGAGATGCCTATATAGTAGACAGCCGCAAGATAACGGGTACGGGATTTGACGTAAAGGCAGGCGCAATCTTCCGTCCGTTCGAAAATTCTCCGTTCCGTATCGGCGTTTCTGTTGCAACACCTATATGGTATGATTTGACGACAGAGAACACAACGGCGGTTGTTATGGAGAATTCGGGCAATCCACTGCAAAATAACTACGGCGATGTGTTCTCTTCTTACGATTTCAAGCTCACAACCCCGTGGAAGTTCGGGCTTAGTCTCGGAACGACGGTGGGCGACTATCTTGCCCTTGGTGCCGAATACGAATATGCAGACTATAGCTCTACCGATACACGTATAAACACAGGCTACGACTGGTATTACGACACGGAGAGCAGCAGCAGCGACAGGGAGATGAACGACCACACGGAGAAAACCCTGAAAGGTGTGAGCACAATTAAGCTCGGTGCTGAATACAAGCCGATGAAAAACCTGGCAATACGCTTGGGATACAACTATGTATCGCCGATGTATGAAAAGGACGGATACAAGGATGTTACCCTTTGGTCGCCCGGAACATATTACAGTTCGTCGTCAGACTATACCAACTGGAAGTCAACCAACCGCATAACGTGCGGCTTTGGATACAACGTAGGCAAGCTTTCGCTGGATCTTGCATATCAGTACAGCGTACAGTCGGGCGATTTCAGTCCGTTTACAAATTATTTTGGAAATGAAGAGCTGGGTATTACCGAGAATGTATGTGATGCCGTGAAAGTGGATAACAAGCGTCATCAGGTGCTTCTCACCCTCGGATATCACTTCTGATAATCAGCGGAACATGCGTTTCTGCTTCCGGAACCCATGTTCCGGATACCAATACCGGGACCGGTTGCCTTCATTGGCATACCGGTCCTTCTTTTATTCCGCCTGTTTACGGATATGTCTGCATGGCATTTTGCAGGTCATGGCAGTCATGTTTGGTGCTGTTTGTGATATAACAAGGAAGATGAATTTGTTGAACTTATGTTATAGACATAATGCAAAGGATATCCGTATTGTCCTTTCTTTTTGATTTTTGATAACCCTCTGAGTTTGCGTTCTTTTGAAATTCCGGATAATTTTATGCAAATATCGCAAGCATTTGTGTGCAGGCATAAAATGCATTGTGGCAGTTCTTTATTGTAATAAAACGCTTGTGTGTGCAATGAATGCGGCACTTATATTTTATAAATCAGGCAACTTTCGGCTCAAAAGTTGCCTGTTTTGTATGCAAAAGGTGGCATATAAGGAACCTGAAGCAGGCATCTTTGAAGTCAAAAGGTGGCATCTTTGGACCCCAAACAAGTGTTTTTCATGTGAGAAAGTGCCGTTTTGTGGTTTCAAAACCATATTGCAAGGGACCGTGCTTGCGTAGATTTAGTTTTTACAGTGACGTTTTTCAATTTACATATTGGCATGTATTCTGCCGATATGGCTTGCATTATGATATTGGGGATGTGCGCTTGCGGATTTCTTTTTGTACCCGTTTGCAGTCCTTCGGTATGGATATGGACAAGAACGAATTACGGTCAGGAGAGCATGTATGATGCTTATGAATGCCGTAATTGACGACATCCGCCCTGTGTTAATTAATAATCTTTAATTTTAAGATGTTTTTTTATAAATGCTTTCACAGGTCGGGAAAATGTATTAATTTAGCACACTAAAAATGACACGTAAACGCCTTAGAACGCAAAAGAATGCTGTTTGCGGGCATTTTATGGAATTTTAATAAAACAAAATAATGGAGAACAGCAACACGATTGATCAGGACAGAATTCTAAAAATCAACATCGAGGAAGAGATGAAGTCGTCATACATAGACTATTCAATGTCTGTGATAGTGGCGCGTGCGCTTCCCGACGTCCGCGACGGCTTCAAACCCGTACACAGGAGGATACTTTATGGTATGATGGGTATCGGCAATACAAGCGACAAGCCTTACAAAAAGTGCGCCCGCGTGGTAGGAGAGGTGCTCGGTAAGTATCATCCCCATGGAGACAGCTCGGTGTATGGCGCGCTTGTACGCATGGCGCAGGACTGGAATATGCGCTACACTCTTGTCGACGGTCAGGGTAACTTCGGAAGCGTGGACGGCGACTCTGCCGCTGCCATGCGTTACACCGAGTGCCGTCTCTCAAAGATGGGTGAGCACATAATGGACGACCTTGACAAGGACACCGTCGACATGATGAGCAACTTTGACGACTCCCTGCAGGAGCCGACGGTGATGCCGACCAAGCTTCCCAACCTTCTTGTTAACGGCGGAAACGGCATTGCCGTGGGTATGGCAACCAATATTCCGACACATAACCTCGGCGAGGTTATCGACGGATGCTGTGCATATATAGACAATCCGGACATTGACACGGACGGACTTATGCAGCATATCAAGGCTCCCGACTTCCCTACGGGTGCATATATATATGGTATACAGGGCGTGAAAGACGCATACGAGACGGGCAGGGGACGTATTGTGATGCGTGCAAAGGCGGAGATTGAAAGCGGAGAGTCTCACGATAAGATTGTAATAACGGAAATTCCCTATGGCGTAAACAAGGCGCAGCTCATAGAATATATAGCCGACCTCGTAAAGGAAGGAAAGCTCGACGGCATCAGCAATGCCAACGACGAGTCGGGACGGCAGGGTATGCGCATCGTCATTGACGTGAAGAGGGAGGCTAATGCCAACGTTATTCTTAACAAGCTCTTCAAGATGACGGCGCTGCAAAGCTCATTCTCAGTGAATTGCATTGCCCTTGTCAACGGACGTCCGCGCCTGCTCACGCTTAAAGAGTGTGTGAAATATTTTGTTGAGCACCGCCATGACGTCACCATACGCCGCACACAGTTTGACCTGCGCAAGGCACAGGAGCGTGCACACATACTTGAAGGACTTATTATAGCATGCGACAATATAGACGAAGTTGTGCATATCATACGCCAGTCGAAGACTCCTTCCGACGCACAGCGCAACCTTGAGGCAAGGTTTGAGCTGGACGAGTTGCAGTCGAAGGCGATAGTAGACATGCGCCTTGCACAGCTTACAGGTCTGCGCATGGAGCAGTTGCATGCAGAGTATGAGGAGCTTGAGAGACAGATTGCTTACCTGCAGTCGATACTCGACGACCCCGAACTGTGCAAGAAGGTAATGAAAGACGAGCTTTTGGAGGTTAAGGAAAAGTATGGAGACGAGCGCCGCACGGAGATAAAGTATTCGAGCGAGGAGTTCAATCCGGAGGATTTCTACCCCAATGATCCTGTTGTAATAACGATAAGCCACCTCGGATATATCAAGCGCACGCCGCTTTCTGAGTTCAGGGAGCAGGCACGCGGAGGCGTTGGCAGCAAGGGTGCTCACAGCCGTGAGCAGGACTTCACCGAATATATATATCCGGCAACGATGCACAACACCATGATGTTCTTTACGAAGAAGGGACGTTGCTACTGGCTGAAGTGCTATGAGATACCCGAAGGGGCAAAGAACTCGAAGGGCCGTGCAATACAGAACCTGCTCAATATCGAGAGCGATGACAGCGTTAACGCGTTCCTTCGTCTGCGCGGTCTTGACGATGAGGAGTTTGTAAACAGCCACTATGTGGTATTTGCAACAAAGAACGGCATCATAAAGAAGACAAGCCTTGAGGCATACAGCCGCCCGCGTGCCAACGGTGTGATTGCAATCAACATACTTGAAGGCGACGAGGTAGTGGGCGTACGTCTGACAAACGGTCACAACGAACTGCTGCTTGCAAACCGCAACGGACGTGCCGTGCGCTTCAACGAAGAGGCGGTGCGTGCCATGGGACGTGTGTCTACGGGTGTACGCGGCATGCGCCTTGACGACGGCGACGATGAGGTTGTGGGAATGGTTGTCGTAAACAAGCCGGACGAAGAGACCATAATGGTTGTCAGCGAGAACGGATACGGCAAGCGCAGTGAGGTTGCCGACTATCGCATAACCAACCGTGGCGGCAAGGGCGTGAAGACGCTTAACATAACCGAAAAGACCGGACGACTTGTGGCAATAAAGGTTGTTACGGACGACAACGACCTCATGATAATAAACAAGAGCGGTGTGCTGATACGTCTGAAAGTGTCCGACTGCCGTGTCATGGGACGTGCAACACAGGGCGTTCGTCTAATCAATCTGACAAAGAAAAATGACGTTATCGCAAGTGTATGCAAGGTGATGAGTTCGGAAGTTGAGGCTGTAGCCGAGGCTGAGAGCCAGAAGACGCTGGAGGAGAACATAGGGGCTTCGGGCATGACCGGAGCACAGGCAGGAGCGCCGGACGGCGTTGCAGAGGACAGAGTTCTGGATGAAATCACTCCGCTTGACAGCTTTGACGATGATGAGGACCAAGAATAGTAAATAACATAATAAACCTTTTAAAACATAACAGTTATGAAAAAATTAATGATTATGGCGATTATGGCATGTGCAGCCACATCGACATTTGCCCAGGATGCCGTAAAGCAGATTATGGGAGCAAAGGATTATACAGAGGCAATGGGCCTCATCGAGTCTTCTGCTTCTTCAATGTCCAATGAGGACAAGGCTAAGGCATACAACAAAGTTGTTGACCTTGCCCTTGCCAAGTTTGATAAGGAGTCGCAGACAGCACTGACAAATCAGGTTACGAAGAAAGACGATCCGTACGACAAGGAAGGTATGAACAAGGCTGCATTGCAGGCTTTGAAGGCAGCTCTCGAGTGTGATAAGTATGACAACATGCCCAATGAGAAGGGAAAGGTAAAGCCCAAATTCCGCAAGGCAAACGCCCTGAGGCTTCAGGGAGCACGCGCTGCTCTCATCAATGCGGGGCAGGATGCTTTCAATGCAAAGGACTTTACGGGTGCAATGGCAGATTTCGGCATGTATGTAGACACCAAGGATGCACCTCTCTTTGCTGAAGGAGGCGACAAGAAGGAAGACCCTTATTTCGGGCAGATTTCGTATTTCGCTTCTCTCGCAGCATACAATGCACAGGATTTCCCGGCTGCAAGCAGGTATGCAGGATATGCCATGCAGGACACAGCTTCGGCTTCCGATGCTCTCGACATAAAAATCTTGAGCATGAAGGCACAGCTGAAGACAAAGGAAGACTCGCTGAAATATGCTGACGAGGTGAAAGAGCTTTACAACAAAGACCCGAAGAACGACCGTTTCTTTGCCCTTCTGACAGAGTATTATGCAAACACCGGTGACAATGCTGGCAAGGCAAAGCTTATCGAAGAGCAGCTTGTGAAGAACCCGGAGAGCAAGATGGCATGGGCTCTCAAAGGCGAAATGGAAATGGGAGAGCACAAGTGGGAAGACGCTATCAAGTCGTATAAGAAGTCGGTTGAGCTTGATCCTACATTCATACAGGTGCTGTATAACATCGGCGTTTGCTACAACTCAAAGGCAATAGAGTTCAAGAACAAGGAGGCAAACGAGCGTACCGGCCAGCTTTCTCCCGATAAGCAGGAGATTTACAACAACGACCTTAAGGAGTCTGTAAGCTATCTTGAGAAAGTCCGTGCACAGGATCCGGACCGTGCAGCGGTAAACTGGGCATACACGCTGTTCCAGGCTTACTCGCTTCTTGGCGATGAAGCCAAGGCAAAGGAAATAGAAGCAATTCTTTCCAAATAACAAGGTTTATGGACGGAGGAACGGACATCCGGTCTTGACGGACAGGATGTCAGGGTGGGAAGACACCGGGTTCCACGGTCTCATTTGATATCGGAATTGTGCAGATAACCCGACCCCGGCATGGGGATGCGTCATCTGCACAATTCTTTGACAATAAGTAGAGGCTGCCAAGGGCATGCCCGATTAATTTATTAAAACTTAGGGCAGTCAATTTATAAATCAGCCTATTAAGGTAAAGGTTAGAAAACAGGGAGAACATTTATATGGCGCGTTTGTTTACAATCATACTTTTTTTGACGTTTCTTACACCTTTTTCCTACGCACAGAAGAAGGAAATATCGCAGGCACAGGAGTTTATCAAGAGCAAAAAGAACCTTGACAAGGCAGAGGAGGAAATGCGTAAGCTGCTCAAGGACTCTGTAAACCGCGGTAACATAAAGATTTATCTCACACTGGCAGAAGCAGTCCGTGCCCAATATGAGCAAGGGAACGAGAAGCTGTATCTGAAGGAAAAGTATGATACCGCAGCCCTGTTTATCACCGCGCATAAGATGTTTGAGGCATACGAGAGCCTTGACAGCGCGGATGCACGTCCGAACGGGAAAGGCGTGGTAAAAATCAAGTACAGAAAAAAGAACGCCGAATATCTTAATACATGCCGCAACAACCTGTATAACGGCGGGATGTATTTTGCACTTAACAAGAAATATGACACGGCATACAGGCTTATGGATGCCTTCATCGATTGTGTCCGACAGCCGTTGTTCAGCGGTTGCGGATACAGGGAAGACGCTCCGCTAAGCAAGGCTGCTGCCTATTTTACGCTGTATTGCGGGTATAAGATGCGCAATCCGGATAAGGCTTTGAAGTATGAAAAGCTTGCTTTGCAGTATGACAAGCGTCATGAGTTTGCCTTGCGCTTTGCAGCCGAGGTCTATGGCATGAAGAAGGACACGGCTAACTATGTGGCAATGCTGACACGCGGCTTTGATGAATATAAGGATTCGCCTTATTTCTTCACCCGTCTCATGGACTATTACAACGGTGTGAACAAGCTTGACTCCGCCCTTGTTACGGTAAAAAGCGCGCTTGCACATGATGCCGGCAACGAATTGTTCCTGTTTGCCAAGAGCAATGTACTTCTTAACACCGGGGACTATGAGGGCTGCATAGCCGTATGCGACAGCCTCATTGCCCGTAACGACACTCTTGCCGATGCCTATTATGATGCGGGCGTGGCATATATCAACATGGCTTTCAATCTGGAGAAGACGGTAAAGGCAAGCAAGGCAGCAAGGGCAAGACTCTTGTCTTATTACAAAAAGGCGCTGCCATATATGGAAAGGTACAGGGAACTGGCACCGGAACAGAAAGACAAGTGGATGGCTGCACTTTATAATATCTATCTCAATCTTAATATGGGCACGGAGTTTGAAGAGATAGACCGCATGATAAGAAACGGTTGAAAGCCCGTTATCCCAGTATTACGTCGAGGCTCATCATTATTGCGAACCCGACGGCAAATCCTATGGTGCCGAGGTTTGAATGATCTCCCTCAGATGCCTCGGGGATAAGTTCTTCAACGACAACGTAAATCATTGCACCCGCTGCAAACGCAAGCATGTATGGCAGGATGGGAGTGAGGAGTGATGCGAGAAGTATCACGGCAATTCCGCCTATAGGTTCCACGGCTCCGCTGAGGCTTCCAATGATGAAAGACCTTGTCTTGCTGTTGCCCTCCGCCCTCATGGGCATGGATATAATGGCACCCTCCGGTATGTTCTGAATTGCTATGCCTAACGACATCGCCATGGCTCCGGCAACCGATATGTCCATCTGGTTCTGTATGGCTCCGGCAAGCACGGCGCCTACAGCCATTCCTTCGGGAAGGTTGTGTATCGTAACGGCAAGGGACAGCATGGCTGTGCGTGATATTTTAGACCGCGGTCCCTCGGGCTGGCTGAGACCGATGTGAAGGTGAGGGGTGGCATGGTCTATGCCTAACAGAAACAGTATGCCGAACATAAATCCTGCAACAATGGGCAGTACAGCCAGCCTTCCCATGTCGCTGCAGCGTTCTATTCCTGGGATAAGCAGGGACCAGACGGATGCTGCCACCATGACACCTGATGCAAATCCCAACAGTGTTTTCTGAAGTTTTACCGGTATGTCTTTGTTCATGAAGAAAACAAATGCCGATCCGGCTACAGTACCCATAAAAGGCAATAAAAGTCCTGCGATGATTACTTCCATATAGCGTATGTTGTTTCTGTTCAGCAGGCAAAGGTATGGAAAAAAACAATAAAAATGTGATGCCCCATATTAAATAAGGTGAACGGAAAGCACGGCAGACGTTAATTGCTGTTTTAGTGTGTTTAAGGATGTTTTTATGTGATTATGTTGCATATTCCGAATATAATATATAAATTTGTAAAATAAAAATAAACAAGAAACAACATGATTGACGTAAAAGCAACTTTAAGCGAAAGTGAGGAGAGAATGGAAATGGCGGCAATGTTCCTTGAAGAACAATTGTCACGCATCCGTGCCGGTCGTGCAAATATAGCTATTCTTGACGGGGTGAGGGTTGATTCGTATGGTTCCATGGTTCCGTTGAATCAGGTGGCAAATCTTTCAACTCCGGATCCGAGAACGATTGCAATCCGTCCTTGGGACAAGAAGATGATAAGAGACATAGAGAAAGCCATAATGGACTCTGATGTAGGTATTACTCCGGAGAACAACGGCGAGATAATACGTCTTGGTATACCGCAGCCTACGGAAGAGCGCCGTAAGGAACTGACAAAGCAGTGTAACAAAATAGGCGAGAAGGCAAAGGTGGAGGTGCGCAATGTGCGTGGTGACGTGAAGGACAAACTGAAAAAAGCCATAAAGGACGGGCTTTCGGAAGACAATGAGAAGGATGCAGAACTTGAATTGCAGAAGCTTCACGATAAATATATCGCAAAGATTGACGAACTGCTTGCGATAAAGAACAAGGAAATAATGACAGTATAGGATAAAGGGGGTGTTTCCAACACCGTTTCCTTTACAGCAGAGGGTGTGTCAAAATAGCGTTTTCTTCCACATGACGTATGGATAGGTTTACATTTTGACACACCCTCTTTGGATATATATGTATTTGCGCATGAGAGGATTTGTTATAAAGAACACCGGAAGCTGGTATACGGTGAGGACGGAAGACGGACAGACCGTAGAGTGCAAGATAAAGGGCAACTTCCGTTTGAAGGGCATACGCAGCACCAATCCTGTTGCTGTTGGCGACTGGGTGGAAATATTATGCAACAAGGAAGGTACGGCTTTTATCACATCTATAGCGGACAGAAGAAACTATATAATACGCAAGTCGTCAAATCTTTCAAAGCAGAGCCACATAATTGCTGCCAACATAGATCAGGCTTTTCTTGTTGTGACGGTGAACTATCCTGCAACATCGACAACTTTTATAGACCGTTTTCTTGCATCGGCAGAGGCATACAGGGTGCCGGTGGTCCTTGTATTTAACAAGAATGATATTCTTTCAGAGGAAGAACTGCACTATCAGGACATGATGATGCAGCTCTATGATACGATTGGATATGAGTGTGTGGCAATATCCGCTCACTCAGATAGTTGTAAGGAGCAGCTGTATCCGTTGTTAAAGGATAAGATAACGCTCTTCAGCGGCAACAGCGGAGTGGGGAAGAGCACACTTCTTAACAAGCTTATACCGGGAGTGTCATTGCGTACGTCGGAGATTTCCGATGCACATAATACCGGAATGCATACCACGACATTCAGCGAGATGTTGCCTTTGCCTGTTGGTGGATGGGCTATAGATACACCGGGGATAAAGGGGTTCGGCACGTTTGATATGGAACCGGAGGAGATCTGCGGATATTTCAAGGAGATTTTCTCGTTCTCAAAGGACTGTCGCTTCAGCAACTGTACACATACACATGAGCCTGGATGTGCCGTAAGGAAGGCTTTGGAGGAGCATTATATAGCGGAAAGCAGATACGCTTCTTACCTTAGCATGCTCGATGACAAGGAAGAGGGAAAATACAGGGAGGCATATTAGTCTGCTATGGTGTCCGGGTTGATGCTCTTTAATTTTACGGGCAATAATAATATATGCAGTTCATTATGATGTCTTGTCGTTTTCATGGCGTGGCTTCTTGTAGGATAAATTGTTTATGAAGATAATTATATATGTAATATTTATTTTAGTATGAAAAGATTAAATACTTTATTGTTCGTTGCCGTGCTTTTGTCTCAGGCAGTTTATGGACAGTGTATAAACGGTTCGTGGAGCGGGATGCTGGATGCGGGTACGGTAAGGCTTAACATAGTGTTTCATTTTCAGAACGGAGATAACGGCAGTGTTACGTGTAAGATGGACAGTCCCGACCAAGGGGCTAAAGGGATTGTGGCAGATGTGATACATATATCTGCTGACTCGGTAAAAGTTTCCATACCATTGCTTGGTGTATCTTATGGCGGGCGTTTGTCTGGCGGTATTATAAAAGGTGTCTTTTCGCAGGCTGGGTATGATTTTAAATTGGATTTAAGCAAAGGAGCCTATATGGCAGACCGTCCTCAGACACCGGTTGCTCCTTATCCGTATAAGACGGAAGAGGTGAATTTTGTTAATAAAGAAGACGGCGCCGTGCTTGCCGGTACGCTTACTTATCCTGTAGGTTATGGAGAAAATGCCGTAAAGCAGCCTGTTCCTGTTGTGCTTATGGTTACAGGAAGCGGACTCCAAAACAGGGATGAGGAGGTATTCGACCATAAACCGTTCCTTGTATTATCCGATTATCTTGCACGAAACGGCATTGCATCGTTGAGATATGATGACAGAAGTTTCGGAAAGTCAACGGGAGATGCCTCGGCTGCCACGACAAGGACATTTATGGCAGATGCCAAAAGCGGAGTGGATTATCTTAGGTCCATTGATAAGTTCGGCAAGGTTGGAGTGCTCGGACATAGCGAGGGTGGCACAATTGCATTCATGTTGGGTGCAGAGAAGTATGCCGATTTTATAATAAGCATGGCTGGAGCGGCTGTCAGGGGAGATAAAATCCTTGTGGAACAGAACCGTATAGCCCTGATGTATGCCGGCATGTCGGCATCTGAAATACAGGATTATTGTAAGGTGCTGGAGAAGATATACGAATATAAGAACGGAAATAAGGAAGGACAGGATGCTGCCGGTGCGTTTGAGAAGATAATAAGAGACAATGCGCCGTATATAAAAGAAGGTGCCAAGGGTAATCTGAAGCAGATTATGGATATGGACAATCCGTGGATTAACTATTTTGTTTCGTATGATCCGGCGGCAGATATACAACGTATTGCCTGTCCGGTTCTTGCGTTGAATGGCAGTCTTGACACACAGGTTGTTGCAGCTCAGAACTTGTCTGTAATAAGAAAACTTCTGACTGTGAACAAGTTTAATGCTGTTAAAGAATATCCGGGACTTAATCATCTGTTCCAGCATGCGGTTACAGGAAATGTCATGGAGTATGGTAAAATATCTGAGACAATGTCGGAAGAGGTATTGAAGGATATTGTAAAGTGGATAAAATCATTGGAATAACAGAGTGATTTATAACGATGAATATAGATGAAATAAGGGATAAGAAGATTGCAGTGTTGCTGTCAGGCGGTGTAGACAGTTCGGTTGTAGTGTATGAATTTGCCCGCCAAGGCCTGCATCCCGATTGTTTTTATATAAAGATTGGTCCGGAAGAGCAGGAGGAATGGGACTGCTCGAGTGAGGAGGATTTGGAAATGGCAACGGCGGTTGCATGCAGGTATGGATGTAGGTTGCAGGTGATAGACTGTCATCAGGAGTATTGGAATGAGGTGACGAGGTATACCATGGAAAAGGTGCGTGCCGGTTTTACACCTAATCCGGATGTTATGTGCAACCGGTTGATAAAGTTTGGTGCCTTCGATGAAAAAATGGGGCACAGATATGACCTTATTGCAACAGGGCATTATGCACAGACCGAAATAATAGACGGAAAGAAATGGCTTGTTACAAGTCCTGACCCGGTAAAGGATCAGACTGATTTCCTTGCCCAAATATACGATTGGCAGTTGAAGAAGGCTTTGTTCCCTATAGGTCATTACCGTAAGGGTGAGGTGCGTGAGATAGCTGAACGTGAGCATCTTGTAAATGCAAAACGTAAAGACTCTCAGGGTATTTGTTTCTTGGGCAAGATAAATTATAACGATTACATACGCCGTTATCTCGGTGAAAACCCCGGTGTTGTTCTTGAATTTGAGACAGGAAAGAAAATAGGTATGCACAAAGGGCTGTGGTTCCATACCATTGGTCAGAGACACGGACTTGGTTTCGGCGGGGGACCATGGTATGTTGTCAGGAAAGACGTTAAGGAAAACATCCTGTATGTAAGCAAGGGTTTTGAGCCGCGCACTGCCTATAAGAAAGATTTTCCAATACATGATTTCCATTTCTTAACGGAGCCTGTGGATATGACCAACATAACCTTCAAGATACGTCATACCCCGGAGTATCATCCCGCATATTTGGAGAAAACAGGGGAAAGCTCATACGTCGTACATGCAAAGGAACTCATACAGGGAGTGGCTCCCGGACAGTTCTGTGTTGTGTATGATGAAGAACATCACCGTTGCTTCGGTTCGGCAGAAATAACGGTGTAAAGTCCTTTCTCGCCATATTCTCAATTCTAAGGCAGTAAAGTGAAAGTGTTGCATTAGTAATTTATAACAGGTCACATGTGTACTTAAAATAAGTTAAAACGGAGTTTTTACTGCTTTAGAATTGGTTATTTAAAATATAAATATTACCTTTGCATCGCAATTCAGTAAAGCGCATTTTGCTTTATATGTTCTTTGCCGATATGGCTCAGTTGGTAGAGCAATTCATTCGTAATGAATAGGTCCCGGGTTCGAGTCCCGGTATCGGCTCCATATCACATGGATTTTATTTCTTCGCGGTAATAGCTCAGTTGGTAGAGCACTAGCTTCCCAAGCTGGGGGTCGCGGGTTCGAGCCCCGTTTACCGCTCCTCCTCTGTTACTGGTATTTATTTTCATTCAATCGGTTCACCCACTTTGTAAGCCATGTGCCGTATACGCAGTAATTTCATGCCATCATTGTAGAATACGACATTATCACTTCCTTCAATAAGAGAAATATCCCCATTGCTTAAAAGCTTTTCAATGCTTACGTCTTCAGGGTTCCATTCATTGAAGTTTAAAGTGTTCACATCGTATTTCATAATAAGCTTTCCTGCATTTCTCACGGCTATAATGTCGTTATATTCTGCAGGAAGAAACCTATCATTTTTGGCATCATAACGCATCCACATCGTGGACAGAAGAACGTATTTGCCTTTTACCGATATGCTAAGTGCTCCATCGATGCGTATGTCATCAAGTTGTCCTCCGTATGGATTATATGAATTGTCCTTGAAGAAACTGTCAGGTAGTAGAGAAGGTTTTAGTATTTTTACAAGACTTGCATTTACGTATGCAGTTTCGTCCTGGAAGTTTTTGACTTTTATCCATTCGTTTTCCTTTCCTGTCATTTCCAGCATTATACCCTTGTATACGTGACATTGTACTTTTCCTTTGGCGCTTGGAGCGTATCTCAGGTTTACCTTATCCTTGATTATAAGTGCCATTTCACCTTGTGCACATATCTGTTCAGAATTCATAATAAGCAATGCTGTAATGGTTAGCAGCAAACGAAGTTGTCTTTTCATTATTTATTAGTTTAAGAAATAGATGTTTGAACGTATTTACAAATATACGGATAAGTCGAGAATAAAACAACAAATCTATTTGTTTTTTATCGATTGTGACTATATAAGATAACGTTAGTTCGATATAAGCAAGTTGTATATTTATATTCCAAAATGTCCCTAAGGATGATACTTGCAGATTGTATTATTTCGAACTCGCGTTATATTAGGGACGCCTGCGGGGAGAGGGAGGAAGCGTGCTAAATCATGACACGGATGGCACGGAATTAAGAC
>UQZX01000010.1 GCA_900545525.1 uncultured Prevotella sp.
TGTATCCTTGGTGAAGCCTTGAAAGGGTACACTCTTCCATACAACATGCCAGGACACCGTTCGTGATGTCTTAAATTTCTGGATTACAGACTGTTAACTGTCATAACACATAGCTTTACATATTATAACACATAGCTTTACACATCGTAACACATAGCTTTATCATGCGCAAAACTATGAGTTATTATCACAACAGCGAAGAAATCTTCCGAACACTCGTGATTGCAAGTCCGACCGAACGTAAGAGGATGTTTATTAATAACTTACAGAGTTGATACAATTCGTCGAACTCACGTTAAGATAAAGTAGAAAACGACGTCAGATATATGAATTTTATAATAAAAGGAGTTCTATTTCAGTGTTAATAATGTGTTTTTGACATATATATGCATAATACATAATGTAAGTAAAGAGTCTTCGTATGAATGATAAATGAAAGTTAAAACTTTGATTTGCATCAAAAATATAGTACTGTTCACGCAAACAGTGTGGCAAAATGATACGTTGAATGTGGAAAGTATATACCTTTGCATCGTCGAAAGACAAAAGGTTAGTATTAAATTAAGGATAACGGGCGGAGGCTATTCGTGATGAAAGAACTGAAACCCAAAGGTAAAAAGTAAAATTAAGGATTATGAAAAGATTGTTTTTAACTGTTATGGCAGTGCTTAGCATGGCTGTGACATTTGCAGAGAACGAAAATCTTAACAGTGTAGACAAGACAAACATCTACAACATGACTGTAAACTACTCTAAGTTGGCAGAAAGCTTAGGACTGACACAAGACCAGCTTGAGAGCGTACAGGACATTCATGCAGAGTTTTGCGCAGACATGCTCAATGCCTACAGCGCAAATGCTGACGAACGTAAGGAAATGGTAGACAAGGCTATAAAGAAGGATATCCGCTATATGCACTATGTTCTTACGGGCGAGCAGTATCGCAAGTATCTCATGATACTGAATGCAACTGTTAACAATCGTGGTTTGAATAAGTAATTTAAGGTAAATAGATTAGTTGCCGTCCGCTGGCTTTCCGGTGGACGGCTTTTTTTGTCTGTGGCAGATAGTTATTCCGCTGCTGTATATGTCTGTTTTATACTTCCGGTTCTCACATCTTGTCTTTGTTGTTCTGTTCTTATTTCCACAAAAACATGAGGCATGGGCTAATAAAAACTATTAGTGTTTCTTGTACGTGCCGTTTTTTTGACTTACATTTGCAATGTTAAATACATTCCATGCAGTGCATGCAAGGCTTTTTACAATATAAAAAACATTTCCCTTATGAAAAGAAACACCTTTCTTCTCTTCTTTTTGTTAATGGTACAATACATTTTGGCTGGCGGTGACTATGCTGCCAAGTTGTCCCCGCTTGTCCGCCGGGCACTCAACGATGTGGCTGTAAGTGCACGTCACCGTGCCCCGTTACAACGCGGACGTAGCCTTTGTGCCTTTGTTCGCGTGGAGGGAGATGCCGAGAGTGTGTTCGCGTCTAACGGATGTACGCCGCTTGCACGTTTCGGAGACATATATATAGCCGACATACCCATTGTAAACATCCATGCTCTTGCATGTGAACGTGCCGTACAAAGGATTGAAGCAGGAGGCAGGTGTACGGTGCTTATGGATACAACGGGCATTGTCGTTGGTACTCCTGCGGCATATCGCGGACAGTCATTGCCGCAGGCTTATACAGGCAGGGGAGTTGTTATGGGTGTTCAGGATATTGGTTTTGACCTTACACATCCCAACTTTTACGATACAGGGACCGGCACATACCGTATAAAGAGGTTTTGGGATCAGCTTTCAGCCGATGTCTCCGGCAGCGGACTTTATGTCGGTGCTGATTACAGAACGGAAGAAGAAATCCTGCGATATGCCCGTTCGCGTGATGGACTTGTGCAGACACACGGCACACATACGTTGGGTATAGCATCCGGCAGTGGATACGACAGTGGTTTCCGTGGCATAGCATACGACAGTGATATCTGTATTGTAAGCAATGCCGTGACGCAGGATACAGTATTTATTGCAGATGAAGACCTTTACAAATACACGTCTGCCACGGATGCACTTGGGTTCAAATATATTTTCGACTATGCCGAAGAGGTTGGTAAACCCTGTGTCATTTCATTCAGTGAAGGCTCGCATCAGGATTTCTCAGGTGAGGATGTACTGTTCTATGAGACACTCGGACATCTTGTCGGACCTGGACGCATCATCGTTGCCTCTGCAGGAAACGAAGGTCATATAAAGACTTATTTCCGTAAACCGGCAGGACAGGAAGTAGCCGGAACATTCTTTGGATATAGTGACAGTCGTGTATATTTCAAGCTGAGGTCTGCTGATAACTTTGTTCTTCGTCTCACAGTTTATGGAAATGACGGCACTCCGCATGCCGTGACGCTTAACTCTGCTGATGTTATATCATCCCAAGACGGTAAATCAGAATACACTTTTACATTCGGCGGGGCAGATGTCAAGTTCACGATAGAGGGCTATCCGTCGTGCTATGATGCAACGGTTATGGCATATGAAGTGTTGGCTGAGTCTACCATACCGTTCGGATTTGCTCTTCCTTTTTCAGCCGAACTTATCGGTAATGATGCCGATGTAGAATTGTTTTATGGTTCCGGTCCGCTTACGACCAGTGCCATACGTCCCGATTTGTGTGCAGGAGAGAGCCGTTACAGCATATATTCTCCAGGCAGTGCTCCGTCTGTGATATGTGCCGGTGCTACATCATACCGTACAGGTGTTTTGAACAGCCGCGGTGAATGGATGTCCTCCGATTGGGGAAAGAACGGTGTGCGCGGAGGATATTCAAGTGTAGGACCGTCGTTTGACGGGCGTATGAAGCCGGAGGTTATGGCACCAGGAACCAATGTTGTTTCTTCTTTCAGTCATTTTTACACGGCAAATGAAACATCTGGCTACGATTCCTCTACGGAAATAGCCAAGTCTTTGTTCAACGGAACTGAATATACATGGAATGTAACGTCGGGCACCTCTATGTCTACACCTGTCGTCGGTGGTGTGATAGCATTGTGGCTTGAGGCAAATCCGCAACTTACTCCGGATGACATTCGCGGCATACTTGCCCGCACTTGCAGCCGCGAAAACTGTGGAGGATATGTTCCCGACAACTACTGCGGATATGGTGAGATAGACGCTTATAAAGGATTACTCGACATACTTGGCGTAAGTGGCATATCTGGTATATCCTCTTCTGTTCCGTCTGGTGTAAGCATAGGGCTGCATGAAGGAGGACTTCTGTCGTTTAACTTTGACACAGTTCTTTCGTCGGCGGTAGAAATTAAGATTTATTCCGTTTCTGGATTGATATGTAAAAGATATGTTCTGCCTTCGGGACAGGCTGATGCAACGGTTGATATAAGCAGCTTGCGTTCTGGAGTATATGTGGTACAAATGTCATCGGAACAGCCTTCTTTCTCTGGTTCGGTGCTTATACGTAAGAAATAAGTTCGATACCGACATGTAGGTATCGCCTGAAACATTATTTTTAGGTATTGCATTTAAAGGCTGTTTGTTTTACCTTTGCAAAAGAAAAGCTTTGCATTAGAATGTTCAGGCAGGCTTGATGGCATTCGGTTAGCATTGTCCTTTATATATAAAATGTAGCTGATTGTTTAATAAAATTCATAATGTTTTTGTATATCGTGCAGGACCGTCTGTGAAGACGGTCTTCTGTGTTATTAAGTAATAATATTGTTTAATGTGATAAGTTGTGTCAGGCGGCATCAGATTTCCGTCTGTTGAAAATATGAAACATCTTATAAAACATTCGTAAAAAGGATGTTTTATTTTGCCTGAAGACTATTTTACATTACCTTTGCACAAGGCAAGCTTCGCTTCATCAACTTCAATCAAGCTTGATTGCGTGTAACTTGCATAGCCTTCGTAAAATACAAAATGATGTTGAATATTGATTTTTTAATTATACACTAATAAAATGAGAGCAATAAGATTTATAATCCTTTCAGCCGTAGTATCTGTTCTGGTTTCTTGCGGAACCACATCCACCGTTCCTTTGACCGGTCGCAAGCAGCGTCTGCTTGTTTCAGACGAGCAGGTTATGAGCCTTAGCAACAAGGAGTACACAACTTATATGCAGTCGGCTAAGCTTTCGTCGAATCCAGCCAATACGGCAATGGTCAAAAGAGTAGGGCAGAGACTTGCCGATGCTGTTGTCTCGTATTTGAAAAGCAATGGTCTTGCGGCAGAGGTGAGCAATTATAAGTGGGAGTTTAATCTCGTTCAGGACAATGCTGCAAATGCCTTCTGTCTGCCCGGTGGTAAGATTGTTGTATATGAAGGACTGCTTCCTTATACGCAGACGGAAGCTGCTTTGGCGGTAGTTCTTGGACATGAGATTGCCCATGCTGTGGCAAAGCATTCGGCAGAAAGACTCAGCAAAGATATGAAGGCACAATATGGCTCTCAAATACTTGGTGCTGTTCTTAGCGGTGCCGGTGTGTCTTCGGGTACTACAGAGCTGGCACAGGGTGTTTTTGGATTGGGCAGCAAGATGTCAGGACTGCACTATTCGCGCAGCAATGAGAGTGAGGCAGACTATATGGGACTTATTTTTGCGGCAATGGCAGGATATAATCCGGATGTGGCTGTAGACTTCTGGCAGCGCATGTCTGCCGGTTCCCAAAGCAGCACACCGGCTTTTATGAGCAGTCACCCGTCGGATGCGAAGCGCATAGCAGACATAAAGAAATGGCTTCCTGAAGCCCGTAAGTATTATAATGGTAATGTGAAACCGTCGCAAGGCACGATAAGAATATCCGGAAGGAAGCAGAAATAAACGTGACAGCCATGATGTTGTGCCCGCCGGATGTAAGTTTGGCGGGCAGTGGCTGCGGTTATTTGACATAATGTTTGGATATATCGTATAATTTTATTATCTTCGCATTAACAATTAAATCATAATGTTATGATAGACTATTTTGCAGCCAATCTTTGGCAAATGTGGGCGTTGGTGGCCATTGTTTGTCTTATACTCGAGCTTACCAACGGCGATTTCTTCATCATGTGTTTTTCAATTGGTGCTGTCTGTACAGCCATTGCTTCAGCCTTAGGACTTGGCTTTTACGGCGGTCTTGTGGTCTTTGCCGTATGTTCGGTACTGTGTATATTCTTTGTACGCCCCTTCGCGTTGAAGTATCTTCACCGCAATGATGACTCCAGAGTCAGCAATGCCGATGCATTGATAGGGCGTATAGGACGTGTAAGCGAGGCTTTGGAAGAAGGCGGATATGGACGTGTTGCCATCGATGGAGATGACTGGAAGGCTGTTTCTTCCAATGGTTCTGCAATACCGCTGAATGCCAAAGTAAGGGTTATAGGCCGTGAGAGTATAATAATAACAGTTGAAACTGTTGACAGATAATTAATTTTTTAATAACAAACATCATGAGTATTCTATCTTATTTCTTAATTGCAATAGTTGTTTGCGCGCTGATATTGGTGAAAAAGAGCCTGGTAATCATACCGCAGTCTGAAACGAAAATAATAGAAAGACTTGGTAAATATTATGCCACATTGCAGCCAGGCATAAACGTGATTATTCCGTTTATCGACCGTGCCAAGGTTATGGTGACCCTTCATCGCGGACGTTATGTCTATTCAGACAATATTGATTTGCGCGAGCAGGTTTATGATTTTGACAAGCAGAATGTTATTACCAAGGACAATGTGCAGACACAAATCAATGCCCTGCTTTATTTTCAGATTGTCGATCCGTTCAAGGCTGTATACGAAATCAACAACCTTCCAAATGCCATAGAGAAGCTTACGCAGACGACATTGCGTAATATAATAGGTGAACTTGAGCTTGACCAGACGCTTACATCGCGTGACACGATAAATACAAAGCTGCGTGCCGTGCTTGATGATGCCACAAACAAGTGGGGTATAAAGGTTAACCGCGTGGAGCTTCAGGACATTACACCGCCCGAGAGCGTGCTTCAGGCAATGGAGAAACAGATGCAGGCAGAGCGTAACAAGCGTGCGGCAATCCTCACCTCTGAGGGTAACAAGCAGTCTCAGATACTTCAGTCAGAAGGAGAAAAGGAAGCTATGATTAACAGGGCAGAGGCTGCCAAACAGCAGGAGATACTCCGTGCCGAGGGAGAGGCACAGGCTCGTATACGCAAGGCTGAGGCTGAGGCTATAGCAATAGAGAAGATTACAGAGGCTGTGGGCAAGAGCACCAACCCTGCAAACTATCTTCTTGCGCAGAAATATATACAGGCTTTGGAGGAGATTGCACAGGGTGACAAGACAAAGACGGTATATCTGCCATACGAGGCAAGTAACCTTATGGGCAGCATAGGCGGTATAAAGGATTTGTTTAAGTCAGAGTAGTGTTAAAATAAATTTGTGACGGGCGGCTCTGTATGTCGCCCTTTTTGATTTACATATTGTGATATGCTGAATATATGTATTGTTGTTGGTGCCCGTCCAAACTTCATGAAGGTGGCACCGATAATATGGGCTGTCAACAAGGCGAAGTCGTGTGGCAGGGACATTGGATATAAACTCGTTTATGCAGGAACGGAGAATGACCCGACATTGGAGCCTTCTTTGTTCGGCGACCTTATGATTCCGTCTCCGGATGTGTTTCTCGGAATAGACAGTATAAGCCTTAATGAGATAACCGGAAGGGTGATGCAGGAGTTTGAGAAGTATCTTGAGGCAAACCCTACGGATGTGGTTATAGTCGTCGACGACCTCGCTTCGACCATGGCGGCTGCCATTGTTACGAAGAAGCAGGGTGTCACTCTTGCACATCTTGTTGCCGGAACCCGCTCTTTTGACATAAAGATGCCAAAGGAGATAAACCGTCTTGTCATTGACGGACTGTCCGACTTGCTCTTTACGGCAGGCATGGGCAGCAACAGCAATGTGAGCCGTGAGGGTGCTGAGATATCGCATGTGTATATGGTGGGCAACATCCTTATGGATACATTGCGCTTCAACCGCTCGCGGCTGGTGAGACCTTCGTTGTTTGACGACATGAACCTGACAGCTGGAAACTATATTGTCTTTACCCTCAACCGCAAGGCTTTGCTTGCCGACAGGGATAATATACGTGCCCTGATAAAGGCTGTCAACACGTCGGCAGGTGATGTTCCGGTCATCGCCCCGCTGCGTAATATGGCGCGTGAGGTTGTCGAAAGCATGGCAGGCGAGTTGAAAAACATACACGTAGTGCCGCCTCTTTCGTATCTTGAGTTTGGATATGTCACGGCAAATGCAAAGGGTGTGATAACAGACTCTGGCAATGTTGCCGAGGAAGCAACGTTCAACGGTGTGCCGTGTATAACGCTTAACAGTTACACTGAGCACATAGAGACGGTTAAGACGGGGTCAAATGTGCTTGTAGGTGAGGATGCAGGGCGTCTCGGAGAGGCTGTTTCGGACATGGTTTCGGGCAAGTGGAAAAAGTGTGCGCTGCCCGAACGGTGGGACGGACGCACCGCCGAGCGCATTGTACAGATACTGACGGACAGCATATAGGCTGTCCTGCCTGTATACAAACACAAGAGACCGCGGAATGTTTTAAGCGACATTCCGCGGTCTCTTCTATTTATTATATGGTTCTTTACATTTCCTTTATGATTTCCTTTCCTGTCTTTATAGCCTCCATGTTCAGCGGGATAAGACCGTGGTGGCGTTCGGGAAGTGTCTTGTACAGAGCTTTCTCCACCCCGTTTTCGCTTACAATGGAACACACTTTGAGCAGTCCGCCAAGTACAATCATGTTGAATACCTTCGAGTTCTTCATCTCTGCCGCCTTGTCCATGGCATCTATCGAATACACTTTTATGTCACTTCGCTTCGGCGGGTTGATTATTCCGTAACTGTCGTATATAAGTATTCCGCCCGGTTTGAGCTTCGGTTCGAACTTGTCGAGCGACGGCTGGTTCAATACAATGGCAACGTCGTAGCGGCTGAGGATAGGGGACGAGATACGCTCATCGCTGACAATAACAGTCACATTGGCTGTTCCGCCGCGCTGTTCAGGTCCGTATGCAGGCATCCATGTCACCTCCTTGTCCTCCATGAGTCCTGAGTATGCAAGTATTTTGCCCATTGACAAGACACCCTGTCCGCCAAATCCGGATATTATAATTTCCTTTTTCATGACTGTTCCTATTTAGTTTGAGACTCGTTTGTGTTATCTTTCAGGTCGCCTTTGGGATAGAATTTGAACATGTTCTCCTGCATCCACTTGTTTGCCTTTACGGGCGACATCTTCCATCCGCTGTTACATGTGCTCACAATCTCCACAAGACTTGAGCCTTTCCCTGCCATCGATGCCTCGAAAGCCTTGCGTATCGCTTTCTTTGCAGAGCGTATTGCCGCCACGGTTTCAACGCTCTGGCGTGTCACATAGCATGTGCCTTCAAGCGTAGCTGCTATCTCTGTCACTTTCAGAGGGTAGCCGTGAATTTCCGGAGTTCTGCCGTATGGACATGTGGATGTCTTCTGTCCGATAAGGGTTGTCGGCGCCATCTGTCCGCCTGTCATGCCGTATATGGCATTGTTGATGAAGATTATCGTAATGTTCTCACCGCGGTTCAGGGCGTGTATGGTCTCGCACGTGCCGATGCAGGCAAGGTCTCCGTCACCCTGATAGGTAAATACCAGACGGTCATTCCAGCATCTCTTTATTGCCGATGCCACCGCTGGAGCACGTCCGTGTGCCGCCTCCTGCCAGTCTATGTCAAGATAACGGTATGCAAAGACGGCACATCCTACGGGGCATACGCCCACGCTCTTGTCCTCCATGCCCATTTCTTCTATAACCTCCGCCACCAGTTTATGTACTACACCATGCGAGCATCCCGGGCAATAGTGCATTGGAGTGTCGTTCATGAGCGCCGGCTTGCGGTAGACCAAATTCTCCTTGGATATTATTTCGTTACTCATAGCTGTATCTTTTAGAACTTTGTTTTAAGGGCATTGACAATCTCTTC
Source organism: uncultured Prevotella sp. (assembly GCA_900545525.1). Classification (GTDB taxonomy): domain Bacteria; phylum Bacteroidota; class Bacteroidia; order Bacteroidales; family Bacteroidaceae; genus Prevotella. The sequence goes on from UQZX01000010.1 coordinate 9,013, forward strand.
AGGTTCGGGAACTATGCCTCCAAGTCGTCCGAACGACTCTACATTCACGTTGCCGAGCGTTGCCAGACGTACATCGTCTACCATTTGCCCTGCGTTGATTTCTGCCACGAGCACGCCCTTCTTGCCTTTTGAAATCTCTGCAATCTCCTTAGACGGGAACGGCCACAGGGTTATGGGTCTGAACAGTCCGACTTTCAAACCTTCCTCACGTGCCATTTCTATTGCTTTCTCAGATATTCTTGCAGCACTTCCGAATGCAACGATAATATAATCGGCATCTTCGCAGAAGTGTGTCTCATATCTTACCTCGCTGTTTTTAATAGTCCTGTACTTCTCCTGCAGGCGCAAATTGCGCTTCTCCATTACTTCCGGCTGCAGCTCAAGCGATGTCAGGATGTTTGGACCGCGTCCCTTTGTGCGTCCCAGCGTAGCCCACGGGCACTCTTTCTTTATCTCTTCCTCGGTGAGGCGCGGCTTGTATGGCGGAAGCACAACGCGCTCCATCATCTGTCCTATTACGCCGTCGCTGAGTATCATTACCGGAATACGGTATTTGAAGGCAAGCTCAAACGACAGGTCCATGAAGTCTGCCATTTCCTGTACCGATGCAGGTGCGAGCACTATTGTATAATAGTCGCCGTTGCCTCCGCCGCGTGTAGCCTGATAATAGTCGCTCTGCGAAGGCTGTATGGTGCCAAGTCCCGGTCCTCCGCGCTGCACGTTTATCACTACGCCAGGTATCTCTGCCCCTGCCATGTATGATATGCCTTCCTGCATCAGTGCCACGCCCGGACTTGAAGAAGATGTGAAAACCCTCTTGCCTGCGCCTGCGCCGCCATATACCATGTTTATCGACGCAACCTCACTCTCTGCCTGTAGCACCACCATGCCCGTGGTTTCCCACGGCTTCAGCTGTGACAGTGTCTCTATGATTTCACTCTGCGGGGTAATCGGATAACCGAAGAAAGCGTCCGCACCGCAACGTATGGCAGCATGTGCTATAGCCTCGTTGCCCTTTAGCAATACTATTTCCTGTTCTGCCATGATGTCATTCCTCCATTCTTTTCTTATAAACTTCAATACAACCGTCCGGACATACCACCGCACACGATGCACATCCTATGCAGTCATCAGGACGTTCGGCTGCGGCGTATGGATAGCCGTTAACGTTTACCCGCTTTGCCGTAAGGGCTATGACGTCCTTAGGGCAGGCCTCGATACACAGTGCGCATCCCTTGCAGCGGTTGGTATCGACAACAATAGCTCCTTTAATTTTGCTCATAAATTGATGTTTTTCGTTATTGATTTTCAGGAAACTAAAACAGCGTATGTATAGTCCGTTCATGGATTGTACATATCCCGGCAGTAATAGCCAAGTATATTTTCCACCATTTTTTTTGCCTCGGCAGCAGGACTGTCGGGGTCTAAGGCTATGGCTTCAAGATAATTGTTGAGTGCCTCTTGCCAGTTTCCCCGTTTTCTGAACTCGTTACCTCTCTTATAATAGTCCTCTGCGGTCATTACCTGTAGTATTCTTTCTTGCCGGCAGCAAGAGTATTTTTCATAAGCGAGCAGATAGTCATCGGACCTACGCCGCCCGGAACAGGAGTAATGAACGAACATTTTGGCGCAACCTCGTCAAACTTGACGTCACCGTTAAGGCGGAAGCCGCTTTTGCGCGTTGCATCCGGTACGCGAGTGGTGCCTACGTCAACGATAACCGCTCCTTCTTTTACCATATCAGCCTTGACAAAGTCCGGGCTTCCTATTGCTGCAATGATAATGTCCGCTTCGCGGCATTCTTCCTTAAGTGTCTTTGAACGGCTGTGGCACACGGTTACCGTAGCGTCACCGTACTGTTTCTGCATCATCAGCTGTGCCATGGGCTTTCCAACAATGTTGCTGCGACCCAGTATCACGCACTTCTTGCCGGAGGTCTCTATGCCATATCGCCTGAGAAGCGTTATTATTCCCAATGGGGTGGCTGATATGAAACAGGGCAGACCGATAGCCATTCTTCCCACGTTTATAGGGTGGAAGCCGTCCACATCCTTGCGGTAGTCTATTGCCATGATGACTTTCTGTTCGTCAATGTGCTTGGGAAGGGGCAGCTGAACGATAAATCCGTCCACATCGTCGTTGCGGTTCAGCTCGTCTACCTTTGCAAGCAGTTCTTCTTCCGTCACATCTTCCTCAAAACGTATCAGCGAACTGGTGAAGCCGCATGCCTCGCATGCAATCACCTTATTTTTTACATACGTCTCGCTGCCGCCGTCGTGACCTACGAGAATTGCTGCCAAATGAGGTCTTTTTCCGCCCTCTGCCACAATCCTTCTCACCTCTTCGGCGATTTCCTCCTTTATCTTTGCTGCGGTTGCTTTTCCGTCTATAAGTTGCATATTATTATTGTTTACCGGTTCTTGTTATATTTTTCAGTCGCCTATATTCCGGCATTGTATTGCCTGCTTACAGTTTCGGCATTCCCGGCAGTCCGCCCTTCATGCCTTTCATTGCCCCCATCATCTGGCTCATCTTCGAGCCTGTGACCATCTTCATCATTTTGCGTGTCTGGTCAAACTGCTTTATCAGCCTGTTCACCTCCTGTATGTTCGTTCCCGAACCTTTTGCTATGCGGTGTCTGCGGCTTGTGTTCAGTATTTCGGGGTGAGTGCGTTCCTTTGGCGTCATGCTAAGGATGATTGCCTCTATGCCCTTGAATGCGTCATCGTCTATGTCGACATCCTTTATCGCCTTTCCCACTCCAGGTATCATGGAAGCCAGGTCTTTGAGGTTTCCCATTTTCTTTATCTGTTGTATCTGCCCGAGAAAGTCGTTGAAATCGAACTTGTTTTTCTGTATTTTCTTTTGAAGACGTTTTGCCTCTTCTTCGTCAAATTGTTCCTGTGCACGCTCCACGAGGCTCACAATGTCTCCCATTCCCAATATGCGGTCTGCCATTCGCGAGGGGTGGAACACGTCTATTGCCTCCATCTTTTCGCCAGTACCGACAAACTTTATCGGCTTTGTTACAACCGTGCGTATACTCAGCGCGGCACCTCCGCGTGTGTCTCCGTCGAGTTTTGTCAGTACAACGCCGTCGAAGTCGAGCCTGTCGTTGAATTCCTTGGCTGTGTTTACTGCATCCTGACCTGTCATGGAGTCAACGACAAAAAGCGTTTCCGAAGGATTGACAGCATTTTTCAGTGTCTCGATTTCATTCATCATCTCCTCGTCCACGGCAAGCCGGCCAGCGGTATCTATGATAACTACATCGTGACCCTTGGCTTTTGCCTCCTTTATGGCGTTTCCGGCAATTTCAACCACATTCTTGTTGTCCGGCTCCGAATATACGGGAACGCCAACCTGTGTGCCTACAACCTTCAATTGCTCGATTGCTGCCGGGCGGTATACGTCACATGCCACGAGCAAGGGATTTTTGTGCTGCTTGTTTTTCAGCATGTTTGCAAGCTTGCCGCTGAACGTTGTCTTACCAGAACCTTGCAGTCCCGACATGAGAATTATCGCCGGGCGTCCTTCGAGCTTCAGTTCAGCCGCCTCACCGCCCATAAGTTCGGCGAGTTCATCGTGCACAAGCTTCACCATGAGCTGTCCAGGCTTCACGGCATTGAGCACATTCATGCCGAGAGCCTTTTGTTTAACGGTGTCGGTGAATGTCTTGGCTACCTTGTAGTTAACGTCGGCGTCGAGTAAAGCCCTGCGTACATCTTTAAGAGTCTCGGCAACGTTTATTTCGGTTATCTTTCCTTCGCCTTTAAGTATTTTAAAAGAACGTTCAAGTCTGTCACTTAAATTTTCAAACATATCTTTATTATTGTTTCATTATTATTTTTCAGTAGTCGTGAATTCGGGCATTATACCAGCGTATCCGGTTAATCCCGTTTATGCAAAGATAGTAATTAAGATATAAAAAGCGTAAAAATACAGATTGTATTTAAGCTATTTTAAAACACTTTTTATCAAAAATGCGCACATGGGTGGGTGCGTGTGCAATCTATAATATAAGTTCGTTGCTAAATGTTTGATTTTCAATGGTGTTTTAAACTTGCACATTTTGTTTGCGAGTGTGCATAATTTGTCCTGTTCTTCGTTTATATTATCCATTATATAACGTCCTTGTGCAGGCGTATATACATGTCTCCCGTTGCCGTAGGGCGTTGTTTTAGACTGTACGCCGGCTCCGTTTTTTTAGCGTTATGTAATGGGTTGAAAATCAGGATGATATCTTTTACGTTCAAAAAGCATACCTTTAGCCCTCCCAAAGCTATGCTTTTTGAACGCTAAAGCATAGCTTTGGGAGGGCTAAAGATGTGCTTTGTCTGTTTCAGACTTGTTTTATTGAATAATGCTTGCAGATATATACTGTTTTTATATCTGCCCGTCGGTCTGCCCGCCGTTTTTCTTTTTAAGTACTTTTCTGACTATAAAATACAGCAGGGCGAGGCATACGGCGGCAATAATGGCATACTTTATATATTCTCCATATTCAAGAATAGTATCATTGAGGCGGTCTTCCGGAACTATAGAGTGAAGGTACCAGCCGAGGGCTGCAAGTATGCAGTTCCACGCTCCGGCACCTATGGTGGTGTAGAGCAGGAACTTTCCGAAGTTCATGCGTGAAAGTCCGGCAGGTATGGAGATAAGGTGGCGTATGCCTGGAAGCAGACGCCCGGTAAGCGTTGCCGCCACTCCGTGGTCGTAGAAGTATTTCTCGCTTTTCTCAACTTTTTGCTTGTTGAGCAGGCACATGCGTCCCCAGCGGCTGTCGGCAAACCTGTATATTACGGGACGTCCCACGTATAGGGCTACGACATAGTTTATCGTGGCACCCAAGTCTGCACCGAGCGTGGCAAAGAGTATTACGAGAAAAATGTTGAGGTTGCCTCCTGCTGCGTGATATGCAGCCGGAGACACCACGAGTTCGGACGGTACAGGGATTACGGTGCTTTCGAGCATCATAAGGATAAATATCGTACCGTAGTTGAGATTGCCCAATAGGGCTGATATCCAATTCATTGTATCATTCTTGCTTTATGGCATGCCCCGTTATGAGGCATGTTTGTTTACTGCTTTATTTTAGCCCATGTGTCTTTCAGCCCGACGGTCTTGTTGAACACGGGGTGTCCGCTTGTCGAGTCCTTGTCTGCCATGAAGTAGCCTATACGCTGGAATTGCAGATACTCTCCGGGCTGCTTATTTGCTGCATACTCTTCTATATAGCAGTTGCTTATTATCTGAAGCGAGTCGGGATTGAGAAGCTCGCGGAAGTCTGCTGCTTCGGCTGACGGGTTCTCCACGTTGAACAGGCGGTCGTAAACCCTTACTTCTGCTTTCTTGCAGTGGTCGGCAGACACCCAGTGGAGCGTGCCCTTTACCTTGCGGTTTGCGCCTTCCATGCCGCTTTTGCTTATTGGGTCGTATTCAGCCTGTATCTCCGTAATGTTGCCTTCTGCATCCTTTGTGCATCCTGTACACTTCACGATGTATGCGTTTTTCAGGCGTACTTCCTTGCCCGGAGTCATGCGGAAGAACTTCTTAGGTGCGTCTTCCATGAAGTCGTCGCGCTCTATCCACAGGTTCTTTGAGAATGTTATGGTGTGTGTACCGTCTGCCTCGTTCTCCGGATTGTTTACCGAAACCATTTCTTCAGTCTGTCCTTCGGGGTAGTTGGTTATGACAAGCTTCACAGGATTGAGCACAGCCGAGACACGCGTGGAGCGCATATTGAGGTCTTCACGCACGGCAGCTTCGAGCAGGGCGACGTCGTTCAGGGCATCGAACTTGGTGTATCCTATGCTGTCGATGAACTTTCTTATGCTCTGCGGAGAATACCCTCTGCGGCGCATACCGCATATTGTAGGCATGCGAGGGTCGTCCCAACCGTTCACTTTCCCTTCGGTTACAAGTGCATGAAGCTTGCGTTTGCTCATCACGGTGTATGTCATGTTGAGCCGGTTGAACTCTATCTGGCGCGGGCGGAAGTCGTTGAGATTGTCTCCCTCGCCGTTCATTTCTTTAAGGAAGTCGATGAATTTGTCGTACAAAGGACGGTGGGGGACAAATTCAAGTGTGCATATAGAGTGGGTCACACCCTCGAAATAGTCGCTTTGTCCGTGTGCAAAGTCGTACATGGGATAGGCATGCCACGCCGTTCCGGTGCGGTGGTGCGGCGTGTGGATGATACGGTACATTATCGGATCGCGGAAGTGCATGTTGGGATTTGCCATGTCCAACTTGGCGCGGAGCACCATGGAGCCTTCAACCGCCTCGGCAGTATTCATCTTGTAGAAAAGCTCAAGGCTTTCTTCTATTGGTCTGTCGCGGAATGGCGACGGCTTTCCGACCTCGGTGGGAGTGCCTTTCTGTGCAGCTATCTGTTCAGATGTCTGTTCGTCTACGTATGCCATGCCCTTCTTAATCATCCATACGGCAAAGTCCCAAAGCTTCTGGAAATAGTCTGAGGCATAGTATATGTTTGCCCAATGGAAGCCGAGCCACTCGATGTCGCTCTGTATGTTCTCCACATACTCATTGTTTTCCTTGCTCGGATTGGTGTCGTCAAAACGCAGGTTGCATGTTCCGTTGTACTTTTCGGCAATGCCGAAGTCCATGCATATTGCCTTTGCATGACCGATATGCAGGTAACCGTTTGGTTCCGGCGGGAAGCGTGTCTGTATTTTTCCTGCGTTTTTACCTTCGCTGATATCCTTCTCTACAAGCTGTTCTACGAAGCTAAGACTCTTCTTTTCTTCGCTCTTTTCGTATTCGTTCTTTGTCATGACAAATAAAATAATAATTTATGCAAAGATACTATAATCCGATTTTATGAGCAAAAAAACAATTAATTTTGTATGACGTTTGTATGTTTTTGAGTATTAGCATTATATCCTAAGGTGCAAAAGATGTTTTGTAACATAAAAAAAATATTTGTTTTTAATAAAAAATACGCATATCTTTGCAACTGTTATCCTGAATACAATCTTTTTACCTTAAAAAAGCTAATACCTATTGAGATAAATGTCCACCTCTGTGAAGAGACGGGCATTTTTTGTTATATGTACCTGTAACGTGATAATAATATTTGCTCCGTGTATTGTTCTTGTTACGGTTTGTTGTCGTAAAGCTGTGTTATTTTATGCCGCGCCTGTTAAGTGCTTCCGTGTATTTCCTTGCGTTTTGCAGATGTTCAGCGTATGTTACGGCAAAGTTGTGCGTGCCGCTGAAGTCTTCCTTTGCACACATGTACAGATAGTCATGGTTTGCATGGTTCAGCACCGCGTCAATACCTTCCACTGACGGTATGCGTATCGGTCCCGGAGGCAGTCCTGTGTTTTTGTAGGTGTTATACGGGCTGTCGGTATGCAGCATGTTGTTGTATATACGTTTAAGTCCAAACTGTTTAAGTGCGAACTTTATTGTCGGGTCAGCCTGCAGCGGCATGTCTTTCTTCAGTCTGTTGTAATACATTCCCGCTATCATGGGCTTTTCGGCATTGTTGCTTGTCTCTTCGTCTACAATGCTTGCAAGTGTGATAACCTGATTTCTGCTCAGTCCCATGCTTGCAGCCTTGCCTGTACGTTCGCTGTTCCAGAAATTGTTACTTTCCTTTTCCATACGCTCCATGATGTTGTCCACTGACGCATTCCAATAGATATCGTATGTATTGGGTATGAACATACATACGATTGTTTCAGGGGTGTAACCGTATTTACGGCATGTGGCGGTATCGGTCATTGCTTTTAGAAGCGTTATGCTGTCGGTCATCATCTTTTTTGAGATGGAGCCGGCAAGCCTTTCCACCGTGCGCACGGAAGGAATTGTCAGTCTTACAGGTGTCTGAAGCCCGTTCTTCAATTTCCGGAATACGCTCAGGGCACCGTTACTGCCATTTATCTCATAGCATCCGCTGCGTATGTTGCTGCCATACGAGGACAGTGAGGCAAGAGTCTTGAAGCCTGTTATTGCCTGGCTGTTTGATACGGACGACAGTTTGGTGTATACCGAGTCTGCCGTGTCATCATTATCTATATATATATAATGTGTATCTGAATCTACAGACATCGATGAGAAGAAGTAATAGTATATTATACATAATGCTGCCAATAGGCATCCGAATGCCGTCATCATGTATTTATTGTGGATGTTGGGGCGTTTCATATAATCTGTTTTATTTATGAATGTTATGATTTGCTGCTCTTTATTATGTTTTCAATGACGGTGGGGTAGTGAGCCTGTTCCAGTTTCTGTACCATACCGGCAATGTCCTCCGCATTTTCATTGCCGGTAAGGGATGTCTTGAACTGAGCAATTATCTCTCCGCCGTCGCACTCTTCGTTCACATAGTGCACGGTTATGCCGGTTTCTTTTTCCATAGCCTCCTTTACAGCTCTGTGTACGTTCATGCCATACATCCCCTTGCCGCCGAATTTCGGTAACAGCGACGGATGTATGTTTATTATACGACGGTTGTATTCCTTTATGAGAAAGTCGGGAATAATCAGAAGGAAACCTGCGAGGACGATAAAATCGGTATTGTATTTTCTAAGTAGCGGGAGTATTTTGTCGCGGTTTGAGAAACAGTCTTTCGGCATAACTTCCGTGCTGATACCGTACTTCCGTGTGCGTGTCAGCGCGTATGCGTCTTGCCTGTTGCTCAGTACAAGTGACACCCTTGCATCTTTAGAACCTGCAAAGTGTCTGATGATGTTTTCGCAATTACTTCCGTTGCCCGAAACAAAGACTGCAATATTTTTCATAAACGGTGTGTTGATATATGGATATACATTTGTCACTCATCCCAGCCTTCATCAAAGTCATCGTCAAAACCGAATAGTGCCGGACCGATAAATGAGTCAAGGCTCCTGCGTTCCTTTTTTGTAGGACGCCCCGTGCCGCGTGCCCGGTCTACGAAGCCGCTTATTTTGCTCATCTCCAGTAGCTCGTATTGCTTGGCATCGGTAACGTTCTCGTATATCTGCGGTATCAGTTTTGCGCCGACACGCTGCTCTATGCACTGCAATACCTTGAAAGAATAGGTTATGGGCGGTTTCTTTACGTCTATAATCTCATTTGGCTTGATTATACGTGCGGGCTTTACGTTGCTGCCGTTTATCGTGACACGCCCGTTTTTACACGCATTTGCAGCGACAGAGCGTGTCTTGAATATGCGTGCAGCCCACAGCCATTTGTCTATTCTTGCCTCGTTCATTCCGTCTTAGTTTTGTCTGCCTGTTTCTTGTTTCCGTTATAGAGGTTCATTGTAATACCTATACCTGACAATACGAAGCTTTTTATAATGTCGCATGCCGTCTCAATGCGGGGAGAAAGCACCTGCATGTCTTCATCGCTGTATTTGCCAAGAACCCATTCAACCTGCATTCCGCGTGGAAAATCATTGCCTATGCCCACTTTAAGGCGTGCATACTGTTGACCGATAAGCTGCTGTATGTGTCCGAGACCGTTGTGCCCGCCGTTGCTGCCGTTACCTTTTAATCTCAGTGTACCCAATGGCAGCGACAGGTCATCCACGATGACGAGCAGGTTTTCTTGACGGATATTCTCCTTGTTCATCCAATATCTTACGGCATTTCCGCTTAAATTCATGAATGTCGTGGGCTTTAGGAGTATTATTTTCCGTCCTTTGATGCTTGTCGTTCCAACAAATCCGTACCGGCAATCGTCAAAAACAATATTGGACGCCTTTGCAAAAGCGTCCAATACCATAAAGCCTGTATTGTGGCGGGTATCCGCATATTCGCTGCCGGGATTTCCCAAACCTACAATTAAATATTTCTCCATGTCGTAATATTATAGGCATCTTCATGCCTGTAATAAAAATCAGATTATTGCTCGGCTGCAGCCTGCTGGCTCTTACGTGTTGCCTTGATAGAGCAGACAACAACCTCCTTGCTTGTAACAAGTTCCAGACCGTCAAAACTGAGGTCGCCAACCTTTATGCTCTTGCCGATGTTTAGGTTGGTAACGTCTATGTCAAGATGTTCAGGTATGTTCTGATATTTAGCCTTGACGTTGATTTTACGTACAGAAAGGTTCATACGTCCACCGTCGCGGATACCCTGTGCAAGACCGTTGAGCTTAACGGGAATGCCGATTGTGATAGGTTTCTCCTCGTTGATTTCATAGAAGTCGATGTGAAGCAGTGCGTCTGTTACGGGGTGGAACTGCAGCTCTTTCATAATTGCTGTATGTTCCTCGCCGTCGATGACGAGCTTTATCACATAAACATGCGGTGTGTAGACAATCTTGCGCAGTTCTTTTGCAGAAGATGTAAATGCCATTGCTACGGGCAGACCGTTCTCACCCTTTGCCTCACCGTAGAGGTTGCAGGGAACAAGACCTTCTTTTCTCAACTGCTTTGTAGCCTTCTTGCCAAGGTCGTTTCTTTTCTGACCTTCAACTTTAATTTCTTTCATAATTGTGTTACTCTAAAATTAAGTGTTACTAAAATTAGTTGCTTAATCCACCATCACACGAAATACCATTCATGATATGCCTGAAAAAGCGGTGCAAAGGTACCTCTTTTTATTAATACATACAAATAAAGTGGTAAGTTTTTAGCTTATAAGGTCTATATTACAAGATAAAACGGCTTATATCGTAGTATAAAAAATGCCACTTTGGCTGTACAAAGTGGCATATAAGAATTGTTCTGTCGTATCTTATTCTGTTTATAGGTTTAAAGTTCACAAACGCTTAATCCAAAATATTATATATCTTTTATTTTGTAAATTCGTATATCTCAAATCTTTCACAGGGATTTACGAATAGCATTATGAGCTTGTTTGTCCCTATTTTGTAAAGCATTCCTGCTTCGGAATTAATACTGTCGTATGAAGTCTGCGGGTCATTGTTGGCAGATCATCGTTCCGAAAGTTCTTTCAAAAGTTTGTTACATACTCTCTTCTGATTATCAAACAGATTTATAGTTCCCAGTCGTCCAACGGAGTAGAGTCATCTGTTTCCGGTGCATTTTCATCTTCTTTTACATTAATGCCTTCTTCTGTAACAACAGCCGTCGTATCTGTAATTACGGTGTCATTGCGTGCCGGCACATAGCTTGCACAAGAGTACATTCCGTACTTTATGTCAACATCATCAGGTGAACGGAATTTGCCATGATATTTTGCGAATGCCGGGTCTCCCATAACCGACTGTATGAAATTGCCGCATATAGGCAGGGCTGTGCGGCTTCCTTGTCCCAGGGCTCCTGTGCGGAAGTGAATGCTCCTGTATTCACCGCCAACCCATGCGCCTGCCACCAGATTAGGACTTACACACATGAACCACGCATCAGAGTGGTTGTTAGTTGTTCCTGTTTTTCCTCCAAAGTCTGTATCCGGTGCTGCGCCGATGTACGACCACATGCTTTGGGATGTACCGCCCGGCTCGCGCATGCCGCCCATGAGCAGCTGCTGCATGAAAAACGCACTTTTATATGGTATGGCTTGTTTTTCTTCATGCCGGGCTTTGTATATTTCTTTTCCGTCCTTGTCTGTTATTTTGGTTACAAGCACGGGAGCTACGTGTTTTCCGTTGTTGGCGATTGTGCAGTAGGCATTTACCATTTCAAGCAGGTTGACGTCAGATGCCCCTAATGCAAGTGACGGTGTCTCGTCAAGCGGACTCTTTATTCCCATTTCGTGGGCGGTGTTGATAATGTTCTTTATTCCCATTTCCTGTCCCAGTCGTACTGCTACGGAGTTTATGCTCCTTGCAAATGCACTTCGTAACGGAATGGAGTCGCCTGAGAAACGCCCGTTGGCATTGGTAGGCGTCCAAACAGTGGTCTCTCCCTTGTTCTTGTCGTAAACTTCCATGCGTATATATTCATCCCTGCGCTTGTCACATGGCGTAAGTCCCTGATTCATTGCTTCAGTATAGACAAAAAGTTTGAAAGTGGAACCAGGTTGCCTCATAGCCGTTACCTTGTCATATTTCCACGACTTGAAATCAAGATCGCCAACCCATGCCTTTACTTCGCCTGTCTGCGGTTCCATGGCGAGGAAAGAGCAGTGCATGAAGTGTACCATGTAGCGTATGGAGTCCATTGTGCTCATTTCCTTTTCAATCATTCCGTTTTCATAGTCGAACAACTTTACCTTATGTGGCTTGTTCAGATAATATTCTATTGAGTCGGCATTGCTGTCGTATTTCAGTTGCAGAGCCTTATATATGGGCTGTCGTTTTGCTATGTTCTCGATGAAATCGGGTATCACCTGTCCATTCTCATCGCGCCACGGTTCCTGCCCGCTCCAATGGTTGTTGAAGTTCCGCTGCACCTGTTTCATTTGTTTTATGGCTGCGGCTTCTGCATATTTCTGCATGCGTGTGTCTATTGTCGTGTATATTTTAAGACCGCTTGTGTATAGGTCGTATCCGTTCTCACTACACCAGTCCTTAAGTTCATCTGCAACAGCCTCGCGGAAGTATTGTGCCTGTCCGTCGTAGTTGCTTTCTATGCTGAAGTTAAGTTTTATTGGTATCTGTGTAATGGAATCGTACTCGGCACGCGTAATGTCATTATGCAGCAGCATATTGTGCAGTACGACATTACGGCGTTTAAGGCTGTTCTTCGGATTGGATATCGGGTTATATGCTGTTGTCGCTTTCAGCATTCCTACCAGCACCGCTGCCTGTTCTGCCGTCAGTTCAGCCGGTGTTATGCCGAAATATGTTTTGCACGCAGTCTTTATTCCGTAGGCATTGGAACTGAAATCAACAGTATTGGCATACATCGTGATAATATCTTTCTTGTCGTATATAAGCTCGAGTTTGGTGGCTATTATCCATTCTTTGCTCTTCATTATCAGCATTCTCACACCGGGGATATGACCTAACAGTCCCGTTGAGTATTGTGTTCTGACACGGAACATGTTTTTGGCAAGTTGCTGTGTGATTGTAGAGGCACCACGGGCATCGTGGTGTATAACCATGTCCTTTACTGCTGCAAACAGTCCGGTTATGTCTATACCGAAGTGATTGTAGAAACGTTCATCCTCCGTGTCGATGAGCGTTTTCCAAAATATAGGATTAACGTCTTCATATTTTACCGGAGTGCGGTTTTGATTGAAGTATTTACCGATGAGGACACCGTCGGAACTGTAAATCTCCGATGCTTCGTTGGTCTGCGGGTTCTTTATCTGAGAAAATCCCGGCGACTTTCCGAATAGCCAAAGAAAGTTGATGTCCACCATTATGAGGTAAATGATAAACGATATTACCAGTGAACACAGTGCTATAATTGTTTTTGTGTACCATGCACGACCTTTGTACAGCCTTTTGTACCATGACCAGAACGCGGCTGCTTTTTTGCGGCAAAGGTCTGTAGCCGCTTTAATCTTTTCAAACATAATGTATGATGTTTATGTATGTTTCTGTATAGAATATTATACGGGGTGCAAAAGTAATAAAAACTTACTTATTGTAAATTTATTTCAATATATTTTATGATTTCTTCAAGATTGTCGGGATGAAACCATGCCATTTTTTCATCCCTTTTAAACCAGGTAAGCTGTTTCCTGCAATATCTGCGTGTATTGCATTGTATCCTGAATATAGCTTCATCGAGATTGCAGTTGCCTTCGAAGAACTCGAATAGTTCTTTGTAACCAACTGTATTGAGGGAATTTAGTCCTTTCATGGCGTATACTTTCTTTGCCTCTTCCACCAATCCATTGTCTATCATTTCAACAACACGCTTGTTGATACGTTCATAAAGTTCCTTGCGTTCGCGGTTAAGCCCTATTTTTATTATATTGAATGGTCTTGTCTTTATGCGGTTCTTTCTGAATGAAGTATATGTTTTTCCTGTCATGTGGCATATTTCGAGTGCGTGTATGACCCGCTTGGGATTGTTTCTGTCTACTATGTTGTAATATTCAGGATCCAATATCTCAAGCTCATGACATAATGTGTCAAGTCCCTCGCGTTCGTATCTTTTTTTTATCATGTTGCGTGTGACCTCGTCAATGGTTGGAATGTCGTCAATTCCGTTGCATACGGCATCGATGTACATCATGCTTCCGCCTGCCATTAATGCCACGTTGTTGCCAGTATTTGATGAGAAATGTTCCTTGAGGCATTTCATTACATCTGATTCAAACATGGCGGCACTGTAATAATCGTGTATACTTAGTGTTCCTACGAAAAAGTGTTTTACTTGTTTCAGCTGTTTTTCTGTCGGTGCAGAGGTGCCTATAGGCAGCTCTTTGAACAGCTGTCTTGAGTCTGCATTTATTATAAATGTATTGAAATGTTTTGCTATATTAAGGGAAAGCTCGGTCTTTCCGACTCCCGTAGGACCTGATATAACGATAAGATTGTTCATGAGTTCTTGTTTTTTTGCCGTTGAAAGGTAAAAAGTTAGTGCTTGGTGTTTCTCTTTGTTGAAACGCACCAAGCACTAAATATGTTATTGATTATAGTTTTTATCTTATGATACCGCGTTGGGAAGACATGACAAAATCTATTATGTAATCAATTTCTTTGCATTTAGGTAACTTTTCCTGTATCTCTTTTATTGCCTCAGACTTTAGTCCTTTTGAATATAGCAGGCGGTATGCATTGTGTATGTTATCTATGGTTTCGTTGCTGAAGCCCCTGCGGCGCAGACCGACAAGGTTAAGTCCAAAGTATCTCGCCGGTTCTTTTCCTACTATAATATAAGGTGGAATGTCTTGACTGAATTTGCTGCCGCCCTGTATCATTACATATCCGCCTATGTGACAGAACTGATGGCAAAGAACATTGCCGCTGATAACGGCACAGTCATCGACAACAACTTCGCCGGCGAACTTTGTCGAATTTCCTATGATTGTTCCGCTGCCGACAATACAGTCGTGAGCAATATGCACACTTTCCATGAGGAGATTATTGCTTCCGACCTTTGTTGTTCCGCGTGACGCTGTTCCACGTGATATCGTTACGTTTTCACGTATGCTGTTATTGTCACCGACCTCACATGTGGTATGTTCGCCTTTGAACTTTAAATCCTGTGGCTTTGTACTTATACTTGCACCAGGGAATATTTCGTTGTTGTTTCCAATCCGTGCACCCACATGAACTGTCACGCTGTTTTGGAAAGTATTGTTGTTTCCAATAACAGTATCCTTGTCGATAAAACAGAAGGGACCAATGATATTATTGTCTCCAATTTTTGCTTCCGGATGAACGTATGCTAAAGGACTTATCTGATTCATAATGGTGTTATATAATGATTAAAGCAATTTTGCTGTTATTTGTTCTTTACAATCTGCGCGGTGAATGTTGCTTCTGATACAACCTTGTCGCCTACGAATACATATCCTTTCATTGATGATACACCGTGGCGCACAGGGGCAAGCAGGTCTACCTTAAATATCAGTGTGTCGCCAGGAACGACCTTATGTCTGAATTTTACATCATCTATTTTCATGAAATAGGTGGACCAGCGTTCCGGCTCTTCCAATGTGTTAAGCACCAACAAACCGCCGCACTGTGCCATTGCCTCTATTTGCAATACGCCAGGCATTACAGGCTCTTGTGGAAAATGACCTGTAAAAAAAGGTTCATTACTTGTTACATTCTTTACACCTACTATGCTGCTTGCTCCGATTTCTATGACTTTGTCCACCAGCTGCATTGGATAGCGGTGGGGGAGAAGTTCGCGTATGCGGTTCACGTCCATTATCGGTGTGTCGCAACAATTATATATAGGAGCCTGTATCTCGTGCTTGCGTATCTCCTTTCTCATAAGACGCGCAAACTTATTGTTTATGGTGTGTCCGGGACGTGTGGCTATGATGCGTCCTTTTATAGGTTTGCCTATCAGAGCCATGTCGCCTATAAGGTCGAGAAGCTTATGGCGTGTACATTCGTTTTCCCATACCAGCGGCTTATGTTGGATGTATCCCAATTTTGTGGCATCCATGTGAGGCACTTCAAGCAGGTCTGCCAGTTGGTCGAGACGCTCCTGTGTGGTCTGCCGCTCATATATAACAATAGCATTGTCCATGTCTCCGCCCTTTATAAGATTGGCGTTCAGCAAAGGCTCTATATCACGCACGAACACGAATGTGCGTGCAGGTGCAATCTCTGTGGGAAATTCTTCTATTTTATCAAGTGAGGCAAACTGGCTGTTGATGAATTTAGACTGGAACGAGCACATCACCGTAAGGCTGAATTCTTCATCAGGAAGAATGGTTATGCACGAACCGGTCTCCTCATCCTTGACTTCTATTTTATGACGTATCACATAGAAATCTTTAGGAGAGTTTAGCTCTTCTATTCCAATCTCATTAATTTTTTCAATATAAGGCGCTGCCGAACCGTCCAAAATAGGAAACTCAGGTCCATTCACCTGTATAAGACAGTTGTCTATGCCTAATGCGTAAAGGGCTGCAAGCCCGTGTTCAACGGTAGAAACTCTTATATCTCCTTTTCCAAGAACGGTTCCTCGTTGTGTGTCTATGACATTTTCTGCTATAGCATCTATTACGGGCTGTCCCTCGATGTCTATTCTCTGGATTTTATATCCTGTGTTTTCCTTTGCCGGATTGAATGTAACTGTAAGGCTTAATCCTGTATGCAGTCCTTTTCCACAAAGGGCAAAACTACCTTTTAATGTATTTTGCTTAAGCATGCTTTCGTTATTTTATTGTTTATGCAATTCTTTTAGTTGTTCCACTTCTTTCTGAAGGGCATTGATCTGCCTGTATAAATCAGGAAGTTTGCGGAATATTGCCTGTGACTTGAAATATTGTTTTGGCTCCATGGGCGGGGTCCCTATAAGCGTCTGGTTGTCTTTCAGGCTTCCTGGAACACCTGACTGTGCTCCAAGAAAAACTTTGTCACCGATCCTGCTATGCCCGGCAATTCCTACTTGTCCGCCGAACATGCACCATGCACCAATCTTTGTACTTCCTGCAACACCTACTTGTGCTGACATCACCGTATTTTCGCCGACATCCGTGTTGTGTGCAATCTGTACAAGATTGTCAAGCTTCACACCTTTTCTAAGATAAGTGCTTCCCATTGTAGAACGGTCAACACATGTGTTTGCACCTATCTCTACATTGTCTTCAATGGTTACAATGCCGATTTGCGGTATCTTAGCATACCCCTCCGTATTGGGGGCAAACCCGAAACCGTCGGCACCTATTACAGAGCCTGAATGTATTGTGACATTATTACCTATGCGGCAGTCATGATATATTGTAACATTGGGGTATATATTGCAATTGCTGCCCAGCTTGGTGTTGTCCTCTATTGTTGTATGGGGATGTATTTTGCATCCGTCGCCTATCTCAACATTGTCTCCGATGTAGGCGAATGCGCCGATATAACAGTCTTTTCCGATATTTGCCTTCGGTGAAACAAATGCCAAAGAATCAATTCCTGTCTTCTTCGGCTTCATAGACTCATATAACTGGAGCAGCCTGGCAATTGCCTCGTATGCACTTTTTACTCGTATCAGCGTGGTGTTTACAGGCTTGTCAAGCTTTACGCTTTCGTCTATAAGCACAATGCTGGATTTTGTTTCGTAAATAAAATGTGTGTATTTAGGATTGGATAAGAAAGAAATGGCTCCTGGCTTGCTCTCTTCTATTTTGGCAAAAGTATTTACTGAAGCATTCTCATCACCCTCTATATTGCCTTGAACAAACTCTGAAATTTGTTTCGCTGTGAATTCCATATATACAAAATATCTTAATTTATTTTGCAAATATAACAATTTTTATTTAGAAGCGCTTATAACAAAGGTAATATTTGCGATTTTTTTTGGAAAGCAATGCAATGTTGAGCATGTCTGATGCCTCGGATATATCCTTGATTGTACCATCTTTGTATAGTATGGATATGTGGTCGTCATTAAAATCATACATGTCTTTCTGTATGAGATCTATGCTCATGAAACAGTTTGTTTCTTCTTTTGCTATGTTGAATTTGTCCGATAAACTTTTCCTGATATAATCTATGTATTCTTCATCGAATGGCTTGTCGCTTACTTCCACTTTGAACAGACTGCGGTTTATTATGTCGGATGCAAGCATGGAGAGAATTTTGTCCTGGTTTCCTGTCCATTCTTTGAGTGCGCTCCAAATATCGGTATCGTCCAGTTGTGTATAGTTATGCAAGGCTTCGCCGTCACTGTTGAACAACTCGGCGTTTACATCGTTTGACAGGAAATACTTTAAACATGGGGGAGCAAATACTTTATGTCCGCTTTTTGCAAGTTCTTTTGCCCTGTTCAAGGCATTAAGCAGCATTTTTTCACTTGCAACGGTTGTCTTATGCAAGTAAACCTGCCAATACATAAGACGTCTTGATATAAGATAATTCTCTATTGAATATATTCCTTTATAGTCTACAACAAGGTTGTCTTCGGCTACATCAAGCATTTTTATTATTCTTGCACTGCCGATGTTCCCTTCTGTCAGACCGGTAAAGAAGCTGTCACGTCTGAGATAATCGAGCCTGTCCATATCCAATTGGCTGCTTATCAGCTGGTGAAGAAACTTTTTGGGATATTCGTTTTTGAATATTTTCAGTGCAAGAGTTAGCTCACCTTTCATTTCCCTGTTTATCTGCTCCATCATAATCAGGGAGATATCCTCATGGCTGATACCGTTTATCAGTGTGTTTTCCAATACGTGTGAGAACGGACCATGACCAATGTCGTGCATAAGTATTGCCGCCTCAACCGCTTCCGCTTCGCTGTCAAATATGAATGTTCCTTTGTTGGTAAGTGAATTTATTGCTTCACTCATAAGATGAAATGAGCCTATGGAGTGTAGAAAACGTACATGTTGGGCAGACGGGTATACAACCGATGTCATGCCCAACTGTTTTATGCGCGTAAGTCTTTGCATCCACGGGTGCTTGATGATGTCAAGCAATGGACCGCGCGGAATTTTTATGAACCCGAAGACCGGGTCGTTTATTATTTTTCCGTCATTCATTTAATCTTTTCCAGTTCAAGAGCCATTTCTTCCTGTAGTTCTTTTGCCTTTATGGCTGCCATTTCAGCAAAGTTCTTATCGTCGCTTGCGTATATTATTCCACGGCTGCTGTTTACCAGAAGTCCGCAGTCCTTATTCATTCCGTACCTGCATACCTCCTGAAGGCTTCCTCCTTGGGCTCCAACTCCTGGTACAAGAAGAAAATGATGTGGGACATGTATGCGTATATTCTCAAACATACGTCCTTGAGTAGCACCTACCACATACATCATATTCTCATCGTTTCCCCATTCCTGCGACTTTTTAAGTACTTTCTCAAAAAGAAGCTCTCCTTCCTTATCTTCTGTCATCTGGAAGTCGTTGGAACCTTTATTGCTTGTCAGTGCAAGCAGTATTACCCATTTATTATCATATTCAAGGAAAGGCTTTACACTGTCTTCGCCCATGTATGGAGCAACGGTAAGTGCATCAATGTCATATTCTTCAAAGAATGTACGTGCGTACATTTTTGATGTATTGCCAATATCTCCGCGTTTTGCATCGGCAATGATAAAATGTTCTGGATATTCTTTTTTTAGATATTCCACTGTTTCCTCAAAGGCGATTATTCCTTTTACACCGAGACTTTCATAGAAAGCCATATTTGGTTTGTAGGCAACACAATAAGGGGCTGTGGCATCAATTATGGCTTTGTTGAAATCGAAAATGGGGTCGTCCGATTCTTTTAGGTGTTCGGGTATCTTTTTTATGTCCGTATCAAGACCCACACAAAGAAAACTTTTCTTTGTAAATATCTGGTTTATTAATTGTTTTCTATCCATGTCCTTTATTTATAGTTCGTTCTCTTTCATCTTTTCTGCATTCTCGGCAACGGTAAGTGCATCTATCATTTCCTGTATGTTGCCGGAAAGAAATCCTGTAAGATCATGTGTGGTAAAGCCGATACGATGGTCGGTGACACGTCCTTGCGGGAAGTTATAAGTACGTATCTTGGCAGATCTGTCACCGGTGGAAACAAGACTCTTCCTGCGGTTGGCAATGTCGTCTACATACTTCTGGTGTTCTCTGTCATATATAAATGTACGCAGGCGCGACAATGCACGTTCCTTATTCTTGGGCTGGTCACGTGTTTCCGTACATTCTATAAGTATTTCTTCCGTTTCACCTGTGTTGGGATTTTTCCACGGATATCGCAGGCGTACACCCGATTCCACTTTATTGACGTTCTGTCCTCCTGCTCCCGAACTTCTGAATGTGTCCCATTTGATGTCTCCTTCATTAATGTTCACCTCAAATTTATCTGCTTCAGGAAGTACGGCAACTGTTGCGGCGGATGTATGCATGCGTCCTTGTGTCTCTGTTGCAGGAACACGCTGGACACGATGAACTCCCGATTCGTATTTCAAAGTGCCGTAGACATTATCTCCGCTTACGGCAAAATCAATCTCCTTGAAACCTCCTACAGCTCCTTCACTCACACTTGTAACGCTTAGGTTCCAGCCCTTGCTGTCACAATACTTCTTGTACATCTGGAACAAATCTCCTGCAAACAAGGCTGCTTCATCACCTCCTGTGCCGGCACGTACTTCCATTTGTACATTCTTTGCATCTTCTGGATCTTTAGGAACCAGCGCAATTTTTATCTCTTCTTCAATCTTTGGCTGAAGGGCTTCATTTGCCTGAAGTTCCTCTCTTGCCATTTCTTTAAGGTCAGCATCGGTCTCATTGGCAATTATATCCTTTGCCTCTTTTATGGAATTGATACATGCAATATAGCGCTTGCGTGCATCCATTATATCTCCCAGTTCCTTGTATTCGCGCGTCAGTTTTACATACCGTTCCTGATCAGTGATGACATCGGGGTCTGTTATTAGAGTGGAAACCTCTTCAAATCTCGATTCTAATCCTTCAAGTTTCTCAAGTATATTGTTTTGTTCAGCCATATATTATTAATAGTTGAATTCTCCAAATTCTGATTTGATTGTCAATGAGCGTCTGCCTTCCGTGACATGTCCTATTATTTGGGCATCGATGTTGAAGTCCTTGCTTATGGATATTACTTTGTCTGCAATGTCCTTGTTGACGTATATTTCCATCCTGTGTCCCATGTTGAACACCTGGTACATCTCTTTCCAGTCGGTCTTGCTCTCTTCCTGTATTATTTTGAATAATGGCGGGACTGGGAACATGTTGTCTTTTATCACATGGCAGTTGTCACCTACAAAATGTAACACCTTGGTTTGTGCACCTCCTGTGCAATGTACCATGCCGTGTATCTCCGGTCTGAACTCATCTAATATCTTCTTTATTATGGGAGCGTATGTACGTGTCGGTGACAGAACAAGCCTTCCGGCATCAATGCCAAGACCCTCAATACTTTCTGTAAGTGTCTTCTTCCCGCTGTATACCAGTTCGTCGGGCACAGCATGATCAAAGCTTTCAGGGTATTTCTTTGCAAGATATTTGGAGAATACATCGTGGCGTGCACTCGTCAGTCCGTTGCTGCCCATGCCTCCATTGTATTGTTTCTCGTATGTAGCCTGACCGGTGGACGACAGTCCCACTATTACATCTCCCGGTTTTATGTTGGCATTGTCTATCACATCGCTGCGTTTCATGCGGCATGTCACGGTAGAGTCTACAATTATTGTGCGTACAAGGTCGCCTACGTCTGCCGTTTCGCCCCCTGTGGGGTATATGCCTATCCCCATTTCACGCATTTCGGACAGCAATTCGTCCGTTCCGTTTATAATGGCTGTGATAACTTCACCCGGAACTAACATTTTGTTTCGTCCGATTGTACTTGATACAAGTATATTGTCAACGGCACCGACACACAGAAGGTCGTCTGTGTTCATTACGATAGCATCTTGGGCAATGCCTTTCCATATATCCAGATTTCCCGTTTCTTTCCAGTACATGTAGGCAAGGCTCGATTTTGTTCCAGCACCGTCGGCATGCATGATGTTGCAATAGTCGGGATCTCCGCCTAATATGTCTGGTATAATCTTGCAGAAAGCCTGTGGAAATATACCTTTGTCTATATTTTTAATGGCATTGTGTACGTCTTCCTTTGCAGCAGAGACACCACGTAACATATAACGATTTGATGTATTCATGTTTATGTGAGTTTTGTTTTATCCGTGTTATGGGGTATTTATTCCTGTCCGTTCCAAAAATCCCAACTGGCAAATGCCTGAAGCAACAGCATCTCCAGACCGTTCTTTACCGTTGCACCTTGTTTTTCTCCCTTTTGCATGAACAAGGTCTGATCCGGATTGTAAATAAGATCGTATAGGATATTATCCTCATTCATTGCCTCATACGGAAGCTGCGGACATTCGTCTATGTGCGGGAACATTCCGCATGGCGTGCAGTTTATTATGACATTATATTCATTTACGATGTCCGGTGTTATTTTGTTATATTGTATAGTTCCCGGACGTTCATATCGGCTTACAAAGACTGTCTCAAGCCCCAATGAGCGCAGACCGTAGTCTACTGCCTTCGAAGCTCCTCCGGTACCAAGTATCAGAGCTTTTTTGTGATGCTCTTTCAACATCGGTTCTATGCTTTTGGTAAAGCCTATGACGTCGCTGTTATAGCCTTTCAGCAGCGTTTCGTTTCCGTTCTGTTCGACACGTATCACGTTTACGGCACCGATAGCCCTCGCTTCCGGACTAACCGAGTCCAGATAACTTATCACTTTCTGCTTGTAGGGAATAGTTACGTTCAGTCCTTTCAGCTCCGGATTTGATGCGATTATTTCCGGTAAAGTTTCAATTGCAGGTATTTCAAAGTTTATATATTGAGCGTCAATCTTTTCACTGTTGAACTTCTCGTTGAAGAAGCTCTTTGAGAAAGAGTGCTCAAGAGGGAAACCGATAAGTCCGTATTTATCCATATTCTTTTATTTAGTTGCAATATAACATGTACATATTCCACATGTCAGGCGTTTGAATGTGACATGCGAAAATCCCGCTTTTTCCAATATGCCGACCATTTTCTCGCCTTGGGGAAATGCCTCGATGGTTTCTGTAAGGTATTTGTATGCCGATGTGTCTTTTGATATCAGCTTCCCGTATGCAGGCAATATGGTGTGAGAGTAAATCTTGAAAAGTTGCTTCATCGGGAACTTTACAGGACGGGTCAGTTCGACAATGCCGAGACATCCGCCCTTTTTCAGTACCCTGCACATTTCTTTCAGACCGTTGTCCAGGTCCTGAAAGTTTCTGATACCGAATGCCACGGTTATGGCATCGAAGCTGTTTTCGTCAAACGACAGCCGCATGCAGTCTTCTTTTTTGAAAGATATTATATTGTCAAGTCCGGCTTCTTCAACCTTTTTCTTTCCAATATTCATCATTCCTTCCGATATATCCACACCAGTCACATGTTCAGGGTGCAGCATGTGTGCGGACAATATGGCAAAGTCTCCCGTACCTGTGGCTATATCCAATATAGACTTTGGCATGAATGGCTTCAGCTGTCTTATTGCATAATTTCTCCACCCTCTGTCTATTCCCCACGACAATCTGTGGTTCAGAGTGTCGTATGAGTGGGCGATAGAGTCAAACATCCTTTCTACCTGTTTTCCTTTTTCCTGCCCGTTCTTGTATGGAGTGATGCCTTCTTGCCTGTACATCTTGGATGCCGTTGTATATTATATATATAATAAGGTGTGATATTATGATGACTGCAGATCACACCTGTTTCGTTTATCTGCTCTTCAGATATTCGCTCACATTCTTCTCTATGCGTGCCGCAATATCATCCGTTGTGCCAGCCTTGTCAAATTTCTCTCCTGTTATATGCTCGTATAGCTCTATGTATCTTTCGCTTACGCTTTCTGCATATTCATCGGTTATTTCAGGCATTTGCTGTCCCGGCTCGTTCATGAAGTCGTGTTCAATGAGCCATTGGCGTACAAACTCCTTTGACAACTGTCGCTGCGGCTCACCGTTTTTCAGTTTTTCCTCATATTTATCCGCATAGAAATAACGGCTGCTGTCGGGTGTATGGATTTCATCAATCAGATAAACCTTGCCGTCACGCTTGCCAAATTCATATTTGGTATCAACAAGTATAAGTCCTTGTCTTGCTGCAATTTCCTGTCCTCTGTTGAATATCTTGCGTGTATAGTCCTCCATTATCTCATAGTCCTCCTTGCTTACAATTCCCTGCGCAATGATTTCTTCTTTGGAGATGTTCATGTCATGACCTTCATCAGCCTTTGTCGTAGGTGTGATGATAGGTTCAGGGAAGCGCTGGTTCTCTTTCATTCCCTCTGGAAGCTTTACTCCACAAATCTCACGGCATCCTTTCTGGTATTCACGCCATGCCGAACCTGTGAGTATCGAGCGTATTATCATCTCAACCCTGAAGCCCTCGCATTTCAGACCAACGGTAACCATGGGGTCGGGCGTAGCCAATTTCCAATTAGGGCAGATGTCGCTGACGCTGTCGAGAAACTTTGCGGCAATCTGGTTAAGCACTTGCCCTTTGAAAGGTATGCCTTTGGGCAGGATAACGTCAAATGCGGATATCCTGTCTGTTGCCACCATTACGATAAGGTCGTCGTCAATGTTGTATACATCACGCACCTTGCCATGATAAACACTCTTTTGTCCATCAAAATGGAAATCAGTCCTTGTTAATGCTTTCATTGTTGTTATGTTGTTTGTTTTCCTTGTCAGCTTTGTCAAATGCCCTTACGATGTTTGTAACAAGCTTGTGCCGCACAATATCCTTTGAGTCCATAGACACAAATGATATGCCTTCCACTCCTTTCAGTACCCTCAGTGCCTCTCTCAGACCGCTTTGTGTGCCGCGGGGCAGGTCAACCTGGGTCAAGTCCCCTGTTATAATCATCTTTGTGTTCCAGCCCATGCGCGTCAGAAACATGCGTATCTGTGCCGGAGTGGTGTTCTGCGCCTCATCGAGAATGACGACGGCATCGCTCAATGTCCTTCCTCTCATGAATGCGAGCGGGGCTATCTGTATGATATGCTTCTCCATCATATCCTGTAGCTTTACTGCCGGTATCATGTCTTCAAGTGCATCGTACAGCGGTTGCAGGTACGGGTCGATTTTTTCCTTCATGTCTCCGGGCAGGAAGCCGAGCTTTTCACCTGCTTCCACTGCGGGGCGGCTAAGTATGATTTTCTTTGCCTGTTTCTCTTTCAGTGCCTTTACGGCAAGTGCAATGCTGAGATACGTCTTGCCTGTGCCTGCCGGTCCCGTTGCGAATATCATGTCTGTCCGGTCATACGCATCGACAAGTTCCTGCTGATTTGCGCTCCGGCTTTTTATGGGCTTGCCTGATATGTTGTAGACGATGACTCCCTTTACAGAATCTTCTTTCGTTTTACGTCCTTTGGCTATGTCCAGTATATTTTCTTCGTTGATAGAGTTATACATCAGTACATGTCTGCGCATGTTTTCTACCGTTTCCTCAAACACAGCCATTTGCTCCTCATCTCCCAGCACACGTATCACATTATCCCTTGCAACAATTCTAAGTTTCGGAAACAGGGCTTTCAGCATTTGGAGGTGAGTGTTGTTTATCCCATAAAACAATACGGGATCTATATCTTCAAGTACTATATGCTTTTCTATCAACGCCTTTATCCTTTAAATAATTTCGTGCAAAATTACAAAAAGCTTTCGATATTACATTACTTTTGTCTATCTTTGTGCATCAAAACGATTTTTTTTGGATGAAAGTTACTAAAAACAGATATCTGGCAGGATTTGGTTCAATTGTGATAGTCCTTGCCTTGGTGCGTTGTGTTTTTCCGTCTGTGGCAGAGGACAGGGCTGCTCTTGTTTCGTCAGTGGTCGGCGGCAGTGATACCGTAGTTGCCGTTAAAGAGCCTTTTGCTGCTTCTCTTCCTGTTCCCGAGTCCCGTTTTTTCGATAAGGACGGTAATATCGTCAAGCACCGTATCATGAGTGTCCCCAAATATTCCGATGCTTTTCCCGACAGCAATAACGTGCAGCTCGAATGTGCCACCAGGCATGGAGTGTCTCCTGTGGACAACCGTGCGGATGCCGAACATCGTAAAAGCGAACTGGTTTACATTGATTCCAATCCGTTTTATCATGTAGATCCCCTCAGACAGAGCATCCCTTATCTTGTGCCGAGGGCTGCCGTCCTGCTCAATGACATAGGCAGGGCATACTTCGACAGTCTTCAGATTAAGGGCGTTCCTCTGCATAAGGTTATAGTGACGAGTGTTTTGCGTACCCGTGAGGACATTAGGAAACTTCGTAATTATAACGGCAACGCCACCGAAAACTCATGTCATCTGTATGGTACGACGTTCGATATATGCTATAACCGTTATATCACGGTGCAGGAACCGGGCGGTCCCGAAAGGCGTGCGGTGCGTAACGACACTCTCAAGTGGATACTTAGTGAGGTGTTACGCGACATGAGACAGCAAAAACGCTGCTATGTAAAGTATGAAGTCAAGCAGGGATGTTTCCATATAACGGTGAGATGATATTATAGTATGTGTATCACATACGTGGCATGTCTTATCTTTTTCTTATCTTAAACAGCTCTTTCCAAGACCCGAAGTCTTTCTTCATTATTATGCCAATACCCTGCGTGTTGAGCGACGACTTAGTAAAATACCGGTCGTTGGTCTGGTTGTATACCTTGATTGCAAGGTTTCCGTTGGGGTAGAGCAGATACCGTATGTCAAAGTCACCTATAAACGATGTGGTGGCATTGGCATTGTCGCGGTATCCGAATTGTCCGTTTATGATAAGGCGGTTGTTCAGGAGGCGTCCTGTCAGCAGTCCTTCATATTCGGCGTTGTTAAATCCCTCGTTGCCTGTGCTTATATTTGCCCCGAAGTTCCAGTTCCCGGTATTGACAAAACTGCTTAGCAAACTGTTTATCTGCTGGCTTATGGTGCCGCTCAGGAGGCTTTGCATCGCAAGGCTGGTCTGGCTCGGTTGCGTATCGTCCTCACCTGCGTTGTTGGTGTTTTGCGTATAGAAGCGTCCGATGCCCAACAAATATATCACCTGCTGGTTCATTTCCTCTTCGCTGTTTATCAGCGAGCGCACCATTTGCTTTGCGTCGCTGTTGACTGTAGGCAGGTCTATGTCAAAATCCACGTGCGGTGCCTGCGGCGTTCCGCCTATGTTCATTATGCAGTCCACGCGTATGTTGTTTCCGGAAAAGCTCTTTCCGATTTGCAAGTCTGACAACGACACACCGTTAATGGTGTATACAGCCTTTAAATTCAGTGCGGCATGATACGGATCGCCGCCGAATACGATGCTGCTGCCCGGCTGGAATATAAAGTCTTTCTTTATTATATTCTGCATCGTCAGCTTGTATATGCCGTTGTTTATGTTGTAGTTGCCGAACATGTTGAAAGCCCCCTTGTTGTAGTATGAGGCATGTATGCTGCCGGAACCGTTCAGGGCGATGTGGTCTCCGCTTACCTGGTCCATCAACACCCTCAGGGTGAAATCATCCGTTGTGTTGAAAAGGAAGTTTATGTACATGTCCGACGTGTATTCAATCTCCTCTCTTTCCGTTTTGTCCATGTCTTTCTGACCTTCCGCAGCCAAAGTGTCCGTGCCGTTTGTGGCAGACCTGTCGTTCCATGTTATGAAATGGCGGTTTGTTATGGCATCGGGACTTGCCGCATTATATTCTATGAACGATCCCTTTTCGGGCGTCAGGTTCACGTCCATGCTTGTCTTTCCGTGCCCGCCTTTTATCCGGCATTGCCCCGTACCGAACACAGTGCCGTAGAATGTGCTGTTGTTATATGTCCTGAAGTCATAGCACAAAAGGTTTTTTGCATCGATGTTCAGGTCGTATGTGAGCCTTGTAAGGTTCTTGTGCCTTAGGTTTCCCGTGACAATACCGATGTTTCCGTTGCGGTCCCTTATCGTATCGGCATTAAATACAATATTGTCCGGCATGAGCCTTATCGTGTCGTTTTCAAGCCTGTATGTCGTGTTCAGCGGAGTTATGTCAACCTTTCCGTCGGCAACAAGCGTTCCTGTAAGGTTTATTTCGCTAAGGTCTCCATACAGCCTTACCTTTCCGTTGGCATGTGCGGAGACGTTGTCCATGAAACTTCCGCAGAAGCTTTCGAGGAATTCGATGTTTGTGTTGTGAGCAGCCATGCCGAGGTCTATATAGTTCCTTTCCGGTGATACATATCCCTTGATGACGGTATATGCACTCTCCGTCTCCGTCGCCCTTGCGTCTATGTCTATCTGTTTGTCAGCCTTGTTCCATGTCACGCCGGCGTGCAGTGTTCCCATTCTGCCGTTCTGAAACCTGAAGTTGCCGACTGTAAGGCGTGCTTCGGCATCAGGATTTCCGAATGCCGACCTCACACAGGCACGCCCCGAGGCAAGTCCGCTGAACTCTACGGAGTGGAAATTAACGAGATTAAGTATGTAGCTCACGTCCACTTCCCTCAAGTCAAGCACCACGGAGTCTGCCGCATTTTCCGTTGCAAGCCCGTTTATCCTTATGTGCTGGTTGTTGTGTTCTATGGCAAAATTGTCAAAGATGATGCGATTCTTGCTGTACACTACATCAGACGGCAGTACGTTCCATGCCGTGTCGTTGATCATGATGTGCGACGGACGCACGTGTATATGTGCCGCCGGGTTGCCGCCTTCAGTCCTGAAGAACTCGGTCTCGGCATTTATCACACCCGTTACCGGACGCTTCTGGTTCAGCTGTATGCCTGCCGACGTGCTCAGTTTGTTGTCTGCTGCCGCGGCAGTTACGTTCATTGCCATATCCTTTCCGTTGTCCATCACTTTCTTTATGCTTGCATTTGCCGACAGCGTGTCGCCGGATGTGCTTATGTCAAGACTGAAGTCCTTGAACATCCTGCCGTCATAGAGAAAGCGTCCGGCACGGCTTCTGATGTTGATGCTCTTGTCACTGTCGTCCATATCGGCACTGATACTGACAGGCGACTGTATTTCCAACGGCACCCCGAACACTGCATCAAGAAGTCTTGTGTCGGTTATGTCAGCCCTCAGGCTGAAGTTGTTTCCCGACGTACCTTTCATCTGCGGCAGGTCGGGCAGTGTCGGCAACTTGTCGCCAATTATGTTTGTGAGGCTTTGTGCCAGTTCCGTATACCTCACCTTTCCGTCTATGTCGATGCTTCCGAAGTCGCTGCGCATGTGCATAGCGTTCTCTTCCGCCGTGATGTCAAGCCTTTCCATGCGGTATATGCTGCCGTTTCCCGCCATGAGGAAGCCGGACAGTGAAAGCTTTCCCGTAATGTCGTCTATGCCGGTGCCGTAAGTCTGTGCCGATATGTCTGTACAGAAGCGTGCGTCGTGCCACCTCTCCGTAATGTTTAGTGCCGCTGGCGACAGGTTCCTTATTGTGGCAGTGATGTCTGCCGGGTGCCTCTTGTCTTTTATGTCTATGCTCCCCTGTATGTCCACGGTGCCGTTTACATCGTTCATTGCAATTCTTCCTTCCACCATGCCTTTGCCGTATTTGCCGTCAAGCGTGATGTTGCCGTAGCGGTATCTGTTGTAGTCCAGTGCCGATATGGTGCCCGTTGCCCCGACTGTCTCAATGCCGTTGCCCGTAGTTCCGCTTATTGCCATGTCGGCAGACAGCTTTCCGAAGCTGCCGTCTTCAAGTATACGCTCAAGATTTATGTCCTCGGCAATTACTTTCGCATGGAATTTCCTTTCGTCAATGCCTGCTTCAAAACTTGCGTTTCCGGCATCCGTTCCAACCGTTCCTGCTGCCGACAGTTGTCTATCCTTACCCTTTATGAAGCCTTTGAAGCATATCCTGCCGAGTTTCTCTGCAATGCCGGCTGCACCGTTCCCTGTATTTCCGTTGCCAGCCAGTGCTTTTATAGTTCCACCGTCTATCCTCATGTCGGAAATATCGGCACGGAACGATTTTCTTCCTTTACTGGAATAATCTATAAAGCCCGATGCCGACAAAGCCGTGTTGCCGTCTGCTGAGCGCAAACCCAGACGGGAGACGTTCAGATGCCTGCCGGTTCCGGAGAACGAGGCATCGAGGTACACTTTCTGTATGAATGCTTTGGCTTGCGGAATAAAACAGGTTAAATCACAGGGAGTTACAAAAGAACGTTCGATACTTCCTGAAAAGCGTGCGGAAGCGAGTTCGGGACTGTTTCCTGTGTATTTGTACGTCGCTCCGACAGAATCTATATCGACACTGCTTTGAGGCAGTTTTATGTTCAGGTCTTTAACATAAGCGTGATGTTTGTCGGCATGAGCTGCGAATGATACATTCCTTACGTCAAGTCCTGACGCTTCCTTAAACGACAGTTTCTTTAGCGTAATGTTTATGTTGTCATCCGTTATCACCGGCAATATTACATGTGCACTTATATCCTTTATATCTATATGTGCCGCATTAAACCGCTGCGGTGTCTTCGGAATGTCGTATCTGTCGTATTTTATGGCGGCATGTCTTATGACAAGCGAGTTGATGCGCAGGTTCAAAGCCTTCTTCGGGCTGTTGTCTTTTGAGCTTAGCGAGTCTATTACAAATTGGTAGTTTGCCGCCGTCACTGAGTCTTTCTTGTAGAAAATGCCCCTAAGACCGAACAGTTGGGCTGATGAAACCGATATTTTTCCACGTGTAAGCGGATAATAGTCAATGTTTGCCGACATCCGGCTTGCGCGTATCATCGCCTTGTCTGCCTTGTCGTATATTGTCACATCATCTATTATCAGGCGGTTGAGGAAGCCGAGATCGACCCTTCCCACCGTAACCTTTGTTCCCAAAGCATTGCAGAGGGCAGAGGCAACCTCCGTCCCGATAAAGTTTTGTATGCACGGTATATGTAGTAACACCATTAACAGGGTATAGGCAACGAACAATGTCCACACCGCACCCGTAACAGTGCGCTTGATTATCTTCAATGTTAAGACTGTAAAAATAAGTGTTTCCTGTTTCTTTTACAAAGGTACAACATTTTTTCTTCTTACCAAATTTAGTTGTGAAATGAATTTCTTATATTGCCGATATAGGCGGGCCGTCATAAAAAAGATTGTCATCATCATTGTCATAAGTAAAGATTGGGTGTCCTGATATTAGCGTGTCCTGATATATTCATTATACATGCAGGTGTTGAAACCTGGTCTGTATAAGAAGGGGTGGTTTGTTGTATGACAAGGAAGATAAATTTGTCAACCCATATTATTCACATTCTAACTGTGTTAACAGATGTTTATGCAAGTTAAATCCTTGTCGTCTGTTTTCTCAGAAAAAATGGATGAAATAGAAAGAAAAGCGATTGAAAATGCTGTGAACCAACCTTTTCAAGTGCGAAAAATGTGGCTTGACATCGTCAGTTTATGCACAAAGCATGTTAATGTGTGCATTCCGTATGTGCCGAAAGTGCTGTTCCGGCTTCCTGTTTGATGTTTTCAGATGGAATTTCAAGTTCCGCAAGCACGTGAAATATGCCTGTTTTTGCATGCGGAAATATTCCGGGACATGAATATATGCAGTTTTTATACATTCAAAACATGGCATATTGTGTTGTAAAAGGTGGCATATAGCGTTGCCAAAGCTATGCTTTAGGAGGTCAAAAGCATAGCTTTGGGCTTTTCATGGCTGTTCTTTTAGTCAATATACGATAATTATACACTTTCTGCATAAATATTCTTTCATGCCTTGTCCGGTGCCTTCCAGAGGCGGATGTTTTTTGTGGCGGTTCGTGATTGTTTGAGTTTTGGTAGGAAAACAGGGCGTATTCATGTTAAAAGTATTTGGCGATTTGTTAATAAGACATAAATTAGCCGCGCCCGTATTTATGCAGCAAAACTGTCATCCTTGTCTGTCAGAATTGGCATATAGCGTATCCTTAATGTCTGTTTTATAATAAAAAACTGTTATATTGCATCTTACGGCAGTTGTTTTTATATGAATTTTAGTACCTTTGTTGTGCCGTTAAGCTATTTTGCGGTGTACTTGTTCTGCTGAATAGATGAAGGGCAAAACTTCTATAACATAAATAATTATGGTAAATGTTTTTAAGATTAAGAAGGGTTTGGATATAAACTTGAAGGGAAAAGCCGAACGGATAAAGGTACGGACGGGTGCTTCCGACGAGTTTGTCCTGTCACCGGCTTCTTTTGAAGGCGTTGTTCCCAAGGTCGTTGTACGCGAGGGAGAGCACGTCGATGCCGGTCAGGCATTGTTTGTCAATAAGCAATATCCCGACGTGGGCTTTGCCTCTCCCGTCTCGGGAGTGGTGACGGAGATTGCCAGGGGAGAGCGCAGAAAGGTGCTTTATGTAAAGATTTCGGCAGACAGCGGGCAGACGTATGCGGACTATGGAGTGCACGACGTAAGCCGGATGTCGGGGACAGAGGTC
The DNA here is from genome assembly GCA_900545525.1 of uncultured Prevotella sp. GTDB lineage: Bacteria > Bacteroidota > Bacteroidia > Bacteroidales > Bacteroidaceae > Prevotella. The sequence continues at coordinate 41,381 of UQZX01000010.1, forward strand.
AAGGACATGATTTTAAAGGCTGGACTGTTCGGCTTTATCGAACAGCTTCCATACGCCATTTCCGCTGTTCCTTGCAACACCCCCAAGGCTATATTCGTGAGTGCGCTGCGCGACAAGCCGCTTGCGGCAGACTTTGAGTTTGAGCTTGAAGGGAATGAGGCAGACTTCCAAACCGGTCTTACGGCGTTGTCGAGAATGGCAAAAGTATATCTCGGCATAGGCGCGAGGCAGACATCGCCGGCACTTACAGAGGCAAGAGACGTTGAGATAAACGTGTTCTCAGGTCCTTGTCCGGCAGGAAACGTGGGCGTGCAGGTTAATCATATATCCCCTGTAAACAAGGGTGAGACCGTGTGGACGGCAGATCCGACGACGGTGATATTCATCGGAAGGCTTTTCAATACGGGCAGGGTTGACATGCGGCGAACCGTTGCCGTGGTCGGAAGCGAGGTTGAAAACCCTGCATACACCGACGTCATCGTAGGCGGAAAGATATCCCCTCTGCTTGAAGGCAGGCTGAAAGAGGGGGCGGGGAAGCTGCGCATAATCGACGGCAACGTGCTTACGGGCAGGAAAACGACGCCCGACGGATATATAGGGGCACACTCTTCGGAAATAACCGTGATACCCGAGGGCGACGATGCCGACGAGTTCATAGGCTGGATTATGCCCCGCCTCAACCAGTATTCGGCGAACCGCAGCTATTTCAGCTGGCTTTCCGGCAATAAGAAATATGCTCTCGACGCGCGTGTAAAGGGTGGGGAGCGCCATATCATAATGAGCGGTGAGTATGACCGCGTAATGCCGATGGACATCTGTGCCGAATATCTTGTAAAGGCGATAATATCCGGGGACATAGACAAGATGGAAGAACTCGGGATATACGAGGTTGCCCCCGAAGACTTTGCACTTGCCGAGTTTGTGGATTCGTCAAAGCTGGAGCTTCAGCACATTGTGCGTGCCGGACTTGACATGTTAAGGAAAGAAAACGCTTGATTTTACTGAAAGATTATATTATGAGTACTTTGAGAAATTATATGAACAAAGTCAGACCGTTGTTTGACAAGGGCGGAAAACTGCACGCTTTCCGCAGTCTTTACGACGGCATGGAGACATTTCTCTATGTCCCCAACACCACATCGAGGACAGGGGTCCACATACACGATGCCATAGATTCGAAGAGAATAATGAGCATTGTCGTGATATCGCTGTTGCCTGCACTGCTCTTCGGCATGTACAACACGGGCTATCAGCATTATCTTGCAGCCGGACATCTTGAAGGCTCTTCATCAGCAGACCTTTTTATATATGGCTTCATTGCCGTGCTGCCCAAGATACTTGTCAGCTATATAGTGGGACTGGGCATAGAGTTTGCATGGGCGCAGATGAAGGGTGAGGAGATACAGGAGGGCTATCTCGTGAGCGGAATGCTCATACCCATGATTGTCCCGGTCAACTGTCCGCTGTGGGCACTTGCCGTTGCCGTTGCCTTTGCCGTGATATTTGCAAAGGAGATATTCGGCGGAACGGGCATGAATATATTCAATGTGGCACTTGTCACCCGTGCGTTTCTATTCTTCTCTTATCCTTCCGTGATGAGCGGCGACGGGGTCTGGATAGCCGGAGAGTCGCTGCTGGGCTTCGGATACGACCTTCCCGACACGTTTACGCAGGCTACGCCGCTTGCCATGGCGGCACAGGGCGGGGACATGCCATACAGTATCAGTGACATGATACTTGGCTTCATACCCGGTTCCATTGGAGAAACAAGTGTGGTTGCGATAGCCTTTGGTGCGGCAATACTGCTTTGGACCGGCATTGCAAGCTGGAAAACAATTGCCGGAGTGTTTGTCGGGGGAATTCTGGCGGCAATGCTTTTCAGTGCCACTGGCAGCACACCGTTGGCATGGTATGAGCATATTGTTCTCGGAGGTTTCTGTTTCGGTGCCGTATTCATGGCGACCGATCCCGTGACTTCGGCAAGAACGGAGACGGGAAAATATATCTACGGCTTTCTTATAGGCGTCATGGCAATCGTTATCCGCGTGATGAACCCGGGTTATCCGGAGGGTATGATGCTGGCAATACTGCTTATGAACATGTTTGCACCTGCAATAGACTATTGCGTTGTAAGCCGTAACATATCGAAGAGGAAAAGACGTTTAACCGAAAATAAGGGATAAGGACATGGATGCTAATGGGAAGAGGAGTTTGAATACAAACTCCAATACATATATAATAATGTATGCGACGGTAATGGTCATAGCCGTTGCCTTTGTGCTGGCTTTTGTCTCGAGCTATCTTAAGCCTGTTCAGGAAACAAACGTGATGCTCGACAAGAAAAGGCAGATATTGGCGGCACTGAACATCGACGGTCTTGAGGACAAGGACGTTGCGGCGAAATATGCGGATGTGGTCGAAGCCGACATGATAATAGACAGCGGCAACAACGTTGTGCGTAAGGGAGAGAAGGGAGGAGAGCGTGACGGCTTTGCCCTTAACAGCTCTGACTTCAAGAAAGGACGGCTTGCCGTGTATGTATGCCGTGTGGACGGTAGTGTGAAGTATGTCGTGCCGGTATACGGCATGGGACTTTGGGGACCGATAAGCGGCTATATAGGTATAGACGGTGACAGGAACACCGTGTATGGTGCCTACTTTACGCATGAGAGTGAGACGGCAGGACTGGGTGCGGAGATAAAGGACAACAAGGCTTGGCAGCAGCAGTTCCGCGGAAAGAAGATAATGAAAGAAGGCACGGAGGGCATAGCTCTTGCCGTTGTAAAGAAGAGTGAGCTGAAGGATGCGTCGGTTCAGTGTGACGGAATTACCGGTGCCACGCTTACTTCCGACGGCGTAAGCCTTATGCTTAAGGACTGTCTTGGCAGATATACTAAGTTTTTAGAACAAAAAAATGGGGGCATAGACAATGAGTAAACTGTTTTCCAAAGAGAATAAAGAGGTATTCAGAAGTCCTCTTAGTAAGGATAATCCCGTGCTTGTACAGGTGCTCGGCATCTGTTCTGCACTCGCCGTTACTTCGCAACTCAAGCCTTCTATCGTCATGGGGCTTGCCGTAACGGTTATTACGGCATTTGCAAACGTTATAATATCCTTGCTGCGCAACACCATTCCCAACCGCATACGCATCATCGTACAGCTTGTTGTTGTGGCGGCACTTGTTACGGTTGTCAGTCAGATACTCAAGGCTTACATGTATGATGTCAGTGTGCAGCTGTCTGTTTATGTAGGACTTATAATAACCAACTGCATCCTTATGGGGCGTCTTGAGGCGTTTGCCATGACCAACAAGGTATGGCCGAGCTTCCTCGACGGGCTGTCTAACGGTATAGGATATGCGTATGTCCTCGTTGCCGTGGGCGGCATACGCGAGCTGTTCGGACGCGGTACTCTGCTTGGATATCAGGTGGTTCCGCAGTGCGTATACGATGCCGGATACATGAACAACGGCATGATGACGATGCCCGCAATGGCACTTATACTGCTCGGATGCATAATATGGATTCACAGGGCATACTTCTGCAATGAGGACAAGTGACGGACAGGAGTGCGCAGTGGACTTCCTGAATGGTGGCGCACAGGTCTTATTCTATAGGATAAATTAAAGAATATTATAAAATGGAGCATATTATAAGTTTATTTTTCAGGTCGATATTTGTCGATAACATGGTATTTGCCTTTTTTCTCGGCATGTGTTCGTTCCTCGCTGTGTCGAAGAACGTGAAGACTTCGCTGGGACTTGGCATGGCTGTAACGTTCGTATTGCTGGTTACGGTGCCTGTGGACTATCTTCTGCAGGTATATGTTCTCGGTCCCGACTGCCTTATGGATGGCGTCGATTTGTCGTATCTCAGCTTTATTCTGTTCATAGCTGTCATTGCCGGAATTGTGCAGCTGGTGGAGATGATTGTAGAGAGATATTCTCCTTCGCTGTACTCTGCGCTGGGCATATTCCTGCCTCTGATAGCCGTAAACTGTGCCATTATGGGTGCATCGCTGTTCATGCAGCAGCGTATAGGTCTCGATCCTTCAAGTACACAGTATATAGGCAGTGTGTGGGATGCCGTGGTCTATGCCGTTGGAAGCGGCATAGGGTGGACGCTGGCGATAGTTGCAATGGGTGCGATACGCGAGAAACTGCAATACAGTGATGTGCCCCGGCCGTTACAGGGACTTGGCATAACGTTTATAACGGTTGGTCTTATGGCAATGGCAATGATGTGTTTTTCGGGGCTGAATATATAATTTAATGGAGTTATGACACAGTTTATTATTATAAGTATCGGAGTCTTTCTTGTTACAATCCTTCTTCTTGTAGTAGTGCTTCTTGTGGCAAAGAAGTACCTTTCGCCAAGCGGAAATGTGACAATAGACATAAATGGAGACAGAAGCATTGAGGTTGGGCAGGGCGCGTCATTGATGAACACGCTTGCAGAGAATGGCATTCACCTTTCTTCCGCATGCGGCGGCAAGGGCAGTTGCGGTCAGTGTAAGGTACAGGTGCTTGAAGGTGGAGGAGAAATACTCGACTCCGAGCGTCCTCACTTCACGCGTAAGCAGATAAAAGACCACTGGCGTCTCGGCTGCCAGTGCAAGGTTAAGGGCGACCTCAAGATAAAGGTGCCTGAGAGTGTGCTCGGAGTAAAGGAGTGGGAGTGTACGGTCATAAGCAACAAGAACGTAAGTTCTTTTATCAAGGAGTTTATCGTTGCCCTGCCTGAGGGAGAGCACATGGACTTTGTTCCCGGCTCGTATGCGCAGATAAAGATACCGGCATACGATACGATTGACTATGACAAGGACTTTGACAAGGCGGATATCGGAGATACATATATCGGCATGTGGGAGCGCTTTGACATCTTCTCTTTGAAGGCGCATAATCCCGAAGCGACCACAAGGGCATACTCCATGGCAAACTATCCGGCAGAGGGCGACCGTATAATGCTGACGGTACGTATAGCCACCACGCCATTCAAGCCCAGACCGCAGGTAGGCTTTCAGGATGTTCCCACGGGCATTGCCTCTTCTTATATCTTCAGTCGCAAACCGGGAGACAAGGTAATAATGAGCGGTCCCTACGGCGATTTTCATCCTATATTCAATTCAAAGAAAGAGATGATATGGGTCGGAGGCGGTGCCGGAATGGCTCCTTTGCGTGCTCAGATTATGCACATGACAAGGACACAGGACACCCGCGACCGTGAGATGCACTATTTTTATGGTGCCCGCTCGCTTGTTGAGGTGTTCTATCTTGACGATTTCCTTAAACTCGAAGAAGACTTTCCAAACTTCCACTTTCATCTTGCACTTGACCGTCCAGACCCTGAAGCGGACAAAAAGGGCGTTGCCTATACGGCAGGATTTGTTCATCAGGTGATGTACGACACGTATCTGAAGGATCATGAGGCACCTGAAGATATCGAATATTATATGTGCGGACCGGGTCCGATGAGTGCTGCCGTGGTGAAGATGCTCGACAGTCTGGGTGTTGAACCTGAGAGTATAATGTACGATAACTTCGGGGGATAGGATAAAAGTCTTGTTATTTATTTGTTGATTTCATCCCCCGTGCAGGGCATATTTTTGTATTTATCTGCGTCTTGTCATATCTGGACATGTTTGATGTCAGTTGTTTTGGCAGGCAAATACAAGAATACGCCCATGCACGGGGGATGAACTTATGGTATTTGTTATATCGGATTTCACTTTATATTTAAGTCTGTCACTCTTATCCAGTCGCTGTTCCATGCGCTTTCAAGGTCAGTCATGCGGTGAAAGAGTATGTTTGCCCCTTCATCAATGAGCATGTTGTCGGGCAGGGGACCGGTGTTTACGGCTATTGTAAACAGCTCTGCTGCCACGCCGGCACGCACGCCGAGGGGTGCGTTTTCAACGACAATACCTTCCCATGGGTGTATTCCGGCTTTCTTCATCCCGGCTATATAAGGTTCTGGATTTGGCTTGCCGTGTTCCACATCTTTTGCCGTAATCAGCAGTTCGGGCGTTATAAGCCCGTGAAAATCGTTCAGAAGCCTGTCGAGAAGTGTCTTCTGACCGCTTCCTGTCACCACAACAATCTTCAGTCCCATATCCTTTATCTTGCACATAAGTTCATACGTGCCTTCCATTTTACCGGCTTCTGGACATTCCGCATATATTTTCGACTTCTTTGCATACATAATTTTTGCCTCTTCGTCTGACACTTTCTTGCCGTGCTGTTGCAGGGTAAGAAGCTTTATTGTCTCAACTCCGCGCATCCCCTCGTATTGGTATGCACCCGCAAGAGGCATGTCCAAGCCATATTCAGCCATTGCCTTGTGCCAGCTTATGGCATGGTTCGGCATGCTGTCATATATCACTCCGTCCATGTCAAAAAGCACGGCTTTAGGTGTAAATGCCTTAAAACCGTGCTTCTTTAAGTATTCTTTTATATTTTCTGTATACATATCTTTATTAAAGAAATCCCGCCTTTAATATAATTGAAGGCGGGATTGTGGTTTGTCGAAGGTTTGGTTAAGCCTCCTTTGCGAGGCGCTCTTTTATTGCCTTGCTGTCTGCTTCGTATCCCGGTTTGTCGAGAAGAGCGAACATATTCTTCTTGTATGCCTCCACGCCGGGCTGGTTAAACGGATTTACACCGAGTATGTTTCCGCTTATACCGCATGCTATTTCGAAGAAGTAGATAAGCTGTCCGATGTAGTATTCGTTGAGTGCGGGAACGCTTATGCGTATGTTTGGAACGCCGCCGTCCACGTGTGCGAGGCGTGTTCCAAGCTCTGCCATCTTGTTAACCTCGTCAACGCGCTTGCCTGCAAGGAAGTTCAGATCATCCAGATTTTCCTCATCCTCAGGGAAATACAGCTTGTTGTTTGTCTCTTCCACGCTGATGACTGTTTCAAAGATGGTGCGTTCGCCCTGTTGTATCCACTGTCCCATGGAGTGCAGGTCTGTGGTAAAGTCGCACGAAGCGGGGAATATACCCTTGCCGTCCTTGCCTTCGCTTTCACCGTAAAGCTGCTTCCACCACTCGCTCATGAAGTGAAGTTTTGGCTGATAGTTCACCATTATCTCTATCTTCTTGCCAGCTTGGGCATACAGACCGTTGCGTACGGCTGCATATATAGCTGCTGGATTTTCTTCAAAAGCAACATCCTTGCCGCATGCAACTTCCATTGCTGTTGCCCCGGCAACAAGCTGTCTGATGTCGAAACCGGCACATGCTATAGGCAGAAGTCCTACAGGTGTCAGTACGGAGAAGCGTCCTCCGACGTTGTCGGGGATAACAAATGTCTTGTAGCCTTCCTTGTCTGCCGCCGCGCGTGCAGCACCCTTGCATGCGTCTGTCACTGCAACTATAACGTCTTTTGCCTCTTCTTTGCCGCGCTGTGTTTCGCATTGCTTCTTCAGAAGGCGGAAGGTAAGTGCTGTTTCTGTTGTTGTTCCGGATTTGGAAATATTGATGACGCCGAACTTCTTATCCTTGAGATAGTCTGTAAGTTCTGCAAGATAGTCTTCTCCAATGTTGTTTCCCGCAAACATTATCGTGGGGTTCTTCTTGTCATTTACAAGCCATGCAAACGAATTTCCGAGTGCTTCGATTACCGCACGTGCACCAAGATAGCTTCCGCCGATGCCTGCAACAACCACTACCTCGCATTTTTCGCGCAGCGTATTGGCAACAGCCTGTATCTCGTCTATGAACTCCGGCGTGATTGATGACGGCAGATGAAGCCAGCCAAGGAAGTCATTGCCGGGGCAAGTGCCGTTTTCGAGGGCCTCTTGTGCCTCTTTTACTTTTGTTTCATACGCCTTTACTGCCCCTTGTCCGAGGAACATAGCTGCCTTAGTGATGTCTAAGCTGATATTTTTCATTGTAGATGTGTTTTTATGACTCTTCCTTATCTGAAAGAATCGGTTAATAGTTTTATTTCGATTTGAGGTGATATTCTTTTATAAAGTATGTTGTATACCGCATCGAGGATTGGCATGTTGACGTGCCAGTGGCGGTTTATTTCCTTCATACACTTTGTTCCGAAAAATCCTTCGGCAATCATTTCCATTTCTATCTGTGCACTCTTGATGCTGTATCCCTTGCCTATCATCGTGCCGAATGTATGGTTACGCGAGAAATTGGAGTAGCCTGTAACGAGCAGGTCGCCAAGATAGACCGAGTCGGTTATGTTGCGTTCGATGCCGTGGACGGCAGTAAGAAACCTCGACATCTCCTGTACGGCGTTGGACATGAGCACAGCCTGAAAGTTATCCCCATACTTCAAGCCGTCGCAGATGCCGGATGCAATGGCATAGACGTTTTTCAGTACGGACGCATATTCTATGCCTATGACATCGCTGCTTATCTTTGTCTTTATGTATTCTCCGGCAAGTACGTCGGTGAAAGCCTGTGCCTTTTCCTGTGCACAGCATCCTACGGTAAGGTAGGAGAGGCGTTCCAATGCCACTTCCTCTGCATGCGAAGGTCCTCCGAGGCATGCCAAATTCTCGTAAGGAACATCATATACATGGTGAAAATATTCGGAACACACAAGGTTTTCATCAGGTACGATACCCTTTATGGCTGTTATAACGAACTTGTCCTTTATGCGTGTCTTCAGTTTCTTGAGGTGATTCTTAAGATAGGGGGACGGTGTTACGAATACAAGCGTGTCGTATTCCTGTACAATACTGTTGATGTCGCTTGAGAAAAAAATCTCGTCCGTGTCGAAGCGCACACCCATGAGATAGGTCGGATTGTGCCCCAGCCGCTTGAAATCGGCTATCTGGTCATCACGTCTCATATACCAGCCTATATGATGTGTATGCCTTACGATAATCTTAGCGATAGCTGTAGCCCAACTACCACCGCCGATAACCGCTATCTTTCCACAATCAAACATTGGCATTCAGATTATAATTAGGAATGATAATGCTATACTTACGATTAATTAAACTAAGGCTAAGCAGCAGGTCACTGACATCTTCCGACGACCTGTGGCTTAGCCTTATGCCATTATTTTCCTGCGGCTTCAATCCACGAAGCAAACATTTCAACCTTGGGGTTGTCGTATCCCAGCTTGTATTTCTTGTTCACTCCACACACATCCTGCTGCAATTTCTGCGGATTAACATCCTTGATATCGCTTACAAGATAGTACCCGCACTTGTTGAACACCGGTACCCAACACTCCGGAACGCCTATTGCCTCCCATTCTGCAACTGTGCTTTTCGGTGCTTTCTTTTCCGGTCTCATCTGCGGGAAAAGCAATACTTCCTGTATATATGTCTTGCCTGTCATGAGCATGACGAGGCGGTCTATGCCTATACCGATGCCTGATGTGGGCGGCATGCCATACTGGAGGGCACGCAGGAAGTCCTGATCTATAATCATAGCCTCATCGTCTCCCTTGTCTGCAAGCTTCATCTGCTCTTTGAAACGCTCCTCCTGATCTATCGGGTCGTTCAGTTCCGAATATGCGTTGGCAAGCTCCTTGCCGTTCACCATCAGCTCAAAACGTTCCGTAAGTCCCGGCTTGCTGCGGTGCATCTTTGTCAGCGGCGACATCTCAACGGGATAATCGGTGATGAATGTCGGCTGTATGAATGTGCCTTCGCAGAACTCTCCGAATATCTCGTCTATGAGTTTGCCCTTGCCCATGGTGTCGTCAATCTCCATGCCAAGCTTCTTGCAAACCTCCCTTATTCCGCTTTCGTCCATGCCGTTGAGGTCATATCCGGTCTTTTCCTTTATGGCATCAAGTATCGGCAGGCGCCTGTACGGAGCCTTGAAGCTGACGATGTTGCCGTCTATCTCACGTTCGGGGCTGCCGTTTACGGCAATACATATCGTTTCAAGCAGCTTTTCCGTAAACGACATCATCCAGTTATAATCCTTGTATTGCACGTACAGCTCCATACATGTAAATTCCGGATTGTGGCTTCTGTCCATTCCCTCGTTGCGGAAGTTCTTTCCTATCTCGTAAACGCCTTCGAAGCCTCCCACGATAAGGCGCTTCAGATACAGCTCCGTTGCAATACGCATGTACATGTCGGTGTTAAGCGCATTGAAATGCGTTATGAACGGGCGTGCGCTCGCACCGCCTGCGATGCTCTGCAGCGTGGGTGTCTCCACTTCGGTATATCCTGCCTCGTCAAGAACGCGGCGCAGTGTCCTTACCACAGTTGCACGTTTCAGGAACGTATCCTTTATGCCGTCGTTTACAACAAGGTCGACATACCTTTGGCGGTAACGCAGTTCCGGATCGTCGAACTTGTCGTATGCCACACCGTCCTTGTACTTTACGATTGGCAACGGCTTCAGGCTCTTTGACAAAACTGTCAGGCTGTTGGCGTGAACCGATATCTCGCCTGTCTGTGTCCTAAACACAAAGCCCTTTATGCCAATAAAGTCGCCTATGTCGAGCAGGCGTTTGAACACCTTATTATATATGTCCTTGTCTTCACCCGGGCAAATATCGTCCCTTGTGATGTAGACCTGTATTCTTCCTTTCGAGTCCTGTATCTCCGCAAACGAAGCCTTTCCCATTACACGGCGGCTCATAAGACGTCCGGCAATGCACACTTCGCGTTTCTCGTCCTCATCCTTGAAGCCGTCTTTTATATCGGTAGAAAAAGCATTGGTTGGAAACTCCGCTGCCGGATACGGGTCTATCCCCATGTCGCGCAGCTCCTGTAGGCTTTGGCGTCTGCCTATTTCCTGTTCACTCAGTTCTAATATGTTCATCTTTTACTTAGAAAATATTCACTTCTTGGGTGCAAATTTAATAAATAAATCTGAAAGCGCATTGCATTTTCATGCTTTATTTATGTTGTCCTGCGGAGCTGTATGTGCCCGTTGGGCTTAATGCTGAATATTACCGGTTAAAGACGGGGAATTAAAGAAAGCCATGCCTGTATTGCCGTTTCTTTAATTCCCCTTGATGATTTTATGTATACGGAGATGCCTGTCCCGTACGTTTTTTCAGCCTTGTAACGGCTACTTGCGCCCTATAAGGTCACTGTTGTCTATCGACTTGTTTGTCTTCTTTACGCTTGCGTTGAGAGAACCGAAGCGGTAGGATATGTTTATGCCGAAGCTGCGTGAATAGTTTCGGGTTACATCCCTGCCCGTATAGTCTCCGTATGTAGTATACGACTTGTATTCCTGATACTTGCGCCCTATCGGATTGAAGGCGTAGAGCCTTACGGTCAGCCGGTCTTCCTTGAGAAACGAGCGTTGCAGCGTGGGATAATAGAAGTATGTAGCCTTGGAATGCCCGTACAGTCCGCTTATGCCTCCGTCGTTTCTGCCTCCGGCAAGTTCCAGTCTCAGCTTCCAAGGCAGCTGCTGGGTTATCTGGGAATAGAAGTAGCATACCCATTTCCTGTTCTTAAGCCCCATTTCATCGTTATAATACTTCACGTTCTGTACGGCTCCGTTTATCATAAAACTCGTTGTCTTCGACAATTTCCATTTTACATAGGCATTCATCTTCAGTCCGTCCATGCACCCGATGTTGCCGTATGTCGAGTATATGATGTCGTCTTCCACATACTGATAGCCGCTTATCTGATTGTCAGACCTCGCATAGCTACAGTCGAGATTAAGCATGAAGTCCTGTTTTGTCAGGCTGTACGACAGGCTGAAAGTGTGCATGTTGGCACTCTCCAGTTCTGAATTGCCGAACGAAACACTGTTGGGATACCGGTATACGGCAGGGTTCAGATACGAAATCCCCGGTCTGTTTATGCGCATGTTATACTTCAGCTTAAGGCTGTTATAGTCGTTTATCCTGTAGCCTGCCGTCACTCCCGGTATCAGGTCGCCGATGTCGCGCCTGAAGTTGTCGGCACTCTTGTCCCTATACTCCGCCTTCATGAAGGCATGCTCATAGCGCACTCCGGCGATAAACGTCCATCTGTTCACCTTCATGTTGTACTCTCCGTATGCCGCAGCCACCTGTGTCACGTGCGAGAAGTCGGATGTCGGCAGCTCGTTTCCGTCCGTACTCTGTTCCGATTTGCTGTGGTTGTCGCGGTAGATGTATTTGGCACCGAGGTTCAATGTCTGTCCTTTCGCCACGGGTCTTGTCCAGTCAAACTGCACGGTGTGCTCCATATAGATGTTTTTCGTAAGGTCTTTTCTTACGGAATACGCAGGATAGCTAACCACATTATTATAATATATGTCGTTTCTGCGCTTCATGTTTGTCGTCGACAGCATGTACGACAGATTTATGGACTCGCCCTTGCGGTGTGTAAGGTGCTGGTAGTCTATGTGTCCGTCCACGTCGAGATACTTCTTATATGAACCTTCAAACTTGGAGCTGTAAGAGTTTATGATATTGCCCTCGTTGTCTGTCAGCGCATATTCTCCGCTGTTAGGAATTCCTATCTTGTACGAAAAGGCATTTAACGACAGGGTTATAAGATTAAGACTGTCCGCCTCGTAGCTCGCATCTATTCCGAAAGGATGCAGGTTAGCCGCATTCGACGACCTGGTTCTTGACATCTCCCTGTTGCCGCTCTTCACATACTGCTTCTCCGATGTATAGTCGTATGTCGTTCCGGCTGACGGCTGATGGTTATAACTGTAATATCCCGATGCCGTAAATTTGCCCGCCTGCACCATGCTCCATACCGATGAGTTGATGTGACTGCGGTTTATTCCCGCATTGATGCTGCCTACTATGCCCTTTATAGAAGTGTTGTCATCCATCACAATGTTCAGTATTCCGTCCACTCCCTCGCCGTCATACTTTGCGCCGGGTTCCGTTATGACCTCTATTTTCTTTATCATGTTTGCCGGAATGGACGACAGAACCTCCTTCGGATTCTTTGAGAAGCTCTGGTTGGGACGCCCGTTCTTGTATATCTTGAAGTTGCTGTTGCCCTTCACCTTTATGTTGTTCTCACCGTCAACCGTCACAAACGGTACCTTTCGGAGTATCTCTATTATGGTGCTTGTCTTTGCGTCTTCATCGTTTTTCACGTCATATATCACTTTGTCAGCCTCGTTTTTTATCAGCGAGCGCTGTGCCGTAACGGTCACTTCGCCTATTCCTATCGCCTTCTCATCTATGCCTGCCGTATCCGTTCTCAGCGTGTCGGCTGTTGCATGGGCGGTGTTTTCCGCAGCCTGTGCATCGGCACAGACCACGGAAAGCGAAAGTAACGAAAGTATAAATATTCTCTTCATTATCATTATGTTTTTTGTTTTCACCGTGCAAATGTATGTTTTTATTATAACAAATCCGCCACCCCCCCCGATTTAGGTTTTATTAACACATCGCAAAAATCTGTCCTTTAGCGTGAACGGCGGATATCTTCACTTTTCATGTCTTTATGTGCCGCAGCTTGTTATATATCCGGTAAGAACGGCGTTTTTTCATGTTTTGCATATCCATTTTACGCATCAGCCTGTGTTTTGTGACACCGTTCTTTATTCTTTAACATTATTTTCGATAAGCAGAGGCTTGAAAAATTGAAAGTAAAAATGCTGCTTTTGGTTATGATTTGTATTTATACTGCATTTGACATTGCCGTATGTTAATCTGCAAAAGCTTTATTCTTTCGGATTGAAAGCATAGCTTTCAGGCTCTTAAATGCCACCTTTCAGAGTGCTAAAGGTGGCATTTAAGAGCCTGAAAGGTCATGTCCTGAAACGCCAAAGGTCATGTTTGTCATACATTTATTTTGTGTTACGGCGTGTTTGTAGTAATTTTGCATACATATAAAAACGGTGTTTATGAATATAGACGATATAAAGAAGATAATAGAGACGCGTCCCAATCTGTCTACGGCTCTCGGCATGGAGTTCATTTCCACGCCCGATGAAGACATGTGTATGGCAACAATGAAGGTGGATGAGCGCAACCGCCAGCCTTTCGGATTTCTCAGTGGCGGTGCGTCACTGGCACTTGCAGAGAACGTTGCAGGCGTAGGTTCCACCGCCCTGTGCCCCGGAAAGATATGTGTGGGCATAAGTGTAAGCGGCGAACATGTCAAGGCTGTGGCAGAGGGAGATACCGTCACGGCGCTGGCACACCTTGTGAGCAAGGGCAGAAAACTGCATGTATGGGATGTCTGCATCACCGACTCGGCAGGCGACCTTATCTCAACCGTTCATGTAACCAACTATGTCATAACGCCCAAAAAGCAGAAATGATAGAAAGTTTTGCAATGTATCGTCTGCCCCGTGCAGACAGGTTCACCGTCGTAAGGCAGATTTCAGGAGAGCCGTTGCAGCTTTTATCGTGCGCCGCACTTGCCGGTGTCGAGGGCTTTGTCATGGCTCCTTTCAGGGTATCCGCCGACAATCCCATACTCGTCTTGAAGCCCGACGTTATCGAAGACGTGCAACTGACGGAAGAAGAGGATGTTATAGGGACTCCGACAAACAGTGTCTGCGATGCGGAAGAGAGGCTCATATACAGCCGTGACTTCGATACATTCCACCGCCGTCTGGTGTGTGGAGACTTCGGTAAGATTGTGCTTGCGCGCCGTCATGACATGGCTTGCGACACGGATGTATCTCCTGAAAGACTCTTCAGGAGGGCATGCCGCATGTATCCCCGCATGTTCGTGGCACTGGTATCCACTCCCGTTTCTGGCACATGGCTCATGGCTACGCCCGAAATACTTCTCGAAGGCAGGGGCATAGAATGGCATACCATGGCTCTTGCTGGCACGATGAAGCTTGAAGGGCGGCAGCTTCTCTTTGACGTTCCGGCAGGGAGCCGCCGTGAAGACGGCTGCATAAAATGGAGCGAAAAGAATGTATGCGAGCAGCGTATCGTGGCAAAATACATAGCGGAATGCCTCGGAAGATATTCCGATGAAATGGAAGAAAACGGTCCTTATACGTCAAGGGCGGGCAACATCGTGCATCTTCGCAGTGATTTCAGATTTGTCCTTCGCAGCGCAGAGAGCGTGGGTTGCCTTATAGACGACCTGCATCCCACTCCCGCCGTCTGTGGGTTGCCAAAGGCGGAAACATACGGTTTCATCGTGAAAAACGAGCACGGTGCGCGCAAATATTACAGCGGCTTTGCCGGACCGTGGTTTAAAAGCGCACAAAGCCATCTGTATGTGTCGCTGAGATGCATGCAGATAGAGGGGCGCCGGTACGGTCTTTATGCCGGCGGAGGACTGCTTGCCGACAGCCGTGAGCAGCAGGAGTGGGATGAGACCGAGGCAAAGCTCGAGACAATGAAAGGGCTTTTCGGCTGATGCCGCAAATATATAAAGACGGAAACCTTAACACCGCATAAGACATGACACCTATGTTCAGCAATAAAGAAAACATAAACATGCTCACCTCGCTGCTCGTTGCCCACGGTATATGCCATGTCGTGGTATGTCCGGGCAGCCGCAACGCACCCCTGATACACAACTTCAACGAGTGTGGCGGCATGCAGTGCCACCCTGTGACCGATGAGAGAAGTGCCGGATTTTATGCCCTCGGCATGGCACAGGCATCGGGCAGACCCGTGGCAGTGTGCGTAACGTCGGGCACGGCACTGCTAAATCTTGCCCCTGCCGTTGCCGAAGCTTTTTATCAGAAACTGCCTTTGGTGGTTGTTTCCGCCGACCGTCCGGGTGCTTTCATCGGTCAGCTTGACGGTCAGACGATGCCTCAGGACAATGCCTTGGGATGTTTTTCAAGAAAGTCGGTAAACATTCCGGAGCCAGATGACGACACTTGCCGCTGGCATAACAACCGCCTTATCAACGAAGCTCTGCTCGAATGCGTGTGCAACGGCGGCGGTCCGGTCCACATAAACGTGCCGCTTTCAGAGCCGCTGTTCAACTTCACGGTTCCCTCGTTGCCGGCGGAAAGGGTGATAAGGAAGATTGAAGCAAAGACAGACACGTCACTTTTGTCGGAAACTCTCTGTCAGGCATTCCTCACAGCGGATAAGCCCATGATAGTTATGGGGCAGATTAAGCCCGGCAGAATGCCGCATGACGTCGTCGGGACGCTGTCAAGGCGCGCTGTGATAATAAGCGAGCCGCTTGCCCATACATCGCACATCATACACTTCGATGAGGTAATAAGTTCGTTGAAAGACACACAGGACTATCTGCCGGACTTCATCCTTTACATAGGCGGAACGCTGGTCTCCAAGCGCCTGAAGGCATTCTTGCGCAAGGCATCGGATGCAGATGTGTGGCGGATAGATGACGACGGGGACATCCATGACACGTTCATGAACCTGAAAACTGTGGTGCAGGGCAGGCATGAGGACGTGCTCGCGCTGCTTGCAGACGCGTGCCGGGATGTTCAGGGTAGCGGCTATGCGGAGCTGTGGAACCGTCTTTCGGGAGCTGTGGCACAGTGTGCCGCCGACTATGAGCCGCTATTTTCACAAATGGCTGTGGTGAAATACTTTGAAGAACAGCTCGGGGACATGGACTATGACCATGATGTATATTATGCCAACAGCTCATCGGTAAGGCTTGCAAATATCTATGCCGACCACCATGTATACTGCAACCGGGGTGTAAACGGCATAGAAGGCTGTCTTTCCGTTGCCGCCGGACATTCCGTTGTCTGTCAGGGAAAGGTGTTCTGTGTCATAGGCGACCTCAGTTTCATGTACGACCAGAACGCCCTTTGGAATGTCTGCCTGCACGGCAACCTGCGTGTGATATTGCTCAACAACGGCTGCGGCGGCATCTTTTACGGACTCAAAGGACTGGAAGACAGTCCGTCGATGGACACAATGGTGGCGGGAAGGCACACGGTAAGTGCACAGGGAATATGTGCACAGAACGATATCGGCTACATGAAGGCAACCAACATGCAGGAAATGCAGATAGGCATGGTGACGCTCCTTACGGCGGAGACGTCGCGCCCCATGGTTCTCGAGGTGTTTACCGATGCCGTTGAGGACAAGAAGGCTTTGGATGAGTATTACAGGAAGGCGGCTGAGGCGGTGCAGGAATATTCTGCCGCACGCTAATGACTGACAGAAGATGACTTTAACTTTAAAACAAAATATATTGTGATATGAACAACAGGGAATGGAAAACAATAAGAGAGTTTGAGGAGATACTGTTTGAAGAGTATAACGGCATAGCAAAGATAACAATAAACCGCCCGCGCTACCGCAATGCCTTTACGCCGAAGACAACGTGGGAGATGTCTCAGGCGTTCTCGCTGTGCAGGGAAATGCAGGAAATAAGCGTGGTTTTGCTTACGGGAGCCGGTGACACGGCTTTCTGTTCCGGCGGAGACATGAACGTGAAAGGACGCGGAGGGTATATCGACGGTGAAGGTATACCGCGCCTGAGTGTGCTTGACGTGCAGATGCAGATACGCCGTCTGCCCAAGCCGGTGATAGCCATGGTAAACGGATTTGCCATAGGCGGAGGTCATGTGCTTCATCTTGTGTGCGACCTTACCATTGCAAGCGAGAACGCGGTATTCGGACAGACGGGACCGAAGGTCGGCTCTTTCGATGCCGGTTTCGGAGCGTCGTACCTCGCACGCATAGTGGGGCAGAAGAAAGCACGTGAGATATGGTTCCTCTGTCGTAAGTATTCTGCCGCCGAAGCAGAGCGCATGGGGCTTGTAAACAAGGTCGTTCCTCTTGGCAGGCTTGAAGATGAGTGTGTGGAATGGGCTGAGACGATGATGCAGCATTCGCCGCTTGCACTGCGCATGATAAAGGCGGGGCTTAATGCAGAGCTTGACGGACAGGCGGGAATACAGGAACTTGCGGGCGATGCCACCATGCTTTATTATTTTCTTGACGAGGCACAGGAAGGCGGAAAGGCGTTCCTCGAGAAGCGGAAGCCCGATTTCAAGAAGTATCCTAAGCTGCCTTGAGACAATGAGGATATAGCCTGAGAACTTAAGGAGCGGAAATTACGGACTGAAATACTTTACAGGCATGCACTATAAAATATCCATAACAGAACGTGTCTTGCACTTCAAAAATCCCGCAGGTACATCCCGCGGGGTATACAACACGCGCCGTTCGTGGTTTTTGGAACTTTCTTCCGATGATAAAGAAGGATGTACGGGACTGGGAGAATGTGCCCCTCTTCCGGCGTTGAGCTGTGACGACATTGAAGATTATGCCGCTGTGCTGAGGGAGTTCTGCGACGGTTTTGAGCGCACGGGTGTCATCGACTATGAAGGTATGAGGGATTATCCGTCGATGCTGTTCGGTCTTGAAACGGCATTGGCACACTTTAATGCCGGCAGCACCATGCTGTTTGATACGCCTTTTAGCCGTGGCGAGGAGGGAATACCTATAAACGGGCTTGTGTGGATGGGCACGTTTGAGGAGATGAGCGCACGGATAGAGGAAAAGATAAGGCAGGGCTTCGGTTGCATAAAGCTGAAGATAGGCAGCATAGACTTTGACAGGGAGATAGAGCTGATAAGGCAGATACGCGGCAGATTTGGCAGGAAGGACATTGAACTGAGGGTGGATGCCAACGGCGCCTTTACGCCCGACGAGGCACCGGAGAGGCTTGAAATGCTGGCACGATACGACATTCATTCCATAGAACAGCCTGTAAGGGCAGGGCAATGGGAAGCAATGGCAGACTTGTGCCGACGCTCTCCGCTGCCTGTGGCGCTGGATGAAGAGCTGATAGGCGTGAACGACAGCATCAGGAAACGGGAATTGCTTGATAAGATACAGCCTGCGTATATAATACTTAAGCCATCCTTGCACGGAGGCATGCAGGGTACACGTGAGTGGGTGGAGCTTGCCGCCATGCGGGGGATAGGAAGCTGGGTGACGAGTGCACTGGAAAGCAACGTGGGACTTAATGCCGTTGCACAGCTGACGGCAGATATATACGGCAGCAACATCGTGATGCCGCAGGGACTTGGTACGGGTCAGCTGTTCACGGACAACATACCTATGCCGATAGAGATAAGGAAGGATATGCTATGGTGCTTGAAGAGTTTATAGAAGAGTGGAACAATGAAAGCAACACCGTGAGGGTGCACACAAGCGGTTCGACGGGAAAGCCAAAGGAAATGCTTGTTGAGAAGGAACGTATGGCGGCAAGTGCGCGTATCACATGTTCGTTTCTCGGACTGAAACGTGGAGATACGTCGCTGCTGTGCATGCCGCTCGACTATATAGCGGGCAAGATGATGGTGGTGCGCTCGCTTGTTTGCGGACTGAAACTTATTGCCGTAGAGCCGTCGGGACACCCCCTGCGGGGATTTACGTCAGGCGGATGTCCTGAGATATCGTTTGCCGCAATGGTTCCGATGCAGGTATATAACAGCATGCAGGTGGACGGAGAGCGTGAGATATTGCGCGGAATAAGGCATCTTATAATAGGAGGCGGGGCTGTAGACGGTGAGTTGGCAGCTGCGTTGAAGGACTTTCCCAATGCCGTATGGAGCACTTACGGAATGACGGAGACGTTGTCTCATATAGCTTTAAGGCGGATTAACGGAGAAGAAGCAAGTGGCTGGTATACACCGTTTAACGGCGTAAGCGTTAAAGTAGACAATCAGTCGAGGATAATAATAGACGCGCCGCATGTATGCAAGGATGTACTTACGACAAACGATATTGGCGAAATGGCTCCGGACGGACGGTGTTTCAGGGTGCTCGGACGTATGGACAACACCATATGCAGCGGCGGGATAAAGATACAGATTGAAGAAGTGGAGAGCATGCTGGGACCGTTTGCAGACTTTCCTTTTCTCATAACGAAGAAGAAGGACAGCAGGCTTGGGGAGACGGTTGTCATGCTTGTAGAAGGCAGTAACATACCAAAGGCAAAGGAGATATGCGGTAAAGTTCTTCCCAAATACAGCCAGCCGCGTATATATATAAAGGTGGAGCGGTTGCCGATGACGGAGACAGGCAAGCCGGCACGCCGTGAAGCGCAGCTTATAGCCGAAGGTTGCTGACGGATAGGGGAGGCTTTGATGTGCGCGTTATCCTTCGCGGCAGAAGTCGAATGCCTCGAAAATCTCTTTCTTTGTTGCTGTCCGGTCGATATGTATGTCGCCTATGTCACCGAGAAGTGTGAAGTTTATAATCCCGTTTACGTTCTTTTTGTCGTGCGACATAAGCTCCAGGAGCTCGTTATAGTCATTGCATGTAAAGTCAGTCATGCCGTAATGCTGCCTGATAAAGCCCACTGTCTGCCTCATTTTGTCAACGGGGAAGCCCTGCTTTATCACACTCAGGTACAGTTCACATATCAGTCCGTATGCCACGGCATATCCATGAAGCATCGGTTTGCCGCGCTTGATTGCCATGGATTCGAAGGCATGCCCGGCGGTATGTCCAAGGTTAAGAGCCTTGCGTATGCCCTTTTCCTCATGGTCGGCAGCGACTATACGCTCCTTCACCTGCACGTTGTCGGCAATCATTGTGCCCAGTTCTGTCATGTCGGGCATGGATAAGTCGAATGAAACAAGCCTTGCCCATGTGTCAGTGTCGCTTATAAGTCCGTGCTTGAGCATCTCCGCGTATCCTGAAAGAATGTTCCGGATGTCGAGAGTTTTAAGGAAAAGGGTGCTCAGAATAACGAATTTGGAATCGTTGAAGACGCCTATCTCGTTCTTTAGTCCGTTGAAGTTGAACCCCGTCTTGCCGCCTACCGATGCGTCGATTATGGACAGCAGGGTTGTTGGAATGTTGATAAAGTCTATTCCCCGCTTGAATGTAGATGCCGCAAAGCCGCCAAGATCGGTGACCATACCGCCGCCGAGGTTTATCAGGCACGAATGTCTTGTTGCCCCGAGACGGCTCAGCTCGGTCCATACATGCTCCACGGAGGCGATGTTCTTGTTTACGTCTGAAGAGGGAATTGTTATCATCCGTGCCTCCTCAAGGCATCCGTAATCTTTTATCATGCTCCAGCATTTGTCCACGGTGATGTCGTCTGTCAATACGAAAAGCCTGTCATGGCGGCATTGTGATATGGCGTATTCAAGTTCCGGCTGCAAGTCTTTGGAGATAATGACCCTCTGTTCCATAATGCGATATAATGTGATAAATATGATGCAAAAGTACGTATTTTTATTGAGAGAATATATCTTTTGTGCGTTTTTCGTGATAAAATGATTAAACTAAATTTACTGCCGGATGTCTAAAAGTACGTATTTTAACAATAAACATATATTGACCGTAACGATGAAAAAGCTTATCTTGCTGTCTCTGATGACAGTTCTATCAATGTTTGTATGTGCCCAAAACCGTACTGTATCGGGCAAGTTGACGGACCGTGACACAAAGGAAGGGGTGATGATGGCAACGGTGCAGATGCTCAGGGCTGACAGCACTTTTGTGAAAGGCACGCTGACAAACGGCAGCGGGGAGTTCAGTATCACGGCTCCCGACAACGGAAAGTATCTGTTAAGGTTTACAAGCGTGGGATATACAAGCATAGTGAAGCCCGTTGTAATATCGGAAGACAAGAACAGGGATATGGGAAACATCGTTTTCTCCGCCGATGCCATAATGCTGAAAGGGGCGACTGTAGTAGGGCAGGCAGCCAAGGTTACGGTACAGGAAGATACCTTTGTCTATAACGCTTCGGCATACCGCACGCCCGAAGGCTCGGTTGTCGAGGAGCTTGTAAAGAAGCTTCCTGGAGCGCAGGTCGATGATGACGGCAAGATAACCATAAACGGAAAGGAAGTGAAAAAGATACTTGTGGACGGAAAGGAGTTTATGACAGGAGACACTAAGACGGCAATGAAGAATTTGCCTACAAGTATCATAGACAAGATAAAGACGTATGAGGAAAAGAGCGACCTTGCAAAAGTGACCGGCATAGACGACGGCGAGGAGGAGACGGTGCTCGATTTCGGCATAAAGAAAGGAATGAACAAGGGCTTCATGGCAAATGCCGACGCAGCAGCAGGCACACACGGAAGATATGCGGAGAGGCTTATGGGCGGTTATTTCAAGGACAATATGAAGCTTATGCTCTTCGGCAATGCGAACAATACCAACGACATGGGATTTCCAGGTGGCGGAGGCGGACGTTTCGGAGGCGGCAGACAGGGACTCAATGCAAACAAGATGCTTGGCGTGAACCTGAACTATGAGAAAGGACAGAAGTTTAATATGAACGGCAGTGTAAGGTGGAACCATGGTGACGGTGATATACGTACGGAACAGTCTGCGGAGAATTTTGTGAGCAGTGCAGGCTCTTTCTCAAACAGCCTGAACCAGCGTTATACACGAAGCAACAGCTGGAATACTAATTTTCGTATGGAATGGAAGCCGGACACGATGACAAACATCCTGTTCCGCCCGAAGATGAGCTATTCTACAAGTGACGGTATAACGATGGGAACATCGGCATCTTATAACGAAGACCCGTATATGTATGTGGACGATCCTTTGTCGGAAGATGCGATTGACGAGCTTGCGGAACGCGACCTTATGGTTAATACCAGAAAGAACAGGTCTATATCATACGGCAACGACAAGTCTGTCGGGGCAATGTTGCAATACAACAGGAAACTGAACAGTAAAGGGCGCAACATAACGTTGCGTGCGGATGCGAGCTATAAAGATTCCGACAATAAGAACCTTTCGGTATCCGACGTTCATCTGTATCAGGTAATGGACAAATACGGCAATGATTCCACTTATCAGACAAACCGGTTTAACTATACACCGGCGACATCGTCAAGCTATGCCGTGCAGGCTACGTACAGCGAGCCTATATTCAGGGCAATGTTCTTGCAGTTCAGCTATAAGTTTACATATAAATATAACAAGAGCGACCGTTCGACATACGACTTCAGCAACATGGGAGAAGACTTCTTCAGCGGCATATCGCCGGCATACAGAGGGTGGGACGGCTATATCTCGCGCCTTGACAACCCGCTTGAAAGCTATCTCGATGAGAAGCTCAGCCGCTTCTCCGAATATACGAACTATATACATGAGATGCAGCTGATGCTTCGCGTCATACGCCAGAAGTATAAGATGAACGTGGGAGTAATGGTCCAGCCGCAGAAAACACACTTCGTGCAGGACTATCAGGGAACGCAGGCTGACATGACGAGAAACGTGGTCAATGTGACGCCGACGTTTGATTTCAGATACCGCTTTTCCAAGGTAAGCAACCTGCGCATAAGGTACAGGGGAACGACTTCGCAGCCGTCAATGTCTGATCTTCTCGACATCACGGACGACAGCGACCCGCTTAACATAACGAAAGGTAACCCGGGACTGAAGCCCTCGTTTACCAATACGCTGCACATCAATTACAACAACTACATTCAAAACCATCAAAGAGCCATAATGGCTGCATTGAACTACAGCAACACGCGCAACAGCATCAGCAACATGGTGACGTATGACGAGCAGACAGGCGGACGGACAACGCGCCCGGAGAATATAAACGGCAACTGGAACATGTCGGGCATGCTCATGTTCAACACGGCGATAGACTCAACGGGATATTGGAATGTGAATACGTTCACCAGTGCCGGATACAACAACTATGTGGGATATCTGAGCCTTGACAAGCGTGCAGACTCACAGAAGAATACAACGCGTACGACAACTTTGTCGGAACGCCTGAGCGGAAGTTACCGTAACAACTGGCTGGAGGTGGAGCTTGACGGAACCCTCAACTATACCCACACGCGCAACCTGCTGCAAAGCCAGAGCAACCTCGATACATGGCAGTTCTCATACGGCGGTTCGGTGACAGTATACATGCCGTGGGGCATGAGCATTGCCACAAACATGCACGAGAACAGCCGCCGCGGATATAACGACAACTCCATGAACACCAATGAGCTGATATGGAATGCACAGATAAGCCAGCCGTTCCTCAAAGGTAATGCACTGAATGTCTCGCTGCAGTTTTATGACATTCTTCATAACCAGAGCAACTTCAGTCGCACCATAAATGCCATGCAGCGCAGCGATACGCGGTACAACAGTGTGAACAGCTATGCCATGCTGCATGTGGTATACCGTATGAACTTGTTCGGTGGCAAGGCTCCGCGTAATGACAGACGGGGACCTGATGCCGGAAGAAGAGGAATGATGCCACCTCCTGACAGGGGCTTCGGAGGCGGAAGACCCCCGAGAGGCGGACAGTTTTAAGCCCTTGAAATAATAAATGTTGCCTTTTTTATGAAAAGACAGTGTTATGGCTTCATAAAAAAGGCAACATGTTTTTTATGAAAATACATCATTGTGTTATCCAACTATTTGCCCTACAGCTAACTTATTGAATATTGGGCTTATATAAGGAGGTCTTTATTCATCGTTGTTTTATGATATTTAAACATGATTTAAGTCAATATTTTATGTATTAAAAAACCTAAAAGCTGTACATATACACCTTATAAATAACAATTTTATTATCTTTGCGCCGGTTATTTTGTTTTTAAATGGGAAAAGAATTATTGTTCCCAGACTATATATTTGAGTCGAGCTGGGAAGTTTGTAATAAAGTTGGTGGCATTTATACCGTTCTTTCAACGCGCGCTAATACATTGCAGAATGCGATGAAAGACCGTATAATATTTATCGGACCCGATTGCTGGTCAGGAAAAGACAATCCTTATTTTACGGAAGACAAGAGCCTGTTTAGTGAATGGGCTGATACTGTTACGGCGAAAGACAGTCTGAAGCTAAAGCTCGGTCGCTGGAATATCCCCGGCAGTCCTATTGCTATACTTGTGGACTTCACTCCATTCTACAAGCGTAAAAACGAGATTTATGCCAAGGTGTGGGAAGACTTCCAGGTGGACAGCCTCCATGCGTACGGAGACTATGATGAGGCTTCGATGTTCTCTTATGCCGCGGCAAAGGTGGTGGAAAGCTTTTATAAGTTTTATCTGGATGAATCAAAGAAGGTTATCTATCACGGCAATGAATGGATGACCGGTCTCGGACTGCTATATATAAAAAGGTATATGCCCGAAATAGCCACGGTGTTTACCACCCATGCCACAAGCATAGGACGCAGCATTGCCGGCAACAACAAGCCGCTTTACGATTATCTGTTTGCATATAACGGCGACCAGATGGCGGGAGAGCTTAACATGCAGAGCAAGCACTCTATTGAAAAGCAGACGGCAAAGAACGTGGACTGCTTCACTACGGTGAGTGACATAACGGCAAACGAATGCCGCGAACTGCTTGACGAGCCGGTTCACTTTGTCCTGCCCAATGGCTTTGAGGACGACTTCGTGCCGCGCGGCGCAGAGTTTACGCGCAAGCGCAGGCTGGCAAGGAAACGTGTATTGCAGATGGCAAACGCACTTATGGGGACCAGTCTCGGGGACGACACGCTCATTGTATCTACAAGCGGACGGTATGAGTTCCGCAACAAGGGCGTTGACGTGTATATCGAGGCGATGAACCGCCTGCTGCGCGAAAAGAGCCTGTCAAGGAAAGTGCTTGCTTTCATTGAGGTTCCCGGATGGGTAGGGGAGCCGCGCAGTGACCTCAAGGAGCGCATGGAGTCGGGAAAGACCTATGACACTCCGCTTGAAGTTCCGATGATAACCCACTGGCTGCATAACATGAGTCATGACAACGTTCTGAACATGCTTAAATATCTTGACATGCAGAACAGGGCGGACGACAACGTAAAGCTGATTTTCCTGCCATGCTATCTTACAGGTGATGACGGCATCCTTAACATGAAGTATTATGACCTTGTGCTTGGCAACGACCTTTGTGTCTATCCTTCATACTATGAGCCGTGGGGATACACGCCTCTTGAGGCAATAGCATTCAAGGTCCCGTGCATAACGACCGACCTCGCCGGTTTCGGACTGTGGGTAAATACCGAGGTAGGGCATGAAGGCGAGATTAAGGACGGCGTGAAGGTGATACACCGCACGGACTATAACTATTCGGAAGTGGCAGACATCATAAAGAATACCATAGCCGAATATTCCAATCTGCCCCCCGATGCAGTGAAGAAATGCAGGGACAACGCCGGAAAGTTGTCAAAGAAGGCGCTGTGGACAAACTTCATAAAGTACTATTATCAGGCATACGACCATGCCTTGAGGCAAAGGAACATGAGGCTGGAAAGCAGCAAGTGATGCAATTATACCGCGCATGGGATTATTTAAATGAACTAAATTCGAACATATAATATTTTAGAATTGATTATGAAGATAAAAGCTGATTATGTCAATGCTCCCCAGTGGAAGGAATTGACCGTAAAATCAAGATTGCCTGAGCAGCTTGAATGCTTGGATGAGCTTGCACACAACATGTGGTGGGCATGGAACTACGAGGCAAGGGACTTGTGGAGAAGTCTTGACGAGGACCTCTATGAGGAAGTAGGGCACAATCCTGTGATGTTGCTTGAACGTCTCAGCTACGACAGAAAAGAGGAGATTGTCAAGAACAAGACCATAATGAAGAGGGTAAAGGAAGTTTACTCGTTGTTCCGCAACTATATGGATGTGAAGCCAAACAGCGAGCGTCCTTCCGTTGCATATTTCAGTATGGAATATGGTATCAATCAGGTTCTGAAAATATATTCGGGAGGTCTCGGAATGCTTGCCGGCGACTATCTGAAAGAAGCTTCGGACAGCAACGTTGACATGTGCGCCGTCGGCTTCCTTTATCGCTACGGTTATTTCAAGCAGTCTCTGAGCATGGACGGTCAGCAGATTGCCAACTACGATGCACAGAACTTCAACTCGCTGCCGATAGAGAGACAGCTTGACAAGGACGGCAAGCCGCTTGTCGTTGCCGTACCTTATATGAACTACCACGTACATGCCTATGTATGGAGGGTAAACGTAGGACGTATCTCGCTCTACCTGCTTGATACGGACAACGAGATGAACTCTGAGTTCGACAAGCCTATCACCCATTCTCTTTATGGCGGCGACTGGGAAAACCGTCTCAAGCAGGAGATACTCCTTGGTATCGGCGGTATGCTGACATTGAAGGCTCTTGGCATAACAAAGGATATATACCACTGCAACGAGGGACATGCGGCTCTCTGCAACCTGCAGCGCCTGTGCGACTACGTACAGAGCGGACTGACGTTCAACCAGGCAATGGAGCTGGTACGTGCGTCTTCGCTGTATACGGTGCATACGCCTGTGCCCGCAGGTCACGACTATTTCGACGAGGCACTGTTTGGCAAGTATATGAGCGGCTATCCCCAGATGCTCGGCATATCATGGGACGAGTTCATCGGCATGGGACGCACAAATCCCGACGACCATGGAGAAAAGTTCTGCATGTCTACGTTCGCATGCAACACCTGTCAGGAAGTGAACGGTGTCAGCAAGCTGCACGGATGGGTAAGCCAGAAGATGTTCGCAAGCATCTGGAAGGGCTATTATCCCGAAGAAAACCATGTAGGATATGTAACGAACGGCGTGCACTTCCCCACATGGACGGCAACGGAATGGCGCAAGCTCTATGCACAGTACTTCGACGCGACATTCATGTCCGACCAGAGCAACGAGAGCATCTGGCATGCCATATACAATGTACCCGACGACATTGTATGGGAAACACGCATGACATTGAAGAAGAAGCTTACCGACTACATACGCGACAAGTTCCGCGAAACATGGCTCAAGAACCAGGGCGATCCCTCACGTGTCGTTTCATTGCTTGAGAAGATTAACCCCAATGCACTGATGATTGGTTTCTGCCGCCGCTTTGCAACATACAAGAGGGCACACCTTCTGTTTACGGACCTTGACCGTCTTGCAAAGATTGTCAATAATCCCGAGCATCCCGTGCAGTTCCTTTTCTCAGGAAAGGCTCACCCAGCCGACGGTGCAGGTCAGGGACTTATCAAAAGGATATTTGAGATAAGCCAGCGTCCTGAGTTCCTCGGCAAGATTATCTTCCTTGAAGACTACGACATGCAGCTTGCACGCCGCCTGGTTTCGGGTGTAGATATATGGATGAACACTCCGACACGTCCTCTCGAGGCATCGGGTACATCCGGTGAGAAGGCAGAGATGAACGGCGTTGTAAACCTCTCCGTTCTCGACGGATGGTGGCTTGAAGGTTACCGTGAGGGTGCCGGATGGGCGCTTACCGAGAAACGTACGTACAAGAACCAGGGTTATCAGGACCAGCTGGATGCTGCTACAATCTACAGCCTTCTTGAAAACGAGATTGTTCCCCTTTACTACAAGAAGAACAAGAAGGGATATAGCGAGGGCTGGATAAAGGTCATAAAGAACTCCATCGCGCAGATTGCACCCAACTATACTATGAAGCGCCAGCTTGACGACTACTACAGCAAGTTCTACACCAAGGAGGCTGCCCGCTTTAAGAAAATCTCCGCCGACAACAACCGTCTGGCTAAGGAGATTGCACAGTGGAAAGAGACAGTTGCAGAGCGTTGGGATTCTATAAGCGTCGTATCGAAGGAGCACAACATACCCGAGACCGGCGCAGAGACAGGTGTATCATACAAGATAAAGTATGTTATCGACGAGCAGGGTCTTGACAATGCCGTAGGTCTTGAGCTTGTTACAGTGAAGACGGACAAGAACGGCGAAGAGCGCATCTTCAATGTACGTCCGTTCAAGATGACAAACAACGAGGGCAACCTGTATACATTCGAAGCAGAGTTCGAACCGGACGAGGCAGGCTCTTACAAGAGCTGTGTCAGGATGTATCCGAAGAACGAGAACCTTCCGCACCGTCTCGACTTCTGCTATGTCAAGTGGATAGACTAATACCGGCAGGGTAATATAATGATATGAAAAGACGGCATCAAGGATTTAAATACCTTTGATGCCGTCTTTTCATATTTATAAAATAAATGATGTCTCTTTAAGCCTTACGTCTTTCTCCTTATAGCCTTACGTCTTTTTTCTTATAAGAAACAGATCTGAGAAAAAACATTACCGTTCCATCAGGAAAGCCTTGAACGGTTTGAAATCCTTGTCAAGTCTCACACTTTGCTTTGTACCTTTCATAAATCCGGCGAGACGTTCCGGTATTTCAACCATGCAGCCGACAGCCTTTTCCACCGTATCTTTGAACTTTGCCGGATGTGCGGTCTCGCAGAATATTCCGGTTTCCCCGGCATTCAATCCGTTCTTCAGTGCCATATACCCGCATGCCCCGTGCGGATCGAGAATATACTTGTTGTCATCGAAGCACTGCCTCATTGCCTCCCTTATCTCATCGTCGGAGAACGAAGCACCGCTTATATGGCTGCTTATCACGTCATGGCGGTTCTTATACAAGTCAATTATGCGCGCAAAATTGCTCGGATTGCCTACGTCCATGGCGTTTGCAATGGTCTGTACACTTGGTTTCGGCTCATAGCTGCCCGTCTGCAAGTACTTGAAGAATATGTCATTGGCATTGTTCGCCGCAATGAAACGTTTTATGGGCAGCCCCATTTTATGCCCGAACAAAGCCGCCGTGATGTTGCCGAAGTTACCGCTCGGAACACATACCACCATGTTGTCCGCCATGTTCCTTTCCTTCATGCGTGCGTAGGCATTGAAGTAATAGAATGCCTGAGGCAGGAAACGTGCCACATTTATAGAGTTTGCAGACGTAAGTTTCATGTGCCCGTTCAGCTCCTCATCCATGAATGCGTTCTTGACCAGCGCCTGACAGTCGTCAAACGTGCCGTCTACCTCAACAGCCGTTATGTTCTGTCCGAGAGTAGTAAACTGACACTCCTGTATCTTGCTTACCTTTCCCGCCGGATATAGTACATATACATGTATTCCCTCAACACCGAGAAAGCCGTTTGCCACAGCCGAGCCTGTGTCGCCGCTTGTCGCAACAAGAACATTTACGGTTTCTTTACGTTCGTTCTTTATGAAATAGCCGAGAAGCCGTGCCATGAACCTTGCCCCGACATCCTTAAAGGCAAGCGTCGGTCCATGAAAAAGTTCAAGTGAATAGATGTTGTCCGTCACCCTTACGACAGGACAGTCAAAAGAAAGCGTATCGTATACAATGTTTTTCAGAGCCTCTTTCTCCACGTCCTCGCCAAAGAAGGCATCCGCCACGGTATATGCAATTTCCTGAAATGACATCTTGCCGATGTTGTCGAAAAAGTCCTCAGGCAATGTCTTTATCCGTTCCGGCATGAAAAGTCCCCTGTCTGATGCCAGTCCCTTTACAACTGCCTCATGCAGAGACACGGAAGAAGACTGTCCGTTTGTGCTGTAATATCTCATTTTCTTTGTTTTTTATAATTGAAAAATATGCAGAAGCACTCAATACTTCATAAACTCGTCCATAAACTGTTCCATATAAAGCATTCCGTATGAGCCTTTCCCGCAGCTCTCTTCATCAAAGGCGCATACGCTGTCCGGCTCTATATGCGGGTGCCATATTGCAAACGGCACAGGCTCTTTTACATGTGTACGTATCTCCACGGGTGTGGGATGGTCGGGCAGGAGAGCGATACACACCGGCTCATGCCATTCTTTCACCTTATTATATATAGGACCCACAATTCTGCTGTCAAGGTTTCTTATTGTCTGCAATTTAAGTTCAAGGTCGCCGTCATGCCCGGCTTCGTCGCTTGCCTCTATGTGAAGAAACACGAAATCGTCAGACTTAAGAGCCTCAACTGCCGCCTCAGCCTTGCCTTCATAGTTGGTATTGGCAAGCCCCGTTGCCCCGTCGACCTTTATTATCTTCAGTCCGGCATAGTGCCCGATGCCACGTATCAGATCCACTGCCGATATCACCGACCCTGTCTTTACCTGAGCATACTTGTCGGCAATGGTCTCCATTTGCGGACGGTAGCCGCCTCCCCAGGGCCAGATGCTGTTCGCCATGACCTTACCCGCAGTCTTTCTTCCGATGTTAAAGGGATGTTGCGGCAACAGCTCTTGCGACTTAAGTATCAGTCCGTTAAGCAGCTCTGCCGTCTCCGCTGCGCTCATGCGCCCTTCCTCATGCCTGTTCTCCCAACCCCTTTCCGGTCTTACAAGCAGACCTTTCCATTGCTCCTCCGGATGGTCATGCGGCGGCGCACACTCGATATGCTTGCTTCCCCCTTTTACGATGAGCAGGTGTCTGTATTGCGTCCCTTTTATAAAGCGTATCTTCTCATTTCCAAGATGCCTGTCAAGATAATCCGTCAGCATGCCGCCCTCTTCCGTTTTAAGGTGTCCGCCATGGTGATTTACTATCTTTCCGTTGCAAAGCGTTATGATGTTGCATCTCAGCGCCAGGTCTTCCTTTTGCATTTCATACCCGATGGAAGCCGCCTCGAGAGGTCCGCGCCCTTCATAGACCTTGTCAAGATTGTATCCGAGAATTGCCGTGTTTGCCACTTCCGACCCCGGATGAAAGTTGTCCGGAATGGTTATAAGCCGTCCTGTCCTTCCCTCACGTGCCAGCATGTCCATATAAGGCGTTTCCGCATATTGTAGCAAAGTCTTTCCGCCAAGCCTTTCTATCCTGTGGTCTGCCATGCCGTCTCCTAATATAATAATGTGCTTCATGCGTCCTTTCCTTTAAATATTGGCAACAGACATGATATTGGCAAACACTCCCGCCGCCGTGACGCTTGCCCCGGCTCCATATCCCTGTATAAGCATAGGGTACTCTTTGTAGCGTTCTGTCGTAAGCATTACGATGTTGTTTGAGCCTTCAAGGTTATAGAAAGGATGCTCCTTTCCTACGGTCTGCAATGAGACATCCGCCTTTCCGTTTTCCATTCTTGCGACAAAGCGCCAGCGCTTTCCTTCACTCTCAATCTCCTTTCGGCGTCTTTCAAAGTCGCCGTCGAGCAGGGGCAGCCGCTTCCAAAAGTCGTTCAGGCTGCCGCTGAAATACTCCTCAGGTACAAAAAGATGTTTCTCTACATCGTCTTTTTCTATCTTGTATCCTGCTTCGCGGGTAAGTATCACAAGCTTACGCACAACGTCCGTCCCGCTCAGGTCTATCCTCGGGTCAGGCTCACTGTATCCCTGTTCCTTCGCACGCCTTACGGTTTCGGAGAAGGAGACATCAGCCGATATCTCGTTGAATATAAAGTTGAGCGTGCCGCTCAGCACCGCTTCAATCTTTAAAATCTTGTCTCCGGAGTTGCGGAGGTCGTTTATCGTTCCGATTATGGGCAGTCCTGCGCCCACGTTTGTCTCAAACCTGAATTTCACGCCGCGTGCAAGTGCCGTATGTTTCAGTGCCATATAACTGTCATAATCCGACGATGCCGCTATTTTGTTGGCGGCAATCACGGATATGTTGTTTTCCAGGAAGACCTTGTACAGCGATGCAACGTCCTTGCTTGCAGTGCAGTCTACAAAGACGCTGTTGAAGATGTTCATGCCGAGAATTTCGTTCCGCAAGGTGACAAGGTTGCTCGTTTCCGACTCTTTCAGAAGTTCCCTGTAGTTGTCAAGGTCTATTCCGTTGCGGTCGAATATGGCGTTGTGACTGCTTGCAATACCCACAACGTTCAGTTTCAGGCGCCTGTTCTGCTTCAGTTCGTCGTGCTGTGCCCTTATCTGCTCTATCAGTTTGCCGCCCACGGTGCCCACTCCGCATATAAAAAGGTTGAGTACGTTGTATTCGGACAGGAAGAACGAGTCGTGCAGGACATTGAGCGACTTGCGCAGGGACTCCTTCTCAACCACGAACGAGATGTTAGTTTCCGATGCTCCCTGTGCACATGCTATGACGCTTATGCCGCTTCTGCCGAGCGTTCCGAACAGCTTTCCGGCTATGCCCGGCGTGTGTTTCATGTTCTCACCCACAATGGCAATCGTTGCAAGGTTGCTCTCCGCGTGCATGGGGAACATCGCTCCCGTCTCGATTTCCTTGCAGAACTCATTGTTCAACACGTCCACGGCTGCCACGGCATCCGAGTCTTTCACGCCGATAGACGTGGAGTTCTCCGACGAAGCCTGACTCACCATGAACACGGATATGCCGTTGTCTGCCAGTGCCGTGAATATTCGCCTGTTCACACCGATTACTCCCACCATGGAAAGTCCCGTCACTGTAATCAGTGTCGTATCGTTTATGCTCGATATACCCTTAATGGGCTTACTGTCGTTCTCGACGCTCCGCTTTATTATGGTCCCGCTGTGATAAGGGTTGAACGTGTTCTTTACCCTTATTGGTATGTTCTTCACACATACTGGATATATCGTCGGAGGATATATAACCTTGGCCCCGAAGTTGCAAAGCTCCATTGCCTCTATATAGCTAAGCTCGTTTATGGTGTATGCCGAAGGTATCACGCGCGGGTCGGCAGTCATAAATCCGTCCACATCCGTCCATATCTCCAGCACCTCCGCATCGAGTGCCGCCGCAATTATTGCCGCCGTATAGTCGCTTCCTCCGCGCCCAAGATTGGTTATTTCATCCGTGATATGGTCACGGCTTATAAACCCCGGGACCACCGATATGCGCGGCATGTCCTCGAAAGCCTTGCGCACAAGGTTCCCCGTAAGCTCGCTGTCGAGCACGTGACTGCCGTTCTTGCGCGTTGTCTTTATGAACGCCAGTGCGTCGAACAGCTGCGCATTCTTTATCAGTGCCGCCACTATGCCCGAGCTAAGGCGCTCACCGTAACTCAGAATGGCATCCTGTGTCTTCTCGCTGAGGTCGCGGATAAGATACACGCCGAAGTATATGCTCTTGAGCTGTTCAAAGAGCGAGTCTACGGTTCCGAATAAGTCTTCACGCTTTTTGGGGTCTGTGATGATTGTGTCTATCATCCTGTGATGGCGCATAACCATTGCATCAAACTCGCTTCTGTAACGCCCGTCACCACGGCGTGCAAGCATTGATGTCTCGATAAGCTTGTCGGTTATGCCTCCAAGTGCACTTACAACCACTACTATGGGCTGGTTCTTAGCCTCTTTCTCTACAATTTTCTTTAAGCATCTGATGCTTTTTACGGAACCTACGGATGTCCCGCCAAACTTTAAAACTTTCATTATGTATGTAAATTAGCGGACTCCCCGAAACAAACGGGGATGTGTGTCCTTATATTTAAGTTATGCAAAAATAGCAAGAAATATTGTTCCGGCAAACAATATTATATGATTATTTGCTAATTTTGCAGCAAAATGTAATTAAAATCACTGTTTTTATTATGAATAGAACACAACGATGCCTGCTGCTCATTGCCTGTCTTGGCATGTCCGCAACGACTGTTTTTGCACAGAAACGCAGCCGTTACGAGTATTACAAGGATATCCCCGCCTATGTGGACAGTATACAAAACGAGCTGACATATCCCATGGCATGGGGCAACAGCAGGGAGACCGACTTTGACAAATGGCGCACATTGGCGCGCGAAAAGGTTCTTGAATGTATGATGACACCGCCGCCTGCCGCGTCTTCATACAACTATAAGGTCATTACGGAAGAGCAGCGCGACGGATACAAGGCGTTGAAAGTGGAGTTCCGCCTGTCTGCCTACTACACCGTACGTGCATACATTCTCGTTCCGGACGGCAATGGTCCTTTCCCCGCTATAAATCTTCTTCACGACCACGGCGGGCATCTTTTCATTGGAAAGGAGAAGATGATAAGACCCATTGACGAAGATTCCGTGGTGGTGGAAGATGCCGACAGGTGGCAGGATGTTGTCTATGGCGGACAATACATGGGCGATTTCCTTGCCCGTCACGGCTATGTGGTGTTCTCCACGGATGCCCCCATGTGGGGAGAGCGCGGACGTGCGGAGGGCGTAGACCGCAACAAATACGACATTATAGCAGGCAACATGATGATGCTCGGGCGCGATCTCAGTGCCTTTATGACATACGACGACATTGCCGGCACCGACTTTCTCGCCACTCTTCCCTTTGTCGACGCCAGCCGTATCGGCTGTGCCGGATGCTCCATGGGGGCATACAGGGCATGGATGCTGTCGGCACTGTCCGACAAAATCAAGGCTGGTGCCTCGGTATGCTGGATGGTTACGACCGACGTACAGATGACATGGAAGTACGGACGCAAGGAAAACGGAGGCTTTGCCAATTGCATTCCAGGACTGAGACAATATCTCGACTATCCCCATATTGCCTCCATGGCATGTCCCAAGCCCATGCTTTTCATAAACGGGGACAAGGACAAGCTGTTTCCGTTGCCGGGCGTGAAGAAGGCATTTGACATAATGCACGATGTGTGGAAGAGCCAGGGAGCGGACAAGAACCTTACAACCGAGATATGGGACATGAAACACGAGTGTCCGCCACGGGCACAGGATGCGGTGCTCAACTTCTTTGACAAGCACTTGAAGTGAGCCTCTGCCCTTGACGGAAAAGACCGCCGGAGCAGGCGGAATAATCAGAAGAACAATCAACAGAAATAGAAAATGACCAACGAATATCAGGTGCGCATGCTTCCGCAGCAGGCGGCAAGCGAGGCTGCCATGCGCGAGTTCATCGCAAGAGAGAAAGGCATAGATGCCCGTACCATAAAGCATGTGCGTGTGCTAAGGCGCAGTATAGACGCAAGACAGCGCACAATATACATCAATCTTAAGGTAAGAGTATACATAAACGAAGAACCCCGTGACGAGGAATACATTCCTGTGGAATACAGGGACGTGTCGTCGGCTCCGGCGGTGGTTGTTGTCGGAGCCGGTCCGGGCGGGCTTTTCGCCTCGCTGAGGCTGATAGAGCTTGGCATGCGTCCCATTGTTATTGAGCGTGGAAAGGACGTGCACGAGCGCAAGAAAGACCTTTCCGCCATAACAAAGACGCAGCGTGTGGACGGCGAGAGCAACTATTGCTTTGGCGAGGGAGGTGCAGGTGCCTATTCGGACGGCAAGCTCTATACGCGTTCTAAAAAGCGTGGAAGCATAGAAAAGATACTTAACGTGTTCTGTCAGCACGGTGCACCGGCATCCATATTGTCTGATGCCCATCCGCATATTGGCACGGACAAGTTGCCGAAAGTTATAGAGAACATGCGCAATACCATTCTGAAATGCGGCGGGGAGGTGCACTTTATGACTAAGATGACGGCGCTTGTATTTGACGGCGACAGCGTCATGGGCGTGGAGGCATCGGATGTCGTGACAGGGGAAAAGACAGTCTTCCGCGGTCCGGTGATACTTGCCACAGGACATTCTGCACGCGATGTCTACCGCTATCTGCATGACTCGGATGTGGAAATGGAGGCAAAGGGCATTGCCGTAGGCGTTCGTCTCGAACATCCGGCAAAGCTGATAGACAGCATACAGTATCACAACAGGGAGGGCAGGGGACGCTGGTTGCCTGCGGCAGAGTACAGCTTTGTAACGCAGGCAGACGGGCGTGGAGTGTATTCGTTCTGCATGTGTCCGGGCGGATTTGTCATCCCTGCCGCCACAGGACCGCGGCAGATTGTCGTCAACGGAATGAGTCCGAGCAACAGAGGAACGCAGTGGTCCAACAGCGGAATGGTCGTGGAGATGCGTCCGGAGGACGTTCCCGGCGACGGTGTGCTGAGGATGCTGGACTTTCAGGAGCGTCTTGAGAACGACTGCTGGCAGCAGGGCAACATGAAACAGACGGCACCGGCGCAGCGCATGGCAGACTTTGTCAACAACCGGCTGAGCTACGACCTGCCCAAAAGCTCGTATGCACCGGGGCTTATTTCCAGTCCGTTGCACTTCTGGCTTCCGCCTTCCGTGTCGAAAAGGCTGCAACAGGGCTTCAGGAAGTTCGGTTCCATGAGCCACGGATTTCTTACAAACGATGCCGTGCTCATAGCCGTTGAGACACGCACGTCATCGCCCGTGCGTATTCTCCGCGACGTCAATACCCTGCAACATGTGCGCATAAAAGGGCTTTTCCCATGCGGGGAAGGTGCCGGATATGCCGGAGGAATAGTCTCGGCAGGCATTGATGGGGAGCGTTGTGCAGAGGCTGCGGCGCTGTATTCGGGATGTATAAAATAGCCCGTTGTAACTTGTTGATATTCAAACGAATATCTTTTGCCTTCCCAAAGGTGCCCTTTTGCGCTCCCAAAGCATAGCTTTAGCACCCTTAAAGGTGACCTTTTGCATTGCCAAAGGTCACCTTTTCCGTTACCATGTCTTTTTATAAGAAATCCTGCACCTGTCCTACGGGTGCGGCAGGGGCGTGACATCAGCATGCCGCATGCCGATTTTCATACTATATAATAAGGTGTATGCGCTCTTACATTTTTACAGTAAACACTTGTTCAAATGACCAAAAATTAGTACTTTTGCGTCCGAATTAAAAATCGTATAAAAGTTCATTGCAATGAATATATCTTATAAATGGTTAAAAGAGTACGTTGATTTTGAGCTTACTCCGCAGGAAGTGTGCGATGCACTCACATCGGAAGGACTTGAAGTTGACGCGCTTGAAGAAGTTCAAAGCATCAAGGGCGGTCTCAAGGGACTGTATGTAGGCAAGGTGCTTACGTGCGACGTTCATCCCGACTCGGACCATCTGCACGTTACAACGGTCGATCTCGGACGTGAGACTCCGTCACAGATAGTCTGCGGGGCACCCAATGTGGCTGCCGGACAGAAGGTCATTGTGGCAGACATAGGCTGTGTGCTGTATGACGGAGACAAGGAATTTGTAATAAAGAAGTCAAAGCTCCGCGGTGTAGAAAGCTACGGCATGATTTGCGCGGAAGACGAAATAGGAGTGGGCAACAGCCATGACGGCATTATAGTGCTGCCGGAAGACGCGCCTGTAGGTCAGCCTGCCGCCGAATATTACAATCTTGAAAGCGACTGGCTGATAGAGGTGGACATCACGGCTAACCGTGCTGATGCGCTTTCTCATTGGGGTGTTGCACGCGATTTGTACGCATGGCTTGTCCAGAACGGTTATAAGACGTCGTTGCACCGCCCGTCTGACGATGCCTTTGCTGTAGACAATAACGACCTGCCCGTAGATGTTACCATTGAAAATACGGAGGCATGCAAACGCTATGCCTGCGTCAGCCTGTCGGGATGCGAGGTAAAGGAAAGTCCGGAATGGCTTCAGAACAAGTTGCGTGTGATAGGGCTGCGCCCAATAAACAATATAGTGGACATCACCAACTATATAATGATGGCATACGGACAGCCGCTTCACTGCTTTGACGCAGATATGGTTAAAGGTCACCATATCATAGTGAAGACAATGCCCGAAGGTACGCCTTTTGTGACGCTTGACGGTGAAGAACATAAACTAAGTGAGCGTGACCTTGCCATCTGCAACACCGATGAGCCTATGTGTATTGCAGGTGTGTTCGGCGGAAAGGGCAGCGGCACATACGACACAACATGCAACGTGGTGCTGGAAAGTGCCTATTTCCACCCTACATGGATACGCAAGAGCGCACGCCGCCACGGTCTCAGCACCGACGCATCGTTCCGTTTTGAGCGCGGAATAGACCCGAACGGAGTGATTTATGCCTTGAAACAGGCTGCACTGCTCTGCAAGGAACTTGCCGGAGGCAAGATTTCCATGGAGATAAAGGATGTGTATCCTGAACCGATAGGCGACTTTAAAGTGGAGCTGGAGTATGACTATGTAAACCGCCTGACAGGCAAGAACATACCCGCAGCAACCGTTAAGAGCATCGTACAGAGCCTGGAGATGAAGATAGATGCGGAAAGCGAGACAGGACTGAGCCTGAGTGTTCCTCCTTACCGCGTGGATGTACAGAGACCCTGCGACGTCGTTGAAGACATTCTCCGTGTGTATGGATACAACAATGTTGAAATTCCTTCACAGCTTAAAAGCTCTCTTGTGGTAAAGGGAGACGAGGATAAGAAGCATAAACTGGAAGAGATTGTAAGTGAGCAGCTTGTGGGCTGCGGCTTCAATGAAATATTGAACAACTCTCTGACAAAGGCTGCATATTACGAAGGGCTTAACCGCTATGAGGCAAAGAACTGTGTCAGGATAATGAACCCGCTGAGTTCCGACCTTAACGTAATGCGTCAGTCGTTGCTCTTCGGAGGTCTGGAAAGCATTGCATACAATGCCAACCGCAAGAACCCTGACCTCAGGTTCTTTGAATTCGGCAATGTCTACAATTTCTCAAAAGAGAAGCATAATCCGGAAACGCCAATGGCGGCATATAAGGAGGAGTGCCACCTCGGACTATGGGTGACGGGAAAGCGCGTTAAAGGCAGCTGGGCACATCCCGACGAGGACTCTTCGTTCTATGAGCTGAAGGCATACGTTGACAACATCCTGCGCCGTATAGGACTTAACAGCGGCACTGTTGTTATGCACGGCAGCGACAACAACATCTTCTCAAAGGGCATTGCCATAGAGAACAGAGGCGGAAAACTGCTTGTTGAAATGGGTGTTGTAAGCAAGAGCCTGCTGAAAGCGTCGGGGATAGACGCTCCCGTTTATTACGCAGACCTCAACTGGAGTGCGCTTGCCAAGGCTGTAAGGAAGAACAAGGTGGGATATAAGGAGATAAGCAAGTATCCTCCTGTAAGCCGTGACTTGGCTTTGCTTTTGGACAAGAGCGTGGATTTTGCACAGATAGAGCAGATTGCATATCAGACAGAGAAAAAGCTGTTGAAGAATGTCGAACTGTTTGATGTCTATGAAGGCAAGAACCTGCCCGAAGGAAAGAAGAGCTATGCTGTGAACTTCATACTTCAGGACGAGGGAAAGACCCTTAACGACAAGCAGATAGACGCGGTAATGAACAAGCTTATCAGCAATATACGTGGCAAGCTTGGTGCGGAACTCAGATAAAACGTGCATGGCTGCGGATGCCGTGCCCCGGGGTTACCGTCTGAGGGCATATGGGTGCGGCATACGGTATGCAGGGATTACGGTCTGAGATTTCTGAAGTTTTAACATGATAAAATAATAATATAAAATTTTACTTCAATGGGAAGAGCATTTGAGTATCGTAAAGCATCTAAGTTAAAGAGATGGGGGCACATGGCAAAGACGTTTACACGCCTTGGCAAGCAGATAGCGATAGCCGTAAAGGCTGGCGGTCCTGAACCCGAGAACAATCCGGCACTGCGTTCTGTAATTGCAACCTGCAAGCGCGAGAACATGCCGAAAGACAATATCGAGCGTGCAATAAAGAATGCCATGGGCAAGGACCAGAGCGACTATAAGGAAGTTACTTACGAGGGATACGGACCTCATGGCATTGCTGTGTTTGTGGACACGCTGACCGATAACACGACACGTACCGTGGGAGATGTACGTTCTGTATTCAACAAGTTCAGCGGTACGCTCGGAACAACCGGCTCGCTGGCTTATCTGTTCGACCATAAGTGTGTCTTCACATTTAAGAAAAAGGACGGAATAGACATGGACGACCTTGTACTGGAACTTATCGACCTTAACGTAGAGGATGAGTTTGACGAGGACACGGAAGAGGGAACGATAACCATTTACGGCGATCCGAAGAGCTATTCGCAGGTACAGCATTTCCTTGAAGAGAAGGGTTTTGAGGATATAGGCGGTGAGTTTACATATATTCCCAACGACTTGAAGGATGTGGATGCAGAGGTTCGCGCCGTGATAGACAAAATGGTAGAGCGTCTTGAAGAGTTCGACGACGTGCAGAATGTATACACAAACATGAAGCCGGAAGAATAACGGAATAGCCAAAGATGAAGCATATAACATACCTGCCCGTAGGCACTTGCAGCAGGAGAATAGACATTGACATCGATGAAAACGGATTGATACATGATGTAAACTTCGTAGGAGGATGCAATGGGAACCTTAAAGGAATATGCTCGCTTGTGCGTGGAATGAAGCCGGAGGACGTGAAAAAGCGTCTTGACGGTATACAATGCGGCTCAAAAGGGACGAGTTGTCCGGACCAGTTGTGCCGTGCCCTGGAACAGGAGCAACTGTAAAAAAGGATAATATACTACGGGTAAGACCCTATCCGGAATACGGATGCACATGGATATGGAATTTGAGAAATATTCCCATTTGTCCTTGTGCATCCGTATTTTTATGTTTTTAACGTCACTTCTTTTTATAGTCTTCAGGACGTATTGTTATCTCAACAAGGACTTTTCCCTTGTTTTTGGTTGAATAATATATATATGAAAAATTAAATCCGGCATCCTTATATGCCCTTAATGAAGGTGCATCCTGTACAAGTTTCTTCAGTTCTTCGTGTATTTGGTCTTTATTAATGGCTGCTGTGTCTAATCTTCCAGTTAACGAATAATAATAATTAACTGTCAATGTGGACTTTTCAAACACCACACTATCATTTACAATACCTTCGGAAACAGGTGCCGGACAGTTCTTTCTTGTAAATTCAGCCATTTCTCTTGCAGCTCTTTCCTCTATGCTTTCATGGCATGAACAAAGGGTAATGGCTGCTAAAACAATGATATAAATCTTTTTCATAACCATAAAATTAGTCCCGCAAAATTAATCAATCTCTGAATAAAACAGTATTAAAAGTATGTTTTTTTGAAATCTTCCATGAAAAAGCAACAC
This sequence comes from uncultured Prevotella sp., assembly GCA_900545525.1. Taxonomy (GTDB): domain Bacteria; phylum Bacteroidota; class Bacteroidia; order Bacteroidales; family Bacteroidaceae; genus Prevotella. The sequence continues at coordinate 82,749 of UQZX01000010.1, forward strand.
ACAATCTGAAAGACATGGCATGTTTTTTGTATATTAAATATGGTATTCAACTTCATCTTATATGCTCACGCTCAATAAAAAACAAATAAATTGTTGTTTTGTTCTCGACTTATTCGTATATTTGCAGATCAAAAAGCATTTATTAATGAACCATATAAGGAATTTTTGTATTATAGCCCATATAGATCATGGAAAGTCTACTATAGCAGACCGTCTTCTTGAATATACAAAGACGATAAAGATAGTAGAGGGACAAATGCTTGATGATATGGATCTCGAACGTGAACGTGGCATAACGATAAAGAGTCATGCCATACAAATGGAATATGAACTTGACGGTGAGCACTACATACTCAACCTGATTGATACTCCGGGACACGTGGATTTTTCATACGAGGTATCAAGAAGCATTGCTGCATGTGAGGGGGCAATACTGGTAGTGGATGCAACGCAGGGAGTGCAGGCACAGACTATCAGCAATTTGTATATGGCAATAGAACAGGATTTGGAAATAATTCCTGTGATAAACAAGATAGACATGCCTTCCGCAATGCCGGATGAGGTGGAAGATGAGATAGTGGAACTTATCGGTTGTGACCGCGGTGACATTCTCAGGGCTTCAGGCAAGACAGGCGAAGGCGTAGAGGACATATTGCGAGCAGTTGTTGAACGTGTGCCTCATCCGCAGGGAAATGCGGAAGCACCGTTGCAGGCACTGATATTCGACTCTGTATTCAACCCGTTCCGTGGTATCATTGCATACTTCAAGATTGAGAACGGAGTGATACGGAAAGGCGACAAGGTGAAGTTCTTCAATACTGGCATGGAATATACAGCTGATGAAGTGGGAGTGCTGAAGATGGACATGATTGCACGGAATGAGCTGAGAACCGGAGATGTGGGCTATATCATAAGCGGAATAAAAGACAGCAAGGATGTGAAAGTAGGTGATACAATCACACATATATCACGTCCCTGCGAGAAGGCTATTTCCGGATTTCAGGAAGTGAAGCCCATGGTCTTTGCCGGTGTTTATCCGATAGATCCTGCCGACTATGAGAATTTAAGAGCCTCATTGGAAAAGTTGCAGCTTAATGATGCTGCACTTACATTCTCCCCAGAGTCGTCTGTAGCATTGGGATTTGGTTTCCGGTGCGGCTTCTTAGGGCTTCTTCACATGGAGATAGTGCAGGAACGTCTTGACCGTGAGTTCAATATGGATGTCATAACGACCGTTCCCAATGTTTCATATCAGGTATATGACAAACAGGGAGGTGTGAAGGAGGTGCACAATCCGTCGGGATTGCCGGATGCAACTATGATAGACCACATTGAAGAGCCATATATAAAAGCTTCTATTATAACCGACTCAAACTTCATAGGTCCGATAATGAAGCTGTGTCTTGACAAGCGCGGCGAGCTGATAAAGCAAGAATATATAAGCGGCAATAGGGTAGAACTGCATTTCATGATACCGCTTGGTGAAATCGTGATAGACTTTTACGACAAGCTCAAGAGTATCTCAAAGGGATATGCATCGTTCGATTATCATATAGACTGCTATCGTCCGTCGAAGCTTGCCAAGCTCGATATTCTGTTGAACGGCGAGCCTGTGGATGCGTTGTCAACACTGACGCATCAGGACAATGCCGTTACTTTTGGACGCAGGATGTGTGAAAAACTTAAGGAACTGATACCGCGCCAGCAGTTTGATATAGCCATACAGGCAGCCATAGGAGCTAAAATCGTAGCGCGTGAGACTGTAAAATGTGTAAGAAAAGATGTCACGGCAAAGTGTTATGGCGGTGATGTAAGCCGTAAACGCAAACTTTTGGAGAAGCAGAAGAAAGGAAAGAAGAGAATGAAGCAGATAGGAAATGTTGAAGTTCCGCAGAAAGCTTTCCTCGCAGTGCTTAAACTAGATTAAAACAATACAAAAATAGAAGGAGGAAAAAGAGATGAAAGAACCGGTTAGCACAACACGTGACATTGCCCGCGAGCTTGCGCGCAGATTTAGTACCATGACACATGACGAGCTTGACATACTGGAAAGTGTGCTTGTCCCGATGAGGTTTGCCAAGGGGGAAATGATACTCCGCGAAGGAGAAGTATGCCGTAACATATATTATATAGAGAAAGGACTGGTGCGGCAGTTCTACTTCAAGAAGGACAAGGACATAACGGAGAACATGGCTGTTGAGGGAAGTATCGTGATGTGCATAGAGAGCCTGTTCAAGGAGGAGCCGACATTGTTGCAGATAAAGGCGATAGAGCCGGCGATAATATATGCACTGCCGAAGGCAAAGCTTGAACAAGTGGCGCTTCACAATGTGAATATCCAAATTCTTTATAGAAAGATATTGGAAGAGTCTCTGATACAGTCGCAGATACATGCGGACATGGTGCGTTTCGAAACGGCAAAGAACCGGTATCTTCGTCTTTACAAGATGTCTCCCAAACTTATATTGCGTGCACCGCTGGTATACATTGCAAGCTATCTGCAGATGACTCCGGAGACGTTGAGCCGCGTGCGTGCCACTACGATATTGGAATGACACGTGAAAGAAATTGCATGGCTTCTAATAGTATGTTTCTAAAGGAATAACAATAAATGGTGACTGTTATGCAAACAAATAAGGAGACTGTCTCACAGTCTCCTTATTTGTTTTACGCCCTTGATTGTACCCAGTTTTTTTATAAGCTTCTCAAGCCTGTTTATATCTTCCACGCTTATCACGATGTTACCGCTGAACAAACCGTCGGAACTGTCTACGTTGATGCTGCGTATCATTATTTTCTCCTCTTTTGATATAATGCTTGTGATGTTGTTGAGTATACCGATATTGTCGTTACCCACAACTCTCAATATAGTGGTATACTGTGAAACACCCTTCCCGCTCCACTGCGCCTTGACTATACGGTAGCCGAAACGCTTGTGAAGCTCGTGAGAATTGGGACAAGAAGTCTTGTGTATCTTTATTCCGCCGTTTACTGTCACAAAGCCGAAGATATCATCCCCGTATACGGGGTGACAGCATTTGGACAAGGAATATTCCAGTCCTTTCATGTTACGGTCTATCACCAGCACATCTTCATGTCCTATTCCCTTGTCTGATACAGGTGCCTCAAAGCTGAAACCCTCCGCACTGCGCACGTTCTGTGAAGGTGTGGTGCTGTCATGATTTTGTATTTTCAGATAAGTGTCTATGACATGGTTCATGTCAAGCGTCTCATCCGCAATCTGTTTGTAAAAGTCCTTGGTCTCTTTAAAGCCGAGTTTCTTTATGAGGTGGGACATTGTTGCCTCTGAAAGCTCTATCTTGCGGTTTTTCATACGCCGCTCGAGCATTTCCTTTGCATAGAGACCGTCTTTTATCTGTGTCTCTTTCAATGCCTGCCTTATCTTTGCCTTTGCGCGACTTGTCTTTACAATGTTTATCCAGTCTTGCTTAGGAGTCTGGTTGTTTGATGTTATGATGTCAATCTGGTCACCGCTCTTAAGGACATACCTGAGGGTTACTATCTTTCCGTTTATCTTTGCCCCTACGCAACAGTTGCCTATATTGGAATGAATGTGGTAGGCAAAGTCGAGAACCGTTGCCCCTTTGGGAAATCTTATGAGGTCTCCCTTGGGCGTGAATACAAATATCTCGTCTTCGTAGAGGTCCATTTTAAACCGGTCCATCACCTGCATATCGTCCTTACTCTCCAAGGCGCGTCTTATACTGTTGAGCCAGTCGTCCTGTCCGGCATCGCCTTTAATACCCTTATAGCGCCAGTGGGCAGCGAGTCCGCGCTCTGCCACATCGTCCATACGCTCCGTTCTTATCTGCACTTCCACCCATTTGCCCTCGGGACCGTTCACGGTGATGTGCAGGCTCTCGTAGCCATTAGACTTAGGAACGGTAAGCCAGTCGCGCATACGGTTATGGTTTGGCACGTACATGTTGGTTATCAGGGCAAAGACCTGCCAGCACTGCACCTTCTCCAGTTCTGGAGGAGAGTCAAGAATGATACGTATGGCGAACAGGTCGAAGATGCCTTCAAAGTTGCACTTCTGCTTTTTCATCTTCTGCCATATACTGTGTATGCTCTTTGTCCTGCCCTTCATGTGGAACTTAAGACCGGCATCAGTGAGCTTTTTCTCTATCGGCGCGATGAACTTCTCAATGTAAAGGTCACGGTTTTTCTTTGTCTCATTCAGCTTATTCTTTATCATATAATAAGCGTCATGCTCCAAATACTTAAGGCTGAGGTCCTCAAGTTCGCTCTTAAGTTTATACAGTCCCAGTTTGTGTGCCAGCGGTGCATAAAGATAGCTTGCCTCCTCGCTGACCTTGAATTTGGCGTCAATGTTGTCAGTGTCGCGTATCTGTCTCATAAGATTTACGCGGTCTGCAATCATGATAAGTATCACGCGCATATCCTCGGCAAAAGAAAGCAGCAGATTTCTGAAGTTCTCGCTTTCGATAACGGGATTTTTCTTATACAGTTCCTGTATCTTTACAAGCCCTTTTATAATGCGTGACACGTTCTCACCAAACTCTTCCCTTATTTTTTCTATGGCAGCACTGTTGTCCTTGATACCGGTGTAAAGAAGGATGGCAATGATGCCGTCGTGCTTAAGCCCTATTTCCTCATGGGCAATAAGTGCGGTTCTGAAACTCGACAGTATGGGGTTTATGCCGAAAACATCGCGCACGATATCTCCGTTGCCGGCGGCAGCTTTCAGACAGCTGTATATCTTCTTCTCTTCCGTTCGTGTTACGGCATTTCCGGTTGCGCTGCGCAATGTCTTCAATAAACTTATGAGTTCGGTTCTTTCATCCTTTGTAAATAACAAATTGCCTGCCATATACCGTTGTTTGGTTTGTTTTATGCAACAAAGGTATAATTTTTTCCACTAAAAGATGTTTCTTTTAATAAAAAACAGCTATATTTGTAACAGATTTAAACAAACCTTTTTATACTATAATACTTATGTTATCACAAAAAGATTTATCCCAAATTGCTCAAAAGGGAATAACAGAAGAGCAGATCTACACACAATTAGAAGAATTCAAGACAGGTTTCCCGTTTTTGAAGCTTGAGGCTGCGGCAGGAATAGGGCAGGGCATCATTTCTCCCGATGACGCCGGGCGCAACGGGTTCATAGATGCATGGAAACAATACAAGGCAGAAGGGCACCGGATTGTAAAGTTTGTTCCGGCGAGCGGTGCGGCAAGCCGTATGTTCAAGGACATGTTCGCATTTCTCGATGCCTCGTATGACGAGCCGCAAACAGACTTTGAGAAGAAGTATTTCGACAATATAGAGAAGTTTGCCTTTTACGATGCCCTTAACGAAAAATGTATTGCCAACAACGGAAAAGACATCAAGACGCTCATGGGCGAAGGTAATTACAAGGCTGTTGTGGCAAACATGCTTGGACACGACGGACTTAACTACGGACAGCTGCCCAAGGGACTGCTTCTTTTCCACAGCTATCAGGACGGCGCACGCACTCCTATAGAAGAGCATCTGGTTGAAGGAGCACTCTATGCGGACAGCAAGGGAATGGCCAATATGCACTTCACCGTAAGTCCGGAGCACAGGGAACTGTTCGAAAAGAAAGTGTCTGAGAAGAAAGCGGTGTACGAAAAGAAGTATGGCATAAGCTATGACGTGTCTTTTTCAGAACAGAAGCCGAGCACAGACACCGTTGCTGCCAATCCGGACAACACGCCTTTCCGCAACGAAGACGGTTCGTTGCTCTTCCGTCCGGGCGGACACGGAGCACTTATACAGAACTTGAACGATATAGAGGCTGACATCGTATTCATAAAGAATATTGACAATGTGGTTCCTGACAGCCTCAAGGAAGACACTGTGACATACAAGCAGCTCATAGCAGGCGTGCTCGTAACACTGCAGAAACAGGCATTCGAATATCTCAACCTGCTCGAAACGGGTTCATACAGCCACGAGCAGCTTGAGGAAATAATACGTTTTGTACAGCGCGATTTGTGCTGCCGCAAGCATGATATAAAGGAACTGGAAGATGCAGAGCTTGTTATCTATCTCAAACAGAAGCTAAACCGCCCGATGCGTGTATGTGGAGTAGTAAAGAATGTAGGTGAGCCGGGCGGAGGTCCGTTCCTTACTTATAATCAGGACGGTACGGTAAGCCTGCAAATTCTTGAAAGCAGCCAGATAGACAAGAGCAATACAGAGTATATGAAGATGTTTACGGAGGGTACACACTTCAATCCTGTAGACCTTGTTTGTGCGGTTAAGGACTATAAGGGCAATGCTTTCAATCTTCCCGAATTTGTTGACAAGACTACGGGCTTCATAAGTTCGAAGAGCAAGAACGGCAAGGAACTGAAAGCCCTTGAGCTTCCCGGACTGTGGAACGGTGCAATGAGCAACTGGAATACGGTATTTGTTGAAGTTCCTCTTTCAACCTTCAATCCGGTGAAGACCGTAAACGACCTTCTCAGAGAACAGCATCAGTAAATCTCAGGATGGTGTGTCAAAAACTCAATACTTCCAACCTGTAGGGACATATTCTTGTATTTGTCCGTTCGTAACATCCTTATATTCAATGGCTGTTTGGCGGACAAATACAAGAATATGTCCCTACAGGTTGGCGCTGCATGAGAAATTTTGACACACCTTCTTATATTAAAGAAGAGCAAAGCTATGCCTTATGCTTCATAACCCTATGCTTTAGACATCAAAAAGCATAGGGTTATGAAGCATAAGGCATAGCTTTATTATGAATCTTTGTAATATATTGACTATGAAGGTGTTGACAACAGCATATTCAAAGCGAGGAAACAGGTGGCAAATTTGCCGTATAGGCAAACTTATACAATAAGCAGCTGCAATTCTTTCCTCATTATTTCACTTTCAAAATTAGGAGTAAAGACTTCCTTGCCTATATTCTCCCTTATTTCATCCAATGTCCAGAACCTTCCTCCGTCAAGTTCTTCAGCGTCAGGCGTTATCTCTTTGCTGTATACAGTCTTGTATACATACACCAGTTCACGTTCACGGCCGCTTTCAAAGACATAGTGTCCAAGCCTGATATGGGAAAAGGCGGATAAGCCAAGTTCCTCTTCTGCTTCACGCAACAGCGCAGCCTCTATATCTTCACCCAATGAAACATGCCCTCCTACCGCCGTATCCCATTTGCCCGGCTGTATGTCCTTCCACGCGGGACGCTTTTGCAAATACAGGCTTCCGTCAGTGTTGAATACATGCAGGTGTACCACCGGATGAAGCCTTTTGGAGCCTCCATGTGCCATTTCGCGTGTCATGCAACCCACTATGTTGCCATTCTCATCTACCTCTGGAAACATTTCCTCCTTATTATCTGTCATATCTCCGATATTTAAATATGAAATCATCTTTTATAATACAGCAACAAAACATCCTCCGAACATATCCGTGACATTGGACGGAACATCTCTGAATATGCCGAACAGTGCACTCCCGCTCCCGCTCATTGCCGCATATACGGCACCGATGTCGTATAGCCGCTGTTTAATGGCAGCTATCTCCGGGTGCAATGCAAATATACTCTTTTCAAAATCATTGGCAAGTTCTTCCCGCCATGTATCTATAGGCTGTCCCACTATGTCGCGGCAACATTTGGAAGGCTTTGCCGGCGTTATGAGAGAGAATGCCTCACGTGTGCTTACCGGTATGCCGGGCTTTACTATCACTATCCTATACCCCGACAAGTCTATGTCCACCGGCTGCAAAATATCACCTATCCCCTCAGCATAAGAAGGCCGGGGATTAATAAAGAAAGCACAGTCGGCACCAAGACTTGCGGCATACTCCATCATCCTTTCAGTCGTGATGCCAAGTCCGAACATGTCGTTGAGCAAACGTATCGTATATGCACAGTCGGAAGAACCGCCTCCCATTCCAGCCTGCATGGGTATCTTCTTGCACAGGCTTATGCGTACATGCGGCAAGCTGTAGTCTTTTGCCAGCATCTTGTATGCTTTCACCACGAGGTTGTCGCCCGCATTGCCTGCCACGGGCATACCCTCTACCTCAAGTGTACATGCCTCTTCCCCTGATGTATGTCCGTCTGCGGCAACAATCTCTATCCTGTCTGATATGTCTACCGGGTAAAATACCGTCTCAAGATTGTGGTATCCGTCAGTCCTGCGGCTCACAATATTAAGTCCAAGGTTAATTTTAGCACATGGAAATGTTATCATCTGTCTCTTTTTGCCACAAAAATACGAAAAACTTGACAAGTAATTAACGGACCGTATGAAGTTTTTTTGTATTTTTGCACTTCACATAAATATAACGTTATGCCGGAAAGAAAAGCCAGAAACGCCATAGACACTTCCTATGGTCACATGCAGCCGCAGGCTACGGACATAGAGCGGGTTGTTCTCGGTGCACTGATGATAGACAAGGACGCATTTTCCATTGTCAGTGAGATATTAAAGCCCGAGACGTTTTACGAGCCGCGCAACCAGAAGATATACAGGGCAATACAGACGCTCAGCATGAATGAAAATCCCGTCGACATAATGACGGTGATTGAAGAGCTTAGACACGAGGGAACACTTGACGACGTGGGAGGTCCCACATACATCGTGGACCTGAGCTCACACGTGGCGTCGTCCGCCAACATAGAGTATCATGCACGCATACTGGCACATAAGTTCATGGCGCGCCAGCTCATATCTTTTGCCGGCGTTATCGAGACAAAGGCATTTGACGAGACCACGGACGTGGATGAGCTGATGCAGGAGGCGGAGTCGTCGCTTTTCGAACTGTCGCAGAAGAACATGCGCCAGGACTATACGCAAGTGGAGCCTGTTGTAGACCAGGCGATAAAAATATTGCAGAAAGCTGCCGCCAACAAGGGCGAGCTTACGGGCATACCGACAGGATACGGCAAGCTTGACGACATGACGGCGGGCTGGCAGGCGAGCGACCTCGTAATCATAGCGGGGCGTCCGGCAATGGGAAAGACATCGTTTGCACTGTCTCTTGCCAAGAATATTGCCGTAGACTATCAGCGCCCCATCGCTTTCTTCTCGCTCGAAATGAACAACGTGCAGCTTGTAAACCGCCTTATATCAAACGTCTGTGAGATAGAGGGAAAGAAAATTCTCAACGGACAGCTGGACGACGAGGAATGGAAAAGGCTCGATATGAATATCGGCAGGCTGCAGACCGCTCCCATTTACGTGGACGATACTCCAGGCATGTCCATATTCGAGTTGCGCACGAAGGCGCGCAGGCTTGTGCGTGAGAAGAAGGTGGAGATAATAATGATAGACTACCTGCAGCTGATGAATGCCAACGGCGCGCGCTTTGGCAGCCGTCAGGAGGAGGTCTCGACAATCAGCCGCTCGCTGAAAGGGCTTGCGAAGGAGCTTGACATACCGATACTTGCACTGTCGCAGCTGAACCGTACGGTAGAGGGACGCGAGGGACTTGAGGGCAAGCGCCCGCAGCTGAGCGACCTCCGCGAGTCGGGAGCCATAGAGCAGGATGCCGACATGGTGCTGTTTGTGCACCGTCCTGAATACTATCGCATATTTGAAGATGAAAAGGGAAACGACCTGCACGGCAAGGCGCAGATTATCATAGCAAAGCACCGCAAGGGCGGAACGGGCGACGTGCTGCTCGATTTCCGCGGTGAGTTCACGCGCTTCCAAAACCCCGACACATCGTTCAGGCACTCCGGACCGGGCGGAGAGATAATCGGTTCGAAGCTTAACGGAGGCGATATGATGCCCCCGCCGCCACTCCCTCCGGCAGACATGCCGTTCTGAGATTTCTACAGATGCGGTGTTTAAGGTTTTAAAACATCATCTTTTGCCCTCTAAAAGACCGTCTTTCACAGGATGAAATGCCGCCTTTTAGAGGGCAAAAGGTCTAATTCTGTATATCAGACATTTGTAATGACACTATGCAAGGCTAAATCTCAAAGGATTACACACACGCCTTTAACTTCTTTACTCTATTCTGCACCTTTACTTCCGGAAGTATACTAATATATATAATGTGTATTTATAGATATGCCAGGTAAATGTTCCCAGTTCACATTGCCGATACCCTACAACCGTATATGTTATATAAAAGTAATGTTGTATATAGGCTTAAAATTACAAATTGCAATATTTTGTACAATAAAAATTATAATTTATTTGTTTATATGGATTGTAATTGTTAACTTTGCAGCAATTAAATAAAACAAGATATACAGGCTATGATGACAAGCTTTAATATATTGCACATTATTCTACGACTACGGACAGCAGGCGGAAGTGGAAGAGTGTGCATATAGTTTTGTAGTAAAAGACAAAGAGCCTTTCCCACTTTCATGTGTGAAAGGCTTTTTTAATAAATATAAAGAATAAAGAATATGAGTGACAGATTGTATATTTTTGATACAACGCTGAGAGACGGCGAGCAGGTACCGGGCTGCCAATTGAATACGGTAGAAAAGATTGAGGTCGCGAAGCAGCTGGAGAAGCTTGGCGTGGATGTCATAGAGGCAGGCTTTCCGATATCAAGTCCGGGCGACTTCAATTCCGTAATAGAAATATCCAAGGCCGTGACATGGCCGGCGATATGCGCGCTGACGCGTGCCGTGGAGAAAGACATTGACGTGGCGGTGGAGTCGTTGAAGTATGCAAAGCACAAGCGCATTCACACCGGTATAGGCACAAGCGACAGCCATATAAGGTACAAGTTCAATGCCACGAGGGAAGAGATAATAGAGAGAGCCGTTGCCGCCGTGAAATACGCCAGGCGCTATGTGGAGGACGTGGAGTTCTATGCGGAAGATGCAGGGCGCACCGGAAACGAATATCTTGCGCGCGTCGTAGAGGCGGTAATCAAGGCAGGCGCAACGGTTGTGAACATCCCCGACACAACGGGCTACTGCCTTCCGTCGGAATATGGCGGGAAAATAAAGTATCTCATGGAGCATGTCGACGGCATAGACAAGGCGATAATATCCACCCACTGCCACAACGACCTCGGCATGGCGACGGCAAACACGCTCAGCGGCGTGATGAACGGCGCACGGCAGGTAGAGGTGACGGTCAACGGAATAGGGGAGAGGGCAGGCAACACGTCGCTGGAAGAGGTGGCGATGATACTGAAATGCCATAAGGACATAGACATAGAAACCAACATAAACACTTCAAAAATATATCCCACAAGCCGCATGATAAGCAGCCTGATGAACATGCCCGTGCAGCCCAACAAGGCTATCGTGGGGCGGAACGCCTTTGCCCACTCAAGCGGAATACACCAGGACGGGGTGCTGAAGAATGTGGACACGTATGAAATAATCGACCCGAAGGACATAGGGCTTGACGAGAACTCCATCGTGCTTACGGCAAGAAGCGGGCGGGCGGCACTTAAATACCGTCTCAGCACGCTCGGCATAGAGCTTGACGGAAGCAAGCTCGACGGAGTATATGAGAAATTCCTGAAGCTTGCAGACAGGAAGAAGGAGATACACGACGACGACATACTGATGCTGGTAGGTGCCGATACGGCAGAGAGCAGGGCGGTGAAGCTCGACTTCCTGCAGGTGACTACGGGCATGGGAGTGAAGAGCGTGGCAAGCATAGGGCTGGACATTTCGGGTCAGAAATTCGAAGAGGCATCCACGGGCAACGGTCCTGTAGATGCCGCTATAAGGGCACTGAAGAAGATAATACAGAAGCAGATGTCACTCAAGGAGTTTACGATACAGGCAATAAGCCGCGGGTCGGACGATGTCGGAAAGGTGCACATGCAGGTTGAATACAACGGACATGTGTATTATGGATTTGGTGCCAACACCGATATAGTGACGGCTTCGGTAGAGGCATACATAGACTGTATCAACAAGTTTAAGTAAGATTTGATGTCGTATAATTAATATAACATGAGTTCGATGAATATTACAAACCACCCCTGCCCCTCCTTTGGAAAAGGAGGGGA
>UQZX01000011.1 GCA_900545525.1 uncultured Prevotella sp.
ACCATCCCGACAACAAAGCGAGCCATTGTGCCGCCCAATTGCGGAGTATTACCGGAAATATGACGCCCAAAAGGGGACACAGTTCGTATTCTCGGATCTGGGGACTTATCAACCGGGGAAATGGAGCGTGTACAGCGAGATAAAACGTAAGCTCATCGAAGATTACGGTATTCCGGCAAGTGAGGTGCGCTTCATTCAGGAGTGCAAGACCGACAAGGCACGCAAGGCGGTGATTGATGCCATGAACGAGGGGAAAGTGCGGGTGCTGTTCGGTTCGACGAGTATGCTCGGTACGGGTGTAAATGCCCAGCGGAGGGCGGTTGCACTCCATCATCTCGATACGCCGTGGCGACCGTCCGACCTCTCCCAACGGGATGGACGGGCGGTCAGGAAAGGGAATGAGATTGCCAAGTTATACGCTGACAACAAGGTGGATGTGGTTATCTATGCCGTGGAAAAGTCGCTGGACAGCTACAAGTTCAACCTGCTGCACTGCAAGCAGACCTTTATCTCTCAGCTTAAAAGCGGAGCGATGGGCGCACGTACCATTGACGAGGGAAGTATGGATGAGAAATCGGGAATGAATTTCTCGGAGTATATGGCGATTCTCTCCGGCAACACCGATTTGCTCGACAAGGCAAAACTTGAAAAGAAGGTTGCCGCATTGGAGAGTGAGCGCAAATCGTTCAACAAAGCCAAGGGCGGTTCGGCATGGAAGTTACAGGAAAACACCCGTGCACTCGACCATAACAACGAGCAGATCGCCCGTATGACTACTGACTACCAAACGTTCACCTCGCGGGCACAAACGGATGAGGACGGTTATTACCGCAACCCGGTTCGTTTGGACGGCTTGCAGGCGACCGATGTAAAGAGTGTCGGTACACGATTACAGGAGATTGCCAAGAACGCCACCACCGGAGGTGAATATTCACCGATTGGCGAACTTTACGGTTTCCCTCTTTTAGTTAAGACCGAAAGCTCTATTCGTGAGGGCGTGGAGGTAAAACAAAACCGCTTCTTTATCGAGGGGGCGTACAAGTACACCTACAACAACGGGCAGTTGGCGATGGCAGACCACAAGGCGGCGGCAACGAATTTTCTCAACGCGCTGGAACGCATCCCAAAGCTCATCGAGCAGTACAAGACGCAGAATATAGCACTTGAAAGGGATTTGCCAACTCTGCGGGAAGTTGTTGGCGGCACGTGGAAAAAGGAAGAGGAACTGAAAGTGTTGAAATCCGAGGTGGCGACGTTGGAGCGGAAAATACAATTGGAATTGACCCCACCGCCGGAGCAGCAACAAGCAGCAGATGACTCAAAAAAAGAGGTGAAAGATCCCCCCAAAGCGGATGTACTTATCAAGGAACATGTTATCATTGCCCGACCGGCTCCCTTGGAGCATAAAGAAAATAGGGGTATAAAAATGTGATGCGACAGGGGCAACCAACCGCAATGAAGTCAGTGCACTCTATTTTTATGTACCGGAAGTGAACAGACCGGGCATACGGAAAATCTGTTTTGTTCAAGTAATTAAATTAAAGTAAAAGGCGGTCTTTGACATATTGAGAAAACAAGAGCAGCAGCGTAGATACTATTTATACACCTATGTGTTTCTCCCTCCATTGAGCTGGTGGAAGTCCCTCTTCCTTGGTGAATAGGCTGGTGAGATGGGTATTGGAAGAGAATCCCGCTTTTTCAGCTATCTGTGGGATCGTCAATTCCGGCTGGTCAATCAGCAGCTTTTTCGCCTCTTGGAGGCGTAGTAACGCGATCCACTTGTAGTAGGTACAGCCATATTGTGTATTGATGAAGCCAGACAGGTAGGAACGGTTGGAACCTATTTGCCCAGCAATCTCGCTCATATTTATCTTGGGCTGAAGATAGCCTTTTGCCGAGATCCAGTCTTGCAGTTTTTCTTCTATCTGTTCATGCGTCAGAGTTTTGTCTGCCTGTACGTTCGATGTTTCGGTCTCGGAGTCCTCGTCAATGGCATCGTCCACCATCTCGTAATGAATGAGGTAGTCGAGGAAGCAGACGAAGATATAATAGAAAAAAGGAATACTAACGGCAAGATAGATGGTAATCATCCACTTGGGGGCAAACGCCATTACGGAGCAGAGCAAACCCATTATAATAGCAAAAAACACGCTCTTGCTGATCCATCGGATAAAACCGTCCACGTCGTCGGAATGATAGTTCCGTATCTTCTGCACTGCGCTGCGATATGTTTTAAAGAATATCCACGACAGATGACCCACGTAGACAAAAAGCCACCCTGCAGCGGGTATGAGCACCCATATTGAGAGACTTCGTGGCAAGAAACCGACAGAGAACCAAACGGCAGTACTCGTAACAGCCCAAAGAGAGAGTTGGGTCACGGTTCGCTTGCGGCTTATATACTTCTCATTAAGCAATGAAATGAACGAAAAGCCCACCATTATGGTTGATAAATAGAAGAAGGTGATATTCAATGCCGATGCCACTAACGGAAAGGCATCTCTGGCATTAAATTTCCATTGTATGAAAAATTGCACACAGAACACAAGAAAGGCTCCTCCCATTATCTTTCTCGATTTACGGTATGTATCAAAAACAGGGTTCCCCGGAACCTTCCCAATCAACAGGTGGCTCCCCGTCGCAAGTAAAAGTACACACACCGCGAACTGTATATTGCTATAATAATCTTCTATCATCCTTTTTCTTAATAAACACGTGCAAAGGTACGATTTTATTCGTTTTGAACCAAATAGCGCCTTTCAAATACGTAAATTTACGTATTTGAAAGAGAGAAATGGCGAATTTACGTATTTGAAAGGCTGATTTTTACGTAAATGAAATGCACTAATGGGAAGGTGGGGCTACCTTTGTACCGAGAAAACTATAATGTGTAGTTTCCTTTTTTCAAAGGAGAAATAATAACTTGTAAATATCGCTTAAGTGACAAAACTTCAAACTTCGTCAATGCTTACTAATTTCATAAAAAAAATAAATGTGATATTCATTACCAATAATTTGGTAGTGTCGGAAAATTGTGTAAACACACACTTACCTACAATTAGTAATTCGCGCAACGCGCGTAATATATACCCCTTTCTGCAAGTCTGCAAGAGATCTCTGGTCTTTCTTGCAGACTTTCTTGTTTTCTCAATGTGTCTATTGTCCAACCATAAATTAAAGAAAAGATGATGGATACAATAAACATACCCCTGCCACTCGCGCTTACGCTTTCAGCACTTACATTGCTGTGCGCCTTTGCCGTAATTCCTTACCTGCTCACCTGCTACAACACCGAGTGGATGCCTCGTTGGATACGCCCTACCGGTGAAACCTTCGATGAGTACCGCCTCTATTATCCTGCCGATGAATCCCGGTGGTGTTTGGCAATCGCGTTGATGATAATTTCTCTTCTGTATGGCGTCGCATCCTTAAACCCCGACATCCGGATACCGCAGGAGAGTTGGATGCTGGTTTACGCATGCGTACCTTCGGTTTATCTGCTGCATCGCAACCTCTGTTTCCACAAATTGAACAAGTTCACCCATTGCATAGCACTCAAACACATCAATCGCATCAATGTGTACCGGATATGGAAAGCGGGGTTGTTATGGCTGATTGTGGTAATCCTGCCTGTGGTGAGCCTGCTAAATTTTGTTTCATCCACCGTGCTGCGCCTGTGCACCCTTGTGCTCGCTGCCGTATCGGTCTATTTCCAATATACGGAGATTCGGACTTACTGCAAGGAATCTTACGACGAACTCCGCACAAAGAAGGAGCAGTTCGACTTCTTCTCCCTGATGCCCGGCAGCTATTACCTGCTTTTTATCCTTGTCAGCATCGTGCTCACGCAGCTTGCCCTCTGGCAAGAAAGTATTGTTCCGCTCATCGGGTGGTGCGTGGGGCTGATGGTGTTCACTGCTTTCGAATATCACTATCGCTTCGCCTCGTGCTATCAGACCGACTGCAACGAGACATGGGGAAAAGATAAAAACGCCCCTGTATACTTTCCGATGGAAGAACTGCTGATTCTTCGCCGACGTGAGAGAGCCGCCCTGCGTAAAAAGAACGTTCCCGTTTGGGTGCTCATCGTGAAGAGAGCCAACACGGATATTTCCCTCTATGATGTTCTCCTCACCGCCAATATCGACAACAAGCTACGGGAAATCTACCTACGCGAAGAGAAGCTATTCTATATCCGTCGGTTTGAAACGTTTGCCGAAGCTGCCGAATACAAACGTCAGTTCAATACTATCGGACAGATAAAGGAGAAGATACAGGAACTGAACCCCGAATGGAAAGAACTGAATGCTAGATCGTCCGACTATTTAAGTACGCTGAACGCTACCATTTAACGAATTGCGCAACAAAGAAACAATAAGATGAAAAGGATTGATTATACCGTCGCTCGCCACACCTTCCGCTTACAGATGGAAGCCGGCTCTCCCTTGTGGGAGTGCTTGGGAAACTATGCCCCCTTCCAAGACGAAACTCCCGAAGCCACGAGCCCGATATTTACCTTGACCGTGGCAGAGGACGAGGACGAGACGGATCGGAGCCTGCTTACTCCGCAAGGAAACTTCGACAGCGACGGAGCTGCCATGGAACTCTTCCTCACAGCAGATGGCGGACGAATGTTCCGGATACACTCGCACGAGGAAGCCGCTACCCAAGGAAGTCGCCTTTACCTGTCGCCCGACTATCACGAAGCCACGCTCCATTTCCGCGCCGATGCGGGTAAAGGAAACCGAATGTTCGGTATCACCAATGCCCTGATGTTGCTCTACGCCTTCACCACCGCCACGCTGGGCACGCTGCTCATGCACGCCTCGGTGATTGTGAACGGTGGCAAAGCCTGTCTGTTCCTCGGACGCAGCGGCACGGGCAAAAGCACGCACAGCCGCTTGTGGCTGCAACACATCCCCGGCAGTACGTTGCTGAACGATGACAATCCCGTGATGCGGATAGCCGCGGACGGTACACCTATATTATATGGTAGCCCGTGGAGCGGAAAGACTCCTTGCTACCGGAACGAGTGCGCCCCGGCGAGTGCCATCGTGCGATTGAGCCAAGCCCCGCGAAACCATATCGCCCGGCTGAAAGGCGTGGCAGCCTACGCCGCCGTAGCTCCGTCACTCTCCGGCATGCGGTGGGAGACAGAAATGGCGGACGGCATACACGCCACCCTCGCGCGGCTGATAGAGAGCGTACCTGTCTTTCACCTGCAATGCCTGCCCGACGAGGCGGCGGCACGCCTTTGCTACGACACGATTACCGCACCCAAGGCAGAACCGACAAAGGGAAACACCGACAGAAAGGAGAGTGTATGCAACGAGTGACCGTCCCCAACGAAGTGCTGCTTCCCCAAGTAGAAGCGATGGTAGCCGAAGGCACATCCGTCACCCTGCGTGTGAAAGGAAACAGCATGCTGCCTTTCATTGTGGGAGGACGGGATAGCGTAGTGCTGCAAAAGGCGGACAGCCTGCATCGGGGAGACATCGTGCTGGCACAGGGAGCCGACCACCGCTATGTGTTGCATCGCATTGTCCGCATCGCCGGAAGTCAAGTCACCTTAATGGGCGATGGCAACCTGCAAGGCACCGAGCAGTGCCAAGCGGCACGGATTACAGCCAAGGCGGTGAGTATCCTCCGTGGCGGCAAGCACATTGCTTGCAACAGCCGGACAGAACGCCGCAAGGCAATGGTCTGGCAAAGATTGCTCCCGGTCAGACGTTATCTGCTGGCAATCTATCGAAGAACAGAACTATTACATAAATATAACTACTCAGATATATGAAGATAAAACAAGGATTCGTATTACGAACGCTCGGCAACGAACAGATTGTAGCCGGCGAAGGACTGGAACAGATTAATTTCAACAAGCTTATATCGCTCAACTCCACCGCCGCCTACCTCTGGCAGCAGGTCGTGGGCAAAGATTTCAATGTGTACACCTTCGCCACCTTATTGGTGGAGAAGTACGGCATCGCTCCCCGCACCGCTATGACCGATGCCGAAGAGTTAATCATCAGCTGGCGCGAAGCCGGACTGATAGAAGAGTAAAAGAACCGAAAAGCCAAAGAGCCAAAAGAATGGACACCACCGAACAACAATTACTCGCCCTGCTGCGCTCCGCCCTGTGGAGCCGCCCCGTGGATGTTTCCCTTTTCGAGGGAGGTACCTCCTGGCGTGCCCTCTTCCGCCTTGCCGAAAAGCAGACGGTGGTAGGACTTGTCTACGATGCCGTCCTCACCCTGCCGCAAGCCTTGCAGCCCGATGGTGACCTGCTGCGCACCGCCCATCTGCACACCATCCGCACCGCCCAGAGCCACCAACTGCTCAACACCACGCTGACCCAACTGGTGCAACGCCTGCAAGCCGAAGGCTTCCGCCCCGTGTTGCTCAAAGGACAAGGAGTGGCACTCAATTACCCCCATCCGCTGCGGCGCAACTGCGGGGACATCGACCTCTATGTCGGTGAACCGGATTATCCCCGTGTCTGCCGCCTGCTGCACCAATGGAATATGCCGGGCGAGGATGCCATCGAAAGCATCCAGCACCTGCACTTCAACTACCACGGCGTGTCTCTTGAAATTCACCGCATTGCCGGCGTCCTGTTCAATAGCCGCCGCAACCGCCTCTTCCGCCAATGGAGCGACGACCTGCTGCAAGGCGACACCTGCCGCACCGT
This sequence comes from uncultured Prevotella sp., assembly GCA_900545525.1. Classification (GTDB taxonomy): domain Bacteria; phylum Bacteroidota; class Bacteroidia; order Bacteroidales; family Bacteroidaceae; genus Prevotella. The sequence goes on from UQZX01000011.1 coordinate 6,689, forward strand.
TTGCATAGACCAAGCGGAAATCCTGCTGCCCCCCGTGCGTTTCGATGCCTTCTTTATCTTCTACCATACCTACAAGCACTTCCTCACGGGAGGCGTGGGGCTGCGCCAACTGTGCGACTGGGCACTTTACCTGCACGCGTTCAGCCGGCAGATAGACCGCCCGGCATTGCTCCAAGACCTGAACCGCTTCCATCTGCTGCGTCCGTGGCAGATTATGGGGCAGATAGCGGTGCGTCATCTCGGACTGCCACAGGAGGAATTTCCCTTCTTCCTGTCCGATGGAAAGGCGCAAAGGAGAGCTGAAGCGATGATGGAACTGATTCTGCAAAGCGGCAACTTCGGCTTTCACGACCCCCAACTCACGACCCGTCCCGACGGATATCTGGCGGGCAAGATGCACAGTTTCCGATGGGTACACCGCCGCTTGTGGCGTGTGTTGCCGCTTTGTCCTGCCGATACGCTCAGTTACTACCGCACGTTTCTGACCATAGGGATCGCCCAGCTTTACAAAGATAAATTCACTACTCAAACCATCACGGGAACTACAACATGATGAAACTCTCCACCATATTGTCCTACGCTTGGCGCATCAGTTCGTGCGTCCGTCTCCGTATCCTATCCGATGCGGCTGCCGGAGTGGTACGCATCGGTTGCGGACTGCTGTTCATCGGGTTGAGCAAGCAGCTTATCGACATTGCCGTGGGCGATGCCGTGGGGGATATGGGGCTATACGGCCTGCTGCTGATAGCCACCGTGGCGTTGGAGACCGCCTGCGCCGTGCTGCAAGGAAACCTGGAGACCGCCACCGAAGCCGGACTGAAAAACAGCCTGCGCCACACCCTCTTCGTGCGGGTGATGAACAGCACCTGGAACGGGCGTGAGCAATTCCATACCGCCGATGTGGTGAACCGCCTCGAAGAGGATGCGCGCATCACCGCCGAAACCCTCTGCCGCACGGTGCCCGCCACCCTCGTCTCGCTCTGCCAAGCCGTGGGTGCGTTCGTGTTCCTCTGCGCGCTCAGCCCCGTGCTGGGATGGATCATTGCCGGCATATTGCCGCTCTTCCTCCTGACCGCCAAACTTTATACGCGCCGCATGCGCAGCCTCACCACCGATATACGCACCACCGACAGCCGTGTGCAGACGCTCATCCAAGAACACCTGCAGCACCGCGTCCTCCTGCTGGGAATGATGCGTGTCGCTCCGGTATTCTCCCGGCTCGGCACGCTGCAAAGCGAACTCTACGGCAAGGTGATGCGCCGCAACCGCTTCACGCAGTTCACCCGCACGATGATGCTCCTGGGCTTCGGGGCGGGCTACCTCACCGCCTTCCTGTGGGGCGTGGCGCAACTGCAACAAGGCGCCCTCACCTTCGGCGTGCTCACCGCCTTCCTGCAACTGGTGGGACAGGTGCAACGCCCCACCGCCGACCTCAGCCGCCAACTGCCCGGACTGGTGCATGCCCTCACCTCCCTCAGCCGGTTGGCGGAACTCGACACGCTCACGCCCGAAGCGAAAGGCCTCGCGCCCCACGCGGAAGCATTGGACGGCGTGCGCTTCAACCGGGTGACCTTCGCCTACCCCGACGGCAGACGCAAGATATTGGACGGGTTCACCCACGACTTCCACTCCGGCACCTCCACCGCCATCATGGGCGAGACGGGAGCCGGAAAAAGCACCCTGATGCGCTTGATGCTCGGTCTGCTCCGTCCGCAAGAAGGAACGATTACCCTTTATCATAAGGAGGGAGGCCCCACCGCCGAAGCCTCCGCCGCCACTCGTGGCGCCTTCGTATTGGTGCCGCAGGGCAACAGCTTATTGAGCGGAACGATACGCGCCAACCTGCTGCTGGGCAACCCCGCCGCCACCGCCGGACAACTGCAAGAGGCGTTGCACACCGCTGCTGCCGATTTCGTACACACCCTGCCCCAAGGCCTCGACACCCCTTGCGGCGAAGGGGGTGCGGGACTGAGCGAGGGACAGGCGCAACGCATCGCCATTGCCCGCGGGCTGCTATGCCCGGGGCGCATCCTGCTGCTGGACGAGTTCAGCTCGGCACTCGATGCCGACACCGAACTCCTGCTGATGGAGCGGCTCACCGCCCACGCGGCAGGCAAGACATTGATTTTCATCACGCACCGCCCCGAGATAGCCCGGCGGTGCAACGAGATAATAAGACTTAACAAATAACCTAATTATTAATAATTTAAATTTTAAAGTAATGAACAAGGAAATGAACTTGACAGAAACAGCGAACAAGAACACAGTAATCAACGCTTTGCAAACTACCGAAGCGGCAACGTATGTGAAACCCGCCATCGAAGTGATTGAGATGGAGATGGAAGGGGCTATCTTGACCGATAGCGCCACAGGTCAGGATTACGGCAACGGTGGACGCTATGGAAGATAACCTAAATCCTTTAAAAGACAAAATGATGAAAAGAAATAATCTGAAATGGGCACTGCCTTTGGCCGCCCTCTGCCTGCTCACTACGGCGTGCAGTAAAGACAATGAAACCGACCCCACCGATGGTAAGACACGCAGCCTCACCATCAGTTGCGGTATCGGTGAAACCGATAGTAAAGCCGACACACGTGCCGGTGTAATGCCGAATAATCCCGATGAAAGCAAGGAGAAGTTTATCTGGCATAAAGGGGATGCCTTAAGGGCTTTTCTTATTCCCGAAGGCAGCGTAAATTTTGATAATGGAGCAACATTCTTTTCTATAGATAAAAACTACGACGATGCGAAGCCTTCTAATGCCGCCTCGTTCACCTGCGACAATTTTCCCACCGGTAGCTACCAGATGTTGGCAACCTATCGCGGGTCGGGGGTTACCTTCACACCAACAGAGAATTCCGGCGAATTATCTTTCATTTTATACACAGATCCCCAAAAAGGTAAAAACGACACTCGGCATTTGAAATATAATATGTGTATGTATGCCATTGCAGAAGTTACTGACGGGAACAACGTTCCAAATCTGACGTTCCACCACCTCTCCTCGCTCTTCCGCTTTACGGTGACCAATAACAATTCTTCGGCCTGCCGTATTTCCTCAATTAGCGTAAAGAATAGTAGTGGCAATCGCATATTTGGAACACATTATACCTTTCATGTAACCGATTGGGTGAATGAAAAGATTGATATAAAGAATGGAACTGCTGGTGACATGAACGCTTCTTCTATCGAACAGACACTCCAAGATGCCGCAGACGCAACCAAAGGCATCGAGCTGTCCGGCACAGGTGACAGCTTCGACGCCTACACCATTACAGGACCAAGCGCTTCATTGACCGGCGAAAAGCTTGAATTCGTCATTAAAGTGACTGATATAGACGGAACCAAGGAGCGCACCTACACCTCGTTGGCTCTCGATGCGAGCAAGATTATCAATAATGAAACCAACAACAACGGTGCTACCACTTGGGAAATGGGCAAACGCTACTGGTTCAACCTTGTGCTGGATGATAACGTGGTTTTGGAGAGTTGTACCATCTCATCATGGGGACAAGGCGAAGGCGGATCCGGAAGCATAGAGATATAATCATTGAAAGAACAATAAAACAGAAAAGACAATGAAAAGAACAGATATAAAACAAATGGCGTTTGTTGCCATCACCACTTTGCTGGTAGCCTCTTGTGCCAGCGAAGATATGACAGAAGGCAACCAACTGCCCGAAGGTAAATATCCGGTTGTGATTGATGCCGTGAATGTGTCAGGCAATGCCCAAACCCGTGTGTCGGAGAATATGGACGGCAGCAGTAGCGTGTTCGATTGGGATGGCACTGAACAAATCGGCGTAAGTATCAACGGCAAGTTGGCTACTTATACACTCAATACAGACAAAAGCATCTCATCGGAAGCTCCCCTTTATTGGAGCAATACCGCCGTGGCAAATGTTTCTGCCCGGTATCCTGCAACTGATAGAACGGTAGACCTTTCCAACCAAGCCAACGGTTTGGCATACGTAATGACCGGCACCGGAACAGGAAATTATGCGAAAGGTGTTACGTTGAGTTTCAGCCATCAGCTTGCCAAAGTGCGCGTGAAGCTGACAGGCGATAAAGCCGCAGATGTGACCAGCGTACAGATATACAGCTACACATCCTGTACCCACACGCAAGGCGCAAGTGTAACCGGCAGTGTCGAGGGGTGGATTACCATGTACCCTGCCACCTACAACAACGAAAAGTGTTGGGAAGCCAACGTAGTGCCGGGCTACGCCATAACGAAAGCCAAGGTGAACGAAACGGAGTGTACACTCACAGCCTCTGTTACTCCCGTAGCCCAGAAATGGCATGAGGTAACGATTGACGTAGAAAAAACACCGGTAGAAATACAGCCGGGACAGGACGGCAACTATACTGTGAACAATGGTGACAAGGTCATTATCAAAGGCAATGGTTCGCAAACTACCGGACAGATAATCATTAACGGCACGGCTACCGTAATCATTCAAGATATCAACATCCAACCATCTGTACCTACCAGCCTTCCCAATCTAGAATATAACCGTGTACTTTCTCCTATCGTAATAGCCGATGGTACCGCTACTATCAAGCTAAAAGGGAAGAATACATTGGCAAGCACAGAATTTACTACCAAAGACGACGCATCTGAGACTTATTCAGGAGCCGGTATACAGTTGGTAAATAATAACTCACACGTTATTATCGAAGGGGAAGCCAATGCCTCTCTAACAGTTTCATCCCAGTGGGGGTGTGCGGCTGTCGGTGGCAATTTTAACGGAGAGGCAGGGAATATTACGATTAAGAACGCAACGATAAATGCATCTACGACAAAGAACAAGATTTGGGGTGCCGGTGCCGCTATCGGTTCGGGCTCTGCGAGTTATTCTCAGACCGGAAAGGCAAGTTGTGGAGTAATAACGATTATCAATTCTGATATAACCGCTTCCGTAGATAATCAGAATGCAGCCGTCATTGGTAGCGGAGAGGCTTTGTTTGGAACTGAAAGTTGCGAAGGCATTAATATCCATTTGCAAAAGGGGCAAACTAAAGATGCCTTCCTTGGCAAATTGAGTGGTGGTACTCCAAGTAAAGTTGGAGCAGGAGGAGGAAGAGGTACTAATTCCTGCGGATTTATCAATTGGTACAACTCAGATGGTAGTTCAGCAGAATAAGTGATAGCTTTATTCGGTTACAAGTATTAGAATTTGCAATCTGAAACGACACATCAAAAGAACAATGATAAACTCCTAAGCCGAACGGGAGTATAAGGTGTTCGGCAGAGGTCTCCAAGCAACGACCCCGCCCCGTGAAGCGTGAGTTTCGCGGGGTTTTTTAATAAAAGTAATACTTAAAAATCAAAGATATGCAGAAATACTCAATATGTACAGAGAATCCGCAAGGATGTTCCTTTCGGAACTGTTATTACAATAAAGGCTCTGAACGTTCCACTATCGGGTTGGAACAACACGTGTTACTCTTCTGTCAAAAGGGGCATATCCGCATTACGAGTAATCTGTTTGCGGAAGAGTTCCTTTGTGCAGGTGAGATTCTATTTGTGCCAAAAGGCAGTGATTATCGTGGAGTGGCACTGAGCGATACCATCTTACTTATTCATTGCTTCAATAACACGGTATGCCACATAGAGAACTGCATTCTCTCGTATCTCTACACGCATAAGAAAATCAATCCGCAGAACAAGAAAAACTATTTCTACGGGAAATTGACAGCGTGTAATCAACTTTCTCACCTCATGACCGGAGTGGACGGATATATTAGCGACCAAACCTACGAGTCTTCACTTTGGTCGTTGAAGCACAAAGAATTGATATGGCTATTACCAAAATACTACTCAAAAGAAGAGCTGCAACTATTCTTTCACCCGATGATTGACGAACAAATACCATTCAAGAGTCTGGTGCTGGCACATTATCGCAAAGCGGAATTTACAGATGCTTTGGCTGAGATGTGCGGTTATGGACTATATACTTTCCGACGTGTTTTCAAAAAGGAGTTTGGAATATCACCTTACAAATGGTTGATGATGAAAAGAGCCGAACATATACGTTATAAATTGTCATTGTCTTATATCCCTTTTTGTGATATTATAGATGAATTTCATTTTTCTTCGCCTGCTCATTTCTGTAACTTCTGCAAGCAGTTCATGGGCGATACGCCAAGTAATCTGCGGGTGCAACTGACAGAACAACAGGAAAATGTCTAATATGCTCATTTTCTGCAAATATATAACAATCAAATGTAAAAGGAGACAAAACACCTCTTTGTAACTTTGCACCCGATTATTAACTTAATAAAGTAGGATGCATAATTACGAAGAGATGATGCAGGAAGTGGACAGACGGATGTCTGCCATTGACCTGAACGGAAGCGATATTATCAATGATTGCCGAACGATTATCGGTTTTCTGAAAAAAAAACAAACAGAGTTAAAAGCGGTTGCTGAATCGCAATCGTTCGGTAGCGATGCCGACGAAATCACCTATTTCAAACATTACAAACCATTGTTGTTGGGGCGGTTGATTTATTTTCACAAGATATTGCACATCGAGAGTGCACGCCCCCCGTGTGAAGATATGTTGGACGAGTATTATACGAAAAGACAGGAGGAGCTAAAGCTGTTCTTCGACCGCCATGTGGCGTTTTATCAGTATTATAAAAGTGGCGGCACTCATCTGGATGAATACTATTTCCTGAGAAGACAGGAAGAGAAGCGTGTCAATATCCACGTGTACCATTTTGATGATGACTTTGAATCGTCCACCGGATATGACCATTTGGTTGCCCGTTTTATCGCAATGGAGTTGTTTTATGCTTATCTGGTTGCCCGTAAACGTGCGCTACAGCAATCGGAATGTGAGGGGCTGTTGAATATAAACGGCAAATACAAGTGGACAGGCAACGCCATCGAGTTGGTGGAACTGGCTTACGGACTCTCACAGATGCAGAGTATCAACGGTGGCGATGTGCCTATTCAGGAGCTTGTGGCGTTTGTTGCCACTTCTTTCGGCATCGAAGTAAAGGACTGTTACAGTGCCTACACCGATATGAAACGACGCAAAAGCGGTAGCCGCACCTATTATCTGGATAAGATGCGCGAACGGCTGAACGGACGGATGGAACAGGACGATGAGAGGGAAAGAGGGAGAAAATAAGAGATTTAAGAACGGGATGTTATAATATAGTCTCTGTTTTTATCTACATTTGTACCATTGCATTAGATTGTAATTTATATGGCGAAAAAGAAACAGCAAGGTCATTACTGTAAAATATGCGGAGAGCGAAAAGCTAATGAAAAATTCACTGGCAGAGGTCACGCCGTGCATATCTGCAAGGTGTGCCAATCGTTGCCCACCGAGGTGCAGGCGGATATGCGACGTATTGGTGATGTGGAACGTGTGGCGTTTAAATATCCTCTCTCTCGTCAGGACTGGGAACTGTTAGAAAAATATGCAAAGAGGTTTGCCAATAAAGAATCGGGGCAGTTTGCACAAAGCATTTTAGATGATCGTCGTGCCCAAACGGTACATGAGGGGAACGAAAGAGAAGAATGCGAAGAACAATCCTATACGGAATTTGAGGATGATACCCAATTTGAAATTAAGGAATGGCTTCGTGAAATTCTATTTGATTATATCTGCCGGCACGAACGTGAGCCGGATGATAAATACAGGAAGAAAATCATAGAACGATTAAATAGAGATACGATAGATGTTTTTATGGTTCGCGTAAAACAGGACGAAGCCTTTACCACCCTTTGGCATGAAATTATTCAAGAGGTACAAACTGACATAGCAGAAATGGATGAGGAAGAATGAACACAATAACGGCAGTAACTTTTGAAGGGTTACTGCCGTTGTTGTCTCTTTTGATATTTACTTTTGTGGCAACAGATGAGCCAATGCAGGGTCATCGGCTATACGTTGTAGCTCATCGGCAACAATCTGTTTGACATCTGCCTTGATGCGATTGTAGTTCTCCTGTATCTGCTCCTTCATACGGTCGTTGCCGTCCGCATCGGTGAAGTCGGTGATGATGGGAATTTTCTTGTAACCGCTCTCTTCCTGCTTCACCTTATCAGAATCTACCACAATCTCAGCGTGAAAGATTTTTTGCTCAATGCGTTCGGTGAAGTTGTCTGAGACGGAGCCGACAAACATACCTTGTGTCAAACCGGAAATCTTGCTCGGTGGTATCAAACTATCCATCTGGGTATTGATAGAGGTGGATTTATCTTGGCGGTTGATGGTGATGGATTGGCGTTTCTGCAATACCTTACCAAAACGCTCCGACAGGTTCTTGGCTGTTTCGCCCACCACCTGACCACTGAAGATATTGCCGACAGTATTCATTACTACCTTCGCCTCCTTGTCGCCATAGTCACGCACCAACTGGCTGAAATCTTGAAAGCCCAGACAGACGGCGACTTTATTGCTTCGGGCGGTGGCGATCAGATTATCCAAACCTTTGAAATAAATCGTTGGCAACTCGTCGATAATAACGGAACTTTTCAGTTGTCCCTTCTTATTTATCAGTTTCACAATACGAGAGTTGTACAGACCGAGTGCCGCACCGTAAATATTTTGGCGGTCGGGGTTATTACCCACACAGAGTATCTTCGGTTCTTCGGGATTGTTTATATCCAGCGTAAATTCGCTGTCCGACATCACCCAATAAAGTTGCGGTGAAATCATGCGGGAAAGCGGAATTTTGGCAGAAGCTATCTGCCCTTGGAGCTGCTCGGCAGCTCCTCCGAGCCAAGCATCCATAAAGGGTGAGAGGTAGTTTTCGAGGTCGGAATAGCTCGTCAGGATGGGAAAAATATCTTCGTACCTACGGTTCAGAAACTCAATGGCGTGCGGGAATGTGCAATACTTTCCGCCCTTGTATATTTTCAAATACCAAATGATGCTGGCAAAGAGGATAATCGGCGATTCCACGAAGAAGTCACCCTGCTTCTGCACCCACGTCTTGTTTAGATTGAGCATTATCGTGTAGGCACTTTCGTAAGCATCGGTAATATCTTCCATAAAATCGGGATGAATGGGGTTACAACGGTGCGAGCGGCGTGGGTCGTCGAAGTTGATAACATAGAACTTAGGTTTCACCTTATAGCCATCTAAATTATTGATTAAGTGGTTATAGGCAATCATCGACAGGTCGGGGAACTTGAAGTCATATACATATTGCGAATACCCCTTTTCTATCTGCTGTTTGATAAAATTGTTTACCACTGCATATGACTTTCCGGAGCCGGGCGTGCCGAGAACAATGGAGGCACGGAAGGGATTTACCACGTTAATCCAGCCGTTGTTCCACCTCTTTTTGTAGTAGAAACGGGTGGGCAGGTTGATGGAAAACTCATTCTCTAATAACCGTGTCTCCTGCATAAAGCTCTCGTTCTCGTTGTTGAAAGGGTCGTCCATCAGGTTGTACTTCAGCAGGCGGCTCATATAGAGTCCCGCCATCAGCAGGCATATATACCCAACGGTCATTGTCGTTATATAGAGTGCCGTGTTCAATTCCAACGACAGGGGCAGCGAAAGCACCCACCAGTTGAGAAAGAAAAAGACAAAGCCGACACCCAGCAGCGTCCATATCTTCGCCCACGTAATTTTCTCCTCCATTACCCCCTTTGTTCCCAGACAGGATAGTGCAAGCAGTAACACACAAAAAAGTTTCGTGTAAACGATACTGTCGAACAATCCGGCGGTGTTGTTGAAATTCATCAGGATTTTATCGACCACGCCGATATTCACTCCCCATAATTTGATTGCCTCGTAGCAGTACCAATAGATATTGATTACCACGAATAATATACTCACGGCACGCAGAAAATCCATTATTTTCGCCAGTGCCCTTAAATCGTCTTCTTGTTGTGACATAATTGTTATTGTTAAGTTGATTAGATTCTTCTTCCTTTTCTCTTCTTGCGTTGCATACGGCGACGGAAGGCTTCTTCCTCGTAGTCCGTGCCGTGTGCCTCAATCGGCAGTTCGCCCAATCCGCTATCCGCGAACTCATCCTGCCGGAACACCGGCGTATCTTCGGCTGACGGTGCAGGTTCGTGGATAATATCCGGTAGCGGGATGTGTACAGGCGGGAAGCCGAAATGCTCCTGCAAGGCGTTTGCGGAGAGTTCTTTTCCCATACGGGAGCCGTTGAGCACACACTGCGTGTTGTGGTCGATGAATGTTGCCCCATAGATACGTCCCTCGTCCGTTTCACGCAGCACGGTGTCGATGCCTTTGGCTTGCAGTATCTTGACAAAATCAGCACGGGTGGAGGTTTGCCGGAGGGCAGCAAGTACCTTCGCCTTTGTCTCTTTGCCCAACTCCTTCTCCTTTATTTCCTGCTTGGAAGTGGCGCACCGCTTCTCGAAGGTTTCATATCCGACATACTTACCGAAAAGGGATGCCTTGATAGGGTTGCCCGTCTTGTTACCCGCATTGTCTGTTGCCGAATAGACCAACCCGTGATACTCCCTGCCATGCACCTCGCCCCGTGCCTCCTCGACCGACACATTATAGATAGAGAGTAACGCACGGTATTCTCCGAGCGACTGGAAACGGTAACTCGGTGAGAGGTTTCTCAGCACATTCCCAATTTGTCGTTTTACATTCCCGTCGGATGCCTCCACCTTGCGTAACGCTCCGGGCGCTAACCGTTCCCGACGCTCACCCGACGGGTGTAGTCCGTACTTCTTTTCGAGTGCCGTGGTGATGCGTTTGCTACGACGGTGGATGTAGTCGTTGTTGAGCCGTTTGCCATCCAGACCCACCCTGACGGAAACGATATGGACGTGGCTCCGCTCGATGTCTTCATGCTTGAAAATGATGTACGGCTGCTCGCCGTAACCAAGCTGCTGCATATACTCCCGTGCGATGTCGGTCAGCTCCGTATCGGTGAGTTTGTCACCGGGGTGCGGGTTGAGCGAGATATGGATAACCGGGTTCTCGGTACGCATACGGGCAGGAAGATACCGCTCGAAGTCAGCCATCGCACGTGCCATGTCCACCTTACCCGTGCCGTTGTCAAAGACTTTGTTGGATGCCAACAGCTTGCCTTCCCCCTCGTTTACCTTCTGTCCGTTGTATGCCAAAGCACCGAACAGGGAGTTGCCTACATTGATTTTTGCAACCATACCGCTTCAAATTTCTGGGTTAATACCACGATTTCACGGCTCACTGCGACCAGCTCCTGTGTCGTTTTTTCGAGTTTATAGAGCAGCGCCATCGCCTTTTTCTCGGAGAAATGGCTCTTCAGCTCCTTCACCGTCTGGTTGTAATTGACGGCAATACGTCGGAACTGCGCGTACAGATCGGATAGTTTGGCGTAGTATTCGGGGAAGGAATTATCGACCTGAATCACCTTGAACACCTCCCCGAATACCCGTGCCTTGATGAATACCGCCTTTGCATACTCGCCCGATTTCTCGTACATGGAGAGGAAACGGGCGTGTTCCTCGTCGTCAAAACGCACCATCACGCAGTGCGTTTTGGGGTTCAGCTTGGGCGTTCGCCCTGTTCTCTTTACTTTTTCTTTCATCTTACTGTGGATTTTAGTGGAACGACATAAGCCACCTATCAATCCAGCCTACGGCAGGTATGAGAAAGGGCTTTCCGACTACGGAGGAAAAGCCCCGCCCTCTGCAAGAGCAAGGTGCGGCGGGAGTAACCCGCTGCCTTTTGAGTAACTCAAAAGACACCTTGCTGTTTTCGTTTGAAAACAAAAATCCGCCTTACGGACGGATTGGAGAGAGCCTATCTCGACTGCCATGCGGACATGAAGGGTCAGCCTTGTCGCTTGGGCACAAAAGTACAGCCTTTATGCCCCTGATTTTGAAGCGTGAAAGTGCCAGACGCTGCCATCCCGAAGCCACAAGCTGCCACCCATCGGGAAAGTGATACAAGCTATGATTATTCGTCGTTTATTTGCCGGAGAATTGATTGAACGTCGGGATAAATCTTGGAACAAACAGGCGGTGGAATATTGAACCGAATGGATGAATTTATGAACCGACAACACAAAAAACGACCCGATAATGGATAGAAAATTTCAATTGATATTTGTCTGTCCGACGGTTGGTTCCAATGAAAAATGCGATTGCCCAAAGTTGGTACATTACAACGTTGGGCGGTTGATAGAAATAAATTAGCAGCCAAATATATAATACGATATATGGGCTATTATCGAAACGAATGTTTGAAGAAACAGATAAATAAATGATTGTATCACTATAAAAACAAAAGGAAGTATGAACGAAAGTAAGAATGAGAATTTGAACGAACCTACTTATGTAGCTTTCTCCACACAGAAAGGTGGAGCGGGGAAAACAACTTTAACGGTGCTTGTCGCCAGTTACCTCCATTATGTCAGGGGATATAATGTTGCGGTAGTGGACTGTGATTTTCCACAATACAGTATCAAGGATATGCGTGAGCGTGATATGGCATCGGCAACAAACGATGACCATTACAAAGCGATGGCTTATGAGCAATTCAAACGCCTGCAAAAAAAGGCTTATACCGTGATAGGAAGCAGGCCGGAAGATGCACCGGACACTGCCGCCAGACTTGTAAAGTCCGGAAAGCCTCTTGATTTTATTTTCTTCGACCTGCCGGGAACCATTAACAATGCGAGCATTGTCAATACGATTGCCACGATGGACTACATTTTTTGTCCGATAGCTGCCGACCGTGTTGTCATGGAAAGCTCCATCCGTTTTGCTTCGATTATCCATGAACACATGATATGCACAGGCAAAACGAATGTAAAAGGATTGTATATGCTTTGGAACATGGTGGACGGTCGGGAAAAGTCCGAGTTATACGACATGTACGAAAAGGTATGTGCAGAAATGGCACTCCCGGTAATGAAAACGTTTCTGCCTGACAGCAAGCGATTCCGCAAGGAAGCCGCAACGGAACGCAAACAGGTATTTCGTTCTACGGTTTTTCCTGCTGACAGGATATTGGTGAGAGGCAGTAATCTGGATACACTTGTAGATGAAATCCTGACGATTCTAAAGAAGTAGTCTATGGGCAAGAAATTGAAGATAGATACCATTGATGAAAATTTCATCATCAACTCTTTCAGGGAGGATGAACCCGCACCCCCAGCAGTAGAAAAATATGCAGAGGTGCGGGAAGAGGAAAAGCCGGAAGAGGAAAAAGTACCGACACCTCAAAAACAATCCGCAGAAGAACCCCGTCGCCGAAAGACGAAAGCAAAAGACGAGGACTATCAGGAACTGTTTTTGAAAGAGGCTACCATCTCGGCACGTTTCGGCAAGACCGTCTATGTACGGAAAGAATACCATGAACGGATACAGCGGATAATCAGGATTATCGCCAAAGACGAGGTTTCTTTATTCAGCTATATCGACAACGTGCTGGCACATCATTTCGCCTCTTTTCAAGAGGATATAACCGCATTATATAATGAAAATAACAATTCTATTTTTTAACAATTAAAGTAAAGACGCATGAAGACAATTAACAGATTTTTTAAGAAACCGGCTTCCTCTACGGTGGAGGCTGCCAACGGAGTAACGAATGACAAGTTATCCAATCACGACCAATCTCATTCCAATACTCTCGAAAAGAGCAATACTCGTAGTTACCGTGATTGCTTCCTGAAGGAACCAAATGCGAAGGCTCGCTCAGGCAAACTTGTCTATGTGCGAAAAGAGTATCACGAATGTATTTCGCGCATTATACAAGTAATCGGTGAGAATGACTCCTCACTCTATGGTTTTATTGATAATGTCCTTACCGAACATTTTACTATCCATAAGGATGAGATTACGGAGTTATACCAAAAATTCTATAAACCGGTCTTTTAATGCTAGCCTATGGAAACCGTATTGATATGCCTGCTATTGCTGTATAACGCATGGCTTGTTAGTTACATCCTATCAGGCAGGCAGCAGAAAAGTAATCCGCAGGTGGAGGACAAACCACCCGCCAAGCCACCGCAAAAATCGGATGATATTGTCGGCAAGAGCCTGTTCAAAATGGAAACGAGAGAGCCAACCACTGCCATCCCGACGCCACAAGCTGCCACGGAGATTGAAAGTGAGGAAGTTGCGGATATTGCGGTTACTTTTGCCGACGATAAGAGCGAAGCATCTCCGGCACGGATACCTGACAATGAGCTGGACGAAGCGTTCACCGACATTCGTATCGAAGACATTCCGGTGGAATATGCGGACGATGATGAGGGAGAACGGACACCGGCTAAACGGTATGCCACCGGAGCGAGCTTTGAGGAAATCGGCGAAGCGGTAAAAGTCGCCGATAATTCTTCCGCCACAGCGGACGAACGCAAACGGGCCGGACAGATATTCTCGGAGATGGAAGGCAACGCCCTTTTTGAACGGATTATTGAAAGCAGCCCTGAGTGGGCAAAGAAGATAACGGGGTTAATGGACGAAGTTTCCGGTAAATCTATCTCTGGGGAGGGAAAGAAGGTCGGAAATGCAGTCCATCCCCAAAATACACTCGAAGTGCCTGCGGACATCAGCGGGTTCGACATTCGGGATTTTGTGTAACGATTAAAAAAGTAAAGGACAATGAAACAGAAAGAGTACGGATAAGCGGAGTGCCACCACTAAAATCCAACAAGTAAAAACAGTATTAACCGTCGGGCAATAATAAAGGAGCAATGACCCTTCAGCCGCCCGGCACAAATTAAAAATCATTTTATGACTAAGAAACAGATTTTATTCTCGGCAGTTCTTCTTATAGCCGCATCTTCGGCGATGGCACAGGGTAACGGCATGGCGGGTATCACGGAGGCAACCACTATGGTAACAAGTTACTTTGACCCCGCCACAAAACTGATTTACGCCATCGGCGCGGTGGTAGGTTTGATAGGTGGCGTCAAGGTATATGGCAAGTTCTCAAGCGGAGATCCCGATACTTCCAAGACCGCCGCAAGTTGGTTCGGAGCGTGTATCTTCCTGATTGTCGCCGCTACCATTCTCCGCTCTTTCTTCTTATAATAAGGTTATGGCAGACTATCCAATCAATAGGGGGATTGGAAAGTCGGTTGAGTTCAAAGGCTTGAAAAGTCAATATTTGTTCATCTTCGTGGGTGGACTGCTGGCGACTTTCATCCTCTTTGTCATCATGTATATGGTGGGCATCAACCAATGGGTATGTATTGGTTTCGGGGTGGTCGCCGCATCGGTTCTGGTGTGGCAGACCTTCGCCCTGAACGCCAAGTACGGCGAGCACGGGCTTATGAAACTGTCCGCCACCAAGAGCCACCCGAAGTACATCATCAACCGACGTAAATTTCCCCGATTATTTATTAAAAAGGGTCGCAGACCCTCTTAATTCAACTTTATAAGAAAGACGAGCATGAGAAATACAATGAAAGCAGCCACGTTAGAGAGCAAGTTTCCCCTGCTCTCGGTGGAACACGATGTAATCGTGAGCAAGGACGCCGATATTACGGTAGGGTTTCGGGTGGAGCTGCCCGAACTCTATACCGTGACCTCGGCGGAATATGAAGCCATACACGGTTCGTGGGTCAAGGCGATAAAGGTGCTGCCGGACTATTCCGTCGTCCACAAGCAGGATATTTTTATCAAAGAGAGCTATGAGCCGCAAATGGATGGCGATACGAGTTTCCTGTCCCGCAGTTTTGAACGGCACTTCAACGAGCGCCCCTACCTGAACCATTACTGCTACCTGTTCCTCACGAAAACGACCAAGGAACGCAGCCGCACCCAAAGCAATTTCAACACGCTTTGCCGGGGTTTCATCATCCCCAAGGAGATGAAGGACAAGGAAGCGGCAACGAAGTTTTTGGAAGCGGTCGGGCAGTTCGAGAGTATCATCAACGAGAGCGGGTTTATCCGCTTGAAACGGCTGACCAACGACGAGATTGTCGGGACGGATAAGGAGGCGGGTATCGTGGAGAAATATTTCTCCCTCTCCCAAACTGATACCACCACCCTCAAAGACGTCGCCATCGGAGCCGATGAGATGAAAATCGGCGATAACTACCTCTGCCTGCATACCCTGTCGGACGCGGAGGATCTGCCCGGTCGTGTCGCTACCGATATGCGGTACGAGAAACTATCGACGGACAGGTCGGACTGCCGTTTGTCGTTTGCCGCTCCCATCGGGTTGATGTTGCCGTGTAACCATATCTTCAACCAGTACGTGTTTATCGACGACTCGGCGGCGAACCTGCAAAAGTTTGAGAAGGCAGCCAAGAATATGCACTCCCTCTCGAAGTACAGCCGTTCCAACCAAATCAACAAAGAATGGATTGACGAGTACCTGAACGAAGCCCACAGTTTTGGGCTGACATCGGTGCGTTGCCATTGCAACGTGATGGCATGGAGCGATGACAAGGAGGAGCTAAAGCACATCAAAAACGAGGTGGGCAGCCAGTTGGCTCTTATGGAGTGTAAGCCCCGACACAATACCGTGGATACGCCAACCCTGTTTTGGGCGGGCATTCCCGGCAATGCGGCGGACTTTCCGGCGGAGGAGTCGTTTTACACCTTTATCGAACAGGCGGTTTGCTTCTTCTCGGAGGAGACGAACTATAAAAATTCACCGTCACCCTTCGGCATCAAGATGGTGGACAGGCTGACAGGTAAACCGCTGCATCTGGATATTTCCGACCTGCCGATGAAAAAGGGAATCATCACGAACCGAAACAAGTTTGTTTTGGGACCCTCCGGTAGTGGAAAGTCCTTTTTTATGAACCACATGGTACGTCAATACTATGAGCAGGGCACGCACGTGGTGCTGGTAGATACGGGTAACTCCTATCAGGGGCTTTGCGAGATGATAAACAAAAAGACAAAAGGGGAAGATGGAATTTATTTTACGTATACCGAAGATAAGCCTATCAGCTTCAACCCGTTCTACACCGATGACTACCTGTTTGACGTGGAGAAAAAGGACAGTATCAAAACCCTGCTGCTGACACTTTGGAAGAGTGAGGACGACAAGATTTCCAAAACAGAATCGGGTGAGCTGGGGAGCGCGGTAACGGCATATATTGAAAAGATACAAGCCGACCGGAACATCACCCCCAACTTCAACACCTTCTACGAGTTCATGCGTGACGAGTATCGGGAGGGATTGGAGCGTAGGGATATTAAGGTAAGCCGTGAGGATTTCAATATCGACAATTTCTTGACGACACTTCGCCAGTATTATAAAGGCGGGCATTTTGATTTCCTGCTCAACTCCGATAAGAATATCGATCTGCTCAGTAAGCGGTTTATTGTATTCGAGATTGATGCTATCAAGGAGAATAAGGAACTTTTTCCGGTGGTTACTATCATTATCATGGAGGCTTTTATCAATAAAATGAGGAGGTTAAAGGGCATCCGCAAACAAATTATCGTGGAGGAGGCTTGGAAAGCGTTATCGTCGGCGAGCATGAGCGAGTACCTGAAATATCTTTATAAAACGGTTCGTAAATATTTCGGTGAAGCAATTGTGGTTACACAAGAGGTGGACGATATTATCTCATCGCCCATTGTCAAAGAGGCTATCATCAATAACTCCGACTGCAAAATCCTGTTAGACCAACGCAAGTACATGAACAAGTTCGACGCGATTCAAGCCCTGCTGGGATTGACGGACAAAGAACGTGGGCAGATACTCTCCATCAACATGGCGAACAATCCGAGCCGATTGTACAAGGAGGTTTGGATTGGGCTGGGTGGAACACAGTCAGCCGTCTATGCCACAGAAGTTTCAACGGAAGAATATTTGACGTTCACGACAGAGGAAACGGAAAAGATGGAAGTAATGGCACTTGCTGAAAAGATGGGTGGCAATATTGAGATGGCGATTAAACAAATCGCTGATAAAAAACGAAGTAAAACTTAAATAATCAACAACATGACGACCATTTCAAAGAGCCGACTATTAAAGTTGGCGAAATATACCCTTGCCCTGACCTCCCTTTTCCTCTCCGCTTGCGGGGAGGTGAAGGAGGCAGACCTTGACAGGCTGTGTGGAAATTGGGTAAGCGTGGGGCGTAAACCCGACGTGCTGATTTTCAAAGAGAGTGAGCAGTATAAAGTAACCGTGTTTAGAAAAACAGGCATCACCCGCAAGGTGAAGCCGGAAACCTACCTGATTGTGGAGGAGAGCGGCAACCTGTTTATCAACACAGGCTTTCGGATTGACATCGCCTACAACGAGGCGACCGATGTGCTGACCTTCTCGCCGAACGGGGATTATACACGGGTAAGTGAAAAATAGTAGTAACCACTAAAAATCCAAAGTAACATGAAACGATTTTTAATCATGGTAGTGGCGATGGCAGCCATCGCTCTACCCTCACAAGCGCAGTGGGTGACATTTGACCCCTCGAACCTCGCGCAGAGTATTATCAATGCGACAAAGAACATCGTGCAAACCTCCTCGACGGCTTCCAATATGATAAATAATTTTAAGGAGACCGTAAAGATTTACGAGCAGGGAAAAAAGTATTATGACGCGTTAAAGTCTGTAAATAACTTAGTTAAAGATGCCCGCAAGGTGCAGCAGACTATCCTGATGGTGGGCGAAATATCCGACATCTACGTGAATAATTTCCAACGAATGATGCGGGATAAGAACTACACGGTAGAGGAACTCGGAGCCATTGCCTTCGGTTACACCAAACTACTCGAAGAGAGTGCCGGACTGCTGAATGAACTCAAAGGGATTGTCAATGTAAGCGGTCTTTCGATGAGCGACAAGGAACGGATGGACTTGATTAACGGTATCTACGTGAATGTAAAGGATTACCGAAATCTGGTGAATTACTACACCAACAAGAACATCGCCGTGAGCTACCTCCGTTCCAAGAAAACAGGCGATACAGACCGTGTGATGGCTCTCTACGGCAATGCTAACGACAGATATTGGTAAGCGATGGTATTAGCGGCAGTAGAATTTGAGAACCTGCATCAGATACTTCAAAATCTGTATGTGGAAATGATGCCCCTCTGCTCGAATATGGCAGGGGTGGCAAAGGGGATAGCGGGACTGGGAGCGTTGTTCTACGTGGCGGTGCGGGTGTGGCAATCACTCGCGCGAGCCGAACCCATCGACGTGTACCCGATGCTCCGTCCCTTTGCCATCGGCTTGTGCATTATGTTTTTCCCCACCATTGTATTGGGCACGGTGAACGGGATATTAAGTCCCATTGTCAGGGGCACGCACCAGATGCTGGAAACGCAGACTTTCGATATGAACAAGTATCGGGAGCAGAAAGATAAATTGGAGTACGAAGCGATGCTGAGGAATCCCGAAACGGCATACCTCGCCAGCAACGAGGAGTTTGACAAGCGGATTGAGGAGCTGGGATTTTCGCCGGGGGATATGGTAACAATGACCGGAATGTACATTGAGCGTGGAATGTATAACATGAAAAAGTCCATACGGGATTTTTTCAGGGAGATACTGGAACTGCTGTTCGCCGCCGCTGCCCTGCTCATCGACACGATACGGACATTCTTTCTCATCGTCCTTGCCATCCTCGGCCCGATTGCTTTTGCCATATCGGTCTGGGATGGGTTTCAGAGCACGATGAGCCAGTGGTTCACCCGGTACATATCTGTTTACTTGTGGCTACCCGTATCGGATTTGTTCAGTTCCATTCTTGCCAAGATCCAAGTTTTGATGCTTCAGAACGACATCACGGAGATGGAGAATAATCCCACCTTTTCACCCGACGCGAGCAACGGGGTTTATCTGGTATTTATGATAATCGGCATCATCGGTTATTTTACTATACCGACGGTTGCGGGTTGGATAATACAGGCTGGCGGAGCCGGAAACTATGGCAAGAACGTGAACAATGCGGCTTCTTATGCAGGTGGTAAGGTTGCCGGAGTATCGGGTGCGGCGACAGGTGCAGCAGCCGGAAATGTAGCCGGACGACTGATGAATAAAGGCAAATAAATTATTAAAACAATAGAACAATGGAATTTAAATCATTAAAAAACATCGAAACGAGCTTCAGGCAGATACGCCTGTTCGGAATTGTCTTTGTCTGCTTGTGCGGGGCAATCGTGGGCTACTCCGTTTGGAGTTCCTACTCCTTTGCCGAGGCACAACGACAGAAAATATACGTGCTGGACGGCGGTAAGTCCTTGATGCTCGCTCTCTCGCAAGATTTGGCACAGAACCGTCCGGTGGAGGCACGGGAGCACGTGAAGCGGTTTCACGAACTCTTTTTTACCCTCTCGCCGGATAAAACCGCCATTGAAAGCAATATCAAACGAGCCTTTCAGCTTGCCGATAAGAGTGCGTTCAATTACTACACCGACTTTGCGGAAAAGGGGTATTACAACCGTATCATCAGCGGCAACATCAATCAGGTGGTGCAGGTGGATAGCGTGTCGTGCAATTTCGACACCTATCCCTACAAGGTAAACACCTACGCCCGACAAATGATTATCCGTGAGAGCAACGTGACGGAACGCAGTCTGGTAACAAGGTGCAGCCTGCTCAACTCGGTGCGTTCGGATAATAATCCGCACGGGTTTATTATCGAAGCCTTTGAGATAGTGGAGAACAGGGATATTAAAGTACAGAAGCGATGATACGGGAATACATGGTAAAAATAGAGGATTGGGTGGATGACCATCTCCGCCGCCTGTGCGGACGTATCACGCCTGAAAAACGATTGATCGTGTTGCTCACTATGTTTCTGTTGTTCGGCATCGCTTCGGTTTACATCTTCGTTTCGGCGATTTACACCATCGGTAAGAATGAAGGACGGCAGATAGAGATAGAACACATGCAGATGCTCGAATTACAGAAGAGAGACAGTATTAACCAATTAAAAATCTACGATAATGGAGGAGAACAAGATTGAGGAGAAGGTTCGCCATGAACCGGACAAACCGAAAAAGGAGCTGACAGAGGAGCAGCGTCAGAAACATAAAAAGTTCATCATCTACCCGCTCATGTTTATCGTGTTCGGCGTGGCGATGTGGCTGATTTTCGCCCCGTCACAGCAAGAACAGGCACAGGAACAGAAGGGATTCAACACCGATGTGCCGGCTCCTACAAACGGGAAACTGACAGACGACAAGCAAACGGCGTATGAGCAGGAACGGATGGAGCAGAAACAGAGCGAACGCCAACGGCAGATGCAGGATTTGGCGTCTATGTTTGGCGATGAGGAGGAAGAGCCACTTTATGACGAGCCGAAACAGACCCATGGGGGTGGCGGTGGAAGCAGCCGTCCGAAAGAGACCATCTACGCCTCCGCCAATGCTTATAAAGACATCAACCGTACGCTGGGTAATTTCTACGAAACGCCGAAGGAAGACCCCGAAAAGGAGGAGATGCGAAAAGAGATAGAGGAACTTCGGGAGATGGCGTACAACAAGCAGACAGAAAAAGATGTGGCAGCCGAACAGTTGGCATTGCTTGAAAAGTCCTACGAGTTGGCGGCGAAGTATATGCCGCAGGGACAACCACAAGGGTCGCCAATGGGAGAACAGCAGCAGCCAATCCTTACAGGGGACCAAGCTCCCGAAACGGTTAAGAACGGCAAGGTGGTGATTAATCCCGTGGGGCAGGTTACCACTCCGGTAGTTACCACCCTTTCGCAACCGATGAGCGATTCTGTGTTCATTGCCGAATACTCCAAAGAGCGGAATATGGGATTTTATACAGCAGTTGGCACAGAGAATAAAGCGGATAAAAACACCATCCGGGCGTGTATTCATGGCAACCAGACCATCACCGATGGGCAGGCAGTGCGAATGCGGTTGTTGGAACCGATGCGTGCCGGAACAACCGTTATTCCCCGCAACGCCCTTATTACGGGAATGGGCAAAGTGCAAGGCGACAGGCTCGGCATCGACATCACCTCGTTGGAGTACGCGGAAACAATTATTCCCGTGGAACTGACGGTTATCGACACCGATGGGCAGGAAGGTATTTTCATTCCCGGTTCCATTGAGTTGAACGCCGTCAAAGAGGTTGCCGCCAATATGGGGGCAAGTCTGGGAACAAGCGTTTCGATAACCAATCAGGGGGCGGGCGACCAATTGCTGGCGGAACTCGGCAAAGGGGCGATACAGGGTGCTTCGCAATACATCTCCAAGAAGATGAAAGTTGTAAAAGTACATCTCAAAGCCGGATATAACCTGATGCTATATCAAGATAAAAATTAAACAACAACTATTTATTATTAATTCGGAGTCGCCGTTGCGCGACCCCACCACTAAAATCCAAAGTAAAATGAAAAAAGTATTTTTGATGATTGCCCTCGCCATGGGCTTTGTAGGTGCTAATGCACAGGAATCAACAGGCGACCTTTATCATGGTCTGACCAAGAAGCTGACCTTTGACCGTATGATACCGCCACACGGTATCGAGGTCACGTATGATAAGACGACACATATTATCTTCCCGTCAGCGGTGAAGTATATGGATTTGGGCTCTCCGAACCTGATTGCAGGCAAGGCGGACGGTGCGGAAAATGTAATCCGGGTGAAAGCGACGGTGAAGAATTTCCGCACGGAAACCAACTTTTCGGTCATTACCGAGAGCGGCTCGTTCTACACGTTTAATGTGAAGTATGCCGATGAGCCGCTACTGCTGAACATTGAAATGAAGGACTTTATCCATGATGGAAGTGCGGTAAACCGTCCGAACAATGCTCTGGATGTTTACCTGACGGAGTTAGGTAGCGAGTCCCCAAAGCTGGTACACCTGATTATGAAATCCATTCATAAGAACAACGACCGTGAGATTAAGCATATCGGAGCGAAGTCTTTTGGCATTCAGTACCTTTTGAGAGGATTGTACACGCATAACGGGCTATTGTATTTTCATACGCAGATTAAGAACTCGTCTAATGTCCCTTTCGATGTAGATTTTGTGACTTTCAAAATCGTAGATAAGAAAGTGGCAAAACGTACCGCCATTCAAGAACAAATTATTTTCCCGCTTCGTGCCTACAACTACGCCACCCGTGTAGCTGGCAACAAAGATGAACGTACCGTGTTCACGATGGAAAAATTTACCATTCCCGAAGATAAGCAACTTGTAGTGGAGCTTCACGAGAAAAGCGGTGGCAGACATCAGTCGTTCATCATCGAGAACGAGGACATCGTGCGTGCCAGAGTAATTAATGAACTGAAAGTGAAGTAAGATGAAGAAGTATCTATTTATTGTTGTAGCGTTGCTTGCCCTGACCACGGGGCAGGCAAACGCCCAACGCTACCTGCCGGGAATGCGTGGCGTGGAACTACGTGGTGGTTTTGTGGATGGGATTCAGAAGCCTGTGAATTATTATGCGGGTGTTGGGCTTTCAACTTATACCAAGAACGGCAACCGATGGGTATTCGGGGCGGAGTATCTTTCTAAAGAATATGCCTATAAGAATATCAGTATTCCCAAAGCACAATTTACAGCAGAGGGTGGCTACTACTTCAAATTTCTGTCCGACCCTTCCAAAACCTTCTTTTTGAGTATCGGCGGATCTGCATTAGCCGGATACGAAACAAGTAACTGGGGCGACAAACTCTTACCGGACGGTGCAACCATCCGCAACAAGGATGCTTTTATCTATGGCGGAGCAGTCACGTTGGAACTCGAAACTTATCTATCTGACCGTGTGGTACTACTCATCAATGCACGAGAGCGGGTTCTGTGGGGCAGTAGTATTGGACACTTCCACACCCAATTCGGTGTAGGAATGAAATTTATAATCAATTAATTACAGCAATGAAACAGAAATTTAAGTATATACTAATGATGTGTTGCACAATGGCAACAATCTTTTTGGCAACCGCCTGTAACGATGAGTTAGAGATACAGCAAGGATATGATTTCACGGTGGAGACAATGCCTGTGCAGACGAAAATCGCCAAAGGTGAGACAGCAGAGATTCGCTGTACCCTCAATCGCTCAGGTCACTTTGACGATGCGAAATACACAATTCGTTTTTTTCAACCTGACGGAGACGGCAAATTGGAAATGGACAACGGCACAATATTTCTACCCAACGACCGCTATCCACTGACCAAAGAGGTGTTCCGCCTATACTACACCTCCAACAGTACCGACCAACAGAAAATTGATATTTATGTCGAAGATAATTTCGGCAAGATGGTACAGTTGTCGGTTTCGTTCAATAATGATAGTAGCGAAGAAGAGGAATAAACTATTTTGAATGAATATGTTAAGAAACACTCAGCAAGTTTTTGTTGGGTGTTTTTTTGTGAGTAACTTTGCAAAACAGTTTCTAATAGTTATAACCTAATTATAGAAATAAATATGGATAAAATATATCGTTTAAGACCGGCAAATGATAAAACATTGGAGGAATTAACTGAGCATTATTTGTGGTTTTCAAGACCTACTGAGTATAAAGATTTTGAAGATGCTAATGTAATTGCTTTTTCTAAAAAAAACGAAACCGTAAAAGACCTTTTTGACCGAGTTTTTGGAGATGCTAAAATACTTGGAACAGAATTAAGTCGCTTGGGAATATGTTGTTTTACTAAATTATTACCTGAAGTTCCCAAATGGAGTAAGTTTCCCAAAGGATACAACTCTATATTTATTGAGTACGACAAGAATTTGATAGAAGAGTATTTTCTTTCAAACTATTATTTAGGAGAATGCTTTAAAGACGTGCAGTATAAAGAAAATCCACTTGTTTTACAATCCAGTGCAGAAAATGGATACGATGTTCTTTGGGAAGAAACCGATGATGGTATATTATATAAATCTTTAAGAGGAGATATTGCTTGTGATGAAAAGTTAATGGATGAATTCATATTGCGGTTTCTCACAACCATAAACAATAGGTATGAGAAACAAAAAGAAACAAGAATTATTCTTCCATATCGAGCCGTAAAAGATGAGCCAGAAAGGTCTCTTGGCTATAAAATAGTTATACCTAAAGAATCAATCATAAAAATATATTATAGCGCAAACACCGATGAGGAATTTATCGAAAAAATGAACAAAATGGGATTTGCAACCGAAAAAAAATGACTATTGGCAGTTTCTTTGTTACTGGTTACTGTCAAAAGCAACGTTATATATAATGGTTAGCTCCGTCCGCATCGGTTGTTATTCTTGGTCAAAATCGGTTCCTATCTTTCCGCTGTCATATTACGGTAGCTCATTGTCATCGACTGGCTCTTGCTCAATGTTTGAGGCGTGGATAGGCTCTGTTTTACTGTAATCAAGCTATAAGGTTGCAAACCTTTGGAACTTGGGCTTTTTTGTTACTTTTTGTGCCGCTTAAGCTCACCGTCAAAAAGTAACGGGCGGAAAATCCGCCCGTCTATCACTCTGCTTTCTGTTTTAGCCACTCGTCTCTACGTTCCCGACATTTCTCCAGCGTCGGGGCTACGGTTGAAAATAGCACTCCTTCGGGTGTTCGGTAATCATATTGGCAATATCTACTTTTTCTGCGTAAGCGTGGCATAAGGTCAAAATACACATAGTTTTCCTGCCCTGCTTGGCAAGTGGATATTCCGTCTTTGTTTAATGATTTCATTTCAATATGAATTAAAAGGTTACTATTAAAATTCTATCCTCAATAAGTTCCTCGCTATGGAGTTCCTTACGCTGTTTGAGCCAAAAGTGGTGTTTGCCAAATCCCCACTCAAAATGGAGGTGAACGGTTAGTATTTGCTTGACTACGTTTAGTCGCTCGTGGAGTTCATCACTTGTCTGACACCACACAATGGTGTTGATAATCTGTGCATAGGCAACTGCTGTTTCTGCGTTGTAAATTTGCACGCAACTCTCTATATCTATTTTCTTCATATCAGTTGTTATTTAGTAGGTTATTGTATTGATTATAGGCATATTTTTCCGCAACCATTCGGTAACGTATGGCATATTGTATTCGGAAGTGATTACTGCCGTGTTATCTCCAATTTGCGTGAAACGTGTTGTGCTTTCATAGCAGTCTATCCACTCTTTTAGGGTGGATACACCCCACGTTGTGGGATTGTCAAATATCTTATTCAGTTCCTCAATGGACTGTCCAAATGAAATAATCAATGTGTTATAACTTGTTGCCATAATCGTATTATGCTGCTATCCGTTGGCGGATAAGGTTTTTATTCTTGTTTACTAATTTGATGATGCGGTCGTGATACTCGGTATTGCTGTTACACACCCCACGAGATTGCACCACTTTGAGCGTTTTAAGCGAAATTTCTACCGTTTCAATTCGTTTACCGTCAATAGTGGCAGAAAGCACAAGGCTGTCGGGGCGGAGGTAGTAATCGTTGGTAAACACGCAATGTTTCATAGCTTTTCCCTCCTCGAAAAATTCATCTACGCTCTCCAACACTCGCACCTCGATAGCTCCATCGGTAAAGTTTATGCCGAAATACTTGGCTTTCAGTTCACGGAAACGGTCTTCATTCTCTGTTGCCTTGCGACGTTGTTCCTCTAATCGTTCACGTTCAAGGTGGGCTTGCTTCTTCCTTGTAAGTCGGTCGTGTTCCGTTTTCAAGTCGGCAGGGCAAACGTATTTCGGGCTGTTGGTGTCTTTACCAAAGAAACGTAACAAGTCGATATAGTCGCACCACATAGAACCGTCCTCAATGGCATAGCCGTTACGAATGGCTATGCGAATGGAGTTCCAATAAGTATCAGCAGTCTTTGACGAGTAGCGGATAAAGTAGCTCAATAGGCTGTGTTGCCCTGTCTTGATAAGGGTTTCCGCCTTGCTATCAGATAGTAGACTACGGAATAAGTCAAAGGGAGCAAGGTTGTGAAAATCACCTTTGAACCCATTGCGTTTTAGTTTGTCGGTAATCCGTTTTCTCGGATAGGTGCATATCGGGTTAATATCATATACACGGTGGTTCCTACGGATTTCCATCGAGCTACCTTCTTGCCATAAGTCGTAATAGATAAAACTTAGTCCTCTCAATCGGGCAATGGTTTCAAACTTGCCGTTGGGGGCTATCCACCTTTGGGCAACTTCCGTAATGGAGTAGTCGGCTGGCTGCCCTACAGTATAGCGTGCTTTGGCAAAGAAGAACCGTATTATTTGAAAATCTTTGCAGGTGGTGATAATAGAGAAATACTCATTTTCCTTAAATACTCTTTTTCGGGTGGTGTGAATTTTCAGCTCCATACCGCACTGGGGGCAGGTGCAACCGCAAACAGTATCAATCAACGCTCCGTCGCTCTGCCATTGGTGTCCACACTCGGTGCAGGTGATAATACCTTTTTTCGTCCTGCGTCCGATGTGGTCAAAACAGTGTAGGAAAGCATACTTTTTCTGTGTCTCGGTAATCTTGGGTAGTCGCTTACTTAGTGTAACCACCTCCTTTTGAAGTTTTGTTCTCGGTTTCATAGCTTAAAAATCAAATAGTGATGCTTGGGGTTGCTGAATGGTTGCCGTCCGTTTGGCGGTGGCTTTCTCTCTCTGCTGTTTCATCTTGGCATAAGCCTCATTCTCGATGCGTTTGATTGCATCTCTGTGTGCCTGCTCTTTCTCCTCTGCGGTGAGTTCTACGTGATGATTGATTACTACTTTGCAGTCAATCGGATTTCCTATCTCGATGTCTGTTTCATCGTAATAATGAACCGCTTGCCCGAAAATCTCATCATCGGAAAAACCGTTGCAACCGCTTTTCTGAACATAATTCAAAATATAGGTCAAACAATCTTCGATATTCTTCAATGGATTGCGGTATGAACGAGCAAACAATTCGTCATACTCGGCACGTTGCTCTAAATAGGTCTGTATTTCGTTTTTGAAATGGATTGATACACTCATAATTTTGGGGTATTGTGGGGCAAGGTGTTACTCTCGCCCCTTGTGATTACTGAATGGTTGCTATAATTATCTCTTGATGGTAAACTCTCGGTACTTCGTCAAAGATGTATTCGATAAACATTCTCTTTGCATCGGTGCATAACTCTCGGTATAGCTCCTGAAACGAAGTGATATTACCGTTGATATATACACTGACCATATAGTCGTAGATGTTCTCCACTTCATAATATCGGCATTGCTGTGCCACTGTTTTTCCTCGTCTTGTTTTCATTTTAATATCTGTTTTATCCAATTAATATCCAAAGTATTCCGCCAATGATAGAAGCATAAATAAGGATGTAGATAAAGAAGTAAAGGATTACCGCCAATGCTACGGTAAGGAATAAGCGGACAATCAATTTGCCTGCAAATACCCCTGCAAACCACCACCAAAGGCTACCACCCAAAAGGAGTGAACCTGCTACGGCTACCACTGCCAAACCTGCTATCTTATATCTTGTTTTCATAACCATTGCTGCTTTTTGTGAATATATGCGGTATTGAGAGGTGGTGTTATTCTGTTCTAATTTTATGTTTTCTTGTTTCGCTCTCATAACCTTGACTTTTTTTTATATGCGTCTAACGAGCCGGAGTTTGTTGATTCTGTTCTGGTACAACAAAAGGTGTAGGGTTTAGGACAAACAAGGTTTTTGAGAAAAATACTCTCTGGACGAAGTACAGCAGGAAGATTTTTATCAGAACCGCTTGCGGCTTGACCTTGTTTGTCCGTGAAAAACCCGTAAATACCTTTGTACCGGAATAGAGTCGGCATACTCCGCCGTTTTCAACAGTTAATTGAGGAAAGGTTATATCAGAGAGCGGAATAAGAAAACGTTGAGTAGTGTAGAAGACACTATTTTGTTATCCGGTCAGTAGTGCGATAGCACTATGTAATTAAAATCGAATGTGGGTCTGATAATGATAAAAGACTACGTTTAGCATAGCCGGAAAAATAAGTATCCCCTGCCGGCAAAGTTTCACTGCTGACAGGGGATATTTATGAGGCTATGCCGTTATAGAATTTCAGATAAGTAATATAGCAATATTGCGAAATATATAAGGAGAATGGAGTTGGTTTAAAAGATTAATTTTGTATCTTTGCAATTACTAAGTCGCTCTTTGATTGTATGCAGAATAAAGCAAAGTGAAGTGTCTTGCTCGTTTCTAAAACGTTACCTGTTAATGAATATTTTCTCGTAACATGCTTATTTACAGATAGAAATAGTTTTCATTGTGTCTTGCGAGGTGCCATGTAATATGCTTGGTGATACCGCAACGCTTGGCGACGGCACGGATTCCGGCAAGGCACGTGTTATAGTGGGGTACGGGGAATATCCTGCCGTCCCCACACAGCCCACGGTATTTGTCGATGATGCGCTTCGCTATGTCGAGCATACGGATGTTGGACACCACACCCGTCTTCTGGCGGTTGATGTTTATCCACTCGTGTTCGTCAAAGTAGGTGCGGATATTCTCTTCCGTCAGGTTGCGCATATCGGCGAACGACAAGCCCGTGAAGGCGCAGAACAGGTATAAATCACGATATAGTTCTTGCTTCGCATTCTTCAGCTTACCTTCCATCAGCAGGCGGATTTCATCTTTCGTCAGAAAGCTGCGGGTCGTTTCCTCCTTCTTGATTTCATACTCGCGGAACGGGTCGCGCGTGAGCCACTCATTGTTGATGGCGATGAACACCATCGTCCGAAGCGGGCAGACATACAGCCACACGGTGTTGGTGCAGCAGTGTTTGTCCGTGCGCAGGAACATTTCAAAATCGGAAATGAAAGCGGGTGTAAGCTCTTTCAGGGCAATGTCCTTCACATGGTAGCGGACGGTGAGGAACTCTTGCAGGTGCTTGTAAACGATCTTGTACTTGTCAAACGTGCCTTTGGCTTTCATGCCTGCCTCCACCTGCTTGGCATAGTCCTCGTTGTGTTGCCGGAACACCTGCAACAGCGTGTGGTAGCGGTGTTCCAGTCCGAGAAAGGCGTTTTTCACCTTTTCCGCAGTGACGAAGTTGTCACGCTCCATGATTTCCTGATAGTGCTTGTTGATGCGTACGCGCATCTTGTCGAGCATACGGTTCGTTTCGAGTGCAGCCGTGCTTCTGCCCGTGACACGTCCTCCTTTGGTATCCCACAGCTTGGGATCGACGGTCAGTTTGCAGCTGAACTGTGTCTGGCTTCCGTCCACCGTGATACGTCCCATGACGGGTACTGTCCCGTCCTTTTTCACTACCTGACGTTTGAGGTAGTAGATTACTGAAAATGTACTCTTCATCGTCCTTAATTTTTTTAGGTTCAAAATTAGTCGGTGAAGAATCCTTCGTCGGTACGCAAAACACGGAGGAACGGCGCAATCTTTTTCCGTAACCGGATTTGTTTCGTGAGTTGTTAGTAACTCACTATATCACAATGCCTTGTTTTGCCATTCGTACTCATTTTGTTACCTATATGGTGTGGTTACGAACAAGTAACGTAGCGACGTCTTGACTTGGCTTCGGCAAGGATTATGGTGGCGTTGGAGATAATCGGCAGCTTAAATGAAACCTCTGTAAATCAATTCTATTACTTCATTCTTCCGTATTCCACTTTTTTGTAGTAACTTTGTGTAAACAAAAAAACATTATGCTATGTTGAACTTAGACAATTTTTACAAGGCGCGCTACGTATTGAAGAGTGCCATACACAAGACTGACCTTGTACATGCCGTGAAAATAAATCCGGAATGCGACGTATACCTTAAGCCTGAGAACCTGCAGAACACAGGTTCGTTCAAAATACGCGGGGCATACTACAAGATTTCACAGCTTACAGACGAAGAAAAGGCAAAGGGGGTTATCGCATGTTCTGCGGGAAACCATGCACAGGGCGTGGCTTTGGGTGCGGCAGCCCACGGCATCAAGGCACTTATATGCCTGCCTGAAGGCGCACCGATAAGCAAGATTGAGGCTACACGCAGTTATGGTGCGGACATCTGCCTTGTGCCGGGTGTATACGATGACGCATATAAGAAGGCACTTCAGCTGAAAGATGAAAAAGGATACACATTTATACACCCGTTCGACGACGAGAACGTGATTGCCGGACAGGGCACCATCGGTCTCGAACTGCTCGACCAGCTGCCCGATGTAGAAGCAGTCGTGGCATCAGTTGGCGGAGGCGGACTGATAAGCGGCATCGCCTTTGCCATAAAATCGCTTAATCCCAATGTAAAGGTATATGGAGTACAGGCGGCAGGCGCGGCAAGCATGGTAAGCAGTCTGGAGGCAGACAAGCGGGTGACACTTCCCTCGGTATCGACAATTGCAGACGGAATTGCCGTGAAAGAACCGGGCTCGCTGACATACGAGGCTTGCAAAAAATATGTTGACGGCATTGTTACTGTTACTGAAGACGAGATATGCGGCGCCATCCTGCACCTGCTTGAAAAGGAGAAAGTTGTGGCAGAGGGTGCCGGAGCGGCAAGCGTTGCGGCCGTGATGTACAACAAGGTGCCTGTAAAAGGCAAGAAAACAATATGCGTGGTCAGCGGAGGAAACATAGACGTAACTATTCTGCACCGTGTAATTAAACGGGGACTTGCCAAAAGCGGGCGTGTCAGCGTGATAAACGTTGAACTGGACGACCAGCCCGGCAAGCTCGGCGAGGTTGCATCGGTCATTGCAGGATGCGGAGGAAACATCAGCAGCGTGCGTCATGAGCGTGGCGGAGGCAGCGAAAAGATAAACGCATGTATTTGCCGCATCGTATGCGAGACAAGAAACGAAGAGCATGTGAAGGAAATCAACACGGCACTTATCAACAAAGGATTTAAACTTATATAAATATATTGATTATGAAAGCATTACACACAAACAACGCACCGGCTGCAATAGGTCCTTACAGCCAGGCAATAGAAGTAAACGGTTTTGTATTTGCATCGGGACAGATACCCATCAACCCCGCAACAGGCGAAATCGTAGAGGGTGGCATAAAGGAGCAGACACGTCAGGCTCTTACCAATGCTTCAAAGATTATGGAAGAAGCGGGGCTTTCTCTTGCAGATGTTATAAAGACAACGGTATTTATGGCTGATATGAACGACTTCGCCGCAATGAACGAGGTTTATGCAACATTCTTTAAAGAGCCGTTCCCCGCACGTTCGGCAGTTGCAGTAAAGACGCTTCCAAAAAACGTGCTGGTTGAAGTTGAGTGCATCGCTGCAAAATAATAGCTTGTAAACACGATAAAGGGGTGTGTCAAAATATAGTTCTTTCAACCTGTAGGTACATATTTTGACACACCCCTTTGTCATATTTCCTCCCTCCCTACTCTACCATATCTAAAGCCGGAACCTTCAACAGCTCCTTTGCCCTGTCATAAGGTATAATAACTGTCGGCGTGCCTGCTGCATACGGAGCAATCTCATACTGACCGTAAACAAGCATTATGCCATCCTTGGTGAAATATGGCGCATTTTGTGGCAATGGGATATATGAAGATGCAACCGAATTCAACAAACAAGCTTTAAGTTCTTCATCGGTTTTCACATTGAAATATTTCTTCAGACCGTCATAAACAATTTCAGTATATTTCTCTGTAAACTTACTATTGAATATTTCCATGCCGAAGCGCCTGCCGTCCGACTTACGGAATGTAGTGCCCGATGTGAATGTCATGGGATGTGCACCGCCGGTAAAGATTGATATAACGGTGGTATATGTCACCAGCTTGTCTGTCTCGTAGACCTTGCGTATGTCTGCATAATACGAGTATGGCAAGGCTGATGTGCCGGGAACTTCCGCAGCCATCTTGCTCATGGCGTCATACTGCTCGTTTCCGTACCATGCGAGAAGCGAGTCCATATTTGCATATCCGCCCTTATACGAGCCGCCAAGTTCTTCGCTGATAAATTCTTTCAGCACATCGCCGAGCTGCCCGTCGCCCATAACCGGCGCATCGACTGTGATATTACACTCGGCAAGTGTGTCTTTTTTCACATAACTGATGCTGTCTGTCCTGAATTCATTAGTCCCGCTTGTCTTATCTGCACACGATGCTGACAACAAACCGACGGACCCAGGCAATGCCATTGCAAAAAACGCTGCTAAAAATCTTGTTCTCATCGTTTTAATATTAATTGGTTACTCTATATATTTCTACAAACAGAAAAGACTTATTTCTGTATTTGTCCGCAAATATCACAACGTATAAAACGGATAAAAACAGAAATAAGTCTTTCTTGTGTATTGGTACTGTTCGTCTTTCAACGATACACCTTACCAATGTTATCAGCCTATGGCAGCCACACCGGGAAGAACCTTTCCCTCTATTGCCTCAAGAAGGGCACCGCCACCTGTGGATATATAAGACACTTTGTCTGCCATGCCGAACTTGTTGATACATGCAACAGAGTCGCCACCGCCGATAAGCGAGAAAGCACCGTTTGCCGTAGCCTCGGCAATAGCGTCGGCAATAGCCTTTGAACCTCCGGTGAAGTTGTCAAACTCGAAAACGCCGGCGGGACCGTTCCAAAGAATTGTCTTTGCATCCTTGATTGCTTCCTTGAAAAGCTCGCGTGTCTTCGGACCTGCATCCATACCCTCAAGCTCGTCGGGAATGTTGTTTGCATCGCAGACCTGCGTGTTTGCATCGTTAGAGAAAGCATCGGCAGCAATGCAGTCTACGCCGAGAACAAGGTTTACACCGTTTTCCTTTGCCTTCTTGATGATGTCAAGAGCCAGGTCGAGCTTGTCATTCTCGCAAAGAGACTTTCCAATCTTTCCGCCCTGTGCCTTAGCAAATGTATATGTCATACCGCCGCAGAGGATAAGATTGTCTACCTTTCCGAGCAGGTTCTCGATAATGCCAATCTTGGTAGAAACTTTCGAACCGCCCATGATTGCCGTAAACGGACGCTTGATATTGTTGAGGACGTTGTCCACAGCCATTACTTCTTTCTCCATAAGATAGCCCAGCATGCGGCTGTCAGCATCGAAATATGCATCGATGACAGCAGTCGAGGCATGCTTGCGGTGTGCCGTTCCGAAAGCGTCCATCACGTAGCAGTCTGCATAAGAAGCAAGCTTCTTTGCAAACTCCTTCTGACTTTTCTTCATCGCCTCCTTGGCTTCATCATATTCGGGAGTACCTTTCTCAACGCCTACGGGCTTGCCCTCTTCCTCCGGATAGAAACGCAGGTTCTCAAGCAAGAGAGCCTCTCCTGCCTTCAGCGCGGCAGCCTCGTTGTCTGCATTGGCGCAGTCGGGAGCAAACTTAACCTCTACTCCAAGATGCTCTGACACCTTTGAAACTATCTGGCTTAGAGACATCTTCGGATTAACCTTGCCCTTCGGCTTGCCCATGTGGCTCATCATTATGACACTTCCACCGTCGCCAAGGATTTTCTTCAGCGTAGGAAGAGCACCGCGGATACGGGTATCGTCCGTTACATTTCCATTTTCATCCAATGGAACATTAAAGTCTACACGTACAATTGCCTTCTTGCCGGCAAAGTTAAATTGGTCGATTTTCATATTTCTTTTTATTTTAAAAGTGTTAATACCTCTATCAAAACGGCGCAAAGTTACGACTTTTTGCAGACAAATATCTTACGCCACATGATTATTTTATTATTTTTGACATGTAAACGGGGTAAATGCCATATCGGGGTTACAATTCTAAATATGAACGATGCAGATTGGTCAGGCTTTGGTTTGCTTTATACGATAATGCCATATACACAGGTTATCCAGACTTTGAGAAATCATATTAACATATAATTAAAGACCTATGCTTAAATTTACTATCAGGCTTAAACTGACATTCTCGCTCAACAAGAAGAAAAAGCGCGGCAGTCTTACCGACATAAAGCCACGGCAGGGATTTCTTCTCTTCATAGACCGCGAGACGGAACGGCTGAGCAAACAGCGCAAACCGAGCACATGCAGCAACTATATGACGGCACGCCGGTCACTTGCAACGTTTCTTGGCGGAGAGGATATCGCCATTGAACGGGTTTCACCCACACTGATCGAAAAATACTCGTCATGGCTTTCCGCCCGCGGCGTATGCTCCAACACCATATCATGCTACATGCGTTCGCTGCGTTTTATGTACAACACAGCCGTGAAGAGAAAGCGTACAAGACAGCAATATCCGTTCAGGAATGTGTTCACCGGCAACGAGAAAACGCGCAAGAGGGCACTTACCAAAGACGAGATGAAACGAATTGAAGAGATAAAGCCTGCCGACGGCACATTCATATCACTGGCACGAGACATCTTCATGTTCAGTTTCTACGCCATGGGGATGCCGTTCACAGACATTGCCGCCCTGAAAAAATCACAGATAAGCAACGGGATGATAACCTATCGGCGCCAGAAGACGGGACAAGAGGTGAAGGTTGGCATTGAGCCGTGCATGACAAAAATAATAAAAAAGTACAGCCGTGAAGACAGCGAGTATGTTTTCCCCTTGCACAACGGCATGCACGGAACGGCACATCGGGCTTATGAAAAACTGCTGAACTGGTATAACCGCGCACTGAATGCCGTGGCTGAACAGGCTGGCATACGAGGCAAGCTGACATCATACGTGGCACGCCACACGTGGGCAAGCATGGCATACCATAACAACGTGCCGCTCAACGTGATATCACAAGCCATGGGACATGCCACACCACGCACCACCTTAATATATATAAAGGAACTCGACGACCGTATTATAATGAAGGCAAACAGAAAAATTCTTAATAAAATAAACGGAAAAACCTCTGTGCAAGAACTGTAACACAAAAAATAAAATGTCGCTGCAAATGTACTAACAATAAGCTAAACCTGCAAATATTTTCCAATAAAAATACTGCGTCTTTACACCTAAGCACATTTAACCGCACATCACAAAAACACATATTCCACACATTTAAACCTTTAGGACACAACACCTTACGTTCATGCCCGCACCTCTTGCACAGAGGTGTCTGCCTGCATGGGTCCCAAACATGCCGATAACGGCGTTCCGCCCCCCGGAATACCAATATTGCCATCGGTATGAGGGCTTCACAGAACTGGCACAATAGCTTTCTTATATCCCGTCTGCGAAGACTGGTTGTTGGAAATAATTACTTGATTATACTATTTTTCCGGACATCGGAGTCGTGAGACTGCGGTGTCTTTTAACAATGAAAACAGTAGCAAGGAGGTCTGTGCCGACAGCATCCATGGACACTCTGACTCCGCCTTGCGAACGACATATAAACCAATAACAGAATAAGCATTATTGTGGTGTGGAGTACATGATAAACTGAATAGAATATATGAACATATTTATTATGAAGAGAAAGTTACTAATGGCAGTCCTGATGTTTTTGGGGCTGGGCGGTGCATTGAGTGTCAATGCGCAGAATTTTACCGGTAGTGCACCTGCAAACGGTGCTGAGATTATTCTGTATAATGTAGGAACAGGAGCGTATATTAATGGCAGTGGAATATGGGGCACACAGCTCTGCCTCTTGCCTAACGGACAGTTCTTTACATTATCTGGAAATGGAAACACCTATTATATCGAGAATGGCAAAACACATCTTGGCTTTGGACAAGGTAATGACTCTGAAAAGCTTTTTAACGATAACGGTAAGGCATCTTTTACCTTTACTAAAGTAGGAAGTACATATAAGTATAATATTACTACTGAAAACAAGTATATTGTTGCCGGTGCGTTGACCGAAGCTATTAAATTGGAAAGTTCTATAGAAGACACAGACGAAAACGCCCAGTGGATGCTTATCACAAGAAAAGAGCTTGAAGAACGCTTTAATCTAGTGGCAAGCGGGACTGAACTTGGCGCAGCATCTGCTGAAGGTACGTATCTTATCCCCGACCCAAACTTTGCACGCGGATATGTTCCTAATAACACTTGGATAGTTGATGGCGGAACGGTTTTTAATGACTACAAAGAAAAAACATCGAATGGTAAACATGTAAGGGTAAAGCCTACAGGTGAGACTGTTACATATGATAAGAGTTCCAAAGAAACGGCTCCTAAAACAGGAACCAAGAAAGTGACATATTATGGTGGCATAGGATATGACAGCGAGTGTAAGTACGCCAGATATACATTTACAAGTGGCTATCCCTGGAACCTTACAACAAACACTTATTCTGAATTCTGGGACGAAGATGCAGAATTACTGAAGCAGCTCAGCGGCAAAGATACTCCCGACGATCAACATATCAACCGTTATTTGGGCGGTTTATACACAGCCAACATACATGGTGCAGGTAAGGTTTACATGAATAAAATTACAGCTCCAGTTGACGGATGGTACAGAATTTCATGCAAAGGCTTTACAACAAAAACAGCCAAGCTGTATGCAAAAACAACAAACGGCCAAACAGACAAGGCACAGTTCAGAGAAACAGACGAAAACACACTTGTATATACCGATGCTACAGACACACCTGCCACATACGCACAGGCAGCTGTCAAACTGCAGAAAAACGAGTATGCAAAAGGAGTAATGGTTTATGCCAGTGCTGGAAAAACAATAGAATTTGGCATAGAAGAAACCGCTGAACTTGGAACAGATGAAACAGGCGAGAAAGTGTGGGCTTGCTTTGATGACTTCGCACTTTACTATCTTGGTGTGGAAAAAGAGCCATACTTCTATTTAAATGAAGCTGAAACAGACATGAACCAGTTAAAGGAACAAGTATGTACAAACGGAACACATGGTCTGTATCTGCAACGCAAGTTGACAGCAGGACAATGGAACTCCATAATACTTCCAATAAACATGACTAGTCGACAGATACAATCTGCTTTTGGCGAAGCGACCAAGCTATCTGAACTTAAAGGCATTGAAGTCAATGACAAGTACCTTATAAAGTTCGCATCCGTAAACCTTGCCAACAAGGGTATTGAAGCCGGCAAGCACTATATAATAAAGCCCTCTTCCGACAAAGAGAAGAAAACAGCAGGTGAATATAAATTCAAACGCGTGCAAGGTAATGAAACATTACCTGCAAACCTGCCAGATCAGACTCTAAATCCTACTGATGCAAACCCAGTCTACTATATCCCCAGCGTAACGTTCAGTAGTCTTGCCAAGACGGATAACGGCATTATTGTATCAGAAGGCATACCAGGAAACGAGGAAACAGGTTCATTGGTATTTAAAGGCACATATACAAACCAGACAAACGACATAATCCCTGTCGGCTCTTTCATACTGGCAAGTAACGGCGACTGGTATCACACACAGACAAAGGCTTATTCTGTAAAGGGCTTCCGAACATGGATTGAGACGAGCAACGTACCTGGCGGGACAGAAATAGCTTTTGAAATCAACGGTATACAGGAAAACGGCGGTACTGTTACAAGCATTGAAGGACTTGAGATGCAACCTGCGACCAAGCATTTGAAGAATGTTTACGATATAAACGGTCGCATCGTACGCAGCAACGGCATAACCGAAGGTCTCGAGAAAGGTATCTATATCGTAAACGGAAAGAAAGTAATTGTAAAATAAAAGCAGAACAAAGTCATGAAAAAAGAATATATAGCACCTGAAACAATAACTGTACGTGTCGCTGTTGAGAACTGTATTCTTAGTTATTCAGTAAAAGAGGCTGACGACGAGAGGCAACGTTCTGTCACCGACGGAGATCTTCCCGATGGAGTTGAGGTTGGTTCTAAAGGCAATGGAGGAGGTATCTGGGGCGATGATGAATGGTAAGGACATCATCGGCTGACAGTAAAGACAAGCGTGGGCGAAGACATAAGAAAAGTGTGTCCGCCCACCTTTTACATTTATACACATGTAACGCCGATGACACATACTGCCATATACAGACATATCAATAAACATATAAAAAAATAACTGCTTATGAAGAAGAAAAACTATGTAAGACCGCAGTCACATGTAATAACACTTATGGGCATGTCATTGATGACCGGCTCGGATAAATATGGCATAGATGTTGACGGGAAAGAGGAAATCCCTGACGGATCTAAAAAAGAGAACCCAGACGACATAGATGCCAAGACAACAGGAGACATCAATATATGGGATGATGAATATTAACAGGAAACAACAATAACCAAGTTACTTTAAGTTTTATGAGAAGAAGATTGGCATGCGTTATATCGGTACTTTTGTCCACACTTGCCTCGGTATATGCCGAGCCCAAGGCAAGTACGCCCACAGACGGGAAGACGTACTATATATATAACGTGGAAATGAAACAGTATCTTGCTGACAACGGTAACGGCACGGCAACACTCTCCAAGGGCGGAACACCCATAACGGTGAACACTGCCGACAAAGAGGCGGACACATATTATA
Source organism: uncultured Prevotella sp. (assembly GCA_900545525.1). Classification (GTDB taxonomy): domain Bacteria; phylum Bacteroidota; class Bacteroidia; order Bacteroidales; family Bacteroidaceae; genus Prevotella. The sequence continues at coordinate 45,816 of UQZX01000011.1, forward strand.
TGACAACGGAAAACGGCAGACTTTCAACGCCGCTCATAGGCGACGTTATGACAAACAGCACTGGCAAGTACGACCAATGGCGTTTTGAAAGTGCAAGCACGGAGGCAGAAGGCTTTTACATATCGTGCCGTGTGAGAGAGGCAAACGCCTTTATGTATCTTACATGGAGCAAAATTACAGATAAAGTGACGAAGACACCGTGGCAGCCCGGCGACACATTCTACGGCGGCAGGTGGATATTCGTGGCTGAAAGCGACTACAGCGAGAACATTGTTGTTCTTGACGAGAACGCGACAGAGTATACCGTACCGTCGGTGGAATACGCATCTACGGTACAATTAAAACGAACCATGACACTAAACAGCTGGAACTCGTTCTGCGTACCGTTCAACATAAACAGCACACAGCTGCGGACAGCTTTCGGCGATGACGTGCACGCAGCAGAGTTTACGGGATGCAACGAGACAACGCTGATGTTCACAACGGTAATAGGCATAGAGGCAGGCAAGCCTTACATCATACGCCCGACCAAAGACCGCCTTTCCAGCGGATATTACGAGTTCACCGGCATCGGAACATTTACATCCGAACCGGCAGACATAACACAGGACATGGTGACATGCAAGGGTTTCTTCCACAAGACAACCGCACCACAGGGGGCATACGTGCTGAGAAAGAACGAGGTGTACCACCTGCAGAGCGACATGGAGATGAAAGGCTTCCGCGCATACTTCATTGAAAATGCGGGCGAAAAGCCCAAAATAAGCCTGTGGACGCTTGACAGCGGCACGACATCTATAGACGGTATAACGGAACAAATATCCATAAGCAGCGACATATACAACACAACCGGACAACGCGTACGCACCAATAAAGCTGGCATAAAGGGACTTGTCAGGGGCATATACATTGTAAATGGAAAGAAAGTGGTTATAAAATAAAAAACAGTAACATGAAGAAGATATATAACATTATGTTTGCCGCACTGCTGTGCATACTAGGATTGGGCACGGCAGCGGCAGAAAGCACGAAGACAGTACTGTGGGACACCTACGCACCCACAGGCTCATCGTTCTCAAAAGAGATATCACCGTTCGACATCAGCAAACATACAATACGTGCGGAAATAGATCTAAGCACATGTAAGAACATTACAACATGGGAGAACATTCTGTCGATAGGAAACGATATAGGAAGTTGGACTGTAAGTGGAAAATATAACATACACCTTTACTATACGGCATCAAGCAAGGAGCTGCAGCTGAACTGGTGCAGCAACGGCGCACAAAGCGTTCAGAACAACATTACGCTCACCGGCACAGAACTTGTTGTGGAACTTTCGTCAAAAGGACTTTCCATAAACGGAGAAGTCCAAAGCTCTTACGATGCAACTGCACTCTCGGCTCTGTCCTCTTTAAGCAGCATCACTATAGGAAGCACACAGGGCGAAACGCGCAGTTGGGCAACATACCGCGAGGTGAGCATTGTAACACAGGGAACATCCACGGAAGAGACAACAAAGTTTGTTACACCCGAAGTCGGCAGCACATATTATATTGTTCCTGCCGACAACACGTCAAATGCCCTTACTGTCACAGGAACAGAGATAAACGAGACAATCAAGTCACAGGAACTTACAAACGCCACGGGACAGAAATGGGAAATAGTAACAAGCAAGTCGTCGTCATACCCTTATCTGTTCAAGAGCGCACTGTCAGGGCTGGCATTCGACATGGCATGCAATAGCGGCAATACTAAAAGTCCGTTGCAGTGGACAACCGAGTACGACTATAACAGCGGCACAGAGAGCAACCAAAATCAGGAGTTCAAGCTCACTGCCACAGGTGACGGAACTTATAAGCTTAGTGTAATATACAGCGGTACAATATACTGGCTCGCAACAACTTCTGGAACAGCCCTGACACGTGTGACAAACGAAAACAACGCCACCACATTCGGATTTGTAAAGACCGATGGCAGTGGCATGGTTAATCCGCCGTCGGGCAACCACGGTTCGTTCAGCGTAAGTTGGATATCAAACGAGAACAAAGTGGGCGACTACAAGGAAACGGCACATGCTACATTCGTTCCTTATGCCACTACTGCCGAGATGAAAGCAGACTCATACTACGACAAACCGTGGATGACACCTGAGAAGGCTGAATATATTAGCCTCAACGGAACATGGAAGTTCAATTTTCTGCGCAGCAACACAACGACACCTAACAATACGTTTATAAGCGGACAATATTATGCCGACACATATAATACGTCATCATGGGATGACATCCGCGTGCCTCTGTCGTGGGAAATGGCAAACTACAGCAAACCAGTATATACAAACGTTGGATATCCGTTCAGCAGCAATGCCCCTAATGCCAATACAGGTCTGACAAATTGCGGTGTAGACGATAACAACCATGTCGGTTTCTACCGCCGCACGTTCACTCTGCCCGAGGGCTGGACTGACAAGCGCGTGTTCGTCCACTTCGACGGAGTATACAGTGCAGCGGCAGTATGGGTAAACGGTAGCTATATAGGCTACTCGCAAGGTTCCAACACCGATGCTGAGTTTGATCTCACTGGCTTTGTACGCAACGGCGAGAATAACATATCCGTAGCCGTATACCGCTGGTGCGACGGATCGTATCTTGAGGGACAGGACATGTGGCACCTCAGCGGTATACACCGCGATGTATATCTCGTGGCAACACCTAAAACATTCATTAGAGACCACTATATAACATCATCGCTCAACACCGGAGCTACAAACGGAACGATGAGCGTTGTGCTGACCATAGACAACCGTGACGGAGGGACAGCTGAGAAAACGGTAGAGGTGGAACTGTTAGACGCAAACGGCTCAACAGTTAAGACGGCAATCGAAAACGTCAGTATGTCGGGAACCTCGGCAACAAAGACACTTACACTGAGCGGACTTAGCGGTCTGACACCGTGGTGTGCTGAAAGCCCATACCTCTACACTGTGATAGTTCGGCAGAAAAACGCAACGGGCAGCGAGGAAATGGTATTCTCCACAAAATACGGTTTCCGTAACATCACAAAGAATGGTAACCTTGTATATATAAACGGAAAGCGCATTTTCTTCAAAGGCGTGAACACGCAGGACACACATCCTGAATACGGACGCGCCATAGATGTGGAGACGATGCTAAAGGATGTTACGATGATGAAACGGGCAAACGTGAACACCGTGCGCACAAGTCACTATCCGCGCCAACCTAAGATGTATGCAATGTTTGATGCCTTCGGACTATACTGCATGGACGAGGCAGATGTGGAATGCCACTATGTTGGAACTAATATATCAAGTAAGTCATCATGGCAAACAGCCATGAACGACCGTACGGAACGGATGGTAAAACGCGACCGTAACCACCCGAGCATAGTATTTTGGTCTCTCGGCAACGAATGCGGAGCCGGCTCCAATTTCTACGGGACATACAATCTGTGCAAGAGCCTTGACTCACGATTGATACACAACGAACAAAACCAAACATACAGCGACCTCGGCTCCAACATGTATCCCACTGTCAGCAGTGTAAACAACTACAGCAACGGCATGAACAGCAAGCCTTACTTTATATGTGAGTATGCACATGCAATGGGTCAGGCAATTGGCAACCTAAAAGAATACTGGGACGTAATTGAGAACAGCAACGGAATAACAGGCGGATGTATATGGGACTGGGTGGACCAGTCGATATACGACCCTGCAAAGCTTGCTGCCGGAACAAAGACTGACAATAAGGGCTTCAACTATTTCGTATCGGGATACGATTACAACAGTCCAAGCTATGTTGGCTTTGGTTTCCAAGGCAATTTCCTAAACAACGGAATAATAACAGCCGACCGTGCATGGACTGCAAAGCTGCAGGAGGTAAAGAAAGTCTATCAATATGTATCGTTCTCCAGCTTCAGCAACAAGACGCTGACCGTCAAGAACAAGCATCACTTTACAAACCTTAACGAGTTATATCTTAAATATACCGTATTGAAAGACGGACGCATTGTGGAAGAAGGAAAATGTGACATGCCGTCAGTTGCGGCAAGTGCCACGGGAAGTGTAAATGTGCCATATACAACAGACTGCACTGGAAATGCCGAATACCTTATCAACGTTGCCCTGTGCCTGAAAGAAGACAGAATGTGGGCTAACGCCGGATATGCCGTAGCTGAAGAGCAGTTCACAATAAAAGAACGCGGCTCGCTTGAGACAATATCGGGCGGAGGAACACTGACATTAAGCGGTAACACCGTCAGAGGGACATCGTCTAACGGCACGGCATACAGCATATCTTTCGGAACGGACGGACAGATAAGCAGTTGGATATACGGCGGACAGTCGCTGATACAAGCTGCACCAAACTTCAACTGCTTCCGCGACATAGATAACGACAGAAACCTGAACTGTGCCCTTTCTCAGAATACAAGTCACTCGATTACAACTTCGCTCAGCCGGAGCGGAAACAATGTTGTAATGACACAGTATAACAGCGGAACACTATGCAATTATACCATTAAGTATACCATATATCCTAACGGGACTGTAGACATGGCGGTGACATTCAACCCGCGTAGCGAGACACGGCGTATTGGTTTGGGCATGCAATTCCCCGGAGGCTTTGAGAACATTGAGTATTATGCCAAAGGTCCGTGGTCAAACTACGTTGACCGTCAGACCGGCTCATATCTCGGCAGATATTCGACAATCGTAGACGATACATTTGAGGAACTTCCACATCCCCAAACAATGGGCGATCATCAAAATCTGCGCGAACTTATACTGACAAACAAGACAACAGGTACCCGACTGAAGATAAAGACAGAAGGACAAGTCGCATTCTCGCTGTCACATTATGACGAGACACAATATGGAGCAACAGGAGACACAATGTGGAGCGACGGGCTGCATCCATGGAACCTGACACGCAACAACCAAATATATGCCCACTTTGATTATTATCAGCGCGGTCTCGGCAATCAAAGCTGCGGTGCAGAGACAGCATTACAACAATATCGGTGTCCGACAAGCGGAAGCCATACATACACATTGAGGCTGATACCCGAGAAAATGTAATGCTTCCACATTTAACATGAAAGCATGAAAGAGATGTGCCGAAACATACGTTCACTCGGCACATCTCTTTTTATCTTTATAATATATGTCAAGATACAATTAATCCGTCTTGCAGGCATTTTCTTATAAATGCTCATGCAAGGCGGATTAACTTCCAACTATAAATTTATATCAAGTCCGATATAATGTGCCGGACAAATCATCTTATATTGGGCTGCTCCAGACCATATCCCTTCTTCTTGTCCACGACCTTCAGCACGAAGCCAAGCACAAGGGCTGCCACACCGAGGCATGCAAGCATGACAAGGGGTGCGGTGTAATCGTAAGACACTGCCGCCTGCTCCGGAGTTATAACTCCGTTATTCAGGTCTTCAACAAGCTGCGGGTTGGTTTTGTCAAGCACCTTGCCGATAAGAAGCGGGAAAAGCCACAGTCCGATATTCTGTATCCAGAATATAAGTGCATACGCGCTGCCGATTATTTTCTGGTCAACAAGCTTCGGAACACTGGGCCACAACGATGCGGGGACAAGCGAGAAGCTGGCACCGAGCACAAGTATCGTTATATAAGCCACGATGATGCCTCCAACGGCATTGCCCTTAAACATAGGAAGGATGAAAGCAAACGTGAGGTGGCACGCTATAAGGAGCAACGAACCCATGATGAGCATTGTTGCCGCCTTGCCCTTATGGTCTACGTAGTTGCCGAGTATCGGCGTAATGCCAACAGCAAGCAGCGGGAACACGGCGAATATCGTCTCAGCACTCTGGCGCATATATCCCATGTAACAGAACACCACAAGAGCCGCAACGGCAAGCACGAGAAGACCGTTCTTCATGTTCTTCGTCTTTGAGAAATTACTTGCAAAGGCAGCCGCGGCAACAACGAGCATGATGCAATACTGTATTATCGTTACCGTGTTTGTTGCCCAGAACGAGCCCTCTTCCAATCCCTCAAACGTGAGGTTACACTGAAGCATGTTAACAGCATACTTCTGGAACGGGAATATCGCAGAGTAGTACAGCACACAAAGAAGTGCAACAAGCCAGAAGCCGCTGCTCGTAAGTATCTTCCCAAGATCGCTTATCTTGAACGGGTCGTCCTTCTCCTCTGCCTCGCCGGTCTGTGCATCAAGCTTCTTGTCCATGAAGAAGTATACAATGAACATGATGAGGGCTATCATCAGGAGAACAACGCCAAAGGCAACGGAACGCGACACGTCGATATCGCCACCGAGGCGTGCAAAGACGGGCGAGAATATCATACATGTGGCAACTCCAAGACGTGCAAGGGCCATTTCGGAACCCATGGCAAGAGCCATCTCACGCCCCTTGAACCACTTGACGATACCGCGGGACACGGTGATGCCCGCCATTTCGCAACCGCAACCGAATATCATGAAGCCCACTGCCGCAAACTTTGCCGAGGCGGGCATACCTTGATAGAACGGAGAGATGCCCAACTCGTCGAAGCCGGGAATGTAGTTGAGGTTGTTGTTGAACCATGTTTCTATGCCACTGCCCATAAAAGCCTCGGTAACGGCATACCAGTTGATTGTTGCACCTACAAGCATCACAGCCCCCGAGAGCACAGCCGTGAAGCGCACTCCCATCTTGTCGAGAATAATTCCGGCAAAAATGAGGAAGAACACGAACACGTTGAGAAATGTCTCCGAACCCTGCATCGTTCCGAAAGCAGTGGAGTCCCAACCGCGTGTAGACTGCATAAGGTCTTTTATCGGCGAGAGTATATCCATGAAGATATATGAGCAGAACATTGCAAATGCCATGAACAGCAGCACCATCCACCGCATTGCAGCCGAATCTCTGAGTGTTTTGTTGATTTTTTCAGTCATTGTTCCAATTGTGAATTATGAATTATAAATTATTAATTACTAATTATTTAAGCCACCGGTCGAGCCAGTTGAAGAACGTGCGCTGCCACAATATGCCGTTCTGCGGCTTGAGCACCCAGTGGTTTTCATCGGGGAATATGAGCAGCTCGGCGGGTATTCCCTTCATCCTCGCAGCATTGAACGCTCCCATTCCCTGGTTGTAGTTAATGCGGTAGTCCTTCTCTCCGTGTATGCAGAGTATCGGAGTGTCCCACTTGTCTACGAACTTATGCGGCGAGTTCTCATACGTCTTCACAGCTCCGGCTGTCTTCTTTCCGTTCCAATAGGCATCATCATATTCCCAGTTGCTGAACCATGCTTCCTCCGTATCCGTGTACATTGACTCAAGGTTAAACGCACCGTCATGAGAGATAAAACACTTGAAACGCTTGTCATGATGCCCTGCGAGATAATAAACGCTGAAACCTCCGAAGCTTGCGCCTACCGCACCAAGACGGTCCTTATCGACAAACGGCAGATTAGTGCTGGCATCATCTATTGCTGAAAGATAGTCTTTCATACACTGTCCAGTCCAGTCTCCGCTTATCTGCTCGTTCCATTCACTGCCAAAGCCGGGGAGCCCGCGACGGTTGGGGGCAACTATCACATAGCCGTTTGCCGCCATTATCTGGAAATTCCAGCGATAGCTCCAAAACTGGCTTACAGGACTTTGAGGACCGCCCTCGCAGAAGAGCAACGTGGGATATTTCTTTGTCTCGTCAAAACCGGCGGGCAACATTATCCAGCACAGCATGTCCTTGCCGTCAGTTGTCTTCACCCAACGCTGCTGCACCTTGCCAAGCGTGAGCTGGTCGAGTATGTGCTTGTTCTCTTCCGTAATTCTCCTGACAGCTGTTTTCTTTATGTCCTTGCCGGGAGTAACCACGTATATGTCTGTGGGTGCGGACATGCTCTGACGCAGGGCAAGCAACTTTCCGCCGTCATTTGCCGGCGCAATGGAAACAAAGTCTGCCCAGTCGTTTGTCAGCTGGCTTACCTCACCGCCAAGATTTGTACCGTACATGTTCACATGTCCGTGCCATACTCCGATGAACGACAAAGTCTTGGAATCGGCATTCCAGCAGAACGCATCGACATTAGAGTCAAAACTCTCCGTGACATACGTCTTCTTTCCCGTTGCCAGTTCGTACACGCACAGACGGTTGCGGTCCGATTCATATCCGTCACGCGCCATGCTCTGCCATGCCACATACCTGCCGTCGGGCGAGAATTGCGGGTTTGTATCATATCCGGGATTGTTCTTCAGGTTCTCCACACTGTTCACCTTCTGGTCCTTCATAGTGTGAGTGGCATCAACCTCCACATCCTTATACCCGGCAGGCTTGCACAGGTTCACCGTCTTGCGGCTCTCTATATTATATAGGTATATGTCCGAGTCGGTGGAAACGGCATAATTGCGCCCCGTCTTCTTGCGGCACGTATATGCCACGGCTTTGGAGTCGGTGCTCCACGCCAGCTGCTCAATGCCTCCAAACGGCTCCATGGGACATTCAAACGGTTCTCCTTCCAGGATGTCCTTGCCCTCGCCTATCCCCTCTGCCGTTACATCGGCAACGAACGGATGCTGTATGCTCTCCACATAATGGTCCCAGTGACGATACATAAGGTCGGTAACGACACGCCCTGTAGCCTTTGGAAGATCATCGGGGTTTTTCTTTATAATCTCGTTGAACGGCATGGACTTTATCAGGATAACTTTCTTACCGTCGGGAGAAAACTTAAATCCCTCAATGTCTGTTGCCGATTTTGTCAGTTGCATGCGGTCCGTGCCGTCAGGATTCATCATCCATATCTGTCCTTTATACAGATAGGCAATGTTCCGTCCGCCGTTTATCCATGCCGGGTCTGTCTCGCTTGCCGCATCTGTCGTCAGCTGCCTGTTGTTCTTTCCGTTTGAGCCGATGACACAGATAACCTGATGACTACGGTTCTCCTTAACGCTGTAATATCCCACCTGATAGACTATCTGCCTGCCGTCGGGTGATGCTTCTGCCATGGCTATGCGCCCCATCGCCCACAGTGCCTCGGGTGTCATACGGTCGCTTGTAAGCCGGATACTGCTTTTACCTATGTTTACGGCATTATCCTGCGCGTCAGCGCCACCTGCCGATAATGTCAGTGCCATAACGGTTGCCAATAAAGTTCTTGTTATATTCATATATGAATGTAATAAATAAGAGACTGTGCCGGACGGTGAAGTTCACATGCGGTTTCACTGTCCGGCACATCCCAATGACTGTTATTTGTTAAAACGTTGTTCTCTTTGTCGCTTCAGCTCTTCCGCCTGTTTCTGCATCGCCTCAAGACGTGCGGCAAGCCCGCTCATCTTCTTGGGATTGCTTTGGTTCTCCTTGTAGCGTTTCTCAAGCATTGCAAGCAGTTTCTTGTCGTCTGTCGTCTTACGTAGCGTCCACATTATAGCCGCACTGAAGAACAGCGAAACGAAGTAGTAGAAGTTAAGACCTGCCGAATAGTCGTTGAACATGAAGAAGAACATGACGGGCATGAGATACATCATCCACTGCATCATCTTCATCTGTTCTGCCTGCTGTCCCACCATCTGATCGCGCTGCTGACGCATTGTCATCATCGAATACAGCACGTTTGAAAGGCAGAACAATATACATGTAAGGCTCAGGTGGTCGCCTATAAGCCATATATTGGTGTTCCATTCCCATATAGGGTCGTATGTGGAAAGGTCGGATATCCACAGGAAACTCTCGCCGCGCAACTGTATAGCGTTAGGCACAAAGTTGAACATCGCAATCCAGATAGGCATCTGTATCAGCATGGGCAGACATCCGCTCAGCGGACTTACGCCGTATTTGGAATACATCGCCATCATTGCCTGCTGCTTCTGCATCTGGTCCTCAGGCTTGTCATACTGCTTCGTCGCCTCGTCGAGCTTTGGCTTAAGCACGCGCATCTTTGCCGACGACATGTAGCTCTTCTTTACCAGCGGGAAGGTGATAAACTTCAGCAGCATGGTTATAAGTATAAGCACTATACCCATATTGATGTTGAAGCCCGTAAGCCAGTCGAACACATAAAGCGTAAACCAGCGGTTTATGATACGGAACAAGGGCCAGCCCAAATATACAAGACGCTGCAGCTCGAGGTCCTTGCCAAAGGTGCTCTCCTCCTCAACACGCTGCAACAGGCGGAAGTCGTTGGGTCCGTAATAGAACTCCAGTTCCGTCGGCTGCTTTCCCGTGGGGTCGAAGAAGGTCTTCATCTTGGCACCATACTGCTTCAGATATCCCGAACCCTTCTCCTGCGGTATGCTCGTCATCTTGGCATTTGCCCCAAGGTCGTTACCTGCTATCATCACCGCACTGAAGAACTGGTTCTTAAACGCCACCCAGTCAATGGCATCTTCTATCTCCTCATCGGTGAAACTCTTCGTCTCGCTGAGATAATCCGTTCCACCGTCGGTAAGGTGGTATGTGAGCGTTGCATACCTGTTCTCGAAAGTAAAGCCTTTTTCCTGCTGACGGCACTTGTCTGTCCACTCCACGTCCATGCTGTTACAATTCGGCGCGAACAGCCCGTTCATGCCCGTCACCCTCATAGACACGTGCAGCATATAGTCCTTGCCGAGCGTGTATGTCAGTGCAAGCGACTTTCCGTTTCCGGCATCCGCCGTCATCGTCACAGTCGTATCGGTAACTCCCGACGGGGTGAAGAACAGTTCGTCGGTAACGATATTCATGTCTTTTCCGGCAAGCATGAATTTCAGCGACTGGTCGCCGGCGTCAAACAGGGTTACATCCTTGTTTCCGTTACGGTCCTTAAAGTCCTTTATCACAGCCTTGCCAACTGTACCACCCTTTGTACTCAGGGTAAGTTCCAGCTTTGAGTTTTTCAGCACGACATCCTTTGCCGTACCTGTCATTGCACCGTAAAAAGCAGCTGTTGTATCAGCCTTTGCCTGTGCGGCTGCGGCATCACGGCGTGCCTTTTCTGCCATGCCCTGCTGTGCGGCGGCATTTTTCCGGGCAACTGCCGTTATCGAATCCTGCATGCGCTGCTGTGCCACTTCTTCGGCAGAGGGCTGTGTATACCAGCTGAAGCCAATTAATACCGCGGCAATAAGCACAAAGCCTATAATCGTATTTTTATCCATTCTTTTATTTTTTGACGTTTAAGCAATCCGAAGAAGTCTTCTCTTCATTGCATTATTTCAGGTCCCTCTCTTTCTTGCACTCGATGGCTGTCTTCACGAAATCGAGGAACAGGGGATGGGGATGAAGCACCGTGCTCGAATATTCAGGATGGAACTGGGTTCCTATATACCATTTCAGCCCCGGTATCTCCACAATCTCCACGAGGTCGCTCTCAGGGTTCCGTCCTGTGCATTTCATGCCGAAACGCTCGTATTCCTGCTCAAAGTCGTTGTTGAACTCATAGCGGTGACGGTGACGCTCCTGTATGAACTCCTTATTATATATGGTGAACACTCTGGAGCCTTGGCGCAGCACACACTCGTATGCACCGAGACGCATGGTTCCGCCCATGTTCGTGATGTTCTTCTGATCCTCCATTATGTCTATCACGTTGTGACCTGTCGTCTCGTCCATCTCACGGCTATTGGCATCTTCATAGCCGAGAACGTTACGCGCAAACTCGATAACCATCATCTGCATGCCGAGACATATACCGAAAGTAGGTATGTCGTGGGTTCTCGTATAGTGGGCTGCGACAATCTTTCCCTCGATGCCGCGCTGTCCGAAGCCCGGACAAATCATTACGCCGTCCATGCCGGCAAGCTTCTCGGCAACGTTGTCCTCGGTTATCTTCTCGCTGTTTATGAACGTAGCCTTCACCTTGTAGTCGTTGTATGTCCCTGCCTGCGAAAGGCTTTCGAGTATGCTCTTGTAAGCATCCTGAAGGTCGTACTTGCCCACAAGACCGATGTTCACAACCTCCGTGGCATTGTGTCTGCGCTCAAGGAACGAGCGCCACGGACCGAGCGTAGGCAGCTCGCCCACCGGCTCACCCATCTTCCTGAGTATCGTCTCGTCAAGCTTCTGCTCCTGCATGCGCACGGGCACTTCGTATATCGTAGGCATGTCCACGCTCTGCACCACTGCATCGAAATCGACGTTGCAGAAGTTTGCCACCTTCTTGCGTATGTTGTCGTTAACCGGATGCTCGGTGCGCAGCACGAGGATGTCCGGCTGTATGCCCACGCTCTGCAACTCTTTGACAGAGTGCTGCGTAGGCTTTGTCTTCAGCTCTCCGGCAGCCGAGAGATATGGTATATATGTAAGGTGTACGCAAAGGGCGTTTCTGCCAAGCTCCCATTTCAGCTGTCGTATGCTCTCAAGATACGGCAGGCTCTCGATGTCGCCCACCGTTCCGCCTATTTCGGTTATCACAAAGTCGTAGTTGTTCTTCTTCCCGAGCAGCTTGACGTTGCGTTTTATCTCGTCCGTGATATGCGGTATCACCTGTATTGTCTTTCCGAGATAGTCGCCGCGGCGCTCCTTGTCTATCACCGCCTTGTATATACGCCCTGTCGTTATGTTGTTCGCCTTTGTTGTCTGTATGCCCGTAAAACGCTCATAGTGACCGAGGTCGAGGTCTGCCTCGTGCCCGTCAACCGTAACGTAGCACTCCCCGTGCTCGTAAGGGTTCAGCGTCCCCGGATCGATGTTGATGTATGGGTCGAATTTCTGTATCGTGATGTTATATCCCCTTGCCTGAAGGAGCTTACCTATTGATGACGATATTATGCCCTTGCCAAGTGAGGACGCAACACCGCCGGTGACGAAGATATACTTTGTTTCTGCCACAATTATAAGATTTTGGTTGTTAATTATCGATAAATACAAGGTGCAAAATTACAAAAAAATACGAAACGTACAAAAATATTCATTTCTTATTTCACTATATTATATATGGTGTAAAAATATAGCGGACAGCGTGTTGCTTTTTTAATAAATAGTATTAACTTTGCATCTTGTACACATTACACTTAAAGTGAGCATGCAACAGACAAACATCAAATATATCCTGGCTTTGGCGTTTTCACTGTTTTTCCTGTCCGCAGGAGCAAGACCGGACAAGAACAAGCCGGCGACAGTATCCGATACACTTACCGTAAAAGCATATACCGACTCCCTTATTCTATACAAACACCTTGCAGACTCTGCAAGCATGGCGCGCATATACGGGCTTGAATATCCCGAAACCGACGCCCGCTTCTTCCGTCTGTTCGCCCCGGCTACATTCTACCACTCCATTGCCGTAAGGAAAATGGACATCGGAGGAACATCCGCACGGGGAGAGAACGGCATAGACGGAGAAATAGACAATGCGCTGCTGAACGTGTATCTGCGGCGTCCGGATCTTGTAAAGAACAGCGAGAAGCGACTGAATGACGCCGGAAAGGTGAAGGAACGCATCAATGCACCGATACGCAACAAGGTGGAATATGTGGAGAAGGCTGTGCCGCTGCCCGACGAGAAGCCCGACGCGCCAGTGGAAGTTGTCGTATACAAGCCCAACTTCTGGACGTTCTCAGGCGACTACTATCTGCAATTCCTGCAGAACTATGTGTCGGGAAACTGGTATAAGGGTGGCGAAAGCAACTACTCAATGGTGGCGAGTGCCATGCTTCAGGCAAACTACAATAACAAGCAGAAGGTAAAGTTTGACAACAAGCTGGAGATGAAGCTCGGCTTCCAGACATCGCGCAGCGACAGCCTGCACAGCTTCAAGACATCGGAAGACCTTATCCGATACACAGGAAAACTGGGTTTGCAGGCATCCAAGAAATGGTACTACACGATACAGCTCATAGCCTCGACACAGTTCATGCGCGGATATAAGAGCAACGACAAGTTTGTTTATTCGGACATCCTTTCGCCTCTCAACGTCAACGTTTCGATTGGTATGGACTACAACGTAAGTGCCTTTAACAAGCGGCTGACAGGCAACGTGCAGCTTGCACCGTTAGCATACAACTTCAGATACGTGGGACGCAAGGCACTTGCAACGCGCTACGGACTTGAGGAGGGACACTGCACGATGAACGACTTCGGTTCGGAACTGACGGTGGACCTTACATGGAAGTTCTCTGATATGATAAGGTGGAAGACCCGCCTGTACGGATATACGACCTACGAACGTGCCGAAATAGAGTGGGAAAACACCATAACGTTCCAGTTCAGCAAGTATATATCGTCAAACATATTTGTATATCCGAGATTTGACGACGGCGTAAAGCGCGATGACGACCATGGCTACTGGCAGCTTAAGGAGTATGCTTCCTTGGGTTTCTCTTTTTCTTTTTAATATAATACAGTACATCAGGGAGGATGTGACAAAATTTGTTTTTCCAACCGGTTGGGACATATTCTTGTATTTGTCCGTTTATAACGCCATGACGTCCAATGGTTATTAGGCGGACAAATACAAGAATATATCCCTACACTTGGTGTTATATGAGTATCTTGACACATACTCATCCGGCAAAAGCGGCATCACTTTAAGCAAGGCATAAAGGCGCAGCGACACAGCATCATATAACACCTTGAAAATCAAGACGATACCTTTCAACTTCCAAAAGACGGCATTTCATGGTCCAAAAGGTGGCGTTTTGGAGCGCAAAAGCAGACCTTTTGGAAGCCGAAAGGTCATGTGTTGGAAATAAGACTACAGCATTTTCACTTTTTCGGGGCTTTTTTCAGTATTTTAAACTACCTTTGCAACACATTACGGACACTATGGATATAAAGGATATATTGAAGAAATTGCATGTCGAAAAGCTGAACGACATGCAGAACAAGGCTGCCGATGCCATAATGAACACGGAGAAAGACGTGCTCATCCTGTCGGCAACAGGCAGCGGAAAGACACTTGCATACCTGCTGCCGCTCGTACAAAAGGCAGACGGCAGACTTGATGAAATACAGGCTGTTGTGGTTGTTCCGAACAGAGAACTTGCCCTGCAGTCGTATAATGTGTTCAGCAACATGGGATGTGGACTTAGGGCCGCATGTCTCTACGGCGGCAGACCGGCAATGGATGAGCACCGCATGCTTAGGCAGACACGTCCGCATATAGTCTTCACAACACCCGGACGAGCCAACGACCACATAGAGAAAGGTAACTTCACGACGGACAACATAAGATACTTTGTCATTGACGAGTTTGACAAATGCCTTGAAATGGGATTTGCAAACGAGATGAGCCGGCTGGTGAACAGGCTGCCTTCAGTCAGGCGCAGGATACTCCTGTCGGCAACGGAGGCTGACGCCTTTCCGCGATTTCTCAACATGCAGCAGTTCGTAAAGATAGACAACCGCACCGACGACGACGGCATATCTGAACGCGTAGGCACGCATATCGTAAACAGTCCGGCAAAAGACAAGCTTGCCACACTGTCGGCACTGCTGCGCAGTCTCGGCGAAAAAAGCAGCATCGTGTTCCTCAACTACCGCGACGCCGTGGAACGCACGGGCGAATATCTGCGCGGCGAGGGATTTACGGTGAGCATATTTCACGGTGGCATGGAGCAGAAGGGGCGTGAAGATGCACTGTATAAATTCAGCAACGGCTCGGCAAACGTGCTTGTATGCACGGACATCGCATCGCGCGGTCTGGACATTCCGGACGTGGAGAACATCATACACTATCATCTGCCGCAGACGGAAACGGCATTCGTACACCGCGTGGGAAGGACGGCACGATGGGAAGCGCAGGGAAACACTTTCCTTATAAAGGGACCGGAAGAGACGCTTCCGGAATTTATGAAAGAGGAGCCGGCGGAATACAACCTGCCCGAATATCTCCCGCAGCCGGCACAGCCCGTCATGGTGACATTATATATAGGTAAGGGCAAGAGGGACAAGATATCGAAAATGGACATCGTGGGCTTTCTTTGCAAAAAGGGCGGACTGAAAGGCAACGAGATAGGACGCATCGACGTAAAGGAGAGATATGCATACGTCGCGGTAAGGCGGCAGAAAGCCGGAGCCGTGCTAAGAAAAACGCAGAATGAGAAGATAAAAGGTATAAAAACGCTAATTGAACTTGTCAAATAGTAACCCGGAGACACGTGTTTTTTACATTTGTTTCTAATTTATTTGTACGTCTCAGAGAGAAAGAGTAATTTTGCAATGCTTTAAACAACATCTGAATATTCATATTTTAAATAACAAATAAGATGAAGAAATACAACTTTAACGCAGGTCCTTCAATGCTTCCGCGCGAAGTTATTGAGAATACTGCCAAGCAGATTTTAGACTTCAACGGCAGCGGACTGTCTCTCGCAGAGATAAGCCACAGGGCTAAGGACTTCCAACCGGTTGTTGACGAAGCCGTGGCACTTATCAAGGAACTTCTTAACATACCGGAGGGCTACTCCGTAATATTCCTTGGCGGCGGTGCATCGCTCGAGTTCTGCATGATACCGTACAACTTCCTCGTAAAGAAAGCCGCATATCTCAACACCGGAACATGGGCTAAGAAGGCTATGAAAGAGGCTAAACTGTTCGGCGAAGTGGTTGAGGTTGCTTCATCGGCAGATGCCAACTACACGTTCATACCCAAGGACTGGACATGTCCGGAAGATGTTGACTATCTGCACATAACGACAAACAACACTATCTACGGTACAGAGATACGCAAGGACCTCGATGTTCCGGTACGCCTGATAGCCGACATGTCGTCGGACATCTTCAGCCGTCCGATAGACGTGGCTAAGTATGATGTGATATACGCAGGCGCACAGAAGAACCTCGCAATGGCAGGCGTTACGCTCGTAATAGTCAAGGATGAGATACTGGGCAAGGCTGAGGCAGTGCGCCAGATACCTACGATGCTTAACTACAAGACACATGTGGAGAAAGGCTCAATGTTCAACACGCCGCCTGTAGTGCCCATCTACTCTGCACTGGAGACACTGCGCTGGATAAAGAAGAACGGAGGCGTGGAGGCTATGGACAAGCTGGCATGCCAACGTGCGGAAATACTCTATGCTGAAATTGACCGCAACAAGCTCTTCAAGGGTACCGTGGCAGTGGAGGACCGCTCGGTTATGAACATCTGCTTCGTGATGAACGATGAATACAAGGAACTGGAGAAGCCGTTCTTCGAGTTCGCCACGTCAAAGGGCATGGTTGGCATAAAGGGTCACCGCTCGGTAGGAGGCTTCCGCGCAAGCTGCTACAACGCACAGACAATAGAAGGTGTAGAGGCTCTCGTGACATGTATGAAGGAATTTGAAGCGATGAACTAAGCCCCATGTATAAGACAACAAGGGACTGTTCATCACTGTAAAACGAAAATAATTCGTAACTCAAAATTCAACACTCATAATTAACTATGAAAGTACTGGTAGCAACAGAAAAGCCTTTTGCAGCAGCTGCTGTGGAAGGAATAAGGAAAGAAGTTGAGGGTGCAGGACATGAGCTTGCACTGCTCGAGAAATATACTGAGAAACAACAGTTGCTCGATGCCGTTGCCGATGCAGACGCGCTGATAATACGCAGCGACAAGGTTACGGCGGAGGTGCTGGATGCTGCTAAACAGCTGAAGATTGTTGTACGCGCAGGTGCCGGATATGACAACATCGACTGTGAGGCGGCAAAGGCAAAGGGCGTAGTTGCCGAGAACACGCCGGGACAGAATGCCAACGCCGTTGCCGAGCTCGTATTCGGAATGCTCGTATATGCAGTACGCAATTTCTACAACGGCAAGGCAGGTACAGAACTGCTCGGGAAGAAACTCGGAATATTGGCTTTCGGCAATGTCGGCCGCAACGTGGCACGCATAGCCAAGGGCTTCGGCATGGATGTTTACGCATACGATGCCTTCTGCCCGGCTGATGTTATTGAGGCGGCAGGCGTTCATGCGGCAGCATCACAGGATGCCCTCTTCGAGACATGCGATGTGGTTTCTCTCCACATACCTGCAACTCCAGAGACCAGACAGAGCATCAACAAGGCTCTCGTCGGCAAGATGAAGAAAGGCGGAATACTCGTTAACACTGCACGCAAGGAAGTTATTAACGAACCGGAACTGCTTGAACTCATGGCTGAACGCGAAGACCTGAAGTTCATCACCGACATCATGCCGGATGCCAACGATGATTTCGCAAAGTTTACCGGACGCTACTTCTCAACGCCTAAGAAGATGGGAGCGCAGACAGCAGAGGCTAACATCAATGCCGGCATAGCTGCAGCAAAGCAGATAAACGCATTCTTCAAAGACGGATGCACAAAGTTTCAGGTGAACAAATAACCAGGCATTTGGACTATAACCAGCAGGGAACGGCATGACAAATGACGCCTGCCATTAGCGACATATCCTTGTATATATCTGTCGGACATCATCCTACACAGCATGTATGTTACAGACTGAGATATTCAAGGATATGTTTTTTTGTATCCGTGCGTGATACTTTGCGCAAAAGAACATTATCCGAATTGTAACGGGATTTATCCTGACAGGCAATAAAAACAAAACCGTTGCACGCCGACAACAGGCATGCAACGGTTTTATCATAAACATCTAAATCTTTATTTTACAATCACACGCTGAGTATAGTTAGCACCCTGTGCATTGTAAATCTTGACGATATACACGCCTTTGGCAAGAGATGTACAGTCAATTCTTGCCGGACCATTCAGGTGTTCCTTACGCATATCAAGCATTCCGTTTGTAGAATATACATCTACAGTATAGTCTGCAAGAGAGGTTATTATGCTTATGACACCATCAGATGCCGTATTTCCGATGCGAACAGCCGAACCTCCATTGATGTCACCGATGCCTGAAGATATAGCCTTGCGTGCAACCGAGAGGTCAACAAGCGAGGTTTCACCGCGGCATACGCGTGTAACAAGAACGTCGAACGCAAGGTCTCCCTGTGCATTTTCAGATATTGTAAGGGTTGAACCGTCCACAGTGAAGTCCGGAGCACCCTCTCCTGCCTTGACAGAATAGGTAACAGTTGCGCCTAAAGGTGCCTCATCAAAATATCCTGCAAGGTCCACCGTGCTGCAATCGCTCTGCAGTTCTATGCTTGCACTGCCCATATCGGGGGTTCCGCCAACCTCATCCATGGCAAAATAAGCCGGAGTATTCATACCCAACTGCCCCGTATCACTGCTTGTAAGAGTAAACGAAAGCTCCGTAACCTTGCCAAGACTGCTGAGGTCGAGCCATGTCCACTTATCAAGGATGTAATGGTCGGCACTGTTCTCACTGCGCATGTCGGCAAGATAATAGTCGAGAGTCTTAAACGTTCCGTCGGCTGCTGTGCCTTTGACAGTAACCTTGTACCAGTCGCCCTGTCCGAACTTCTTAGCCAAACCGTCTCCGTTTGTCATCGAAGAATATGCGTATGCCGCATTGGCTATATACATTCCGCTCAGCTGCTCGCCTTCCGCATTGTTCGTAACCTTCACCTTATAGTAGTTTGCAGGATATGCCACGATAAAGCCGTCGCCGCGGTATGCACCGCCGGGAGCAGAGTTATACTGGTCGGCAAGTGAACCGAACTCTCCCGATGTGGTTGCAGAGAAGGCGTAGCCGTTCCAGTACTGTATACTGCCATAATACTGTGTGGCACCGTAGAAGGCAAGCGAACCGCTGTACAACGGTGCACCTCCTGCCTCTTCTGACTCAACAGGCATGATGTAACTGCCGTCTTCAATGAAGTTGTCGTCGGCACCTGCCGCAAAGAAATCGCCTGTAACCTCCACACATGCACGCCCGGACTGTACCTGACCGTCGGCACTTGTCACTGTGACAGTATATGCACGGCTATACTCGGGAGCCACTGTAACCGTGGCAGATGTGCCAGCCTCAGCACCATTCTGGTCTTTCCAGAGATATGTATAAGGAGCATCGCCGCCGTCGGGAATAACCGTAAGGCTTGTCTCCGCACCGGCATTTATCCTTACCGTCTCGGGCATCACAATTGTAAGAGGTTCGATATGACGCACCGTGGTAAACGTTTCCGAAGCCACAACGTCGCCCAGCTCGCCAAGACTCGACACCATAAGGAAATAAGCACGGTATGAAGTATTGTCCTTCAATCCGCTGAACGATGTGACAACATCGGTTTCTGCCGTTGCATCGGCAGGCGTTACGGCAAGAAGCTCATCAACAGCCGGAACAGACTCGTCGGATGCAAGCTTGCAAAGACTGTAGAGCTTGCCTGTCACATTCCATTTTGTGGTGACATCGGCAGTAGTCTCCGCGATATTGGAAACTTTAGGATAGCCCTCGACTATTTCCGGTTTTACAACGACAATCTCGGCAAACTCGTATGCTCCCGGTGTCGGGGCTGTCTTGCTGCGCTCCACTCCGTCACGGTCGGCAACTACTCTTTCGCTCCACACAGCTGCCGTAGAAAGCTTCTCAGACAGATGCTGGTCCGTCTCTCCTACAAACACCGGCTCTTCAGAGGCATTGCCTGCAGAAGCAACAAAACCGTTTCCGGCATCCTCAAGTTCCTCCACCGTGCCCTTTATTGCAGAGTCGAGCTTCAGCAGCTGACCGTTCTTTGCACTTATTACATTATTGTTCAGCGTAATGCCCTTTGCATAATCGGCATAAGAAACAGCAATGGCACATGAGTTGGATGCCGTTGCACTTATCTCATAACTTATGATATTGTCCGAGAAGTTTATGCCTTCTATGACATCAGTCTTGTTTCCGCTTATGTTAAGAGCATATCCTCCGGTACCGCCCATGCGTATGGTATTGTACAAGAAGTCTACGTTCTTGACGGTAGAAGCAATCTGCACGCCAAATCCGTAAGCCTTCTGCCTTGTTATCAGCACATCGTTATTGGCAACAAGAATCGGGCGTTCCACCGTTCCACGGCTATCGTCACGAAGATAGATACCTACTGAATAGTTGTCATTTGTGGTAACAATTTTGTTTCCTGTGACAGACGAGGCTGAAGAGCGGTTGACATCGATTGCAATATAATTGGTTCTCGTAGCCGTGCTCTGTGTTATCACATTACCGTCTATATCGACATTGTCAACTGCATTTATGTAAATGCCTTTGCTGCCGCCTTCAGCTATAACGTTGTCACGGACAACAGCTCCCACCTGACGGGGCAGTGCCACAAAACCTGTACCCGATACGTTGGCAGCCATATAACCGCCATAGAAAGAGTTATTGGTAAGGGTCATATAGTCGCAGTTATGCCCAGCCTCGTTTACCGCAAGAGAAGCAAACAGGTATGTACCGGAATATCCGGACGGCACAAGAGCCGACTTCAGCGCACAGTTGTCGAGTGTGAAATGGCTTGAACGGTCTGTTATAGACACAACGTTTTTCAGCTCTGTGTTAACCGACTCTATTGTCATGCCGCTCAAAGTGAGCCATGGAGTGTTCTCAACTTCCACTACCGATGTAGTGTGATTATAGTCCTTTGCCGGCTTTATGACAACATTGTCGCGGTTGCCTGATGTCGACTGGAACACTACAGGACTTGTTTCGGATGTTCCCCTGATATCCTTTATAGTAAGATATTCAGGATATTCGCCGTCAGCAACATTGAATGTCACTGCGCCTTCCACACCGTTTGCCAGTGCCTCAACGGCAGCAGCAAGTGTTGCATAGTCGGCATTGTCGCCGCCAACGGAGAACGTTCCCTTCAGCCCGGCATTAAGAGTGAGGCTGTGAGCCTCGGCAGAACTTACCGCCGTCTCCGTGCCATTAAAGCTTACGCCTGTTACTTTTGCACTTACAACATTGCCGGCAGCTGCCTCTGGACTAATGTCGAGAGTGAGGAAATAGTAGTAAGTGCCGTTGTCGCCAATCTCGTTGCCGGCAGTAAAAGTAACATTGTTGCCATCAGGAACGACCGTAGCGAGCAGGCTCGACTGGCTCTCAGCAAAAGAGCCTGTAGTGCCCGCATAGTAGAGATGTGCGGCAGTGATATCGCCAAGCGATGTAGTTCCCGTAAGGTCAAACGTCATGGAGTTGACCTTGCTGTCACCCTTGTCACCGTCAACGGTCACTGCTATACGTGACAGAGGCACATTCACGGCACCGCGCACCATATTTGTCACAGTCTGTGCCGCCGTTGCCTCCACTGCAGAAAGCGAATAGGCAACTTTTTCATGCAGACCTACGACAATATCAAAACCGTTAAGCGTCTTGCCGGTAGGTGTCTTTACCGATACCGTAAGGCTGCCGTCGGCAGCTTTGGATACAAGATTCTTCGGACCTGTCGTCGTACCATATCCGGTAACAGTGCCGAGTATATTGGCATTGTCAACCTCACGTCCGCTGTAAACATACATGCGTCCGTTGCCTATGCTGAACTCTTCGGCATTGAGAGTTACGGCATGATTTTCCTTTCCAGGCAGGAATGTGTAGACAACAGTCTTGCTCGAGCCTATCACAGAACCTATCTTCCCGTCGGCACCTCCATCGTCATAGAAGTGTACAGGGCGGTTTATCTCTATCGTCTTGTCTGCATCTCCAAGGATAAGGAGCAGGCTTGTGGTGCGTGTTCCCTCCGGATTGCCATTCTCTACTGTTGTAACAACACCTGCCGCATCGGTCAGGCTTGCAAGAGCCACATCTACGTTTACGCCCGTCTCTGCATCGGCTTTCACGTCAGCCTCAACCCAGAACCAGTTCTTTCCTGCAGCCATCTCCTTGCTGCCGTTTACATTTACGGTGGCAGCAGCATCTGCCTCGCCGAACAATACGGCATTGGCACGGAGCTCATCATTAGACGCATATACGCGTACCTTATTTAATACATCGGCTCCATCAACCGTCAGGCTGACGGTCTTAAGCACCTTTGTCGAGAGAGTTCCCTCGATAGTGGCAACGAAGTCTATCATCGGCGCATCGGCAGAACCAACCGGCAAGACAGCGGTTGATGTCTGGTTTACCGTTATTCCTTCGATGCTCATGTCGTGGTTCTTGAAGTTCTTGACGCTTGCAGCCCATCCTGTGGCAAGATAATAGGAACTTGTAGTATTGGGATTGAACACCACTGTCATAGAACCGTCGGCAGCCGTAGAGCGCAACGGCTCCGCAGGACCCACCTGACTCTTGTCGTTGCTGTCGAGCTGCCACAGTATATTGGCACTGTCGGGCGTGCGTCCGCTATATACAACGAACTTTGCCTTTGTTCCATAGCTTGACGATGCGTAGTATACATCAAACTTGGAGAAGTCCATCTGTATAACGCTACCGTCTTCTCCAGGTATGAGTGTCACCGTGCGTTCTGTGTTTCCGCCGGCATACTTGCTGCTGTTGTATGAATCGCTGCCCATCTCCGGCATGAAATCCCATGTACCGTTGATGACATGAGAGTGTGTCCCCTCCGTCAGACGGCACACGTTCTTCACCTTACGGCTGGCAGAAACGTTGAGCGTTCTCTCAGTTCCGCCAACCTTCACGGATACGATGCTGAGGTTCACAGCATCATCTGTAAGAAGATTTCCGGCTATATCAGCCTTTAGCAAAAACATATTGTGTCCTTCGGAAAGTTCCTTGCCGGGAGTGAAGACAAGCCCTGCAGGCTCATTGCTTACAAGAGTAGCAGTGCCGTCCTCGCCTACCGAATAGACAGAAAGACCCGTAATGGCACCTGCCGTTGTAGACGCAAGCCTAAGTTCCTCAAGCTTCAGGGGCGATGCGTTGTTGTCGGTAGCTATGTCAAGGCTGAACATTGCCACGCCCTTCTCGTCCGAGCTGACGGTCTTGTCGGCATCTACAGCCGCGGCAGTGATGTCGCCCAGCGTCATAGGACCGGGCACATATTCGCTCACCGTTGCCTCCCAGCCACCTTTAGGATATCCTGTCGTAGAGGTCAGGGTAACGGTTATGGAGCCGTCATCGGCTGTCGACTTCACGAGCTTGGTATCTTTGAGAAGAGTGGTGATAAGCTGTGCCTCGTCTGCTGTCCTGCCGTTATAGAACTTGAATACATCGTTCATTCCAGTAGAAGACGTATTGAAAAGGTCGAGTTTGGTAACATCCACCTTTATCTTGCTTCCGGGAGTGGAGGGAACAAAGGTCACCGTGCCGCTGAACTGTGCCGAAATGCTGCCGTCAGGACCGCCGTCGTCGTAAAAAGCCACCGGGCTGTCTATCGTGAACACGGACGGTCCGGAGGTCATGTATATGACATTGCTTATGTCGACATCGTCATCCTTGACACCTGCAATGTCGCGCACCTCTCCGGCAACCTTCAGGTTTGAAAGTACAGGAGCCGCTATTGTTCCCTTTGCATCGGGCAGTATGTCTGCCACAACATAGAATGGATTAGACTTTGTTTTAAGCGTAAAGTCTTTCACAACAAGAGACAAGCCGTCGCCGGCAGAAGCCACAAGGTTGTCATTATTAAAGGGCTTGCCCTTATAAAGACGTACATTGGCATACTGCGCGGGGGCATCCGTAAAACCAATGTTCATTTCATCAATAACCAGAGGATTGTTGACACCGTCGGTGTTTACGCTGAAGCCTCCGATTGCACAGTCTTTCGCACCGCGGCGTATGCTGAAGCCATTAAGCGCGCTGACACCGCTGTAAGTCATATCGGCAGGCACGATGCTCGACACCTTTATCCTTACCGTACCGGTAGCACCCGATGCCGAATGGAAGGCAAGCGACAGTTTTCCGGCTGCATCAGTGCTGAGATGAGTGGTACCGGCTGATCCGTCCTGCAGTTTCAGGGTCCATCCGGTTGGCAGGTAACGGCTTTGCTCCTTGCCGTCACTGACTCCGGATGCAATCTTCTCTATCGCCTTGTCATAAACAAGCACATAGTTGTCACCTGTGATTGAAATCTCTTCGACCTCAATCTGTATGACCTCACCGGCGTTTTTCGGAGCGAAGACAACACCGTTGTCCTTGTAACCGGAGATTTGTGTGCCCCGGTTACAATAAATGACAGAACCGTCGACGGTAAATTCCTCTTCCAGTCCGTCACTGCTCTTGATGTAATAGACGCCGTCGGCTTCGCTCCACTCGGCACGGACCGGCAATGCAGCGAACAACAAAAGCATCAAATACATCAGACATTGTAAATGTTTTTTCATTGACTTTGTTAATTTTGTTAGTAATAATAAAAAATAAATCCACCTTAAACCCGCAGTCATAACTATACACGGATTAAAGACGGAGCAGTCAATGAATGTGTCCGGCACCTGCCGGAAACTTCAATACGGACACACGGCTCTAATCCTCGAAAGCCTGTACGGGTCATGACAAATGGCAGGTATTCCGGCTTGTCCGGTCGTTTCGCGGCCTTCCCATTACCTTGACGGAAACAGTGACGCACTTGGCGAAACGATTTTATCGGACTTACGGCAGCGGGTCTGCCGGAGCTTTTCACTCCGTTCCCTTTTAAGCCTTGCCCGCTAAAAGCAGGACAAAGCACCGATTGTCGCTGCAAATGTAAGAAATATTTCTGCAACATCAAAATGTTTGTTAAATAAAAAGAAAAACATTACAGATTATAACCATGGTCTTTTGCTTTGCAAAAGGTGGTCTTTCAGGAGCCTAAAGGTGACCTTTTAGAGCACGAAAGGACACCTTTTGGAAGGCAAAAGATATCGGTTGAAAACTGTAAGCAAAACAGGAGATAATATAACAGACTGTAAGTAAAAGGCAGATGACGCACATACAGGCGGCAACAGATAAAACCGCGGCGGCACACATGATGCCGTGAAATCACGTGCATGGCATTATTCAAACAGACAAGACTGCATTTTTAATGCCTTTTATTCGTGTTTCACGCAAAATTTCAGTATGTTTGTAATCTGATGACATAATTATATTTAAACCCGAACATCTTATGAACCATATCGAAAGATTTTACGCTACGATAGAACGCAGGCCGACCGACAGACCGGCATCGTGGCTTGGCATACCCGATGCAAAGGCTGTGCCGCTATTGTACAAGCACTTTGGAGTGAACGGCATGAAAGCCCTGAAGGCACGCATAGACGATGACATATATCCTGTGGAGATGCCATATCACTCGCCGACAAGCAATGCCATATATGCGGCATTCGACTTTGCCAAGCGCAGACCGGACGGCTCGAACGAGGAACGCACGCTCACGGCACCCGGTTTTTTCGAGGATTACACCGACGCATCGGCTGTTGACCTGTTCGACTGGCCTCAACCGGAAAAGTATATAGACCCGGAAGAGTGCCGCAAGGTGGTGGATGACGTGCCCGAAGGATATGCCGTCCTGGGTGTCGTATGGTCGGCTCACTTTCAGGATGCATGTGCGGCATTCGGCATGGAGGACGCTCTTGTAAAGATGTTCACGGCACCCGACTTGTTCAAAGCGGTGATAAACAGAATTACGGACTTCTACCTGCGCGCCAACGAGATATTCTATAAGGCAACACAAGGCAAGCTGCACGCCGTGCTGATAGGCAACGACTTCGGCAGCCAGCAGAACCTCATGGTCGGTCCGGAGCAACTGCGCGAATTTGTCTTTCCCGGCACACGCAAGCTTATAGAACAGGCTAAGCGATACGGACTGAAGGTAATACACCACTCTTGCGGCTCCATATATGACATCATACCAGACCTTATAGAAATGGGAGTTGATGCCATACATCCCATACAGGCACTTGCATCGCGCATGGAACCGGAACGCCTGAACAAGGACTTTGGCTCACGCGTGTCATTCTGCGGAGGCGTAGACGCACAGCATCTCATGGTAAACGGCACGACAAAGGAAGTGACGGACAAGATTATAGAGCTTAAAGAGCTTTTCCCGACGGGACTCATCATCTCACCAAGTCATGAAGCAATACTTCCTGACACGAGAATGGAAAACGTCGAGGCACTGTTCCGCGCCGTGAAAGGCAAGGCAAAGCGATATGGAAGCGTAATAAAGGTGGCACCCGGAAAGCTGGAAGAATACAAGCGCCTGCATGCGGCTGTATGGCAGCCGGTACTTAAAATGATACACGAATGCAACTTGAGAAACTATAGCATATACTATAAAGATGGATATCTGTTCAGCTACTACGAATACATAGGTGACGACTATGAGGCAGACATGGCTAAAATGGCAGCCGACCCTGAGACACAACGGTGGTGGGATGTTTGCATGCCGTGCCAGCAACCGCTTGATACACGTGCCGAAGGAGAATGGTGGGCGGACATGGAAGAGGTGTTCCATACGGAATGATGGAAATGACGGATGCCCAATTACGGGAAGTCATGGGATGAAAAAGCCATAAGACCAAGGCATGTCTCCGGCGGCATTCTGCACCCGCAATTCAACATCCGATATCTTATAATTCGTATTTTACATAGATTTTTCGTAAGTTTGCAACATTAAACGTGAAACAGTTAAAACATAAAAACAAATCATTATGGCAACAATAAAGCCCTTTAAAGGAATAAGACCACCGAAAGAACTGGTGGAAAAGGTTGAGTCACGCCCATACGATGTCCTCAACTCTGAAGAGGCACGCGCAGAGGCTGGCGACAACGAAATGAGTCTTTATCATATAATAAAGCCTGAAATAGACTTTGAACAGGGTACAAGCGAATACGATCCGAGAGTTTATGAGAAAGCTGCGGAGAACTTCTGCAAGTTCAAGAATAACGGCTGGCTTGTACAGGACGACGAAGAACATTATTATATATATGCACAGACAATGAACGGCAAGACACAATACGGTCTCGTGGTAGGTGCATACGTGAACGACTACATGACAGGCGCAATAAAGAAACATGAGCTTACACGCCGCGACAAGGAAGAAGACCGGATGAAACATGTACGCGTAAACAACGCCAACATTGAGCCGGTGTTCTTTGCCTATCCCGACAACTGCTTCCTTGACAGCCTCATCATGCGTTATGCCGCCACCGAACCGGAGTATGACTTCATTGCCCCGATAGACGGTTTCCGCCATCAGTTCTGGATTATAAACGATAAGAAAGACATTGCTGCCATAACAGATGAATTTGCAAAAATGCCTTCTCTTTACATTGCCGACGGTCACCACCGTTCTGCCGCCGCCGCTCTTGTAGGGGCAGAGAAGGCTACCCAAAATCCCAATCATAACGGAACCGAGGAATACAACTACTTCATGGCTGTTTGTTTCCAGGCTTCGCAGCTGACAATACTTGACTACAACCGTGTGGTGAAAGACCTTAACGGAAAGACAACAGAAGAGTTTATCGCTGCCCTGAAAGACAACTTCACGGTTGAGGAAAAGGGCAACGAAATATATAAGCCGTGCCGTCTGCACGAGTTTTCAATGTATCTTGACGGAAAATGGTACTGCCTCACGGCTAAAGACGGCACCTACGATAACTCTGACCCTATCGGAGTGCTTGACGTGGACATATCAAGCCGGCTTATACTTGACGAGATTTTGGGAATAAAGGACCTGCGTTCAGACAAGCGCATAGACTTTGTCGGCGGACTGCGCGGGCTTGAAGAGCTGAAAAGACGTGTTGACAGCGGCGAGATGCGTATGGCACTGGCTCTCTATCCTGTGTCAATGAAGCAGATTATGGACATTGCCGACAGCGGAAAAATAATGCCGCCGAAGGCTACTTGGTTTGAACCGAAACTGCGTTCGGGACTTGTTATACATGAGTTGGGATAAATACAAATATGCCGGATGTAAGACAGGGGACATACAAATAAAGATGTTGTATTCGTGACATAATGTCTTTATTGCTCCCAGTCTAATAAGATACACAGAAAAAACAAGGCAGAAGTGCAGGACGAATATAAGACCATAGCAGGCACGGGCGAGGGAACTTACACGGAAAAGCGCAGTAAGTTCCTCGCTTTTTCTCACCATGTAGAGACAGTGGATGAGATAAAGGAACTGCTGCAACAATACCGCAAGAAGTATTATGATGCCCGCCACGTGTGTTACGCCTACATGCTCGGTCCGGAAAGGACGGAGTTCCGCGCCAACGACGACGGTGAACCAGGCAGCACGGCAGGCAAACCGATATTGGGACAGATAAACAGTGCCGGACTTACAGATATACTTGTTGTGGTAGTACGCTACTACGGCGGCGTAAATCTTGGTACGGGCGGACTGATAGTGGCATACCGCGAAGCTGCGATGCAGGCAATTTCCAATTCAGAAATAGTAAGCCGCACGGTGGAAGAGGTCGTCACATATACTTTTCCATACGTGATGATGAACGCCGTAATGAGAATTGTGAAGGAAATGTCACCGCGCATCGTGTCCCAGACATTTGACAACACATGCACCATAAGTCTCGGTATAAAAAAGTCGGAAGCTGGAATACTAAGAGAAAAATTAAACAAATTATCCTTTGAATAATTGCATTTGTTCAAAATAAATATTACTTTTGCACTGTCTTTAGACAACATACAGGGAAGATTGGCAGAGTGACCGAATGCGCTGGACTCGAAATCCGGTATACCCCTTTCGGGTATCGGGGGTTTGAATCCCTCATCTTCCGCAAAGAAAGTCCGGTGGTTATAAACAGCCACCGGACTTTCTTTTAAAACAGAACCGCACCGTTCCGAATATGGAACGGTGCGGTTCTGTCATTTTATCTATTCCAGAAACGGGATGTTATATCGACAAAATCATCATCGGCAACACGCTTGTAAAGTCGCTGATTGGTATCAGGGCTTTTCAAACCTCCAAGATGTTTAATGTAAGGACCTGTCTTTATATAGTCGAAATCACTTTTTCTTACAACGCCCGGTATGCGTGCCCTGCCGCTATACCACGCCACCTTGAGACGCGGGAAGCTGCCATGCAGGTGTCCGGCGAGCATGTTTACATATTCAGGTTCTGCATCGCCACCCATAAAGCAAACACATGTTATGTCCGGACCATAGCTGTTTATTATATTGTCAAGTTCCCCTGTAGTTAGCGGAGTGCCAGTATCTTCCCAAAGATACTGGCTATGGCATCCCGGACAATGGCAGGGACAGCCGGAAATATTGACTGACAATGTCACCTCATCCGGTATCTCCTGAAACACTATGCCCGTATTTACATATTTCAACATGATATATATTGACCGTAATTAAACTGCATTCCGGCAAGCATTATAAGTCTGCATTGGCATAATAACGCCTCGCAGTTTCCTGCTGGCGTGCAGCCGAGAAATTGCTTACACGCTTAAGATAGCCGATGATACGCGTCATATAATCAACATTCTTGCTCTTGCAATGGGGACATTCTTTAAGATAACGCTTGTCGATATATCCGCAATCGTTACATATTGTATTAGGTATATTAAACGTAAAGTAGTTGCATCCCTCCTTAGCAGCAACCCTGAGCAATTGCCTGTACTGTGTTTTCGACAGATGTTCCTCCAAGTTCATGTGCAATGCGGAGCCTCCGGTAAGATGCTGTATATATGGTGCGCCATGAAGCTTGAACTTTTCGATGATATCAAGAGAATCGTCTTCAACAACATAGAAATAGCTGTTGTAACAGTCACGGGGCACAAAATATCCGTCTTCCCTGTCCCATTTGGCATGCTTTACGCCGACATTCTCAGCAGGAATCATCTCACAATTGAACAATATATCCTTTGTCCTGTACAGCTTGTTATATTTTTCGACAAGCCCGAGGATGCCCTGCACAAACTTAAGATATTTGGGATTATCCGTTATTTCAAGCCCCATGAACTCAGCAGCCTCCACAAGTCCGTTAATTCCTACGGTCAGATACTGACGTCCGATATTGATATATCCGGCATCAAACAACGGCAGCATGCCGTTCTTCTGCAAATCCTTAAGATTTTCGTTGTATGCAATCTGCACCTTGTGCACCAGGTCTATGACATCGCACAAGAACGTCTCATAATCCATTTTGTTGTTTACGGCATACTGTATGCAGCGGTTCAGATTGATTGTAAGCACGCTCTTAGAACCCGTCGAGACACCTCCGGCACCGAGAGTATAGCTGAAACCGTTGTCCTGTATCTCATTTCTAAGACGGCAACACGAACTCAACGAGTCGGCATTGTCACTCATATAAGTAAAGAAAGAGTGCCCTTCGGAATACATTTCAGCAGCAAAGTCGCCCCACTCCTTGTCTATTACATCGCCGTTCTCGGTAAGAAGTGCCATCGTCTCCACGGGGAATGTAAGAACAGTCTTTGTCCTTTCCTTGTTAAACCACTTCATAAAGCGCTTCTGAAGCCAGCTCAGTCCGTTCCAGTCCGGCTTGCTTCCATCCGGGAAATAGAACTCTCCGAAAAGGCTTTCGAAGTACGGTTTGTCATAGTAAGCAATGTTCCAGAACACCGCCTGATAATTACGCGCACCGGTAGGCTGGTTTATTGAGTATACAATCTGTTCGAAACAGTCGGTTATCATCTTGTCTATCGTACGGTGCTTCAAC
Source organism: uncultured Prevotella sp. (assembly GCA_900545525.1). Classification (GTDB taxonomy): domain Bacteria; phylum Bacteroidota; class Bacteroidia; order Bacteroidales; family Bacteroidaceae; genus Prevotella. The sequence continues at coordinate 77,176 of UQZX01000011.1, forward strand.
GACATGTCCACGACCTTATCCGCCTCTTTCCAATAGTCCTTACCATATTCCTGACCGAGAAAATAATTCAGATACATAAGAAACTCGGGCGTAGCACAGGCTCCGCTCAACATACTCGAAACCATGAAGACCATGTTTACAAAGCCTCCACAGAAAGATTTCAGATTGGTGGGAGCCGTAGAATTGCCTCCAATAGAAGTCGTTCCACCGATGAGCCACGGATACATGGTTATCGAAGCACAATAGTTTGCAAGGCTCGTCTCGTCATTCTTATATATAAAATGATGTGTAAGAAGATCCACATACTTGTCTGCCAGCTCTTTCCCATACATCCTTTTAATGCGGTCTGTCAGCAGGCGGCGGTTCAGACGTATGAAACTCGACTTTGGAAGCTCGCCTATCAAAGTTGCAATATTCTTATGTTCCACATTTGCATTGGCATCATATTTTGAACCAGTTGCAGCATTGCTTGCAACACAATAGTCTGCCAAAAAGTTCAACTTCTCCATTGTCTCGCGGTCTTCCGTATGGCGCTGGCGATAGAGCATAAAGCTCTTTGCCACCTTATAGTATCCCTCTTTCATCAGAGCCTCTTCCACTTCGTTCTGTATATCCTCAACCTTTATGCCCTCGTACATATTCAAATGGCTGAGTATCTGGGATATACGCCCAAGGTCTACAGGTTCGTCCACTGAGTTGAAAGCCTTTATTATGGCATTCATAATCTTGTCAAGACTAAAGCGTTCCACTACTCCGTTACGCTTTGTAATAGTAAAGTTTTTTATTTCCATGATGCTCCTTTTTGGATAACTTTTCAACTTTTAATCATCACAAAGTTTTCTTTTTTGAAAACTTTACCTAAATTAAGACCTGCAAAAGTTTTCCGATTTGTACATTGTTACGGGTTACAAAGATAGCATAAAAATTAAAACTTCACACTAATTACATACAAAAAAATTATCAGAAAGATTAAAGTTCTTCTACAACTTGACCGAAGATATATCCACAAGATTGTTGACAATGGCATAGATTGTCAGCCCTGCCGGACTGTGTATCTGCAACTTACGCGCAATATTACGCCGATGAGTAATAACCGTATTGACAGAGATGAAAAGGTGGTCGGCAATCTCCTTATTTGTCATACCCTGAACCAAGGCGACAACAACATCCTTTTCACGGTCGCTCAAAGCTTCGCCTCCGTCCTTATTCTGACTTATCATACGGGATATCTTCACAGAGACATCATTCTTCTTGAACTTGTTCTCAAGATTGCGTATCACCGGAATAAACATCTCGTCCTCTATTCTTGCATGCTGTTTCAGCCATTCCTCATTACTGTAAAGGTCGTGAAGAGTGGCTATAAGCTGGTTGTTGCTGCGCGAATCGCTCGGCAGATACTTTATTATAATGTTCTTCAGCTCGCGCAGCTTCATGTCTATCTGGTCATGATGCTTTGAAAAAGTATCTATGTCATACCGGTCGTCAACATTCCCGTCAAGCAGTCCTTCGACATAAGGAAACACGTTTTGCTCTTCATATTCCATGTGCACACGCACCTCATCGGCAAACTCGTCGTACAGCCGGAGTATCAACCGGGCAAGATTGTCGGTATCGTCCAGCGCCTCCTTCAACTCACGGCGTATGAAAGGAAGCTCAAAGTTAAGATAATACTCATGAGATGCCTCAAGATAATGCAGCAGTGTCGGAATAGAGAGACGGTCATTGTCGCTAACAGGAGCATTGCCGTTCATCGAGAAATTGACAACAGCCAGAAAAGTACAGGTATCAACGTTCTGCTCCTCACACACCTCCATCACAGTCTTGTCTCCAAAACCAAGATTGATGCCAAAGCGCCCCAGGCTCTGCAACATGTCATAATTGTCCGCGATAAGAGATATCATCCTGTCGTCGGCTTCGTATATCTTACTATTCTTCATTCCTCACACCTTATTATATATATTATTAATACAACCATGGAGCACACTGCTACGAAAGCAACACACACCGTACAAAATAACGAATTTTATTTCATTCCTGCAACTGCCGCCGCGTCTTTATCAAATATCTATTGCGTATCCTATGCCGGCATCAAACGTTTTTTCCGTTCTCACCCCACAAATACGGCGGTGCCCGTATTCCACCTTCAATACCAGATTGCGCAACGGAGAAATATTCGCCCCAAGTGTCATCTTATTCCTCGCCCCTATTTCGAACACGCCGTCATAACGCACAAAAGGCAGCAACACCAGTCCTTTTCCATGCAGTCCGGCAAGCACGGCAAAGTCATATCCAACCTCCACACCTGCCGACTTGGCTCCACAATCCGTACAATATACCACTGAACCGTCGGCTATCCAACCGTTTTTCCGGAAATCAAAGTCTGCGGCACCAAAGAAAACTCCGTCTGTTCCAACAAACTCACCTGCCCGGCACCGCCTCACCATGCCACATGAAGACTTGCCCCAGTATCCTCCGGCACCAATGCGCAGCCCGTCGACAACATCCGTAATGTCGGATCTGAAAGCCATGCCAAGTGCACACGAACGGTTAAGCGGAAAATCAAGGCACGATATCACAGAAACCTCATAGCACCATCTACCGGCATTTCCCCATACTGCAAGCCCTGTCTCATGCCACGACATAGGCAATACTCCCGACTCGCTCTCCGGGTCATAAATGGTAAGAGCAGGTCCGCCGCTGTTGGTAAGTCCGACCGGAACATCCACAATACCGCCCTTCACATTCAGCTTTTCACTAAAAGACTTGTTGACATACAACTTGTTTGTCGAAAACATATCTTTGAAAGAACTGCACCATACGCCGTCTTCATAAAAGCGCTCATACTCAAACTCAGCCGACAGAGACCAGCCTTTTCCAAGACGCATGCTTCCCGACGCCTCTATATGCGGGAAATCAAAGACCGTGCGGTCTTCTCCATAATAATTGTGTCCGTAGTTGGTCTCAAACGAGACTTCACCTTCGAAGACTGCCAAAGAATCCGTTTCGCAACCATCCGCACAGGCAACGTCCACACTAAAAAACAGCAACAGTGCTGCAACCGTTGTTTTTCGTAAATTCATAACATCTGTATAATTAAGCGGAAAAGTACCGTCCTGCCTTTCCTCTGCGACCGCTATGCCCACGCGCCCCACCCGTTTCCGGCACACAAGCATCAGTCTCCTGTCACCATGCCGGGCAAGACAATATAAAGTCTGCCGTCAATATCACATTCCGGCGGTGCAAAATAACAAAATATATGCCAACAATGCAATCACAAAAAATAGGTATTTTTACATATTATTCACTGCATGACAATACCCATTTTACATCATTGCGGAAGAAAAAAATATGTCGGAGCACATTTGTGCTCCGACATATTCATTTGATTTCACAGCCCTCTCCGGCATAGCCAATATACGTCTTTACTTGGCGTATGCCACCGAACGTGTCTCACGTATAACCGTAATTTTGACCTGTCCGGGATAAGTCATCTCATTCTGGATCTTCGTTGCAATCTCGCCCGACAGAGCCTCCGTCTCCTTGTCGTCCATCTTATCGGCACCGACAATGACACGCAGCTCACGTCCTGCCTGTATTGCAAATGTCTTAGTAACGCCCGGATAGCTCATGGCTATTGCCTCAAGGTCGTTAAGACGCTTGATATAAGCCTCCACTATTTCGCGGCGGGCACCGGGACGTGCACCGCTTATGGCATCGCAAATCTGAACAATGGGAGCAAGCAATGTGTTCATTTCCATTTCATCATGGTGAGCACCAATGGCATTACAGATATCTGCCTTCTCCTTGTACTTCTCGGCTATCTTCGCGCCATACAATGCGTGCGGAAGTTCACTTTCCTCATCCGGCACCTTGCCTATATCGTGCAACAGTCCGGCACGCTTCGCCTTCTTCGGATTAAGACCAAGCTCGGAAGCCATGACGGCACAAAGGTTTGCCGTCTCACGCGCATGCTGCAACAGGTTCTGTCCGTAACTTGAACGGTATTTCATTTTTCCTATTATGCGTACAAGTTCGGGATGAAGACCGTGTATGCCCAAATCTATCGCCGTGCGTTTACCCGTCTCTATCACCTCATTGTCGAGCTGCTTCTTGACCTTTGCCACAACTTCCTCTATGCGCGCAGGATGTATGCGCCCGTCGGCAACAAGCTGGTGCAACGCCAGACGGCACACCTCGCGCCTTATGGGGTCAAAAGCAGAAATAACGATTGCCTCGGGGGTGTCGTCCACAACGATTTCAACTCCGGTGGCAGCCTCAAGCGCGCGTATATTGCGACCCTCGCGACCGATAATGCGCCCCTTCACCTCGTCGTTGTCGATATGGAACACGCTGACAGAATTTTCTATCGCCGTTTCCGTTGCAACGCGCTGTATTGTCTGTATTACAATTTTCTTTGCCTGGGAGTTGGCATTAAGCTTCGCCTCGTCCATTATCTCGTTTATATAACTTGCCGCATTTGTACGCGCCTCATCCTTGAGGCTTTCCACAAGGCGGTTTCTCGCCTCTTCCGCACTAAGCCCCGAAAGCTCCTCCAACTTGGCACGCTCCTGCAACTGCATCTTGTCAAGCTCTTCCTGCTTAACCTGCAACAGTTTCTTCTCATTGTCTATACGCTGCTGCTGCTGGTCTATATCCTGCCTCTTCCTGCCAAGCTCTTCCTGACGCTGATTGAGCGAAATCTCACGCTGCTTCAGGCGGTTTTCCCCCTGCTGTATCTTTTGGTTGCGCGCATGCACCTCCTTTTCAAGCTCAGCCTTCTTATTGAGGAACTTTTCCTTGACCTCCAACAGCTTCTTTTCTTTCAACACTTCCGCCTCCTTACCGGCAGCAGCTATCATCTCATTGTATTTTCCCTTTATGACATAACGGAAAATAACATATCCGCATATTCCCCCTACAACAAGGGCGACCACTGCGGCTATAACACATTCTATCATTTGTCTTTAAGTTTATATAATTAAAAATATTCTCACTCCACGGCACTGCTACAATCCCCAACCCATGACAAAGTCACGGTTTCAGGGCATCTTCTATTTCCGCAGTGATTTTGTTGAGAATATCATTATAGGGTCCGACATCGTTCCGCATCTTATCCTTTTCAAATTTCAGCGCGATATCTATCATTGCCATATACAGTATTTCCTTATCGCTCTTGCGTCCCTTATACACACCGGAATAAGTATTCACCGTATTGGTTATAAGCTTTGCAGCCTCACGATAAAAATACTCGTCCTCGCGCAAAACCTTCACGGGGATATCCGTATCGTATACGTGCAACCTTATATTTAATTTATTATTCTCTTCCATCATCGCCACGGTCATTTTTCACTCAGCAGCGTAATACATTTGTTGACGTCTCTTATCAGTCCGGAAAGCCTGCGTTTTGCGGCATCCATGTCGCCGTCGGTAATCTCAAGCATCCTCGCCATTTTGAGACTTTCGTAATCTTTCCGTGCCTGTTCCAACTGCAATCTGAGCCTTTCAATCTCCTTATCACGCTCGTCAACCATGGCATACAGGTCTTCGTTCTCCTTCCTTACCTGCCTGTAATGGAGAATCATCTGCCTTACACGCGTAGTGAACAGCGTCAGTTGTTTGTTGTCATCAGCCATCAAATTACTTTTTGCCGACAAATTTACTAAATTTAAACGAGAACACAAAAGATTAGTCAAAGTTTATTAAAACACGCATTTATATTTAACCGATAACCGTATGCCGGGCATCATCATTACGGAGAATTTCCAAAAGGTGCCCTTTCAGGTTCCAAAAGGTGGCGTTTTGCACGCTAAAAGACGGCATTTCGGAACCCGAAAGGGCACCTTTTGCAAAATCCTCATACACAGAGAGATAGCACGGCGGCCGTCAAGGGTCTTCAGAAAGCATGAAAAAAGAAAGAAAAGCGGGGTATAGACAGGGGCAGGACGGGGTATATTTAAGGCTCGGAACATTTATAAATACACCTGCAAAAAGAGAGCTGCCGAGGTGACAGACATAACTGAAGGCGGCTTTTCCGAAACCACAGTCATTTCAGAAAAGCCGCCGTATATTCCTTTATTTCTTCTGTTCCGCATCGCTGTCCGGACGCGGTTCTTTCTTTGCAAGCATCACGACACCGAACACAAAGTCGGTTATCCACTTCCTGCTGAAGCCCAGACGCTTATCGTATGTACGGATGCCGACCACCGTCTTCAGCACTCCGGGGTCTGTAAAGTCGTTTTTGTCAAAGATGTCATCGACCGTTTTCTCCGTCATCTTGTACAGAGTCTTCTTGAAGAACGACGGCATGCGCAGCTTGAACTTCATCAGATTTCCAGTCAGCATCATCATATCCTGACTGAAATTTTGGAACTGCACCATGTATGCCTGCACGTCCTGTATCTTGCGGCAGTTCTTTCTTATGCTCAGGTCAATCTCCTTAAAGAAGTCGTCTTCCGTACCATAGATGTCCTTAAGCATCTTCCGGCAGTGGCGTTTCTCGCCTACGCCAAGCTTGTTATTGACCGTAGGCACACGCAGCGTTGTCTTAAAAAGCCGGAGGTCGGGCAGCATCGCCAGATTGGTGATGCCGGCACTCTCGGCTATTGCCGCCTGAAAATAAACGCGAATGAGCGTCATATAGTCTTCCATGCCGCCGGTACGTCCCTCTTCGGCACTCTTTTTTCCAAACAATTTACTAAAAAATCCCATGTCTGTGATATCAAATAAAATTCCACTAAAAACTCTTCACGCCGCACACGGCAAAGGTCTGCCGGCGCAACATGCCTGCAAATGTACGGCAATTAGAGCAAAAATCAAAATAAAATTTGAATATTCTCATTTATTTTGCTACCTTTGCGCACGCTTAATTAATTAATAAAAAAATGTATTAAAGACGGCTAAAGAACGGAAACCTTGGCGTATCGAAGACAAGAACGCACAAACAGGACACTATCCGGTCGTGCCGAAAACAATTCTCGATCATGAAAGGTATTGTACTTGCAGGAGGTTCGGGCACACGCCTCTACCCTATCACCAAGGGTATAAGCAAACAACTTATTCCTATTTTCGACAAGCCGATGATTTATTATCCAATATCGGTACTGATGCTTGCCGGAATTAAAGACATACTCATTATATCCACACCGCACGACCTTCCGGGTTTCCGCCGCCTGCTCGGCGACGGTTCCGACTTCGGGGTGAGGTTTGAATATGCCGAACAGCCGTCGCCCGACGGCCTTGCACAGGCTTTTATCATAGGCGAGAAGTTTATCGGAGACGACAGCGTATGTCTTGTTCTCGGAGACAATATATTCTATGGTTCCGGATTTACGGGACTGTTGCGCGAGAGCGTGGCTGAGACGGAAAAGGGCAATGCCGCCGTTTTCGGATATTATGTCAACGACCCTGAACGTTACGGGGTGGCGGAGTTTGACGAAGCCGGAAACTGTCTCAGCATAGAGGAGAAGCCGGAACATCCCAAGAGCAACTACGCCGTGGTGGGACTGTATTTCTATCCCAACAGCGTTGTTGAAATAGCCAAGAACATCAAACCGAGTGCAAGGGGCGAACTGGAGATTACAACCGTAAATCAGGAATATCTAAACAACAAGACGCTGAAGGTAAAGACTTTGCAAAGGGGATTTGCATGGCTCGACACCGGCACGCACGACTCCCTGTCGGAGGCATCGACCTTTATCGAAGTGATAGAGAAACGTCAGGGACAGAAGGTGGCATGTCTTGAGGAAATAGCATACAAGCGGGGATGGATTGACACGGAAAGACTGAAGGAAGTGGCGCAGCCCATGCAGAAAAATGACTATGGCAAATACCTGTTGAGACTTGCCGAGGGGAAATGAGCAAGAGAGGACCGGAATGAAATAATAAAAAAAGAAAACAAAAAACAACATATATGACAGAACTACAGCAAAACAATCAGTACGTGCCTGAAGTGGAAGAAGAGCAGTCGCCATTCAGCCTGAAGGCTCTCTACACTTTAATTATCCTGAACTGGCAATGGTTTGTGCTTTCAACAATCATCTGCCTTGGCTCGGCATACCTGTACCTGCGCTATAAGACACCGGTACACAGCGTTGCGACTAAGATTCTAATCAAGGATGACAATAACAACAAAATGCGCCGCCCTTCCATAAACGGCATCGAGTCAATGACAAACCTCGGAACAATAACAACCGGATATGGAATAGAGAACGAACAGGAAATACTCAAGTCTACACTTATTTCCACACAAGCTGTACGAAACCTTAAATTGTATGTGACATACAAGCATGAGGGAAGGATAAAAGACAACGTCTTATATAAGACACAGCCCATAAACGTTGATTTGGACGCGGCACATCTTGAAAAGCTGGGCCGTCCCATAAGGTTGAACATCACACGCAAGAACAACACATACAAAGTTGAAGGCGAATATTGGCAGACAATAGACGAGTTTACGGCAAACGGACCGTTCACTATCGAAAAGACTTTCAACAGCCTGCCATACACCATTGAGACAAAGACAGGAACTATCTATCTTTCAAAAAACAACGGTTACACCATGAAAGACGGAGAAACCCTGAAAGTAAGCATCACGTCTCCTCAGAATGCCGCATACGTATATGCCAGCAGGCTCAATGTACAGCAAATTGGCAAAGAGACAAGCGTTCTTAACATCGGTTTCAACGATGTAAATATAAAAAGGGCAATAGACTTCCTCGACCAGCTGGCAATATGCTACAACGGACAGGCAAACGAGGACAAGAACGAGATAGCCGTGCGTACGGAAAAGTTCATTAATGACCGCCTTGAGAAAATCAGTTCCGAACTGAACAACACTGACGGTTCGCTTGAAAGATACAAGAAGAGCAACAACCTCATAGAGCTCAAGATTGATGCTCCGGGGTCTCTCGGGAACAAGAACGCATACAAGCAGAAACTTACGGAAGTGGAGATGCAGATTGCACTGATAAACAGTCTGATACAATTTGCGAACCGTCCGGGAAACAAATATCAGGTATTGCCGTCGAACATAGGTCTGCAGGATCAGGCTTCCACGTCGCTCATCAACGAGTACAACAAGATTGCACTTGAACGCAACCGCATGCTGCACTCTGCATCAGAGTCAAGCCCGGTGATAAAGGAACTGACGTCACAGCTGGACATTATATCTCCGTCTATCACACAGGCGCTGTCTCAGGCAAAGAAGAGCCTCGAGATACAACGCTCGGCAGTGGCTTCACAGTATAACGTATACGAGAACGAGGTTGCCAGGACACCGGAGCAGGAACGTATACTCACACAGATAGGACGTGAACGCGAAGTGACATCGGGACTTTACCTGATGCTTCTGCAGAAGCGTGAGGAAAACTCCATATCGCTTGCTGCCACTGCAGACAAGGCAAAGGTCATCGAACGTCCTCAATATGCGGGCAAGGTTTCTCCTAATGAGAAAACGATTATGCTCATTGCACTGTTGCTCGGCATAGCCATTCCGGCAGTAATAATGATAATAATAAACTTCTTCCGCTTCCGCATAGAGGGACGTGAGGATGTGCTAAAACTGACGAAGTTGCCGATCATCGCCGATGTGGCAGTGGCAAATGAGGCTATAAAGACACGCGCGGACATTGTGGTGCATGAGAATGAAAACAACCAAATGGAAGAGATTTTCAGGGCTATGCGCACAAACCTGCAGTTCATGCTGAAGGAAAACGAAAACGTGGTGATGTTCACATCAAGCACTTCGGGAGAAGGAAAAACCTTCAACTGTGCCAACCTTGCAGTCAGCTTCGCACTGCTCGGCAAGCGGGTTGTCCTGGTGGGACTTGATATACGTAAGCCGCGACTGGCAGAGTTGTTCGAAATACACAATCACCATAATGGAATAACTCCGCTTTTGGCAATGGAAAATCCGACATGGGAGGACATTAAGGCACAAATCATACCGTCGGAAATAAACAGCAACCTCGACCTGCTCATGGCGGGTCCGGTTCCGCCTAACCCTTCAGAACTTATGGGACGCCCGTCGCTTGAGACCATAATAAACACTTTGAAGAAGGAATACGACTATGTGCTGATTGACACAGCACCTGTAGGTCTGGTTACAGACACGCTGCACATTGGTAAGATTGCAAATGCTACTATATATATGTGTCGCGCCGACTATACGCCGAAGGCTTGCTTTGACACAATAAACGAACTTGCCGGAGACAACAAGCTGCCAAACGTGGCAATCGTCATCAATGGCATTGACATGTCAAAGAAGAAACACGGATATTATTACGGATACGGACGTTATGGTAAATACAGCAAATACGGACATAGTGCAGGAAGATACGGTAAATACGGACGCTACGGCGGATACGGTAAATATGGCAGCTATTCGAACAGCAACTATGGCAACAAGAACGATAATTCGATAAAAATATAAAAAGAAGAGTTCAGCGGGCGCTTTTACCCGCTGAACTTTTCTTATAAGCATCATCCTGCTTTTACATCAATTCAATACCATTACATAGTTATTAATATATTCATCTCAAAAACTTAAATGCAACATTATGATAATTGCTGTAGATTTCGACGGTACAATAGTTGAGCACGAATACCCCAAGATCGGGAAGGAGCGGCCTTTTGCAATAGAGACATTGAAAATGCTTATCAAAGACAGACACCGCCTTATCTTGTGGTCGGTAAGAGAAGGGGAGCTGTTGGATGAAGCTGTGGAATGGTGCCGGGAAAGAGGCGTTGAGTTTTATGCCGTTAACAAGGACTTTCCTGAAGAACAGGGCACAAGCAACAACCAGAACTTTTCACGAAAAGTCAAGGCAGACCTGTTTATAGACGACCGTAACATAGGAGGGCTGCCAGACTGGGGAACCATTTATCAGATGATAAACGAAAACAAGACATATCGTGACTACATAATGGAACGCCGTGGTGAATATACAAAGCCGGATGATGCCGGAAAGAAGAGACACTGGTGGCAGTTTTAGACGGATATAAAAAGTCCCATGATGATGTTTACCGTCAATAAAACATCCTCATGGGACTAAAACTATTCTGATAAAAGAATCAATATGCCTTCTTGTCTCCCTTCACGGCATCAAGCACGGTCTTGAATATTATCTGTATGTCAAGCCAAAAATTCCAGTGCTCTATATACCATATATCTTTTTCTACACGGCGTCCCATATCCTCAACCGTTTTCGTCTCACCTCGCTCACCGTGGGTCTGTGCCCAACCGGTAATGCCAGGCTTCACATAATGGCGTATCATATAATCGGAAATACGGTTGGAATAATACTCGGTATGGGACAGCATGTGGGGACGCGGTCCCACTATGCTCATATCTCCTTTCAGGACATTGAAGAACTGCGGCAGCTCATCTATATTGGAATGGCGGAGGAAATGACCAAACTTTGTTACACGCGGGTCATCCTTTGTTGCCTGAAGACTGTCTGCATCAACATTCACCTTCATGCTGCGGAACTTGTAACATAAAAAGTTTTTACCGTCGTATCCGGTACGCTCCTGCTTAAAAAATACCGGTCCCGGCATCGTTATCTTTGACATTATAGCCACTACAACATATATAATTGGAAACAATGTGCAGAGAAACAACAGCGAAAAACATACATCGAACGTGCGCTTTATAAAACGGTTTATAGGAGTATTGAGAGGCTCGTTATATTTAGTTATGACGTAAGCATCGCCGAACTCCACAACATGCTGGGTGACAGTTTCCTGATTATACGGAATAAAGCGTACACGTATCATCTTCTGTTCACAGAGTGCAAACAGACCTTTCAGTTCTTTCTTGTATTTTGAAGGCAAGCCTATATAGATTTCATCCACACGCGGTCCACTCTCCAGATATCTCATAACTTCGTTCACTCCACCAAGGTGAGGAGTGACATATTTCTCGTTCACTCTGACATCATTGCCATCTTCGCTCAATTCGTTTATATCAAAATCGGCTGTATCACTGAACATTCCAAGAAGACGATAGCCGCTCCACGGATCGTTCATCACTCCCACAACTTTCCTTACCAAATACCCGTCGCCAAGAACTATGGTTTTTATGTTATTGTATCCGCTGTTCCTGAGATTCATAAAAAACTTGCGAAGAGAAATACGCTCGACTGATATGACGACAAATACGACGAACGCTATTGCCAACGAACGGAAGAATCCGGGAACGTCATAATGTGACATTCCAAGAATGGCAGCATAGAGCACGATGAAAAGCAGTGAAGTACGATATGTATTGTTAAGTACGGTAAAAGGTTGACGAAGACGGTGATGCAGTGTTATGAATATGAAACACAGCGACATGATATATGAGATATTGGCAGCAGACCAGCGGAATAGAAGAAGTTCATCGTTTCCACCCGTTGGCCATATACCAAGGTGGAAACATATAAACAATCCTATATTAAACGCCACAACGTCAATCAAAGAAACCAATATATCCAATTTAAGAGAACTGTTAAAAGAAGACTTCATCACTACATAAACTCTTTTGACATTATTATTTTTGTGCACAGAAATATTGACACGTTAACAATTACAGATTATCAGCCACCATTTTTTGCAAATTTACATATTTTCAACGTAACTTGTTTTACCCCCCCGAAAATTAACAGTCATTAACAGCAAGATAGGCAGCAAAATGAGTTCTTCCTTTCTGTAATAAACCAAACGCCTATACATACAATAAAGGCGGACCATAAATCCGCCTTTATTGCTTAATAAACAACCATCAATATATTTCAAACCGTTCAAACAAGACTGTACATCCGTTGTCTGCATCTCCAAAAGAAATGATACAAACGGAAGAATGGCTCGCACAGACACTCCGAAGGATAATAAACGGCAAAGCGCATGTTGCGGTTTAAACGCTGTATATTCTTTATAAGCTTATTTGCCGAGGCATCATGACCTGCTCTCTTGTCATAATGTCCGAAATTGCCGGCGAGAAGTATCTCTTCAAGAAGTAACCTGCCTCTCATTTCATCAGGAGCAACAATGGTACGGTTTGCATCCAAGCCAAAAACTTCTTGCAGAACATACATAACGGCAGAAGCAAAATTATACATGCCGAAATATTTTAACCTGCGTGCACATTCTGCCTTGTCCGCATCAGAGATATCCTGCTGCAATAAAAAGAAATAATCCATAAGCTGCCGCAATCCTATACCTTCATGAAAAAAATGATTGGCTATATGACTCATCTGAAATATAAGGTTGAAAGACAATACTGGTACACAAATGCTTCCGACATCATCGGGGAGTCCGGTCCTATTGGAGAACTGCTCATCGGACATCTTCTGAAAGAACCGCTGTATTCTGACATTATGTATGAAGTTAAACTGGAACGACGGACGATAATGCACCTCTACCGGCACCCCATGAAAATCCGGCACTTCAGCATGATGATAATAACAACTCACACTTTTCCATTTTGAACGTATATAATCTATAACCTTACGTTCTCCTCCTTCAAGCCAAATATCTATATCTCCGGGCATACGCATGTACGGATCAGGATAAAGCATGGCATTGCCCTGTCCCTTCAATATACAACAACGGAACCCGCCTTCATTAAAAAATCCGGACACAGCCGCGGCAGTCTTATAGAGAAGCTTGTTTTGCCGGGCTATACTTTCGCTCTCTGCATACCATTTCAACAATAGTTCACGACAAGGCAGGATTTCTTTCGGCATTTTCTTTACACCCCGGAACAACACACCTGTCAGAGCCTGCTCCACTGCCATGCGATGCAGCACATACCAGTCAGCATTTCTTATATCAGACGGCTCAGCTGCACTGTCATCAATGGAAAAACGTATAAGTTCAAAAAACTTTTCCCTCACTGCCCGTATTTTTCTTTAATAATGTTCCACAAGAACAATACATTCCCTATCAGATAACGCCTCCACATACGCCTCGGTTCGCTCAACAGTCTGTATAACCATTCAAGACCATGCTTTTGCCACCACTCCGGAGCACGCCTGACAGTTCCTG
>UQZX01000012.1 GCA_900545525.1 uncultured Prevotella sp.
TAACTCAATTCTATCACTATATCTTTCCGCATTTCACTTTTTTGTAGTAACTTTGCACACCAAAGAGACATATTTTCATACTGTCTACAAGGGCGGTTTCATGAGAACTTAAATATTTATGTTATGCAGGAAACAAGACAAAACAAAATAGCACGGCTCCTGCAAAAGGAGCTTAGTATGATATTCCAGTCGCAGACGCGCATGATGCACGGCGTTATGGTCAGCGTTACACGTTGCAGGGTAAGTCCGGATCTTAGCATTTGTACGGCATATCTCAGCGTGTTCCCGTCGGAAAGGGCTGAAGAGATTTTGAATAATATCACGGCAAACGAGAAGACCGTGCGTTATGAATTGGGCACGAGGGTGCGTCATCAGCTGCGCATAATACCGGAGCTGCGCTTCTTTGTCGACGACTCGTTGGACTATATTGACCGCATAGACGAACTGTTGAAGAAAGGGTAGGAGAGAGGATGCGGTTTGCCTTTTACATAGCCCGGCGCTATCTTTTTTCGAAAAAGAGCACCAATGTCATTAACATTATTAGTGGAATAAGCGTTGTAGGAGTTGCCGTGGCAACGATGGCACTGGTAGTTACGCTCAGCGTCTTCAACGGCTTTCACGACCTTGTGGCAAATCTTTTCACGAGGTTCGACCCGCAGATACAGGTTGTTCCTGCAAAGGGCAAGACGGCACCTGCCGACGATCCCGTCTTGGACAGCATACGCCGTATGCCGCAGGTGGACGTGGCAACGGAGTGTGTGGAAGACCGTGCGCTTGCCATGTACAACGGCAGGCAGGCTATGATAACTCTTAAAGGCGTCGATGACAACTTTAAGGAGCTGACGAATATAACGGATATACTGTATGGCAACGGCGATTTCTCGTTGCGTGCCGCTAATTTGCAGTATGGCACGGTGGGCATACGTCTTGCCGAAACACTGGGCATGAGTGCCGACTGGGACGGTTTCCTGAAGATATACGCTCCCAAGCGCGAGGGGCAGCTGGACATGGGAAACCCTATGGACGGATTTGTTGAAGACTCGCTTATTTCGCCTGGTGTGGTGTTCATGGTCAAGCAGGCGAAATACGACAAGGGGCATGTGATAGCTCCGATAGCCTTTGCCCGGAACCTGTTCGGGCAGCAGGGCATGCTGTCGTCGCTTGAGTTAAGGCTCAAGGCGGGCAGCGACCTTGATGCCGTTAAGGCAGAGATGAAAAAGCTTGCCGGCAGCAAGTACAAGGTGCTCGACCGCTTTGAACAGCAGGAAGACACGTTTAAAATCATGAAAATCGAGAAGCTCATAGCCTACATCTTCCTTACTTTTATTCTCGTGGTGGCATGTTTCAACATCATCGGTTCGCTGTCTATGCTTATCATAGACAAGAAGGATGATGTGGAGACTTTGCGCAATCTGGGTGCTGACGACAAAACAATATCACGTATATTCCTGTTTGAGGGACGTCTTATCTCGCTTGTCGGTGCCGTAGCGGGCATTGCCGTCGGGCTTCTGTTATGCTGGTTGCAGCAGGCTTACGGGCTTGTGGCGCTTGGGCAGAGCAGCGGCACATTCATCGTTGAGGCTTATCCCGTAAGCGTTCATCCGGAAGATATCGTCCTTATATTTATAACGGTGATAGCTGTCGGTTGGATAGCCGTCTGGTATCCGGTGAAGAAAGTCTGCGGTAAATGTCTTTAGTTGAAGACTGTCGCCTGCTTGTGTCTTCAGATGCTGGTGCTGCCGCACGTTTACGGCAATGAAGACATTTAGCTTCCTGTATCTCTTTAAATCTGTCCTGATTCAACCTGCCGGACAATATGTTCCAGTTGCTTGTCGTCTCCTTCCGGATCATATTTTTTTGTAAGGCTTGCGCCGAACGCCCATGCAAAAGCCTGATAGAAGCCTGCCCGTATAGGACCGAGGAATGCTCTTATAAGTTCGTATGAAGAAGAGTTGCATTCGCGGTAGACAAGCTTTATAAGAAGCTTTCCCTGTGTGAAGGTCAGCTTTTTCATGCGCGGTGTATACTCCTTCTTGATGCTTTCCTCCACCAGTTTCATGTGCTTGTCCTTTGCCCGTTTGTTGGGAAGTGTCTGTAGATACTCGTATGTCTCTATTATTATGTGGTTTACTTCCTTTGCAATAGGCAGCACTTTCTTCACATTGTATACCATGCGGTTGTATGCCTTCCTCTTCTTCGCACTTGTGAAGACGGCAGGAGGATATACATATACGTTGTTAAGCTCCACATATTGTATGCTGTCTCCCTCTACAAAGACCTTTCCCACTTTCACCATAGGTGCAAAGGTAGGGTTGTTCATGTCAACCTCGGTGTCTTCCGGATTGACATGTTTCGTGTCTTTTTGTGCATACAGTGCCGTGCATGCTTTAAGACATAATATCAATATAATTGTGATACGTATGCTAATCATAATGCAAAAATACGGATTTTTGCATAAAAAAGCCAAGAATTGGAGGGAGGGAAGTGGAAAATTAAGAATTGAGGCAGGGAAATTAAGAATTAAGAGTTAAGAATTAAGAAAATATGCCTTGAGTGGTTGTATAAGTCTTATAGGTCTTATAAGTCCTATGGGACCTATAGATACTCGCCCAAGACATATTTTCTTAATTCTTAACTCTTAATTCTTAATTAAATAAAGGCTACCCCACGCAGCTTCCTGGCTTTACCTCGTGCAGCAGTGATGTGACGCTCAGTGAGCCGTCGAAGTTCTCGGCAGAGAGTATCATTCCGCAGCTTTCTATGCCCATGAGCTTGCGTGGTGCAAGGTTGGCTATGAAGAGCACGTCCTTGCCTATAAGTTCTTCGGGCGCGTAGAACTTTGCGATGCCCGAGACGATTGTGCGGTCTGTGCCGCTGCCGTCGTCTATGGTGAACTTCAGAAGTTTGTTGGCTTTCTTCACCTTTTCGCAGTTCTTGACGTGACCCACGCGTATGTCGAGTTTCTCGAAGTCCTCAAATGCCACCGTCTCCTTTATTGGTGCAGCCTTATAGTTTGCTGCCTCGTTTGCCTTTTTCGTCTCTTCGAGCTTGTTGAGTTGCTGCTCTATGGTCTCGTCCTCAATCTTCTCAAACAGCAGTTCCGGCTCTGCCAGACGATGCCCGGATGTCAGGATGTCTGTCGCACCAAGCCTGTCCCACTTGCAGTCGCTCATGTTCAGCATGTCTCTCAGCCGCTTGCTGCTGAACGGCAGGAACGGTTCGAAGGCTATGGCGAGGTTTGCAACAAGCTGCAGCGATACGTAAAGTATTGTCGCAACGCGCTCCTCAGCCTCCTTGCGCACGGCTTCATCATCGCTCTTCATGCCTTTTGCCACTTTCCACGGCTCGCAGTCGGTTATGTACTTGTTGCCGATGCGGGCGAGGTTCATCACCTCCTTCTGTGCATCGCGGAACTTGTATATGTTCAGCAGGTCTTCAACCTTGCCCTTTACGTCCTTGAATTCCTCAAGAGCCTGACGGTCTGTGTCTGTCAGCGTGCCGCATTCGGGCACCACGCCGTCGAAGTATTTCTTCGTGAGTTGCAGCGCACGGTTGACGAAGTTGCCGTAAACGGCAACAAGCTCGTTGTTGTTGCGGTCTTGGAAATCTTTCCATGTAAAGTTGTTGTCCTTTGTCTCCGGTGCGTTTGCCGTGAGCACATAGCGCAGCACATCCTGCTTGCCCGGCATGTCGGTGAGATATTCGTGCAGCCATACCGCCCAGTTGCGCGATGTCGATATCTTGTCGTTCTCAAGGTTGAGAAACTCGTTTGCCGGAACGTTCTCGGGCAGGATGTATCCTCCGTGAGCCTTGAGCATTGCCGGGAACACGATGCAATGAAATACGATGTTGTCCTTTCCGATGAAGTGTACGAGTTTTGTCTCAGGGTCTTTCCACCACTTCTCCCAGTCGTCGGGGAGCAGTTCCTTGGTGTTGGAGATGTATCCTATCGGCGCGTCGAACCATACATAGAGCACCTTGCCGTCGGCTCCGTCCACCGGAACGGGTATGCCCCAGTCGAGGTCGCGCGTCATGGCACGTGGCTGAAGGTCGAGGTCGAGCCAGCTCTTGCACTGCCCGTACACGTTGGGACGCCACTCCTTGTGACCCTCGAGTATCCACTCTTTGAGCCATTCCTGATACTCATTGAGCGGGAGATACCAGTTCTTGGTGTCTTTCAGCACCGGCTGCGAACCGCTTATGGCACTCGTGGGGTTTATCAGCTCTGTCGGGTCGAGGTCGCTGCCGCACTTTTCGCACTGGTCGCCGTAGGCTTTCGGGTTGTGGCAGTGCGGACACTCGCCCGTTATGTACCTGTCGGCGAGGAACTGGTGTGCCTCCTCATCGTAGTACTGCTTGCTTGTCTTCTCTATCAGCTTGCCGTCTTCATACAGCTTCTTGAAGAAGTCCGATGCCGTGCGGGTGTGCATGTCTGATGTCGTGCGGCTGTATATGTCGAACGAAATGCCGAACTCAGCAAAGCTGTCCTTTATCATCTTGTGGTAACGGTCCACAACGTCCTGCGGCGTTACGCCTTCCTTTTTTGCGCGGATTGTTATCGGCACGCCGTGCTCATCGCTTCCGCAGATAAACTTCACGTCCTGTCCTTTCAGCCGGAGGTAGCGTACATATATGTCCGCCGGCACATATACACCGGCAAGATGACCGATGTGCACTCCTCCGTTGGCGTATGGAAGGGCTGCCGTAACGGTGGTGCGCTTATAGTTTTTCTGTTCCATAATCTTGTGATTGATAATATTTCCGTGCAAAATTAATAAATATTATTGATATTTACCACCGTATCAGGCGGTTAATTGGCATGCCTGCCATAATACGGCACGGCACGATGCAAAAAGCGCCCGGCAACGTATTACTGCCGGGCGCTTTGTCTGTTATTGTGGCGTCGTCGTTATTCTACAATCACCTTCTTTATACTTCCGTCTGAAAGTTTTACGATGTTGATGCCTTTCTGAGGTGCAGACAGGCGTACGCCGTTGGCATTGTAGCGTGCAACTTCCGTTGCCCCGGTGCCGTTGCTGATAGCCGTGTCAATGCCGGTTGCCGCGTCTTTTACTGCCGATATCTCGGTGTTGGTTACCCAAAGCTTGTCAGATATGTTCGTTTGTTTCGGCTTGCGGCTGATGAAGGCAACCACGTGCATGTTGTCCTTGTTCCAACCCTCGTCAAGAGTCACGCTGTATGTGTTCTCGTAAGCATTGCCGTTCATGTTCATCGCATCGCCGTAAGGATGTGTCACAACCTTGCGCAGCACGTTGTCGTGTGTGAATTCAGGTATCCATGAACCCTGATTTAGCTGCTTTGCCACCAGTCCGTCTTCGGTAAGGTATACCGTCAGGGCTGCGTCGGAGCCGATAAACTGGGTGAACTCGTCCAAAGTCTGTCCGGACACCTTTATGTCAAGATTTCTTGTAGCATTGTCGTATGTAGTGTTGATGGCGACAGATGCCAAAGCCGGAACATTGTTGGTGTAGTCGATAAAGTTGCTTAGATATTCTACGGCTTGGTCTTTTACGCTGGCGTTATAGGCTATGCCTAATGCCACCGGTGTCGTGTTTGGATAGGTCGTACGGTTGAACGATGCGCTGGGATATGTGTTTGTCTGGAAGCTCATGACGTAATTTCCCTCGTTGACAGTATACTGGTCGTTTCCAGACTGCATGTCTCCGTGTATGGATACCCATGCAATGTCGTTGCGTTTTGCAGCCACTCCTTCAAGCACACTTATGCCGAGAGGGCAGTATGTGCAGTATTGCGATGTGAAGTGCTCAATGAGTTGTTTCTGCCTCGGCATGCTTTCGGTATACACGTTGAATGCTGCCGAAGACCTGTCGTCGCTCGTTGCCTCTGTAGGCACGGCACCGTTGATAGCCTTGATATACATAGACAGCGAGTGTTCTCCGGTTGCCATGTCTGCCGGGATATTTACCGTGGCATTTACGTCTACGCCTTCATCGGTAAATTCGGGCGCGTTGAAGTCGATTGAAGACACTTCGTTGCCGTCAATCCCGATACCTACCGTAAAGTTTGAAGGTACAGACTTGCCGTCACTCCATACAGCGGTGTAAGCATAGAGTTCTCCTCCTTTCTTTACAAAAGGTGCGGCATCGGTGTTTCCTATTATAAGATCGTACTTCGGATAGCCGCCTTCCTTCTCAACTATGCACTGTACACTGAGGTTTCCATAGCTGACCCCCATGCTATACCAGCCCAGCCCAGATCCGAGATTTCCGTATATATAAGTTGGCGAGACGCTTGAGCCTGCATTTACGAAAGACAGTGGATATGCCGCAGTGCCGCTGCTTACCTGCGTGTAGTCAAAGCCTACGAGATATCCGCTGACGTTGCTTGCGTCTATTGTATATGGCGTGGTCAGTTCGACCATGTTCCATCCTGCTGAAGTAGAAACTACTTCTTGGGATACCACTTCGCTGCCGATGTTTCCGTTAGCTGTTAATTCTATTACGAATACACGCGATGCTCCTACAGGCTGGCAAAGACCAAAACGGATTGCCTTGATTTTGCCGCCGTCGAACTTGCTGCCTGCCGATATTGGGATAATGGTCGCAGCTTTCAGATTTCCAGGATATGTTGGAAGTCCTAAACCTTGGTTTGCTGCTCCGACATCATCTGTGTCATACACTCCCAATATCTTTTCGTTGTCGGCAAGCTGTATCTTCTTGCGTGCCTTCATAGGCTTCTTTATTTCGCCCGGCATTATAGCCTGGTTTCTCTGCACTATGCCTTTTTCTGCCTTTAAGACATCCTGCTTAAAACGGTCCTGGGCATTCGTTGTGCCGGCTATGAGCATGAATGCCGTCAATGTAAGTAATAATTTTTTCATAATTTTTTGTTTTATAATTAACACATGCTGGTTATCTCATGATTTTCTTTCTTGCCGACGGCTTTCCGTCCTTTACAGTTTCATAAATGTATATGCCCTTGCCGAGCGATGACAATGCAGCCTTGTCTGCGCCTGTCATGACGGTCTTGCCCGTTATGTCATATACATTCACGGTCGTCTTTTCACTTCCCGCAACGGCATCTATGCCTGCCGGGTCAGCGTAAATGCAGTTTACCGTCACTTCCGGACCGTATGCCTTGAACGTGTATTTGTAGTTGGGAAACTTGCCGCTTCTCGTCATAACCCTCAGCTTGAATGATATCGTGCTTGTGCCGTACATGCCCGTGCCAGCCGGAATCCACTCGCTGTTCAGCGGCAGTATGCCTCCCGCTGCCACGCTTCCGTTGCCTGTTGTGAACGACCCCGTTATTCCCGACTTGCACTCTTGAGGGAAGCATACCTGAAAGCTGCCGTTGGCAAGGCTCTTTACTGACACTTCTGCCGATATGTATGCCTCTGCCCCTGTGGTGTTCTTCACCGACAGTCCGGTGGATATGTACGACGGGTCTGTGCCGAACGGGTCTTCTGTCAGCTCGCTGACATTGACCGTGCTGCCGTCGGCAATGGTGTTTCCGTTTGCGTCTACGAAGCAGAACGTGTTGTCCGCTGTCTGTGCCTGCGCCGCTGTCACGGTAAGTGTGAGGAGCACGGCGATTATAGACTTTATTCTATTTTTCATATTCCTGTTAATTGTTTTATTTGTTTCTTATTATTAATAATAGGTGTGCGTCACGGGATTATTGCACCATGCGGCATTTCGTAGCCTGTATCACGCCGTTGTCGTTGTATACAAATGCCACGACGGACATGTTCTCCGGTTTCCAGGCTGTTTCTATGCCGGCTGTGCGGACAACGGTCTTTGTCTCTCCCTCAGCCACGCTGAAGTCCTCGCCCCATGTGCCGTTGACGGCTGCGCGGAACACGTGGTTGTGCACATATCCGGCATTGGGCTTTCCGTCGGGCATGAGCTGCATCGCCGTTATGCCGTCTTCGACCAGCCATATCTGCAACTTTCCGGCTGCCTTTTCTATGCCGAGCGCGGTGATGCCGATGTCTGCCTTGTGCCCCTCCTCATCGTAGCTGCATGTCACTTCGAGCGACAGGGGCGTGGTTTCCTGTATATATTCGTAGACAGCCGACTGCCATAAGTCGCGTGTGCAAGTCTCTCCCCTGCGCCCTATCCTGCCTGCCGGAAGGTCGGGCGAGCCTGCTGCTGCAAAATATTCGTCGCCCGTTGCCGTGCGCAGTCCCGTAACCTTATCCGTCGGATATACCGCCAGCGGACCTCCGTGTATGCCCACGGCTATGACGGCGTTGTCTCCGTATTGTTCTTTAAGCTGCTCTATCACGGCTGCGGCATTGGGACAGTTTACGCAGCGCTGTCCTGTGTACTCCTCGAGCAGCACGCACCGTTTTACCTCGGCAGGTTTCACGTAGATAAGGCGGTCTGCCTCGTCAACGGGATCGCATGCCGACAGCGTGATGCATGCCGCGCCCATTATGGCATATAATATATTTGTGAGTTTCATCTTTATCAGAAATTGTAGTTGTAAGATATAGTCATTCCCCTGCTTGCAGGTACATACCGGCATACGCCTCCGGAGCAGTTGATGCCCTCGCGGGTGCGTCCGTAGCCTAATTGTATGCGGTGCGCGCCCTTATTGAAGGTCACGGCTCCCGAATAGTAGTGTATGTTTGTCTCCCCGCAGTTGTATTCGTCGGAGACGCTTATCATCCAGTTGGGGAGCAGCGAAAGCTCGAGCAGTCCGAAAGCCCAGTCGCCAAGGTCTTCTCCGGTGCTGAGATACTGTGCCTCGCCGCGCAGCGTCATCTTGCGGCTGATTTTATATTTTCCCTCGGCAACGAATATGTCGGAGTGTATCATGCCGCCCTCACCCTCCACGGCGGTCTTGTTATAAAACTGGTTCATGTACATCAGGTTGAGGGTGAACGCCTTTGTGAGCCTCTTCTCTATCTGTATGTTGAGGTCCTGATAGTATGTCTCGTCGCCCCACTTCCAGAAAGCCGACCCGTATCCGTCGGAACCTTCGGCACCGTTACCCCTTATGGTGCGGTCTATGGAGCGGATATATGAGAAGTTCACTTTTACGCCCGTGCCGTATTTTCCGCCGAGCAGCGTGTTGCGGCGGAACTTGTATCCCAGTGCCGCCTGATATGCCCACTCGCCGTTGGGGCGTGTGGCGTAGGGGTAGAGTGCCGCCAGCGTGTATGTGTGGTCCATGGTGAATGCCGGCAGGTGGTTTATTGTCGACGACAGCCCGTGCTCCTTGCGCATGCTGTTGAACGACATGTTGTCGCTGCGCTTTGCCTGGAGCAGCAGGCTCATGCCGCGCCGGGAGTATGATGCAGAGAGCATTGCCACGTGTCCCTTGCGGTAGATGTAGCCGTTGTCGAACGACGGGTCCTGACCTTTCTGTGCATATTCTGCAAGCAGGCTCAGCCCTCCTTTCTGCATGCGGGCACGCACATCGAAGGCATTGACGTTGAGGGGCATGTTCAGCTTGTGCGTGGCATCGGGCATGATGTCTTCCATGTCTTCGTGCTTGTTGATGTACGAAGCGCCGAGGGTTACGTATGTTCCGTTGTCGCGCAGGGGACTGATCCACTCGTCGAGGCTCAGCTCGATGTCGCCTCCCGACACAAGCGCGTCGTTGTAATGCCAGTAGTTGCGCTGGTATCCGCTGAGAGCCTTGACGGCAACTCCGCGGAACGGGCGTGCCGTGACGCGTGCGCCGAGCAGCGAGTTGTCTATGCCGAGGCTGCGCTCCTCGTATGTGCGGAGGATGAAGCCCGATCCGAACTGCTCGTAGAAGTTTCCGAGGGTAAGCTCAAAGCCGTCGAAGTGCATCTTCGCATAGATGTTTCCGAGTCCCCAGCCTTTGAAGCCCTTGTCAAATCCGGGCAGCGGGCGGTCGAGATATTCGAGCCTTATGCCCGCGTCAAGGTGCTTTGTAGACATTTTAACGTCGGCATACGTGTTTGTAAGCCAGCTGTCTTCATACTTTCCCGTGTTTATCTTCTCGTCTTCCTTCGGTATCAGTACGTCGCTCTGTATGCTTCCCGTCACGGTGATTTTCTTTCCGCCGTTGTCCTGTGCCGTTGCCGCCGCCGTGGCGAGCATCGCTGCCGCAAGCACCGCCATGCGGCTGTTTCGTATTATCTTTGCCATATAAGGTTGTTTGTGCATTATCCTATTTGCCTGTAAGTTCCCTCACCTTCTCGATGAGTTCCTGTTCGGCACCGTCGGTATATCCGTTGTGCTTGTACACGATGTTCCCCTTTCCGTCCACGATGAGCGTGTAGGGTATCATCTGTATGCCCAGTGCGCGCTTGAAGTCGCCGTTGGGGTCGAGCAGCACGTCGTATGTCCATCCGTTCTCGTCTACGAGCGGTTTCACCTTGTTGATGTTCTGTGCCTGGTCTATGGACACGGCTATCAGCCTGACGCCGGTCTCCTCCTGCCAGTCGTCGTAAACCTCGGCTATTGCCTTCAGCTCTCGGTTGCAGGGCTTGCACCATGTTGCGAAGAAGTCGATGATGAACGGCTTTCCATTGTTCGACAGCGTGTCGGTGCGTACCGTGCTGCCGTTGATTGTTTTCAATGTCACTGCCGGCAGCTGAGCCTTGGCGGCAGACGCGATGCAGAGGAGCATCACGATAAGCGGGAAAAATGCTTTTTTCATACCTGTGTTCTAAAAAGACATATCCGCAAGCGGCTCGTCATGTAGTGCCAAGCCGCCTGCGTATATATATTAAATATGTATGTCGGCGTTATTTAACAATAAGTTTCTTTGTTTGCATGTCCTTTCCTGTTCCTGACTTTATGATGTACATGCCTTTCTTAAGGCTCTTCACATCAGTTGTATTGACAGCTTTTCCGTCGATGCCGTAAATCGTGGTGCGTGCCGTCTGTGCCGTTGTCGTGGCAGACTCGATGCCTGCTGGCTCTGCGGTGGTGTCTACGACGAATGTGTCAAAGCTCGCATCCTCGGTTACGGCGAAGCCCAATATGTACCTTCCGTCGGATGTTATGTAGGGAACAACGCTCGTGTAGGAGTCGTATGTGGCGAGTTCGGTTATGGATGGGTACACTTCAGACAGTGGCTTCGGACCTTTCTCTCCAGCTTTCCATATCACGCCGCGGCGTCCCATCATGCCCATGCGCGATGCGGTCTGTCCCACCGTGGTGCCGTCGTTGGCAATGGCGCTGCACTCAAACTCGGTGGAAGCGTCTATTGTTCCGCCTTCTTCAACTTCGCCCAGTTCAATTTCCTCGGTCTCGACATTCATGCGTCCCATTTTAGTAGGCGGATAGTCGGCACTGTTCTGCTGTACCATGAGCGATATCCACTTTCCGTTGCTGCTTATGCTTGTAGGCTGCATCACAAAGTAAGGATTGTTTCCATATTCAGGTTCAAACTTACCTTTGCACGGAGTGTGGAGCGTATAGCTGCCGTCATCGTTTCTTGTCCAATATATCACGGGATATGTTCCCATGTCGTCAACCACAAATCCTACTATGACCTTTCCGTCGGAAGATGCCGCTATAGCCTGCGTGCCGTTTACGCTGAAGCCGATTTCCTCGGTTGTGGGTTCTGGAAGAAGAATTTTATTGCCCTCAATCCACACACAGCCGTGTGATACATAGCTTTCATTATAAATGCTTCCTACCACCATTTTCCCGTCGGGTGTGATGTATTTTGCTTTGGCAAGGGGACTTCCTTGCTCTGCTTCAAGCTTTGTCATGGTGCCGTTTATGTCGAATGTTACAGCATCATCACCCCAATATCCTACTGCCACGCCGTTGTCTGACACTCTCTCTAGTGATGCCTCCGGATATTTCTCTGCATCGTAGAATGTCGTGTTGGTCTGCATGTCCCAGATAAATCCGGTGCCTGCCTCACTGTCTCCGCAAACGTATCTGCCGTTTTCTGAAATCGCCAGTCCTAAAAAGCCAAGACCCTCACCGGCACTTTTAAGTACGGTGATCTTCTGTGCATGGATGCTTGCAGCTGCAAGTAACAAAAAGGATAGTGTAAAGATTTTCTTCATAAAGTTGCTCTCCCCGTTTAATTGTTTTGTTTTATGATTAATGTTTTATGGTTGCAAAATGTATATAAATACACTTTTATTTCAGTCTTATGTCACTTTTTGTGTGGCTTTAATAACTTTTTGCAAATGTAAACGTTTTGTATCTATTTCACAATTCGGGGGGGTGATTTAAGTATATTTAAGTTTATGAGATTTAAAATAAATATCGTTTAACACTTATATAATGCTTAATACATCTCTTTTTGTGTGCAAATGCAGCCTTTATATGAAATCGTCAGGTTTACATGAATTAAATATGGGTTCTGTGGATTGTACAAACCACCCCTGTCCCTCATTGCTTCCTTTGCTCCTTAAAGTCCTTAGCACCCTTAAAGTCTTTAAGGTCTTTAAAGTCATTAAAGACCGCAATGCCTATCAGCTCCTTGCTCCATTTGCTCCTTCCTCCACTTTCTCCTCGCTTTATCATTTGTCCTTTAACTTCTTCTACCTTCCCCTAACTTCTTTAACTCCTTGACACTTCCCCTCCTTCCTCCCTTTCCTCCTCGCTTTATCATTTGTCCTTTAACTTCTTCTAACTTCCCCTAACTTCTTTAACTCCTTGACACTTCCCCTCCTTCCTCCGCTTTCTCCTCCCTTAATCATTTGTCCTTTAACTTCCTTAACTTCCCCTAACTTCTTTAACTCCCTAATACTTCCCTCCTTCCTCCTTTATATATAAATAGGTATAAGGTCCGCTACGGTATTGCCGTTCCGCATATATCTGCCCACTGCCGGAGCTGTGAAAAGTGCCGTTTTGTAACATATTGAAAATCAAGATGATACCTTTGGGGTTCTGAAAGACGGCATTTCAGACGCTGAAAGGGTATCTTTGGGAGCCTGAAATGCCGCCTTTTAGACCCCGATACATCACCCCTGCGAGAAAAGGATGTATCTTTCCGGTTGCCGGCAGACGTTTTTACAAATATCTCTAAATTACCGGTTAAGCACGATTTTTTTACATTTGTCGTGCTGAAATTAAAAATAATTTGTAACTTTGCAGCCCGAAGTATGTGCATGTTTCTGTCATGCAAGCATGTTGCTGTATGTATGCGACATCACAACTTTGCATATAAACTGTTGTAAATGTGCGATTTAGAGCTTTTTAAAATTGATTTGCAGAGGTTGGATGAAGGTGGCAAAACCTTTCATTACAATCTTGGTGACCAGTTTTTTGAAGCCCTTGACGCGTCCGAAGTGAGTGGCGGAGACTTAAAGGCAACCGTTGACGTGCGTCCTGTTACGCACGGAAGCTTTGAGCTTGAGTTCCATGCGGAGGGCACGGTGGTTGTTCCGTGCGACCTGTGCCTTGACGACATGCGCCAGCCCATAAGCGCCGGCGGCAGGCTGATAGCCCGTTTCGGCGACGTGCAGGCTGCGCCGGGAGAATGCGATACGGACGGAGGAGACATTGTCATTGTGGATGAAGGCGAAGGCATCATCGACGTGTCATGGCTCATTTACGAGTTTATAGCCCTTGCCATACCGATAAAGCATGTACATGAGGCGGGAGAATGCAATCCCGAAATGGTGAAGGCACTTGGCGGATACATGTCCGACGGCTCCGAAGAGCAGGACGGCGGGCATGCGACAGACCCCAGATGGAGTGAATTAGAGAAATTAAAAACAATAATTAAAGATTAAAAGAAAATGGCACATCCTAAAAGAAGACAGTCTAAGACTCGTACACTTAAGAGAAGAACTCATGATAAGGCTGTAGCTCCAACATTGGCTAAATGCCCTAACTGTGGTGCTTTCTATGTTTATCACACGGTTTGTCCTACATGTGGCTATTACAGGGGAAAGGTAGCTATAGTAAAGGAAACAGCTGAATAATGGAGAAAATAAACGCAATAATCACGGGTATCGGCGGATACGTTCCGGACTATGTCCTCGACAACGAGGAACTTTCCAGAATGGTGGACACCAACGATGAGTGGATTATGACGCGTGTCGGCATCAGAGAACGCCGCATATTGGCTGAAGAGGGACTGGGAACATCATACATGGCGCGCAAGGCGGCAAAGCAGCTTCTTGCCAGGACAGGAGCCGATCCCGACTCCATCGATGCAGTGATTGTATCCACATCGACAGCCGACTATCAGTTTCCTTCAACCGCATCGGTGGTTCTCGGAAAGCTCGGACTGAAGAATGCCTTTGCATTCGACTTCTGGGCAGCGTGCTGTGGCTTCCTTTATTCTCTCGACGTTGCGGCAGGCATGATACAGAGCGGCCGCTATAAAAAGATTATCGTCATAGGTGCGGACAAGATGTCGTCGGTCGTTGACTATAAGGACCGCAGTACATGTGCACTCTTTGGAGACGGTGCCGCAGCCGTGTTGGTCGAAGGTACCACTGAGGAGAATATCGGAGTGATGGACTCTTACTTCCGTGCCGACGGCAAAGGTCTGCCTTTCCTTCACGTAAAGGCGGGCGGTGCTGTATGTCCTCCGTCGCATTTCACCGTAGACCACCGTCTGCATTATCTGTATCAGGAGGGTCGCACGGTGTTCCGCTATGCCGTTACGAGCATGAGTGACGACTGTGCGCTGATTGCAGAACGCAACAACCTGAATAAGGATAACATAAGATTTGTTGTTCCGCATCAGGCGAACATACGCATCATTGAGGCGGTTGCAAAGCGTCTTGACCTGCCCATGGACAAGGTGATGGTGAACATCGAGCACTTCGGCAATACCAGTGCGGCGACAATACCGCTTGCACTTTGGGAAAACGAGCACCTGCTCAAAAAGGGCGACAACCTGATAATGACGGCTTTCGGTGCCGGTTTCGTACACGGGGCTTCATATTACAAGTGGGCTTACGACGGTTGCAAGTCCGCCGCAGGCAGATAATAAGGGGCTTGGGTAGAATACGAAAGAGACGCATCACGTTGTTCTGTGTGGTGCGTCTTTTTTGTCTTTTCACGTTCTGTCGCGGCATCTCGGTTGCCTGCAGGCGTGTGATGAGCAATAAACGTCTTTTGTTTTGATTTTCAACAAGGTAAAACATGGCGTTTTTGAGGAAACCGGATTTTTTTAGTATATTTGCATCAAAGAATTGGCTTTGCCGCTGCAAGCCGTGCCGATGCCCGATACTTGCTATTCTTTTTCAGCAGACTTACATTATTATATAATATAAAGAAAACCTTAGAACAAATGCACAAGGCAGGTTTTGTAAACATAGTGGGCAATCCGAACGTGGGAAAATCAACGCTGATGAACCAGCTCGTGGGCGAGCGTATAAGCATTGCCACGTTCAAGGCGCAGACCACGCGCCACCGCATAATGGGCATAGTGAATACCGACGAGATGCAGATAGTGTTCTCAGACACGCCCGGCGTGCTCAAGCCTAACTACAAGTTGCAGGAGTCGATGCTGGCATTTTCGGAGTCGGCACTTCAGGATGCAGATGTCCTCCTGTATGTTACCGACGTGGTGGAAAACCCCGAAAAGAATGCCGAATTTCTCGGCAAGGTGCAGAAAATGACAATTCCCGTCATTCTCCTTATAAACAAGATAGACATGAGCGACCAGAAGCAGCTTGGCGACATTGTGGCAAAGTGGCACTCGCTGCTGCCCGCTGCCGAGATATTACCTATATCGGCGCTTAACAAGTTCGGCACCGACATGCTCCTCAAGCGTATCAAGGAGCTTCTGCCAGACTCTCCGCCATACTTCGACAAGGACCAGCTGACGGACAAGCCGGCACGTTTCTTTGTCAGCGAGATTATCCGCGAGAAGATACTTCTTTACTACGACAAGGAAATACCCTACTCGGTGGAGGTGAGCGTGCAGTCGTTCAAGGAAGACGAAAAGCGCATACACATCAATGCCGTGATATATGTAGAGCGCGATTCGCAGAAGGGCATCATCATCGGACATCAGGGCTATGCGCTGAAGAAGATGAGCACCGAGGCGCGCAAGGCTCTCGAGAAGTTCTTTGGAAAGAGCATTTACCTCGAGAC
The DNA here is from genome assembly GCA_900545525.1 of uncultured Prevotella sp. Lineage (GTDB taxonomy): Bacteria > Bacteroidota > Bacteroidia > Bacteroidales > Bacteroidaceae > Prevotella. Next base: position 15,999 of record UQZX01000012.1, read on the forward strand.
TTTCGTAAAGGTCGACAAGGACTGGCGCTCTTCCAAGAAAGAGCTTGACAGCTTCGGGTATAATCCCGATTAACGGTACAGACGGCGACACGTTGTGGCAGCGATAGCCGCGGCATGCCGGAGAACAGCCGAATTATATTACAAACAACAGGTGAAGCCGTGCCGGAACAGTGTTACAGCTTACGGAACTTCACAAAAAAATAAATCAAATGGCAAATTTAGTAGCAATTGTCGGACGGCCCAATGTTGGAAAGTCCACCCTTTTTAACCGGCTCACGAAGACACGCCGTGCCATTGTGAGCGATGAGGCAGGCACCACGCGCGACCGCCAGTACGGCAAGTGCGAGTGGAACGGGCGTGAGTTCTCCGTCGTGGATACGGGCGGATGGGTCGTTAACTCTGACGATATATTTGAAGAAGAGATACGCAAGCAGGTTATAATAGCGACGGAAGAGGCAGACCTCGTGCTCTTCCTTGTAGACGTTACGACAGGTCTTACCGACTGGGACGAGGACGTTGCCCTTATCCTGAGGCGCTCGAAGCTGCCTGTAGTGCTTGTTGCGAACAAGACGGACAACAACTACCAGTATTATGCAGCTGCCGAATTCTACAAGCTGGGGCTTGGTGATCCGGTCTGTATAAGCAGTGCCACGGGCAGCGGCACAGGCGATTTGCTCGACATTGTGGTGGAGAGCTTGTCGTTCGACAAGACCGATGACGTGGAAGAAGGCATTCCCCGCTTTGCCGTGGTGGGACGTCCCAACGCGGGAAAGAGCAGCATCATAAATGCGTTTATAGGCGAAGACCGCAACATCGTGACGGAGATTGCCGGCACGACACGCGACAGTATATATACAAGGTACGACAAGTTCGGCTTCGACTTCTATCTTGTCGACACGGCAGGCATACGCCGCAAGAACAAGGTTTCCGAAGATTTGGAGTTCTATTCGGTGATGCGCTCCATACGTTCGATAGAGAGTTCGGACGTCTGCATCCTCATGATAGACGCCACGAGGGGAATAGAGGCGCAGGACATGAACATCTTCCAGCTTATTCAAAAGAACAACAAGTCGCTTGTAGTGGTTGTAAACAAGTGGGATTTGGTTGAGGACAAGACACAGAAAGTTATCGACACGTTCGAGAATGCGATACGCAACCGCATGGCACCGTTCACCGATTTCCCGATAATATTTGCCTCGGCACTAACTAAGCAGCGCATATTCAAGGTGCTGGAGACCGCAAAGGAAGTGTACCTGAACCGTAAGGCAAAGATCGGGACATCGAAGCTCAACGAGGTGATGCTTCCCCTCATAGAGGCTTATCCGCCTCCTTCGATTAAGGGAAAGTACATAAAGATAAAGTACTGCACGCAGCTGCCGAACACGCAGATACCGTCGTTTGTCTTCTATGCCAACCTGCCTCAGTATATCAAAGAGCCTTACAGGCGTTTCCTTGAGAATAAGATACGCGACAACTGGAAGCTCACCGGTTCGCCGATAAACATCTTTATACGTCAGAAGTGATGAGGAAGGCTTTCCTTGCATGTATCTGTGCGGTTGCCGCGATGTGCCTCTCGTGTTCGGAAAAGAAGGCGGAGTATACGGCAGGGCAAGCCGCAAAGGAATATTACGACATGCTTTTTGCCGGCGACTATGCCGGCTTCACCGATGCCATGTTCTTCCCTGACAGCATCCCTGAGACGTACCGCAGTCAGTTGGTGGCAAACGCCGCGATGTTTGCGGCGCGGCAGAAAGAGGTGCACAACGGCGTCCGTGAGGTGCAGATACTCGGCTGCAAGACCGACACGGCATCGTCCACGGCGCAGGCATTCCTGCTTTTCTGCTATGGCGACAGCCTCAGTGAAGAAGTAGTCGTGCCGATGACGAGACACAACGGCAAATGGCTTATGCGCTGATATGTAACGATAAAGGCACAAAGAGAGCATCTTCCGCATGATGCCTCTTTGCGCCTTTTATTTATTCTCTTACTTTACGGCATCTTCAGCCATTGTTTCTCCGGAGCTTTTCCATTTCGTTCTGCTTCATCTTTTTCAGCAGGTCGCTTGCAAAGACGAAGTCGGTGAGCTTCTGGTTTGTAGACATCATGATGTCGCTGCTCTTGCCTTCCCACTCCTTCTTTCCCTCGTATATGTAGATAATCTTCTCTCCTATGCCCATTACGGAGTTCATGTCGTGGGTGTTGATGATTGTCGTTATGTTGAACTCGTGCGTTATTCCGTGCAGCAGTTCGTCTATCACAAGCGACGTCTTGGGGTCCAGACCGGAATTCGGCTCGTCGCAGAACAGATATTTGGGGTTGAGGGCTATCGCCCTTGCAATAGCCACGCGCTTCTGCATGCCGCCCGATATCTCGTCTGGATATTTCCTTTCCGCGCCTGTCAGGTTTACCCTCGCAAGACACTCCTGCGCCCTTTTCGTCCGTTCGCGGTAGTTCATCGATGAGAACATGTCTAACGGAAACATCACGTTTTCGAGCACGTTGAGCGAGTCGAAGAGTGCCGCGCTCTGAAAAATCATTCCCATTTCGCGCCTCATTGCCACCTTCTCCTTCTTGTCCATGAGCACAAAGTTGCGCCCGTCGTACAACACCTCGCCGCTTGTGGGGTCGAGAAGTCCGACGAGATTTTTCACCAGCACGGTCTTTCCGCTGCCGCTCTGACCTATTATGAGGTTTGTCTTTCCATTCTCAAAGGTGGCACTTATGTCCTTCAGCACCTCCTTGTCTCCGAATGACTTGTATAAATGGTTTATCTCTATCATGGTGTTTCTTTCTTTATCAGCAGTTGTCCGCAGCCCTGCGCGGCGTCATTCCCCGTTTCTGCCGTCTGCGTCTACGACAGCAGCTTGGTGAGGAACACGTCAGAGAACAGTATCAGCACGCTTGAGCATACGACGGCGTTGGTGCTTGCCTTGCCCACTTCCACCGAGCCGCCTTCGACCGTATATCCGTAGAACGACGACACGCTGGATATTATGAAGGCGAAAAACAGGCTCTTTATGATGCTCATCCATACGAACCACGGCGTGAAGTTGTGTTGCAGACCGAGCGTAAGGTCCTCCGGACTAAGTATGTTTCCGATGTATGCCGTGCCGTATGCGCCGAGTATACCTGTTGCCGATGAAAAGACGACAAGGAACGGCATGAGCGTCACCAGTCCCAGTATCTTGGGCATTATGAGGTATCCTGCAGAGTTGACGCCCATTATCTCGAGCGCGTCAATCTGCTGCGTCACCCTCATTGTGCCGAGTTCCGACGCGATGTTCGACCCCACCTTGCCAGCCAGTATCAGACACATTATTGACGAGGAGAACTCGAGCAGCATTATCTCACGCGTCGTATAGCCCGACACCCAGCGCGGCATCCACGGGCTTTGGATGTTCAGTTTCATCTGGATACATATAACGGCACCGATGAAAAACGATATCAGCAGCACTATGCCTATGGAGTTTACCCCGAGTGCCGACATCTCCTTGATATATTGCTTGGCGAACATCCTTATGCGTTCGGGGCGCGAGAAAGCACGTCCCATGAGCATGATGTAACGTCCGAAGAGTGTAAGTCCTTTGTCTATCAGCATTTTAACAAAATGAAAAATATTACTTTCCTTGACGGATAAATTCATTGCAAAAGTAACCAAAAATAGCCAAAAAACTACAAAGGGGTTAAGAGTTTTTTAGCATACCCACCTTTATTAGAGACAAAATTACTACTTTTGCATATAAATTACGGAAGTTTCGCACGGTCAGGCTTTTAATCCCTGAAGTCCCTCAGTCGGGAACCGGAGGGCGGAAAGGTTGCCGCTGACATGTTTTGAGCCGTGTCGGCTGTGTCCCAGCCCTGTCTTATGAGGCTTGGAAAAACCGGTGGCGGCAGCCTGAACGTGAGGAAAAAAGGACAAATAGAAGTTTATATGGACGGAAAAGAAATGACAGGCTCCGGCGCAGGGAGCACCGGGATGATGCTTCGTACCGAAGGTCTTGTGAAGCAATATGGCAAGCGCACCGTTGTCAACGATGTCTCCATCAACGTGAGACAGGGCGAGATTGTCGGTCTGTTGGGACCGAACGGAGCCGGCAAGACAACGTCGTTCTATATGACTACGGGACTTATCGTGCCCAATGCCGGTCATATATACCTTGACGATAAGGACATTACGGAATATCCGGTGTACAAGCGTGCCCGTGCGGGAATTGGCTACCTGCCTCAGGAGGCGAGCGTTTTCCGCAAGATGAGTGTGGAGGACAACATCCTTTCCGTTCTCGAAATGACGGGCAAGCCGCGCAAGTATCAGCTGGAAAAGCTCGAGAGCCTCATTGCCGAGTTCAGCCTCGGCAAAGTGCGCAAGAACCTCGGCGACAGGCTCTCGGGAGGCGAACGGCGCCGCACGGAGATAGCCCGCTGCATGGCGATAGAGCCGAAGTTCATCATGCTCGACGAGCCTTTTGCCGGCGTTGACCCCATTGCCGTGGGCGAGATACAGAAGGTGGTGGGACAGCTTAAATACCGCAACATCGGAATATTGATAACCGACCACAATGTGGACGAGACCCTTGCCATTACCGACCGTGCATATCTTCTCTTTGAAGGGCGCGTCCTTTTTCAGGGCACACCCGAAGAACTCGCAGCCAACAAGATTGTAAAGGAGAAATATCTCGGGCGCGATTTCGAGCTGAAAAAGAAAGAATTCCGTTTCAGTACGGGGCAGTTTCAGGAGGGAGAAAACGACTGACGGAACCCCTTCTGCAACATGCCGGGAAGGCATAAGGATATTATCTTTGTAACAACCTGTTACACAACGCTTTACAAAAGGCGGTCTTTTGCAGCGCGAAAGACCGCCTTTTAGCGTCTGAAAAGCCGTCTTTCAGGAGCCGAAATGCCATCTCTTGCAAAACGCCGGTTCCCGTCTCTTTTTCACGCCGCCGCCTTTCAGCATTTTGGGGTCATCCGAAATTTAGAGTGATGTGATGCTAATTGATATTTAGTGTATTATTTTGCGGGCTGAAAGCCCAATGAACACACAGCCCGGGGCAACGCCCCGGGAACAGTTGTTAGATTAAGGTTGCGCCCCGAAAAGGGGCAAAAGCGTTTTTCTGCAAGTCTTTAGAGCGGGCGGTATATATGTTTATCCATGCCTACCATGCCTGTTTTTAACGCTTTTGCCCCTGTAGGGCGCAGCTTCACCTGTGCTCCCATTCCCATGGCGTTGCCATGGGCTGTATGCTCATTGGGCTTTCAGCCCGCATACGGTAATGGCGGCTATCACTCCAATTTTCGAAAGATCAGCATTTTGTTTTGTCGTTTATGACGGTGCGGACACCTGTGTTTTATGGTTAAAAAATAAACTTTTGATATATTTTTCCTTATTATATTAGGTATTTACGGCTTAATTCCGTAATTTTGCACCTCAATTTTGAATTAATAATTAACATAAAAATACAAGAGATGAAGATTTCATTTGAAAATCCCGACAAAGTTAATGGTCTTTTGACTTTGACTGTAGAAGAAGCCGATTATAAGGATAAAGTCGAGAAGACACTGAAAGACTATCGTAAGAAAGCCAATATCCCCGGTTTCCGTCCGGGACAGGTTCCGATGGGCATGATTAAGCGCCAGTTCGGAACATCAGTGAAAGTTGATGAGATAAACAAGCTTCTTGGCGAGCAGATTTACAAATATGTAAACGACAACAACATAAAGATGCTTGGCGAGCCGATGCCGTCCGAGAAGCAGACACCTGTGGACATGGAAGCCGCAGCACCATACACATTCATGTTCGACATAGCCGTTGCTCCCGAGTTTAAGGTCTCTCTGACGGGCGACGACACGATAGACTACTACACTATCGACGTTGACGATGCCCTCATAGACCGTCAGGTAGAGATGTTCGCATCGCGCAGCGGCCATTATGACAAGGCAGAAGAATATCAGCCCAACGACATGCTCAAGGGCGACATACGCGAGCTTGACGAGAACGGAAACACAAAGGAAGGCGGCATAACCGTTGAGGGAGCTGTCATGATGCCCGAATATATAAAGGTTGACGACCAGAAGAAGCTCTTCGAAGGCGCGAAGCCGGGCGATATCATCACGTTCAACCCCAAGAAGGCATATCCCGATAACGACGTGGAAGTTTCTTCCCTGCTCAAGATAAAGAAAGAGGAAGCTGCTGGACTTACGTCCGATTTCAGCTATCAGGTTATCGAGATATCACGCTTTGTAAAGGCTGAGGTTAACCAGGAGCTTTTCGACCAGGTGTATGGCAAGGACGCTGTGAAGGATGAGAAGGAGTTCCGCGGGAAGATAGCAGACGGCTTGAAGAACCAGCTTGCTGCCGACTCAGACTACAAGTTCATCGTTGACGTGCGCAAATACCTCGAAGACAAAGTCGGTGCGCTTACCTATCCCGATGCTATGCTTAAGCGTATAATGCTTAACAACAACAAGGACAAGGGACAGGAGTTTGTAGACAAGAACTACGACATGAGCATCAAGGAGCTTACATGGCACCTTATCAAGGAGCAGCTCGTTGCCGACAACGGAATAAAGATTAACGACGAGGACCTCAAGGATACTGCCAAGGAAGCCGCACGCGCACAGTTTGCACAGTATGGCATGAACAACATCCCCGAGGAATACATCGAGAACTATGCCGCAGACATGCTCAAGAAGAAGGAATATACCGACTCCCTGATAGACCGCAGCATAGACCGCAAGCTTACATCGGTGCTCAAGGGCGTGGTTAAGCTCAACGGCAAGAATGTCAGCCTTGACGAATTCAACAAGATGATGAGCGAGTAAAAAGGCACATTTTTTTGAAAAAACTTTCTTATACAAGGAGGTTGTCGGCTTTTTTTAGTATCTTTGTGTTTAGAAGATACCGGAAAGTGCCGGTAACCTCTTTCCTTTTTAATAAAACGAACATATTATTATGAATGATTTTAGAAAATATGCGACAGGGCATCTGGGCATCAGCGGCATGGTTGTCGACGATGTGATGAAGGCTCAGGCACAGTATCTCAATCCTTATATACTGGAAGAGCGGCAGCTCAACGTCACTCAGATGGACGTATTCTCGAGGCTGATGATGGACCGCATCATATTTCTCGGAACACAGATAGACGACTATACGGCAAACACCCTTCAGGCTCAGCTGCTGTATCTCGACTCCACCGACCCCGGCAAGGACATCTCCATATATATCAACAGCCCCGGAGGCAGCGTCACGGCTGGTCTCGGCATCTATGACACCATGCAGTTCATAACGAGCGACGTGGCAACGATGTGTACCGGAATGGCTGCTTCAATGGCGGCGGTGCTTCTCGTTGCCGGTGCCGAAGGCAAGCGCACGGCTCTTACCCACAGCCGTGTGATGATACACCAGCCTCTCGGAGGGGTCCAGGGACAGGCGTCGGACATAGAGATAGAGGCAAAGGAGATAATGAAGTTCAAGAAAGAACTTTACACGATAATATCCGAACACTCGCACACACCGTATGAGAAAGTGTGGAAAGACTCGGACCGCAACTACTGGATGACAGCCGATGAGGCAAAGGAATACGGCATGATAGACGCCGTGATGAGACGGAAGAACAAGCCCGGGACGGCAGCGGACAACGGTGGCGGTAACGGTGAGGCAGTGCAGGAGTAAAGAAAATAAAGGACAGGATGAAGAAAACTTGCAGCTTCTGCGGTAGAAGTGAAAATGAGGTAAAATTGTTGATAACGGGGCTTAACGGCCATATCTGCGAAGAATGTGCCAAGCAGGCGTACGACATAGCCTGCTCGGCGGGATTTGCAGAGGAGAAAGACGAAGAGGACGCTCCGGTATTAGACTGGAAGGCAGTGCCCAAACCGCATCAGATAAAGGAGCATCTCGACCAGTATGTGATTGGTCAGGACGAGGCAAAGCGATATCTCTCCGTTGCCGTGTACAACCATTACAAGCGTCTGCAGCAGGCGGTTGAGGACGACGGCGTGGAGATAGAGAAGAGCAATATAATAATGGTGGGAAGCACCGGAACGGGCAAGACGCTCCTTGCAAGGACGATAGCCCGTCTGCTCGACGTGCCTTTCACCATTGTCGACGCGACGGTCTTTACCGAGGCGGGATATGTCGGCGAGGACGTGGAGAGCATCCTCAGCCGCCTGCTTCAGGTTGCCGACTATAATGTGCAGGCAGCCCAGAGAGGCATAGTGTTCATCGACGAGGTGGACAAGATTGCGCGTAAGAGCGACAATCCCTCGATTACCCGCGACGTAAGCGGTGAGGGAGTGCAGCAGGGACTGCTGAAGCTTCTCGAGGGTTCTGTCGTCAATGTGCCGCCCCAGGGCGGGCGCAAGCATCCCGATCAGGAGTATATACACATAGACACGAAGAACATACTGTTTATCTGCGGAGGAGCCTTTGACGGGATAGAGCGCAAGATTGCCCAGCGCCTGAACACCCATGTGGTGGGTTTCAGCTCGGTTGACAACGTGCGCGGAATAGACAAGGGCAACCTCATGAAGTACATACAGCCGCAGGACCTCAAGTCGTTCGGACTTATTCCGGAGATTATAGGCCGTCTGCCGGTGCTTACATATCTTAACCCGTTGGACCGCAAGGCTCTCCGGTCGATACTCGTTGAGCCGAAGAACTCCATCGTGAAACAGTATATAAAGCTGTTTGAGATGGACGGCATAAAACTCTCATTCACCGACGGGGCACTCGACTTCATCGTAGACAAGGCAATGGAGTACAAGCTTGGCGCAAGAGGCCTGCGCTCCATAGTCGAGAGTGTGGTGATAGACGCCATGTTCGACATACCGTCGCAGAATGTCGATGCGTTCGAGGTGGATACCGACTATGCACGCTCACAGCTTGAAAAAGCAAACCTCAGCAAGCTTGACTATGCCTGATGTGAGGAGCTCCCATTGAAAACACAACCTAATAACATAAGAAAAAGAATGCCTGTTGTTTATGGCAAATGACATTAATCTAATAGAAAAACTGAAGCAGTATTTCGGCTTCGACAAGTTTAAGGGCGATCAGGAGGCTATCGTGCGTAACGTCCTTGACGGCAAGGACTCGTTTGTGCTTATGCCTACGGGCGGCGGCAAGTCACTGTGCTACCAGCTTCCTTCGCTCATAATGGAAGGCACGGCAATAGTCATATCACCGCTCATAGCCCTTATGAAAAACCAGGTGGACGTCATAAACGGCATGAGCGAGGATGAGGGCGTGGCGCATTATCTTAACTCTTCGCTCAACAAGTCGGCAATAGACCAGGTGAAGAGCGACATCCTGTCAGGCAGGACGAAGCTCCTGTATGTGGCACCGGAGTCGTTGACGAAAGACGAGTATGTGCTTTTCCTGAAGAAAGTGCATATCTCGTTCTATGCCATAGACGAGGCACACTGCATCTCGGAGTGGGGACATGACTTCCGTCCGGAGTACCGCCGCATACGCCCGATAATAAACGAGATAGGCAATGCACCGGTGATTGCCCTGACGGCAACCGCCACCGACAAGGTGAGGACCGACATCAAGAAGAGCCTCGGCATACTTGATGCCGTGGAGTTCAGAAGCTCCTTCAACCGTCCGAACCTTTATTACGAGGTAAGGTCGAAGACAAAGGACATCGACAAGCAGATAGTGAAGTTCATAAGGCAGAACCCCGGTAAGAGCGGAATAATCTATTGCCTGTCGCGTAAGAAGGTGGAAGAGCTTGCCGAGGTGCTCAAGGCAAATGAAATAAAGGCTGCCGCATATCACGCCGGGCTTGACTCGGCAACGCGCTCCAACACCCAGGACGACTTCCTGATGGAGCGTATTGACGTGATAGTGGCGACGATAGCCTTCGGAATGGGCATCGACAAGCCCGATGTGAGGTTTGTCATACACTACGACATACCGAAGAGTCTTGAAGGATACTATCAGGAGACAGGGCGCGCCGGACGTGACGGCGGAGAAGGGAAGTGCATCGCTTTCTATTCGTCAAAGGACCTGCGCAAGCTCGAGAAGTTCATGGAAGGCAAGCCTGTTGCCGAACAGGATATAGGCAGGCAGCTGCTGCAGGAGACAGCGGCGTATGCCGAGTCGTCGGTGTGCAGGCGCAAGCTGTTGCTCCATTATTTTGGTGAGGAGTTCGAGCCGGACAACTGTGAGAACTGCGACAACTGCCTCAATCCAAAGACAAAGATAGAGGCTAAGGACGCCCTTGCCGTGGTGCTGCAGGCGATAACGGTGCTTAAAGAAGACTTCAGGACCGACTATGTCACCGATTTCGTAAAGGGTAATCCCACGGACGACATCGTTGCACACAAGCATGACAGGCTTGATGACTTCGGTGCCGGCGAGGATATGGACGGCAGTATATGGAACCCCGTGATACGTCAGGCAATCATTGCAGGATATATAAAGAAGGACGTGGAGAACTACGGTCTTCTCAAACTTACGCCGGAAGGCAGGGCATTCATGAAAAATCCGTCGTCGTTCATGATTGTGAAAGATAATGAGTTCCATGAAGACGGTGACGATGAAATGGGAGAGAAGCACGGAGGTGCCCTTGACCCCACGCTTTGTGCCATGCTTATGGATTTGCGCCGTAAGGTGAGCCGCAGGCACGGGCTGCCGCCATACATCATCTTTCAGGATGTGTCGATAGACCAGATGGCAACCGTATATCCGATAACGCTGGAGGAGCTGCAGAACATACAGGGCGTAGGGGCAGGCAAGGCAAGACGTTACGGCAGGGAGTTTGTAGAACTGATAAAGGCACACTGCGAAGAGAACGGCATAGAGCGTCCTGAGGACCTGCGTGTGCGCACGGTGGCAAAGAAGTCGATGCTTAAGGTGAAGATAATACAGAACATCGACCGCCATGTGCCGCTTGACGACATTGCCGATGCACAGAACATAGACTTTGAGGACCTTCTTACAGAGGTTGAGGCTATCGTATACAGCGGAACGAAGCTCAATATAGACTATTTCCTGGATGAGGTCGTGGACGAAGACCATATTGACGACATTTACGAATATTTCAAGACAAGCGAGACCGACGACCTTGAAGTGGCGATGGAAGAGCTTGGAAGCGACTATACCGAGGATGAGGTGCGGCTCGTACGCATAAAGTTTTTCTCGGAAATGGCAAACTGACGGCATGCCGCGCACGGAGTGTCGCGCGGCATGCACACCTTATATATAATCCTTGCAGCAGGAAATATATATGCGATTTTAGTTTTTTTATAACATGACATCATTGCATTGACATTTTGTTTTATTATCTTTGCATCCGACAGACTACTAATAGCTATCAAGAAAGCGTAATATATTCAATTGTTATACCAGCCGTCCGTGTGCCGGAATGGTTATATATGTTGATTTGCGGGATGACAGCGTGTCATTCTTAAGTTTTTTGTATAATCTACCTAAAACAATAAAATGAAACTGATAAAGATGATGAGTTTTATGTCAAGCCAAATGCCGGGTGCTTTGGCTGCATGCAGGAAGAGGCTCTTTACAGCAGCCTTGGTCTGTTGTGTGTCGTGCTTTTCCGTAAATGCACAGGTCGTTGACGGCCGCGACTTCTCGATAGACGGCTTTGCAGCCGTTGACGGCAATGCCGGTACAAACCACTATCGTGCAGGCGGGACAACAGGAGGCGCAGGCGGCAAGGTCGTTTATGCAGCCAATTTCTCACAGCTTCAGGCATATATGCAGGCAAAAGATCCGTACATAGTCATTGTGGACAAGGACATGACAACAGGTATAACATGTTATGTCGACGGGCTTAATACGGGGAAGCTGTGCGATGTGCAGGACGGTTCACAGGGTGTGCCGACCACCTACGGGGAGCGGATATTGGTGGCGCCGAACAAGACACTTATCGGCGTAACTGACCCTAAAACAGGCAATGCTCCCCTGTTTTCGCGCATAACATTTGTGATGCAGTGTGTAGACAACGTTATCATACGCAACTGCCGTTTCACGATGAACGGCGTGCCGGTGCTTAAAAGCGGCGAGAACAAGATTGTGGCATTCCGCAACGGGGTGCAGACAGAAGTTGGAGACCCCGACTGTATAGGCATACAGGCAGACAAGGTGAGCGCAAAGACCGACTGGGGCGGCCATATCTGGATTGACCACTGTGAGTTCTTCAACGGCAATGCGGCGAGCAAGGACCGTTATGACGGTCTGCTCGACTGTAAGAACAACGTGCAGTGGATGACCTTCAGCTATAATCATTTCCATAATCACGACAAGTCGTGCCTGTTCGGCAAGGGAGACAGCGATGTGTATGAGAACTGCCGTACAATATCTTTCCATCACAATTTCTTCGAGAACATAGAAGGCTCGCGCCTCCCGTTGCAGCGCGGCGGCAATCTCCACTTCTACAACAATTACATGCTTGGCTGTGAAGACGGCTGGGATGTGCGTCCGGGAGCCGTCGGCTGTCTTGAGGCAAGCTATTTCGAGAACACCAAGTCGCCCGTCCGCTCGGACCGTGGAGGCTCTCTTAATGTCAACAAGACATCTGGGTACGACGTGATATATAAAGGTTGCAACAACCTGATGGAAGGCTATACCAATACGGATGGGCACAAGATAAGCAAGAGCTATCCGGTGACGGCGACAAAATGGACGCCCGTGCAGACCTCTTCCTCTTACAGGGTGAACAATCTGGACAAGACTGCCGATGTGCCGGAACTGCTGAAAAAGTATGCAGGAGCGGGAAAGATTGAAATATACAAGGCTTATACGGACAATATGCCCGGTGAGGATATAAACGAGTTTGCACATGCCGTGAAGAACAAGCTGACGGGTGATGCCTATGATGATGACGGAAACAAGATAACCGATGTGCCCACGGCAATAGACGGCACGGTTGCGGGAGGTATGGCAAATATCGTTTACTATACTCTTGACGGTGTACGCGTGAACGCTCCGGAGAAAGGAGTGTATGTGCGCAAGGCTTTTGATGCGCAGGGAAGAGTCAGCGTTTCGAAGGTCGTGATAAGATAAACATAGTTTTGGGGAGTTGCCCCGTGTGTAATAATATATCAAAGAATAATAATTACTTGATTGGGTGTCGTTCTTATGTGAATAAGGGCGGCACTTTTGTCTGCCTGTACTTCGGTGTACGGGAAGCCGCATAGAACCGCTGGTTTGCATGTATGCCGGAGCGTTGTGCCCTCACGCGCGCACGTTAAATAGAATTAATAAGGAGAATGAAAGGAATGAATGTTTTACCGAATGGATTTTTTTTGCTAAATTTGCACGCAATAAATTCCAAAATAATATGTCATCATTTGTTGCAGATAAGATTGTAATGGACGGTCTTACGTTTGACGACGTCCTTTTAATTCCCGCTTATTCAGAGGTGCTTCCGCGCACGGTAGAGTTGAAAACCAAGTTCTCCCGTAACATAGAACTTAATATTCCGTTTGTTACGGCGGCGATGGACACCGTTACCGAGGCAGCAATGGCGATTGCCATAGCGCGTGAAGGTGGCATTGGCGTGATACACAAGAACATGTCGATAGAAGAGCAGGCGCGTCAGGTGGCTATCGTGAAACGTGCCGAGAACGGCATGATTTACGACCCGGTGACGATACGCCGCGGTTCAACTGTGCGTGAGGCTCTCGATATGATGGCAGAATACCATATCGGAGGTATTCCTGTTGTTGACGACGACAACCGTCTGGTAGGCATCGTTACCAACCGCGACCTGCGTTTTGAACTCTGTCCCGAAAGGAAGATAGACGAGGTTATGACTTCAGAAAATCTCGTTACAACGGACATACAGACAGACCTCGTGGCGGCTGCAAAGATATTGCAGGAGAACAAGATTGAGAAGTTGCCCGTGGTTGACGGCGACAACAAGCTGGTAGGACTTATAACATACAAGGATATCACCAAGGCAAAGGACAAGCCCATGGCATGCAAGGACGAGAAAGGACGTCTGCGCGTCGCTGCCGGAGTGGGCGTGACGGCAGATACGCTCGACCGTATGAAGGCACTTGTTGAGGCTGGTGCAGATGCCATTGTGATAGATACCGCACACGGACACTCGAAGTCGGTGATAGAAAAACTCGTCGAGGCAAAGGCTGCATTCCCCGGTGTTGACATCGTCGTGGGCAATGTTGCGACGGGCGCGGCGGCAAAAATGCTCGTGGAGCACGGTGCCGACGCCATAAAGGTGGGCATAGGTCCGGGCAGTATATGTACTACGCGTGTTGTTGCCGGAGTCGGCGTTCCGCAGCTCAGTGCTGTATATGACGTGGCTTGTGCACTTGCAGGAACGGGTGTTCCGTTGATTGCCGACGGCGGACTGCGCTATTCGGGAGATGTTGTCAAGGCTCTTGCTGCCGGCGGATACAGCGTTATGATTGGCTCGCTTGTTGCCGGAACGGAAGAAAGTCCGGGAGACACGATAATATTTAACGGACGTAAGTTTAAGAGCTATCGCGGCATGGGAAGTCTTGAGGCAATGGAAAACGGTTCGAAGGACCGCTACTTCCAGGCAGGTACAAAGGATGTTAAGAAGCTTGTTCCGGAAGGAATTGCAGGGCGTGTGCCTTATAAGGGAACCCTTCAGGAGGTTGTATACCAACTTGTGGGCGGTCTCCGCTCAGGCATGGGATATTGCGGAGCCTGCTGCATAGAGAAGCTGCATGAAGCCAAGTTCGTGCGTATCACAAATGCCGGCGTAATGGAAAGTCATCCGCATGATATCTCCATAACAAGCGAGGCACCGAACTATTCAAGGCCTGAATGACGGTTGCCGCATTTATAAAAAGAGAATATATCTGTATAATATAATAAGGTGAAGATGAAAATAAGACTGTTGTTGGCTTCTCTGTTCTTGTGCTGTGCATTTGCGCAGGCACAGAACGATCCGACCATAATGACTGTCAACGGACAGCCGGTAAGCCGTTCGGAGTTTGAATATTCTTATAACAAGAATAATTCGGAAGGCGTAATAGACAAGAAAAGCGTGGAGGAGTATGTTGACTTGTTTATTAATTATAAGCTGAAAGTGGTTGAAGCATACGCAGCACGCCTTGACACGCTGTCGTCGTTCAAGTCGGAGTTTGCCATGTACCGTGACCAGCAGGTCCGTCCTTCGTTTGTTGAGGATGCCGACATCCTTGCCGAAGCGAAGAAAGTATACGATGAGACGGTGAAACGTATAGGACCCGCCGGACTGATAATGCCTGCCCATATATTGCTGCGCCTGGCACAGGATGCCACAAAGGAGCAGCAGGAAGCGGCAAAGTTGCGTATAGACTCCATTTACAGCGCACTGAAAGGCGGAGCCGATTTTGCGGAGCTTGCAAAGAAACTGTCGCAGGATCCGGGTACGGCACGTAACGGAGGACAGTTGCCGTGGATAGAATCCAACCAGACAGTGAAGGAGTTTAACGATGCAGCCTTTGCACTTGAGGTGGGAGAGATGTCGGAGCCGGTGCTTTCGCCTTTCGGATATCATATAATACTGATGAAGGACCGCAAGCAGCTTGAACCGTTTGACACGCTCAAGAGCGACATAATACGTTTTCTTGAAAGCCGCAATGTGCGTGACAGGGTGGCGGACAAGAAGATAGAGGAGCTTGTGGCACAGTCGGAAGGAAAGCTTACGAAAGATGAGATAATGGCACGGAGAACGGCAGAGCTTGAGGCAACCGACTCGGATATGAAGAATCTTATACGTGAGTATCATGACGGTCTGCTGCTTTACGAGATAAGCAACCGCAACGTGTGGGACAAGGCGGCAAAGGACGAGGCAGGGCTTGCCGCGTATTTCAAGAAGAACAGGAAGAAATACAACTGGGACCGTCCGCGCTTCAAGGGCATGGCATATCATGTCAAGGTAAAGGATGACGTGAAGGCTGTAAAGGACTGTGTCAAGGACGTGCCGTTTGACGGCTGGGCGGAGAAACTGCGTTCCACGTTCAACAACGACACCATAATAAGGATACGTGTGGAGAAGGGTATATTCAAAGAAGGGGATAATGCCTATATAGATAAGGTGATATTCAAGAAAGACACGACGGTGAACGGAGTGAAGGGATATCCCATAGATGCCACGTACGGAAAACTGCTGAAGAAAGGACCGGAGTGTTATGAGGACGTTCGCGGGCTTGTGACGGCAGACTATCAGGAGATGCTCGAAAAACAGTGGGTGGCAGAGCTCCGGAGAAAATATCCTGTCGTTGTTAACAGGGAAGTGTTGGAAACGGTAAATAAACACGATTGATGAAATACGGAAAGATAATAACCTCAAGTCTGGCTGTTTCGTTTATGCTGCTTGGCGGGCTTGGTGTAAATGCCCGGTATGACGGAGGTAATACGGCTGAGAATGCTGATACGGTAAAGGCTTTGCCTGATACGGCGGCGGTGATAGATGAGAACAGCATAATAGACGAGGTTATATGGGTGGTCGGAGACGAACCGATATTGAAGTCGGACGTTGAGGCTATCCGTATGCAGGGCGAAGTGGAAGGAGTTAAATGGAAGGGTAATCCCGACTGTGCCATTCCCGAGCAGATTGCCGTACAGAAGCTTTTCCTGCATCAGGCTGCAATAGACAGTATCGAGGTGACGGAGTCCGAGGTGGTGCAGAGTGTCGACCAGCAGATAAACTACTGGATACAGGCTGCCGGAGGAAAGGAAAAACTCGAGGAATACAAGAAGCAGAGCATCACGGCAATGCGACAGAGCATGCGCGATGATTTCCGCGACCGTCAGCTGATAGAGAAGATGAAGGACAAGCTGGTGTCTGACATCACCGTGTCGCCAGCCGATGTGCGCCGTTTCTTCAAGGACATGCCGGAAGACAGTATACCGCTTGTCCCGACGGAAGTGGAGGTGCAGATTATCACAAAGTCTCCAAAGGTGACTCCGGAGGAGATAAACCGCGTGAAGGATGAGCTTAGGAACTATACCGACCGCGTAACCAATGGAGAGACATCTTTTTCTACTCTTGCACGTCTGTATTCGGAAGACCCCGGAACGGCACGTCTTGGAGGAGAGTTTGACGACTATGTGGGAAGAGGGCTTCTTGACCCGGCTTTTGCGGCGGTTGCATTCAACCTGACCGACCCGAAGAAGATTTCAAAGATAGTGGAAACCGAGTTCGGCTATCATATAATACAGCTTGTAGACAAGCGCGGCGACAAGATAAAGGTGCGCCACATATTGCGCAAGCCGCATATATCGCAGGAGGCAGTGACCGAAGCAGAAGTCCTTCTTGACTCCGTGGCAACGAATATACGTGAAGGAAAATATACTTTTGACGATGCTGCGGTGTATGTATCCGACGACAAGGATACCCGCAACAATCACGGACTTATGGCTAACTCGTCAGAGGCGGGACGTACAAGCAAGTTCCGTATGCAGGACCTGCCGCCGGAAATAGCCAAGGTCGTGGACACGTTGAAGGTCGGTGAGATGTCACGTGCCTTCAATATGATTGACAGCCGTGGCAAGCGTGTGTGCGTGATAGCAAAGCTGAAGAGCAGGGTTGAGGCACATCGTGCCACCATAACCGAAGATTTTCAGGTGCTGAAGAATGAGGTCCTTGCCAAGCGCAGGGAAGAATTTATCAAGGAATGGATTCAGAACAAGCTTAAAACCACGTATGTAAGGATGAATAACCGTTACAAGGACTGTGATTTTGAATATCAGGGCTGGATTAAATGACAATAAGAAATAGCAAAAAAGGAAGATATGGCGGGCATAGGATAATTCTTGTAATTGTTCTATGCCTGTTTGGACTATGTTTGGTACAGTCTAAGATGGCACCGAAGAAGAAACCGCGTGCCAAGAAAAACGAGCGGGTATATCTTGTTCATGCTGATGTCCTGCACTACGACCAGTATGGGCGTAATCCCAATGCACAGATATTAAACGGCAACGTGGCGTTCCGTCACAAGGGGGCAAGGCTGACGTGTGACAGTGCGTATTTTTATCAGGAGTCGAACTCGTTCAAGGCTTTCGGACATGTAAGGATGTTGCAGGGAGACACACTGTCGCTCTTCAGTGACTATGCCTTTTATGACGGCGACAACCAAATGGCCGAGGCAAGGAACAATGTCGTGCTGACTCACCGCGGTACAAAGCTGTATACGGACAGTCTTAACTATGACCGTCTTTATGGCATTGGCTACTTCTTTGAAGGTGGGCGCATGGTGGACAAGAATAATGTACTGGTGTCCGACTGGGGAGAATATGACACGGAAACCCGCGAGGCGATATTCAACTATGATGTAAGTCTTAAAAACAAGAAGTTTCTTCTTAACACCGACACCCTTTATTATGACACGAAGACATCGCTTGCACACGTGGTGGGACCCTCGCGCATAACGTCGGGCGAGAGCGTGATAAACACCACTGACGGATTTTATGACACAAACAAGGAGGTGGCAAGGCTGTACGGACGTGCCACGTTGACAAACAAGGGAAAGGAACTTACGGGCGACAGCCTGTTCTATGACGAGAAGGCAGGCGTGAGCCGGGGATATGATAATGTAGTGTATAAGGACAGTGAGAACAAAAACGAACTGACCTGTAACTATTTCTGGTATAACGACAAGACGGGAACGGCACTCGCCACGGACAGTGCCGTTATGAAGGATTATTCTCAGAAGGACACTCTTTTTGTACATTCGGACACCATAAGAATGTATACATACGACATTGAGACGGACTCGGTGTACCGTACATTGCACTGTTATAACAGGGTGAGGGCTTTCCGCACCGATGTCCAGGCTGTATGCGACTCGCTTGTGTATAATTCGAAGGACTCGTGCATGACGATGTACAAGGACCCGATAACATGGAATGGCGACCGTCAGTTGCTTGGAGAGGTGATAAAGGTTTATATGAAAGACTCCACGCTGGACCGTGCACATGTTATAAACCAGGCATTGTCTGCGGAACTTCTTCATGACGGAAAGCATTACAATCAGGTGGCATCGCGTGAGATGTTTGCCTATTTTGACAAGGGAGAGCTTACCGGAACCGAGGCACGCGGCAATGTGATGGTGGTGTTCTACCCTGTGGACGATAAGGACAGCACGCTTATGGGGCTTGTGTATCTTGAGACGGACACGCTACGCATGTATATGAAAGACCGTCAGCTGCAGCGTATATGGACTCCGAAGAACAGCGGTACGATGTATCCGATGACGCAGATACCGCCTTCACGTTATAAGCTTCCTAACTTTGCATGGTTCGACTATATACGTCCGGTGGACAAACACGATATATTCAACTGGCGCGGGAAGAAAGACGGGACGGCACTGAAGACCGTAACGCGTCATGCGGCTCCGCTACAGCAGATATCAGGAGGACAGGTCAGTTCGGTCAGTGTGACGGCTGAAGACGATAAGAAGGGGATGCCGGACAATAATTAATTGAAATAAATAATGAGCGATATAATACAGCTTCTGCCGGATTCGGTGGCAAATCAGATTGCCGCAGGTGAGGTCATACAGCGTCCGGCATCGGTGATAAAAGAACTTGTGGAAAACTCTGTCGATGCCGGAGCGAAGACCATAAATGTTCTGGTGGTTGATGCCGGCAGGACATCTATACAGGTCATCGACGACGGAAAAGGTATGTCGGAGACTGATGCACGCCTTTCGTTCGAACGCCATGCCACATCGAAGATACGTAATGCCGGTGATTTGTTTGCGCTTCAGACAATGGGTTTCCGTGGCGAGGCACTGGCATCAATCGCAGCAGTGGCACAGGTGGAACTGAAGACGCGCACGCCGGGAGAAGATATTGGCACGATGCTGTCCGTTTCGGCATCCAAGGTTACGGGGCAGGAGCCTGTGTCATGTCCGGTCGGGAGTAACTTTCTTGTTCAGAACTTGTTCTTCAATGTGCCTGTACGGCGTAAGTTTCTCAAGTCAAACTCAACCGAACTGAGTAATATTGTAGCTGCTTTTGAACGCATTGCGCTTGTCAATCCGCAGATAAATTTCACTTTGCACAGCAATGGCACGGAGATGTTCAACCTGCGTGCCGGCGGTGTCCGTCAGAGAATAGTTGATATTTTCGGCAAGCGTATAAATCACGACCTTCTTCCGTTGAGCGTAGATACGACTGTTTGCAGGATTTCCGGATTTGTAGGAAAGCCTGAGTCGGCAAAAAAGAAGAATGTGCAGCAATATTTCTTTGTCAACGGGCGATACATGAAGCATCCTTATTTTCACAAGGCAGTGATGGCATCATACGAGCGTCTGATACCCGTCGGCGAACAGATACCTTATTTTATATATATGGAAGTTGAGCCGCGCGACATAGATGTAAACATACATCCAACAAAGACGGAGATAAAGTTTGAGAACGAGCATACCATCTGGCAAATCCTCATGGCTGCCGTAAAAGAGGCTGTAGGTAAGTTCAGCGATGTGCCTTCAATTGACTTCGACACGGAGGGAAAGCCTGAAATTCCAGTGTTTGAGGCAGGGAGCATGGGAGTGCCTGTCCCAAAGATAGACATAAATCCCGTTTATAATCCGTTTAAGGAAACGCCAGTCAGCAACTATGTTCCCGAAAACTGGGAGCAGCTATACACCACTCCTGATGCCTCACAGATAAAAGAAATGCCTTTGTTTGCAGACAAACCGGATGATGAAAGACCGGATGCCGTAGATGAAAAGTCCCCTGTACATTATCAGTATAAGGGCAAATATATAATGACGGCAGTAAAATCCGGGCTTATGATAATCGACCAGCACCGTGCTCATATACGTGTCCTGTATGAGAATTATATGCAGCAGCTTGACGGCAGGACCGGCAGTGTTCAGAAAGTGTTGTTCCCCGAGATTGTCCAGCTTGACCACAAGGAAGCTATCGTCATGGAAAAAGTGCAGCCCGAAATGGAAAAGCTCGGCTTTGATATTTCCGATCTTGGAGGCGGCAGCTATGCTGTGAATGGTATACCGTCGGGAATAGAAGGGATAAACGTTGTTGAGCTTGTACGCAACATGGTGGCGACGGCGGCGGAGAACGGTGTAGGCGTCGCGTCTGACATCAACCACTCCCTGGCTGTCTCTTTGGCACGCAATGCGGCAATACCCCACGGACAAGTCCTTAACAACAATGAAATGGAAAATCTTGTAAATGAGCTTTTCGCATGTTCCAATGTAAACTATACTCCAGACGGAAAAAGCATACTGACAATTTTCAGACAGTCGGAAATGGAGCGGCTGTTGGGGTAAAACACTGTGCCATAATATAGTATATTTTTATATTTGTTAAATATTTCTATATAAAAAGGTATATATAATAAAAAAATAGTGTATCTTTGTACCCAAAATTAATCAACATTAAAAAACAAATTATTGATTATTTAATAATAAACAACGTATGAGAAAATTATTGTTCGTACTGGCTTTTGCCGGTATCTCTGTTGCCTCTATGGCACAGAATGCAGACGCTACTGAGAAGTACAGCGTTGCAACAAACTCTTTTTGGAGTAATTGGTTCATTCAGGCTGGTGCACAGTATTCAGCTGTTTACAGTGCACAGGAACACGGCTCTGGCTTTACAAAGAATCCGTTGAAGAGCTTCCGTTCAAATCCTCAGGCTTCCATAGCTCTTGGTAAGTGGTTTACTCCGGGTCTCGGTCTTCGTGTTAAGGCTTCAGGTATATGGGGTAAGGCTGCAGAGCATAGCTATAAATACTGGAATGCTCAGGGACAGGCTCTGTTCAATCTGAGCAACATGATTTGCGGTTACAACCCTGACCGTATCTACAACCTTGTTCCTTTCATAGGTGGTGGCATCGGCCGTAACTGCTCAGACAATGTTTACGCAATGGGTCTCAGCGTAGGTATCCTTAACCAGTTCTATCTTTCAAAGAAGGTTGCTGTAAACCTCGAACTTGGTTGGAACCGTATGGAGAACGACCTCGTGTTCCCCGGATCACAGGTTAATGAGGGCAAGCGTTTCTGGGACAGCCATGCTAACATCCTTTATGCAGAGGTTGGTTTGACATACAACCTTGGCAAGGCAACATGGAACAAGACTCCGGATGTTGACGCAATCAAGGCTCTCTCACAGTCTCAGATTGACGCTCTTAACGCTCAGCTCGCTGACGAAAAGGCTGAAATCGACCGTCTGAAGACAATGCTTGCAAACCAGAAGCCTGCTCCTGCTCCTGCAGTGACAAAGTCTATCAAGGAATTCATCACAACTCCGGTTTCTGTATTCTTCAACATTTCAAAGACCGATGTTGCTAACCCGAAAGACCTTGTTAACGTTAAGGCTCTTGCAAAGTATGCTAAGGAGAACAACTCTAATATCCTCGTAACAGGTTATGCAGACAACTCTACAGGTACTCCCGCTATCAACCAGAAGCTTTCTGAGAACCGTGCAAACCAGGTTGTTGAAGAACTCGTTAAGATGGGTGTAAACCGCGACAAGATTTCAACAGCTGCCAAGGGTGGTGTTAAGGAACTCGGTGTTGAGTCACCTGTTTCATTCGACCGTCGTGCTACTGTTCAGATTGTAGAATAATACAGCATAGACTGAATAATGTTTAAGGTGTGCGTATCTTCGCTTGCGATGATACGCACACTCTTTTTATGGCTGTTGTGGTGCCCATAACATGTTAAAGACATATTTTTATTGCATCAACAATAAAAAACAAGGACAAAGTTTGGTCGTTTTAATAAAAGTTGTTATCTTTGCAACCGCTTACGATAAGTAAGGGCGTTTAGCTCAGCTGGTTTAGAGCATCTGCCTTACAAGCAGAGGGTCGGCGGTTCGAATCCGTCAACGCCCACAATATTTAAGACACCATTCAAGAATTGAATGGTGTCTTTTGTTTTCTTATAAGTAATCACGGCGGCTGCCGTTGATTGTTCATTGTTAGAAAACGTAAGTTCACCGAAGTTATGTTTCTGCAAAGCCGATAAAAAAGGAGGGAGTGCCGTTCGTATTAAGAACTATGCACACCCTCCTGAAAAAAACAACTAAAATATATTACATTGTGGTATACAGCTTCTGACTGCGTGCGTGACTATGCACGAGTCAGTTGAAGTCTTCATCCCAAATGTCAGGTATAGGAAACGTTGGCTTTGCCGCGGCATCGTCTGCATCTTCTTCGGTGTTATCCTTGTCCGGGGGTGTAAACGACTCGGCAAGCGGCATCATCGGCTCTGCCGATATTACGCTGATTTCAGGTTTGATATAATCTTTTTTCTTCATCATTCTGTTCCGTCATTTGTTGCTTATTACCATTTTCTTTCCATTGACGATATATATGCCTTCTGGCAATCCTTTGGCGGATGTGCCGACATATTGCCCGTTAAGGTTGTAAATGCCCTTGTGCGATGCCTTGCATGGCTCATAGGGTATCTCTTCTATTCCTGTCGTGCCGCCGGGTATCATCACCTTTGCACTTTCAGCCTGCGTTGCCGGCAGCCTGAAATATGCCCTTAGTCCCCTCATTACGTTGTCCGGTGCCTGTTTGGGTCGCGACAGACCGTTGCGGGTGTTGAACATAAGCTCTGTCCCGCCATATTCCATGGCATATTTTGTGTACGTGCCAATGTAGCTGCATCCGTCTATTGTCACGCTTTTCGGTGCTTCCGTTACTATGGTTACGTTTTCGAAACGCGGGTTTTTAATCGTGCTGTAGGGCTTTATAAGGCATGGTATGCCGGTTTTGATACCTTCCGTTGTCTCTTCGAAAATCATTGTGCTGCCGTTAACGCTGCTGAATTGCAGTACCCTTGCACCTCCAAGTACATTGTTTATTTTGTCGGCGGATATGTCGAAGGGCACGCAGAACGAGTTCCAATATGTGTCCGACAGCGTGCGCACGAGCGTCACGTTTGCCGGTCCCGCCGACACGCCAAGTGCCACGCTGTGCTCGCTGAGCGTTATTTCCGGCAGTGTGTACAGCGTTATCACCCATACCGCCTGACTGCCTGCTGCCTTGAACGTGAGCGTGCCGCTTGC
The DNA here is from genome assembly GCA_900545525.1 of uncultured Prevotella sp. GTDB lineage: Bacteria > Bacteroidota > Bacteroidia > Bacteroidales > Bacteroidaceae > Prevotella. The sequence goes on from UQZX01000012.1 coordinate 39,988, forward strand.
CGGCGTGTCAAGGGCGATGGTGTATTCCTTCATCACCGCCGAGCCGTCTGCGCCTTTCTTAGGGAACACATAATCGGTATTGGAGAATGTCTTTCCGTTCAGTTCCGCAAGATAAGAGTCATTCTCTTGATAATTGTCATAACCGCTTATCTTCACTTTGCTGACGCTGACGCCTTCAGGAAGATTTATTGTAAACTGCGTTCCGGCAGAGAATTTTATACAGTCATTGTTTCCTGCGTTGTAGCCTTTGTTGTTTCCGTTGGTAACGGTTATGCCGTTGTTGAAGTTCCATGTAGCCGATGTGTTTATGCCTGTATTGGTTGCCTTGGATATTGTATACTCCCCTCCAGCCTGTGTAACGGCGTTCTTGACGGGATAAAGCCGTATTGCCAATATTCCTTCTGCCCCGCTTACTTTGAGCGTGATGTTTTTCGACACAGGTTCATCCGGTGTGACAGTAAATGTGGCAGGTGTTCCACCGGAACTGTGAATAGGGAACGAGTTTCCCGTCATACCTGCACAGCTTTTTCCATTTACACTCTCCAATGCTGATATCACTTTATTGCCGAATCCCTTGAACTCGACCTTTTCGATTGCCATGCCGTTGGGAATGGTTATAGTATATTCGGTTCCTTTTGAGTATTTAAGATACATGTTATCCACCGTACCGTATGTTTTCCCTGCCGTATTAATAACTTCAAAACCATTGTTGAACTTCCATGGAGAAACGTCACCCTTACTGTTTGTGGTATTAGTGACTGCTGAAATATCATAATAATCATTCATTACAGGCTCAGGCTCCTGTGTGTCCTCGTATATTCCGTCGGAAGTACATCCGGACATTATGTCCTCAACGATACTGTTCATGTAAACCTCAAGATTAGTATATCCGTTAACGGTCACAAGGGCACCGTCAGTCTTGTCATTCGGATTAAGTCCGTTTGCATTCTCCCAGCTGTCGGGCATGCCGTCGCCGTCGGTGTCCGTGGGCGCGGCTGTGCTGTTGAGGACGGGCCAGCCCTTTGTTCCGTCGGAATATACAACATCATCCTGACTGTTTATCAGTCCCGGAAGGCTTTCCTTCAGATTACCGTTCTTGTCTGTATACTGCCCTCCCGTGCATGTCGCCTTTCCGTTGCGTGTGTCGTCCACTATCATTTTGTCGAGCGCGTCACGGTGGAGAGACGCCCCGGCGTATGCCAGGACTTTCTCGTATGCTGCAGAGGCAGTGTGCGTGGTAACTCCGGCAAACTCAATAGGACTGTTCAGGCGCATGGCATCTTTTGTCTCCTGCGTATAGGTGTAGTCAACACTGGCATCGTTTGTCGTCTGGTTGTATATGCCATATGTCCAGTTGTCGTTCGTCACGTCATTGTACTGCGGATTTACATTTCCGTCGACAAAGTATTTGCCCCATACGTGCCACATCGCGTCCCAGCCGTTGGGCGTATCCGTGTCGTGCTTTGTATATTCTGTTGTCCTCACGCCTATTGCCGCTATGCGCTTGCGTATGTTCTCGCCCCGGGTCTGCGTGGCAGGTCCCGGCTTGTAATAGTTGTTCACGATGTTTACGTTCATGCCCTCGCCGCCGTAACATCCGTTGCCAGCCCAGTTGTAGAACACGTTGTTGCGCAGGTCTACGCGCTCGTCGGTCTGTGTGCCCTGACGCGGACCGAGACGCGGCACGCGCGAGTCGTGATGCGCAAGCAGGTTGTGATGATATGAAGCCCCGCTGCCGCCCCAGTTGCCGCCATATCCGTGCGTGCCTTTTGCGTGTCCAGAGCATACAAGGCTCTGCGCGCCGATGCACCACTGCACGGTGATGTCCCTGCTGCCGTATACCGACAGACACTCGTCTATGCTCCAGCTTACCGAACAGTGGTCTATTATAATGTTTGTCAGGTCCATGCCTCCCAGTCCGTCACCCTCGTGGTCAGCCACATTCTCGTTTCCGAGGCGGAAGCGCACAAAGCGTATTATCACGTTGTCTGCCGCTATCACGAACGGATAGCCCGCAATGCAGATGCCGTCGCCCGGTGCCGTCTGTCCGGCTATGGTGACATTGCCGTTCTGTAGCTTCAGCTCTGCTTTCAGATATATTGTTCCGGAAACGTCAAAAACTATCGTGCGCACATCCTTCTGCCTGCACGCATGGCGGAAGGTTCCGGCTGCCGGGTTTGCAGTGTTGTCGTCGCTTAGCGTCGTCACATGATATACCGTTCCGCCGCGTCCGCCCGTAGTATACCGTCCGAAGCCCTCGGCTCCGGGAAATGCCGGTACCTTTACGCTTTGTGCAAGTGTGCAGACGCTTATGGCAAGCAGTATCGTAGTTAATATCTTTCGTATCATAGTGTTTCTTTAAGGTCTTTATGTCAGGGCAAGGCGTATAGTGGATATGTGCAGAAATCCAAGAGTAGGGACCATTTTTTGTAAGTGCCCGCATGTAACAGCTTTTCAATCAGTGACTGTATGCCGGACATTTACAAGAAAAAGTCCCTACACTTAATAGAACACAAGATTCTTATACACCCGCCTTGGGGTTATTGGTCAAATGTATTTATCGTCCTTGAATGAGCCTCACCACTCTCCGTCATTCTCCCACGGCGTGTAAGGCTTTGCTCCAGGACCTCCGCCCGTGCCCGTGCCTGTCTCCGGACCGCCGGGAACATTGCCCCCTCCCGGATCAGTCGTCTCCGTATCCGGTCCCGAACCTGCCATCATCATATACTCTGTGCTTATCTCAAATACATTTATGCACGGGGCAATATATCCTTTTAATTCTTTCATCGTTGTCTCTTATTTAACCGTTACTTTCTTTCCGTTTACTATATACACACCCTTTACGAGGTCTTTAAGCCCCTCTGTGCCGGTCTTCACAATCCGTCCGCTAAGGTCGTATATAACGGCATCGGCATTGTCTATGTCCGTGTTGCCGGCATCGATGTTGTCTATTGCCGTTGTGCCGCTGTCCTCTCCGAAGTCAGCACCTGCAAGAATTGCCTTTGCACCCGATGTGTTGTCGCTGCACTTGAAGAAAGAGCGGTAGCCCTTTATGTTCCATGTCTCACCTTCCTGCGTGCGGTAAAGCTTGCCGTCGCCTCCAAAATAGTAGTCGTTGGGCTGCAGTGCGTTCTCCTGCATTGTGTAAGAAGCATTGAGCGTGAAGACGAACTTGCCGTTCAGCGTTCCCGTTGTTTCCCCGTTCACGGCGGGTTCTATGGTTGCGCCGTCTATGGTTACGTTAGCAAGGCTGGGTGTGAATGTCACGTTCTTTTTGTTTATTTCGAGCGTTGTTACCTTTGCATCAGCGTCAGCGGGTCCGAAAGCATCGCCGTTCTTTGTCGGCTTTACAAAGCACGGTCTTCCGGCAACAATCATCTGATAGTTGTGCTTTTTGAACTTTATGGTGTTGCCGCTTATTCCGTCGAAGTAGATAACCATAGTCCCCTTGCCGAAGGTATTCTCCACCTGTGTCTCTGTCATGCTGTACGGCAGCGTTACGGGCATCCACGTGTCAGCCTTGAAGCTGCGCGTATAGTCTATCGTCACGTCCGTGTTCTCGGTAAACAGCGGTTTATCAGCAGAGTTGTCGTTCAATGTCATTGCCGCCGGCGTTGTTCCCGCAGGTATGAACTTATATCCGCAGAAGCCAGCCTTGCTTCCGTTGGTGAAGACAAAATAGGTCTTTCCGGGCTTTACGTCGAATATGTACTTGCAGTATGCCTTGTTTATCAGCACGTAGCCGCTACCGTCGGTAGTTTTGGATATTTCGAAGTTGCCGCCTTTGCTGGCTTTTTCCCATTGCTCCTTGTAAAGACCGTAGTCTTTGTATGAGGTAAAGTCGTATCCGTTGTCCGTCGAGCCATACTTCAGCCTGCCGCTTACCCTCACCTCTTTTGCCGTTATGATGTTTCCCTTTTCATCGGCGATATACAGCGGACGCACTTTTAGAGCCTTGTTTGTCGTAACATCGCTGCTCGGAATGCCGTTTTCATCGAGATCGAGTGCACCGTTCTGCAATACATGCACCGTAAGCTCTCCGCTGCACTGAGGCTCAAACTTATAGAATGTTCCGTAGTAGGGCAGACTGTGGGTGTTTGTGTTGGGGCTGAACGTATTGCTGCCCATGCCCGAGATATTCCTCAGTTCGTTTGTCGGAGTCTCGTTTCCTGCCGTGGCATATCCATAGCGAAGCTCCACATTGTCATCGGCTTCATAGGCAATGAATACATCATCCTGCTTTGCCATGGTGTATATGTTGTTCTTCTTGTCCTGACCGCCGAATGTCATTACCATGCCCGGAGTCTTTATATGGTCGCCGACCTCATGTACGTTGCCGCTCATTATGTTATAATAATATGTGTCGGTGATGTTTGTTTCACCGTCTGAATAGATTACTCCGGCAAGACGAATGCGGTTAGGATTATTGTAAGATGTTCCGTCCCATTCTCTCTGGCTGTTGAATATATAATATGTAGTGCCTGCCGTTGCATGGAACATGAACGACTGTGTGGTATTATATAATGCTATGCCACCTTCTGCCTTGTTGTCGTAAATACCGTTTGGATAGTCCTCAACGGGATTGCCTTTAGAGTCGGTTATCCACAGTTGTCCGAACTTTGTCTTGTCATCTTTGTCAAAATACAGGTATATTGTGCCGCTCTTCATTGCCGTAATGGTATAGAACGCTCCTTTTACAGGCAGTGATTTGTTCTCGTTGCCATCGAAGAAATAGCTGTTTGGAGCCTTGCCGTCCGTAGGTACCGACTTGCTGTCCGGAATAATCTCCCACTCAAAGTGGGATGCCAGTTTATACCCGTCTTCTTTTTGTGATTTTATCGTCACAGGGGCACTCCATGTTCCGTTTCCAAGTGTTATGTACAATGCCGGCGTGAGAGACAGGCTTGCCTGAAGCGTTCCGCTGTTGTCCTCGGCGTATTTCTCTTCAGAGCGTGAAAGTGTCTGATAAGTTTTTCCGGGCTTCTGGTCTTTGTCCACGTCAAGGCTCTCGGCAGTTCCTGCCGGCATAAAGTCGTATCCGGCAAAGCCGAGCCTTGTACCTACACCATATATATAATAGTCGCCCCCGACTTTTGCATCAATCTCGCATAAGATAAGGTGATATACATTATCATTCGGCAGGGTGAAAGTTCCAGCTTCTGTACTTTCAAGTCTCTTTCCTTCATATATACATACGGCAGGCATCCCGTTGCCGTCTTTGTCGATAATCTTAAAGCTCTTTCCGTCTCCCGTCTTTGTTATCAGCCTTACAACCAGCTTTCCGTCGGTCTTTGCCGTATATCGGGTATAGCATCCTGAAGCAGGTATGCCGTTGTCAGTTAAATATGCGTTGGTGCCGGAAAGGTATGAAACATAATCATCCACTCTGTTTTCCCATTTCCATTGTTTTGTTGCATCTGCCGTTCCGTCCTCGCCAAGTGTCAGCGTTACATTCGTATTGTCGAATGTCTTTGTAGTACCTACATATTTATTTGCATCATCGGTCTTGGTAAAAGCCAAAGTCTCCGTCGCTCCTGCCGGATAGAAGTCGTAGCCTGCAAAGCCCGGTCTTGTGCTGCCTCCATATATATAGTATGTAGTGCCTGCACTTACATTGACTCTACAGTTAATCGACCGATATGCATTGGTGGTATTTGGAATGGTAAAGGCATTGTTGCTATAAGGCAACTGCGTATTGTCATCCTGCACACAAACAGCATTATATATTGAATTTCCGTTTTCGTCTATTATATACAAATTACGTTCTTGTGTGGTTCTTATAACAAGCTTCACATCAAGAGTTCCGTCTTTCAGCGGAGTGAACTGATAATAACATCCTTTTGCCGGGATTTTTCCGTTGGGGTTGGAAACTCCGTCTGCCAGCTTTGCGTTGTCGTCACAGTTTACAGTATACACCGTTGTTTCATTAATTGTACGTGTGTAGCTTCCCCACACCTTGCCTGTGGTATACGTATTGCCAAACAACATTTTCACATTTTCCGTACCAAACGGAATTGTAGAGGCATCTGCTGTGCCTATGAATTTTACCCTGAAAGTCTCAGAGTCTGCCATAATCATGCTGTTACAGCACAACAGGAGTGCAGAAAAGACATAAATACGTAAAAACTTAAACATAAAAGGTTTTGTTTTTGTTAATAGAAAAGTTATAATTACATCACTTAAACCAGATTGCCTGATTATACCGCTGCAAATGTAAAGTAAAGGAATAACATTCAATTACCCCCCCCGTTAATGAGTGTTAACGAATGTATTTGTATGTAAATAAAAATCCCGTTTGAATTATTTTACCATTATTTTAATACAAAAATCATAGTTTGGAGAATGGTATTTTTTGACAATTTACCATTTTTTATCATTCTGTTGTATTAAAAATATATACCCCGGCAGTTGCTCCGGAAGCGGCAACGCAGGTGTGTCAGAATGCAGGATATTTTCATCCTACAGATGTCTTACATTCTGAAACATGGTCTTTGAGGCTCTGAAAGGCGGTCTTTTGGAAGCTAAGAGATGACCTCTTGGACGCCAAAAGACCGCCTTTTGGAAACCGGGCTGCCGTGACAGAAAACCGTAAGAAAAAGCACCTGAAATGTAACAGACCGGAACATCCGTGCCCGTTCATGCCTGTTGTAACCCTGCCAACAGGAATGAGGCATGAACGCCCGGTACGGGAATGTGTGCAGGGAGATGCCTTGACAGGCAAGTTTAAGCATAAGAGTGCATGCCTCCGAGAAAGTAGTTCACGCCGAAATATGTCATCAGTATGGTGAGAAACGCGGCAGTCATGAAGGCATGGAAAAACATGGGGCGGCGCATCTGCGGTATGGAACGGTGATGTACGGCACATCCGTAGACCATGAAGACAATGAGCGCCCATACCTCTTTCGGGTCCCAGCTCCAGTAGGTGCCCCATGACACGTTTGCCCATACGGCACCTATGAATATGCCCGCACCGAGCGTCGCAAGTGCGGGATAGAGGAAAAGGAGTGAAAGCAGGCGCAGTGCCTCCATGTCCGTGGCTGTCTCCACGCCGGTCCCTTTGCGTGCGGCATGCAGCGCGAGTGCCGTCATGCCGCAGACGAATGTCAGCGACAGCAGTGCGAACGCCATCATTATCATGGATACGTGTATGCTGAGCAGCGGCGACGACAACACGGGCATGACGTGGGTTATCTGCGGGTCCATGCCGCTGATATGCGCCACGAGCAGGAAGAGGCCCGACAGAAGGAAGCCGAATGTCTGCATTATCCTGAAACGGCGGTAAGTGACTATGGACACAAACTGTATGCACCATGCCATGAGCAGCATTGTCTCGTATCCGTTAGCCATCGGTATCGTGCCGCTGACAATCCAGCGCAGTGCCCCGCAGACGGTCAGCGCGGCGAAAGATGCAGCCATTACAGCCGTTGCGGCATGGCTGTACAGCTTCTGCCTGTAGCGTTCCGTGTTTCTGTGCGTAAGCCGGAATATGGCGGCAGCAAGCGTGACAAGCCCCATGGCGAGGTTTACCATAAAGAGGATTTTTGCAAACGGTATGGCGTTGTAAATCCTTTCTGCCGTTATCCTGTTCTTGCCGGGCAGGGAGTTGCCGCCGTTCTTGTGCTGGTATCTTATCATCTTGTCTGTCACGGCACGGAAGCCTGCCGTGTCCGCCGCCATGACATACTGGTAGAGCAGCGTGAACACATTCTGTATATATGCCTTTTGCGTCTCATCCATGCCGGCGGGCAGTTTGCCTGTTGGTGCATGCCACACCGTGTGCCCGCTGCTGTCCGTGCACGGGAATACCTTCAGCAGCGTGCCGCGGCGCAGGTTCATTACCAGTTGCAGCCTGTCGTCCATGTCGGCAACGTTTCTGTGGAACTCGTCGTTTGCTCCCTTGTAATATTCCTGAAGATACGGACCTATGGTATATCCGCCCATCTCACGGTTGAAGAAAGTGTTCACGCTGACATAACCGGGCAGCTGCAGCCGCGACTTCATTGCACCGCCTTTCATTCTTATCACCGGTTCGTTGCTCCATTCGTCGCCATAGAATATAAATCCTGTCAGCACCTGCTCTGCCGTGTATCCTTTATAGCTTGTGTCACCATACAGCTTTTTTGTAAAGTCTATGGCGAATGTCTGCAATGGGCAGATGCGGTTGTTGTAGAGAATGCTAAGCTGTCCGAACTTCCCTGCCACGTCCTTGGGCAGTGCCGGAACCGCAGACACTGTCTGGACTCCGGCGGCAGACAATATCATGATGAGCGCGCCCCTGCGCAGCAGCGGATGCCGCAGCAGGCGGCGGAAACCGCCCCCGGGGTCGGCAAGCATCCATGCCAGCGAAAGGAAGAGCAGGGCATATCCCGTGTAGGTTACGGGTATTCCCCACGGATCGGAGCTGACTGCGAGCACGCTCCCTTGCCCGTCCTCATCGTATGATGCCTGATACAGCCGCATGGAATTGTGCGATAATATCTTGTTCATCGACACTTTGTGCCGTGTTTTGCCGCCGTTGTCCCTGATGGTCACCACAGACACATAGTCTGCGGCAGCCTCCGTCCCTTCGTGATAGTCAATGTAGAACGAGTCGAGGCTTATCTCGAACGGCAACGTCAGTTCTTCCGTATTTCCGTTGCCGCAGTCTGCATAATACCTGCCGGCTGTTTCGCCGCAGCGCAGATGCAGGCTTCCGTGCCGTGCCGACACGCGGGTGAACATGGCTCCAAGCAGTATTATGGCAAACGAAAGATGAAGGGCTGTAGCGGAGCGGCGTCTCACGTGCGACCTGACAAAATATATTATTCCGGCAGCGGCAAGCAGCCCCCATGCCGCCGTGAACCACCATGCACCGTATATGCGCAGGTGTACAAACTCCGTACCGTACCATTTTTCAATGAAAGTTGCAGTGCCCATACATATTATAATAAGGCAATATAGGGAAATGACAGTCTTCCGGATCATATATATTTGAATTGTGTGGTTATGAAAGAGATATGCCGGAATATATAAAGATACCTTTGCTGGCATGTATATATATCCCGGCATGTCATCATGGTTATATGGACCTCAGGAATTTCACGACAGCGTCGCGGTCGCGCTTGCTTAGGTTGTAGAATTTCAGCGTAGACTCATAGGCATCGGAGTTCTTGCTGTATCCGTGCCACATTATTGCCTCTATCTCGTTGTGTGCGCGGCAGTCGTGCAGGCGGTCCTCAGCTCCGGTGTTGACCATTGACAGTCCGCGTCCCCACAGCGGTGTCGTGCGGCACCATGAGCCGTGTATGCCGTTCTTCATGAACAGGCGGTGCTGTATCATGTCGGTATACGGATATATCTTCTGCCTGGGATATTTGGGAAGCTCGCGTCCGCCGATACATGCCGGTGCCCAGTAGTCGTCGCTGCCTGTTGTCCATGACGGGCGGTGGCATGTGGCACACCCTATCTGCATGAAGACCTTCTTTCCCTGCTGTACCTCGCTGTCGTTGAGGTTGCGTGCGCGCGGTATTGACAGTCCGCGGTGCCACACAAGGAACGAGTAGTAGTTGTCGTCAGACATGTCAGGGGTGAAGTTGTGCCAGCGGTTGTCAAACTGGTTGGTCTTTGGAGAGAGCAGGTTCTTCACCGCATCGGCTATTCCCTCGTCCGTTCCGTCGGCATAATATGGAGACGCGGGGTTTGCCTTTATGCTGCTTATCACCGAGCTGTTCTTCGACATAGCGTTTGCCCACGCGTCGGTGGTGTAAAGATACGGGCGGTCGCTGCGGCTCACGTTGGGTATGTTCCAGATGGCGTTTGCACCGGCACCGTCCTGCAGCGAGGCACGTGTCATGGCGTATGTGAAACGCTTTATCTTCTTCTGTCCGTCGGCAAGCGTGTACCATGCCCCTGCCGCCCAGTCGTTTGCAGCCTTGTCCCAGAAGTTAGGGTTCAGTTCAGCATACTTTGCCTCCTCCATATACTGCTTCTTTATATCCTCCTCGGGTATGGCGTCGAGCAGTCCCGTACCGATGATGCCGATTGTAGACTCAAGGCGGAAGGCAAGGTTGGTCGGCACGGGGTCTGTATTGAAGGCACTTGCCGGGATGTTCAGTTCCGGATAGATAAGCTCATACTTCTCGCCGTCGGGGAATGCCATTGGTATGCCGCTCTCCATTGCCGTGATGTTTTTCCATTCCAGCTGTATCTGCTCTTCCTCTATAGGAGGCAGGAAAGGCGATGTTGCCCTTGTCTGCGGCATGCCCGTAACCTCCGTGATGTACGGACCGTCGTCGCTGTTGTCGCCGTCTGCGGGATGATATACCACGAGCAGATATCCGTTGCCCCATTCTGCCGTATATTTGTTCACACGCTTCCCGTGCCCGTATCCAGGGTGGCAGTCCAGGCACGACTTGCGGACATACGCCGGACCGAGGCCGTTGAATGGCGGCGTGTCTGTCGTTACATTGCGCTCAAAGAACAGTTCGCCACGGTTAAAGTGGTCCGTCAGTCCCATTTGCGTCACTGCGGGAGTCTCGTCCTCATAGCATCCTGCCGTTACGTTGTCGGTCGTTCCGAGTTCGCCTCCGGGATACCATTCAGACGCTTCAAAGTTTCCCACAGCCTTGCCGACGAAGCTTACGTCGTCCGTATTGCCGGCACCGGGGTTGATGTTGTCGTCGTCTGAACACGACAACAGCGACATGCCCAGCATGCCGCCTACAAGCAGAAGGCTTGTTCCTTTTCTTAAATTCATGTTTCCTTGGTTTATTTATATGTTCTTTTGTCTGATAAGGAATATTAGCCATGAGGGTGTGTCAAAATACTCATACAGCAACCTGTAGGGACATATTCTTGTATTTGTCCGCTTATAACAGATTGATTTTCAGTATTTATTTGACGGACAAATACAAGAATATGTCCCTACAGGTTGGAAGAGTTGAATTTTGAAACACCCTGCAAATGACCGGTATGGATATCCGTGTCAGTTTCTTGCAATCCACTGCGCAGCCTCGTTCAGCTTCTCGTCGAGGTCGCCGATGGCGTCCATTGCCGTCTTTACGTATGCCGCGTTGGGAGCGTCCACGAATGCCGTTCCGCTGTTGCGGCATGCCGTCAGTGCTGTCAGTGCGCCGTTAAGCCTTGCATTAAGCTCTGCGGCAATGTCAGGATTGTGCTGCGTAAGATATGCCATTACCGACTCGCGGTGCCACGTTGTGCCGTCGATGTTGCCGTAAAGGCTGTTTTTTATGCTGATGATATTGTCGTAGAAGTCGAGGAACGACTTCTTGCTGTAAGGCGACTCTATGTAGTTTACGTCATCGCCGCGGTATGCCTGACCCATCTTCTGGTCTGACACTTCCTGCGCGATGTTGGCACATCCGGCGACGAGAATTGTCGTTGTCACATTGCGCCATGTGGTGTATGTGCTTCCCGCCTTGCCCGCATTGAGCATGTCTTCGCCGAAGCTGAGCCCGTTGCCGTTAACCGTTGTGTTGAACTCACATTCCTCCACACGGTCCACGTGGCTTGCAGGTGCCTTGTCGCCCATCCACGAAACCTCGAGCTGGAAGCACTTGTCGCGCAGGTCTCCTGCCACGGCTGCGGCGAAGATGAGTTCCTGCTCTCCCGTCACCGTCCTGCCGGCAAAGGCGTTGTCGGTCTCGTTGCTGCGGAGCTCGGCGAGCGTGCGGTTGCGTCCGTCACGGAAGATGATGAACTCTATGCCGTGGAAGCCGAGCAGGCTCTCGCCGAGTCCGGTGCGTGCATACTCTATGCCGTCTTCTCCGTCAAGGGTTTTTACCTTCTCGCTGTTGCTCAGGTCTATGGCAAGCTGTGTCACGTTGAGAGGCCATGTGTCGATGTGGGGGTCGATGCCGAATGTCGTTGCCGGACCGAAGAGGAACGCTTCCGACTTCTCCCATGCGGCGCGCGCTGCGAGGAACGTCGTGCAGATATTGTCAATGTCGTTCTGTGTAAGGGTGTTTGCCCTGAATTTTGCCTTTGCCGCATCAAGCTGTCCGTAGAGCTTTTCGGTCTGCGAGGCAAGCTCGCCGTACGTAGCGTATATCACGTCGTTTACGTATCTGCCTGTAAGGGCGGACAGTTCGGAGTCCTTTGCGGAGAAGTCGTCGCCTCCGTCGTTGTCATCGCTGCACGATGATAGACTGAAAGTCAAGAGCACTCCCATCATGAGTGCCTTGGAAATACTGGATAGTTTTTTCATTGTCTGTATATTAATTTGTTTATAAGAAAAATCCTTCGTATGCAACGCCTATCGATACCGACGGCTCATTGTTGTATCCGCTTTTGAGGAAACGGTGCGAGTATTCCGCCTTAACGGCTACCTGCGGCAGCGGATAATAGTTCAGTCCGGCTGCTATTCTCTTCTTCGCAGTGTACGAATAGTCCGCCTGTACCTTGTCGGGGATGTATGAGTTGTAATACTCAAAGCGGCCGAAAGCATACAGCTTCTGGTTGTCGGCGTTCAATCCGGGTATCTGTGAGAAGATGTCATATCCTGCCTCTATGCCTGCGGCGACGGCATTCTTGCCTACCGGCGTGCTGCTGTATGGGGCGTCGTTGGACGTGATGTTGCGCTTCAGGTTGCTTATCGTCATGGCATCGCCCACATATTCGTAGTCTGCATTGCCGCGTACAATCCAGTTGTAACGGTTGAATGTGAAGTCAACGGCACCTATAGCAACTTTTCCCTTGATGTGTCCGTAGGTGTTCTCCATGTCATGCGGGAACGTGTTGTGCATCGCTTCGCCGTAGTATCCGCTCAGTCCTATGCGCAAGCCGGGTATTGTGTAGTTGTCTATGCGTGCCGCAAAGCCGTATTTGTTGGCTACCTTATATTCGAATACCGACTTCGGACCGTTGTGTATCCAGCCGTCACGGTCGAACATAAAGGCATCCAGTCCGGCAAGAACCTGAAGCTCGTAGCGGAAGTCGCCGTACCGTCCCCAGAAGCTGATGCCCGTGTCGTGCCATGTAGACGGCAGGATGGTGTTCTCTCCCTCGGGGCGGTAGACGGTGAAATAGTGCAGCGGTTCGTGGTGGGCATTGTTAAGACCTACGGGCACGACGATGTGACCCATGCGTACATTAGCCCAGCGGGCGAACGACTTCTGTATCCAGAACTGCTCAAGCTCGACCTCTCCACCTTTCTCCGTTTCCTGTTCCCATTCGGCAGCTTCGTCGAACTCACGCTCCACGGCACCGCCCATACCGCCGTGTTCAAACTCTATCTCGGTTCCCATTGTCCAGCCTTTGCCGAAGTCGTAGCTGATATATATCACTGCGTGCGGTATGTCAAAACGCCCGTGGGCAGGGTCGTCCTTATACTGGTTGGGACGTGAGTAACGGTATACATTGTCGCTGTAGAAGTTGCGTGACAGAGCCACCTCGCCGTAGCCTCCTATGCTCAGGCGGTTTCCCTTGGCATGTTGCATCACACTGTCCGCTGCCGACACTTGCGCACGGGCTGTTCCTGTGGCTGTGGAATACACTGCCGCGCACATCATTAATGATATCAGATTTCTTTTCATTTCATTGCAGTTTTTGTTTTCGCATGCAAAAGTATTGTAATAATTAAATGTGTACAATACTTAAAAATCGGTAAAAAGCGATAACAAAAACTGCAACTTTCCTGTAATTATATTAGGGTATCGGGACGTGCCGCTGCAGGTCTCCGGGATTGTCTTATGCGCCTGTTGCGTGTGGAAATGCCATTATGATACCGATTGTTCGGTATTATGTGTATGGCAATTAATAGGTATGGTGCCAGCCGTTGTTTTCTTTTGGATATGACATCCTGCATTCAAAAAAGCGGAGAAAAACGGTCAGACATCGTCATAAATCCGCTTTATCAGTCCCCGGCATCCGTCTTCAATAAGGTCAAGAGCTGTCTCAAAATCGCGCTCCGTGCCATAATACGGGTCGGGAACGGTGGTGTAATGGCTGTTACCAGTAAAAAAATCTGCCATGCAGACAATCTTCCTGCGTTCGCCGTCGTTACGTGCAAGCGGGCGCAACGCCCTCACATTGTCGTTGTCCATTGCCACGATGAGGTCGAAACGGCTGAAGTCCTCACGGCATATCTGCCGTGCATGGCTGTTGAAACAGTATCCGCGGCAGGCTCCGCACCTGCGCATGCGTATGTCGGGCAGCTCTCCGGCGTGCCATGCCCCTATGCCGGCGGAACCGATGATAAAATCCTCTTCCGCATCAACATCGCAGAGCATCTTCTTCATAACGCCCTCGGCGGCTGGCGAGCGGCAGATATTTCCGAGGCATACAAAGAGTATTTTCCTTATGTCCTTGCCGTTCTTCATTGTCCGAGCCTCCTTTTAATTACGGCAGGATTGCCTGCTGCAAGCGAGTCGTCGGGAATGTCGCGTATGACAACGCTGCCCGCCGCCACCACACATCTGCTGCCTATGGTAACTCCCGGGCATATCGTCACGCTGCCGCCAATCCATGTGTCGTCGCCTATGGTTACGGGATATGCCGTCTCCTTCGGCTCGCGCCGCCCCATATAGTCTACGGGATGCTGTGGGGTGTAGATGCGGCACGAGGGACCAATCTTCACATTTCGCCCTATGCGTATCATGCCGCCGTCGAGGAATATGCCGCCGTAGTTTATAAAGGTATTCTCGCCTATGACTATGCCATGACCGTGGTCGCACCTGAACGGCGGGGCGACAGTGCTGCTCTTGGGTATTCCCGGTATGAGCTGCTCTATCGTGTCGCGATAGTCCCCGTCTGTTGTTGTAAGCAGACTGAGCCTGGCGCAGAGCTTGTTTGCACGTTCCACGCTTGCCAATACTTCGCTGTCGGAGAAGTCGTAAAGCTCCTGACTACGCATCTTTTCAAATTCTGTCTTCATTGTTTTGAGGTTTTAAGATGTGTGGTTATAGGGTTCTGATATTGAATATTGTAATGTACTGACATTCAAAATGTTACCTGACGCTTTCCAGAATGCCGTCTTTTGGCTTCCAAAACATGGCATTTCAGACGCCAAGAGGTGGCGTTTCAGACTGCGAAATGCCGTCTTTTGCAACAATCCTGCCCGGATTACCCACCACCGTACATCCGTCGGGCACGTCGCAGAACACCACCGCTCCGGCTCCGATGGTAGCGTTGTCGCCTATCTTCACGCCGCCGAAGACGGTGGCACCTGTATAAATCTTCACGTTGTTGCCAATGGTTGGGCGTCCGCCCTTGCCGTTGCCCAGTGTCACGAGGTGCAGGCAGTAGAAGTTGTCGCCTATGGCTTCGGCATTCAAATAGGTGGAGTAGGCGTGTTCGAAGTGGCATCCTGAGCCTATGTGTGGGCACCAGATGTGGAGCGAGCCGTCTTCAGGCAGCATCCATTTTATGAACACCGAGCGGTATTCGCCCAGCCTGTAATAGAATAGGTTGCGGAACGACTTCTGCCGTGTGCATACCTTTATGAAGGTGAGCACTCCTCCGCTGCCCTCCCCGTATCGGGCAAGGTCGGCGTCAAAGGTGTGCCTGCGTGACATGTAAAACAGTATGTGGGGTATCATCCGCAGTGCCGATGCCGACAGAAGGGCGCATTGTGTGTATCTGTTCATGGTGCAAAGATACGGAGAAATTAAGAATTAAGAGTTAAGAATTAAGAATTAAGAGGGGCGGGGAATTAAGAAAATATGCCTTGGTGGTTGTATAAGTCTTATAGGTCTTATAAATCCTATAGGTCCTATAGATGCCCGCCCAAAGCATATTTTCTTAATTCTTAACTCTTAATTCTTAATTTCTATGCTCTTAATTCTTAATTCCCCGCCCATCTTAGTTCTTAATTCTTAGTTCTTAATTCGTAATTCTTACCCTCACTCCCGCCTTTACGCTGAAGTTCAGCGGCTTGTCTTTATATATTGTCTCCATGCTGCTGCCGTTGTCCGGATACCAGTTGATGCCCGGTTCGGCATAGATGCTTATGGAGGGGGAGAGGTTGTATTGTATGCCTGCCGCGGCACCTGCGGACAGTTGCAGACGGTTTTCTTTCGTGGCGGTGCTCTCTGCAGACGTTACCATGCCGTTCGTTACGGTCTCCGTGTCGTCCTTTCCCGACACGCACTTCTGTATCTCGCCGCCTGCCGACACGTATGCTTCGAGATGCCTGCCGCGCCATGCGGTGTAAGAAATGTTGAGCGGTATGCCGATATAATGCAGCCTGCGGCGTGTCTTTCTAAGTGTTTTCCCGTTACCGGATATTATCTCAGACCTCAGCAGAGTGTACGTCAGTCCGCTCTCTATGCCTGTTCTGCTGCCCGTGTCGTAGCGGATGGACACGCCGGCACGTATGGGAAAATGATGCTTTGTGCTCTGTATGTCCGTATATTGCTTTGTGTACAGTATGCTCAGCATGTCCTGCTGTATGCCCTCGGAGTTGCCTCCGGGTGCGGATGACGTTGGCGATGAGAAGAGCAGGGGAGTGCCCTGTGCCGCCGTGCGCTGTGTGGACACTGTGCTGTTCTGTGCATACAGGGAAAGCGATATGCGCCCGCCGCCATTGCCTGCGTGCTCCGGCATAGTGCCGTATGTCGCCGTTTGCCTGTTGTCCTTGCCCTTGCCGATGGTGCTTGAGCCGCCTTTATTGTTGCTGCCCCTGTGCTCAGTTGGTTCTTGGGTGTCTGTATGCTGTCCCGTAATTGTGCCCGCGGCGTCTGTCGTAGCATTCTCCGGTGTCCATGTCTCAGGCTCTTTTGTGGAAGCGGCGTGTGTGTTCTCGTCAGCGACAGCCGCCAGTAAACCAGCCTCATGTGCCACCGCTGTGCCTTTTGTGTCGTTTCCGCTGCCGCCACCAGGACTGTTTCTTCCCGTCACGACATCTGTCTCCGCCTTTTTTACGCCGGACATGCTGCCGCCCGTTATCAGCATATATCCTGTCACCACTGCCGCAGCCGCAGCCATGACGGCTGCCACGGTGCGCCGTAATACTGCTGCCGCCCGGCTTTTTCGTTGCGGTGTGCCTGCCGTCATACGGCTTGAGAGAGCGGACTCGATGTCTTCCCACAATCCCTCGGGCACGCTCTCCTCATATCCCGAGAGCCTGTCCCTAAGCCTGTCTGTCCATTCTTCTTTCATAAACCGTATGTCTTGATGATTGATATTCCTTGATTTTCCTTGCCAATATGCTCTTTGCCCTGTGAAACTGTGATGCCGACGAGCTTTCTTTTATGCCCAGCATTGCCGCTATCTCCTTGTGGCTCATTCCTTCGAAGACGTAGAGGTTGAGCACCGTGCGGTAGCCCTCGGGCAGCTGTCTTATCATTTCGTGCAGCCTGTCGGGCGGTATGTCGTCGGTCTCCGGAGGCTCTTCGCTCTCCATGGACATGGCGCTGCTCTCGTCGTCGACAATGAGCAGCCGTGCGTTGTTGCGGAGAAAGTCGATGGATTCGTTGGCGACAATGCGTGCCATCCAGCTGCGCAGAGAGCCTTCGCCACGCGGGGTGAACCTGCCTATGGACGTTATTATCTTTATGAAACTGTCGTGCAGGATGTCCATTACGTCGTCGTCGGTTGTGACGTAGCGCGAACAAACGGCTTTGAGATACCCTATGTGACGAAGGTAAAGAACCTTCATCGCATGGGTATCTCCCTGTCTTATAAGTCCGGGCAGGTCCTGCCCGCTTATTTCTCCGTGTTCCTGCATTGCCTTTGTTAGGGCGTTATGTGCCTTCTTCCGTGCTTATTCTTCAGGTTGCGTGCCGCGGCTGCGGTAGTCAAACTCGTGCGTCTTTGTGCCTGCGGGCGACTTCCATTTCACTTTCAGCTTCACCGTCTTGCCGCCGGTGTCGGGCAGGTCCTTGAGGTTAAACGCCACGACGGCATCGCGCGACGGTCCGTATATGTCCCCGCGTGCATCGTGTCTCAGTTCAACCTCGTACGGATTTTCGCCGTTGGTGTTTCTTAGCAGGTTTATATAGTGAGCCTTGCTGCTGTTTCCCCACGGTGCTCGTATGCGCAGGGTGATAAATCCGTCCTCTACGACGGTGGTCCAGTCGCGCACGATGTCTATGGGGTCGTTACCGTATGCCTCGTCGTTGCCTGTGCCGAGGTCGGGAGCTGTGAATTTCGTCAGCACGCTGTCAAGATACTGAACGTATGCCGCCTTGGTGTATCCGTTACTGTCGTCATCGGTGAACCTTATGGATGCAAATGCCCTGACCTCGTCGAGATAGTACGGAGACTTCTTCATGTTGACGGGCAGCAGCGTGGTCTTGTCGTCCAGCTGCAGGTATACGCCGCCGTCAGCTGTTTTCTTAACCGTTACCATTGCGTTGGGATACGCGCCGGTGTAGATGTATTCATCGTCGTTGTCGCACGACTGCAATGCCGTCATGGCAAGTGCGGCGGTGAAAATTACTGCAATAGTCTTTAGTCCTTTCATAATCTTTCTCCTTCTTTCTTATTGTTTCTTTCATTTATTTATATCTCCTGCCGTTGTCCTGTATGTTATCAACGGCATCTACAAATGTAACCCCTTTTGCCATAAACCTTGCATGCAAATAACGAAAAAATGCTTAAATGCCTTTCAAGTTATGATTTATTGGCAAACGAAAACTCATTTTTATATCTGGGCAATGGAGGAGGTTTCCAATAAAAAACATTGATTTTTATCCCCAGCTCACGTGCTTTTATATATTCACGGAGCAAGGACGGGACACAGGATGCTAATTCCTTATAATATATAAGGTGTGGCTCTTATATGAAAAGTCAGTGTTGTGGGAACTTTCAGAACATAAAGTTAAATCCTCTTTTTTGCAAAGCATGGAACCGTTCTATTTCCAATGTGAGAGACTTCTTTAGTTGATTTGCCATAAAAGAGAGGAAAGGCAGGTTGCTGTCTTCATTCTGTGACCGGCGTAAGGAGAGGATATACTCATCCCGGTCTTCCTTGAATATCTTGGTAGGGAAAAGGTTATAGACAAACTGGATGTAGTTCATCAGCAGACGGGAGGTCCTCCCATTGCCATCGACCCATGGATGAATGGTTACCAAATTCAGATGGGCGTTGAAGCTGAGCTCGTATCGTTCACGGAAAGAAGAAGCCGTGTTGATACGTTCTTGCAGCAGACGGCACAGTTCTGTGACCTTCGTCGGGACTTTCTGATAACCCATGTAAGAATGTCCGCCGACGCCAGCTGTAACACCGCAGAGGCGGAATTCGCCTTTGGATGAGTCGAAGGAGCCGCCCATGACGTTATGTATGCTTCCGGTGGAGTGCATCAGAGAGGCATTAAGTGATTTTAGAAAAGAAGTAGTAATGGGTGCTTTTTGCACGGCTTTTTCCCTTGCCAGCTCGTAGGCATGTTTCAGGTCTTCATTCATCAGATGATAGACGAGAGGTTTGCCGCCAGCAGTAACACCTTCGTCAAACAGCAACTGGGTTTCCATTTCTGTCAGTGTTGAACCTTCAATGGCGGTTGAGTGGGCAATAAGAGAATACAGGTAGTACTTCTCGTAGTCCACGGCATTACTGATACCGAGCCTTACAAACGTCCGGTGCAGTGCTTCTATTTCTTGCCATATATCATGTTCCATCGGTCGATGTTTGATTTGTTTAACTTTTTCAAAGGTACTGTTTTTACTTCATTCCACCAAGCAAAGCATCCATTTCTATGCTTCTTATTTCGTAAATGCAGGTAAAAAGCGGTTGATTATATGATAAAATAAAAAGCCAAGCAGTTGATAATCCAACTCTTGGCTTTTACTTCTGTACCCAGAGCCGGGGTCGAACCGGCACGGATTGCTCCACTGGTGTTTGAGACCAGCGCGTCTACCGATTCCGCCATCTGGGCTTTTCAGATGCCTTTTCATAAGACGGTGCAAAGATACTGATAATTTCTTAAACGGCAAACTTTTGTATGAAAAAACTTAAAAACCGTTGGCAGTGTCGGTAATAATATGTATATTAGTGCACCATTAATCATGAACTGATATATTATGAAATACAACGAGAATGACTTTTGCCTGATACTTGCCGGTGGAAAGGGGCGCAGGTTGTGGCCGTGCAGTAGGGAGAAGTGTCCCAAACAGTTTCTTGATTTCTTTTCAACGGGCAAGACTCTGTTGCAGCAGACATACGAGCGGATGACCGGAATAGTGCCCGAGGAAAACATATATATAAGTACAAACCACGAGTATGAGCATCTTGTAGAGGAACAGTTGCCGGGGATAAGCAGGGAAAGAATACTAAGTGAGCCTATATTCCGCAACACCGCGCCGAGCGTGGCATGGGCAACATACCGCATAGTGCATGTAAATCCCGATGCGCGCATTGTGGTGGTGCCGTCGGATCAGGCTGTGTTCAATGAAGATAAGTTCAGGGAGAATGTCCTTGCAGGACTTGACTTCGTAGGCAGCAACGACTCTCTTCTGACAATGGGGATAAAGCCCACGCGTCCGGAACCCGGCTACGGATATATCCAGATGGGCGAGAAGGCGAAGGCAGAGAATGTATACAAGGTTAAGACATTCACCGAAAAGCCCGACCGCGAGTTTGCCCGCATGTTCATGGACAGCGGCGAGTTCTACTGGAACACAGGTCTTTTCCTTGCCAACGTGCAGTATCTCCGCGAGTGTATGAAGAAAATCTTCCCTCCGGTGTTCCGCAAGATAGATACCGGAGGACATCCGGTTACGTTTGAAGAAGAGCTTGATTTCATTGAGGAGAACTTCCCTGCGTTTCCCAACCTGTCGATAGACTACGGTATATTGGAGAAGAACGACAACGTTTATGTTATGCGGTGCGACTTCGGCTGGGCTGACCTTGGTACGTGGCACTCCATATACGAGAGCATGAGCAAGGGCGATGACGACAATGTTGTGATAGGTTCGAAGGTGGTTCTTGCCGAGAGCAGCAACAACATTGTGAAGCTTCCGAAGGACCACCTCGGCGTGATACACGGGCTTGACGGGTATATTGTGGCTGAGAAAGGCAATGTCTTGCTTATCTGCAAGAAAGGAGATTCATCGGCACTGATACGTAAGTATATCAATGAAGTGCAGATAAAATACGGTGATGAGTTCATTTAGACTGTTACGCAAAATACAAAAGGCGGGTGTGTCGGCTTATTTTGACACACCCGCCTTTTGTATTTTGCGTTTCGTAAGACGTGCTTACAGCTTGCAGAACTCATCGTAAATCTTCCCGGCAATTGCCTTCATCTCGTCTTCATCGAGCTTCAGCTTGGGGTTGGAGAAGAGCATGTCCTTCTCGCTTTGCATCGGTATGAGGTGTATGTGGGCATGGGGCACCTCGAGACCGAGCACTGCCTGTCCCACCTTTATACACGGGAAAGCTCTCTTTATAGCCGTTGCCACCTTCTTGGCAAACACCTGAAACTCGGCAATCTCATCATCTTCCATGTCGAAGATGTAGTCAACCTCACGGCGCGGTATTACAAGAGTGTGTCCCTTTACGAGAGGGCTGATGTCGAGAAAGGCATAGAACCTGTCGCTCTCCGCACACTTGTAACTGGGTATCTCGCCCGCCGCTATCTTTGAGAATATTCCTGCCATGACCGTTTATTCTATCGTTATCTTGTCTATGCGCAGCTTTATCGTTCCGCGCGGAATTGTTATCTCAACCTCGTCGCCGACCTTCTTGTTGAGCAGTCCCTGTGCAATGGGCGTCTTGATGGATATCTTTCCCTCGCGCAGGTTTGCCTCGTTTTCGCTTACAATGGTGTATGTCATCTTCGCCTTGTTCGCCATATTGGTCATTTCCACCTTGGAAAGGATCTGCACGCATTCGGTGCTGAGGCGCGAAGTGTCCACGATTTTTGCCTCGGCAATGGCAAGTTTCATCTTGTTTATCTTGTCTTCCAGATGAGCCTGTGCCTCCTTTGCCGCATCATACTCCGAGTTCTCACTCAAATCTCCTTTATCTCTTGCCTCTGCTATTGCGGCAGAAGCTTTCGGGCGTTCGATACTTTCCAAACGCTGAAGTTCGGCTATCATCTTATCATAGCCTTCCTGTGACATGTATGCCATAACTGTTTATTGTGTTTTCAGTTTTTCAAATGGTAAAGAAAATAACGGATTCTGACATCTGTGCGGTGTCAGAATCCATTATCCTTCGTAAACTTAACTCTTTTGCAAAGATAGCCATTATTTTCCAATCCGCCAATATTTTATATGCTAAAAGCATGCTTTTAGATGTTTTATTTATACTTTTGCAGATAGATACATTATATATAATGATATAAGGTTTATGATAACAGATGCTGAAAGAAGTGCCATTACAGCCCTGATACGCAGTCAGGTTGTGCCGGCGATAGGATGCACCGAACCGGTTTCCGTTGCCCTGTGCGTGTCTCGTGCATCGGCTCTTATGGGGCGTGTTCCCGACAGTATAGAACTCAGTCTCAGTCTGAATATACTGAAAAATGCCATGGGTGTGGGCATTCCCGGCACAGGC
Source organism: uncultured Prevotella sp. (assembly GCA_900545525.1). Classification (GTDB taxonomy): domain Bacteria; phylum Bacteroidota; class Bacteroidia; order Bacteroidales; family Bacteroidaceae; genus Prevotella. The sequence goes on from UQZX01000012.1 coordinate 62,426, forward strand.
ATGGTGGGGCTTCCCATTGCTGTGGCACTGGGAGCGATTGTGGGCAGGCACGAACTGGGGCTTGAAGTGCTTCGCGACACCGATGCCGTTGCCGTGGAGAAGGCGCGCAGATATGTCGGTGAAGGGCGCATAAAGATTGCCCTTGAAGAGCACGACACCGACAAGCTGTTCATACGTGTGCTGTGCAGGAGCGGCGAAGACGAGACCGAGGCGATAATAAAGGGGCACCACACGGACTTTGTCTATCTGAGAAAAAATGCAGACGTGATGCTTGAAAAACAGCCGGGCACGGTAAGCGAGGAAAGCATCTGTGTTCCTTTGACATTGAGAAAAGTCTATGAGTATGCCACGACGACATGCACGGACGATATGAAATTCATACTCGAAGCCAAGAAACTTAATGAGAATGCGGCACAAAGCGGACTGACGGAGAACTACGGCCATGCCCTTGGCAAGACTCTGTGCAGCCCGCTGGGACGTGGTATCATGGGTGAAGGAATATTCTCGCGCATACTCTCTGTAACCAGTTGTGCCTGCGATGCGCGCATGGCAGGGGCGATGGTGCCCGTGATGAGCAACAGCGGAAGCGGTAACCAGGGCATCTGTGCTACAATGCCCGTGGTGGTGTTTGCCGAGGAAAACCACAATACTGAGGAAGAGCTTATACGCGCCCTCGTGCTCAGCAACCTCACGGCGATATACATAAAACAGGCTCTCGGAACGCTCTCCGCCCTCTGCGGATGTGTTGTGGCAAGCACGGGCAGCAGCTGCGGAATAACCTATCTCATGGGAGGGACATACGAACAGGTGGCATATTCGGTGAAGAACATGATTGCAAACCTTACCGGAATGATATGCGACGGGGCAAAGCCGAGCTGTGCGCTGAAACTGACAACAGGCGTGGGGACAGCCGTGATGAGTGCCATGCTGGCAATACAGAACAAGCATGTGACGTCGGTGGAGGGCATCATAGACGATGATGTGGACCGGAGCATACACAATCTGACCGACATCGGCAGCAGGGGAATGAGCGAGACAGACCGCTTTGTGATGAACATAATGACAAATAAAACAAGATAATATATGATTAGAAGAAGTATCAAGATGCTTGCCGTGGCTTTTGTTGCGGTGTTGCATGCTGCCGGTGTCATGGCACAGGGAGACATTCCCGTTCATTTCTCGGTGCAGCAGAAGGTGGTGTCTCCCACTGAGGTCGATGTCATATTTACCGGAAAGATAGACAACGGCTGGCATGTATATTCTACCGGACTGCCCGCCGACGGTCCGGTCTCTGCCACGTTGACGACGGAGAAGGCTGAGGGCGTGAAGCCGCTTGGCAAGCTGAAGGCGCAGGGGAAAGAGATATCAAACTTCGACCAGGTGTTCGGCATGAAGCTGCGTTACTTCGAGAAGAGCGTCACTTTCGTCCAGCGGTATCAGATAACTGGAAAGACATACACCCTTAAAGGCTACCTTGAATATGGCGCATGCAACGATGAGAACTGCATGCCGCCCACTCAGGTGGAGTTTTCTTATAGCGGGAAGGGACCCGAAGGTGCCCCGGAGGCAAAGGAGGAGATTAGGGACGGAGCGGCGGAGGTGCCCGCAACCGTTGTCAGCGACACCCTTTCCGCCGATACGTCGGCTGTTGCCGGCACGTCGTCTGCCGATATAGGAGGCGACCTGTGGAAGCCTGTGATAAAGGAGTTGCAGGCGTTTAACGGTGACAACGGCAGCAGCGACCGTTCTCTTCTGTACATATTCCTTATGGGACTTGCCGGCGGTTTCGTTGCGCTTTTCACCCCTTGCGTGTGGCCTATCATACCTATGACGGTAAGCTTCTTCCTCAAACGTGCCAAGGATAAGAAGAAGGGAGTGCGCGACGCCATTACCTACGGAGTGTCAATAATCGTCATCTACCTTACGCTGGGCATTGCCCTGACCGTTATTTTCGGTGCGAGCTTTGCCAATGCCCTTGCCACCAATGCCGTGGTGAATATCATTTTCTGTCTTCTTCTTGTTGTGTTCGCCCTGTCGTTCTTCGGCTGGTTCGAGCTTACATTGCCCTCATCGTGGACCAATAAGATAGACAGCAAGGCGTCATCGACAAGCGGTCTGCTGTCGATATTCCTCATGGCGTTCACGCTTGCACTTGTGTCGTTCTCCTGCACGGGACCCATTATAGGCTTCCTGCTTGTAGAGGTCACCACATCCGGCAGCTATATGGCACCTGCAATGGGCATGTTCGGCTTCGCCCTTGCCCTTGCTTTGCCTTTCACCCTCTTTGCCTTGTTCCCCACATGGCTCAAGCAGGCACCGAAGTCGGGCAGCTGGATGAACACCATAAAGGTCGTACTCGGATTTATCGAGCTTGCCTTTGCCCTTAAGTTCTTCTCCGTTGCCGACCTTGCATACGGCTGGGGACTGCTCGACCGTGAAGTGTTCCTTGCCCTGTGGATAGTTATTTTCAGCATGCTTGGTCTCTATCTTATCGGCAAGCTCAAGTTTCAGAGCGACATGTACGGCGAAGACAAGCCCATGCCCGTTGCCTGCATAATGCTCGGCATGGTGTCGTTTGCGTTTGTGGTATATATGATTCCCGGTCTGTGGGGTGCCCCCTGCAAGGCTGTCAGTGCCTTTGCACCGCCCATGAGCACACAGGATTTCAATCTTTATCACAACGAAGTGAAGCCTAAATATACCGATTATGAAGAAGGGCTTGCCGCTGCCGCATCGCAGGGAAAGCCCGTGCTGATAGACTTTACGGGCTTCGGCTGCGTCAACTGCCGCAAGATGGAGGCATCTGTATGGACCGATCCGCAGGTTGCCGACATTCTTAACAACGACTATATCCTCATCTCCCTTTACGTAGACGACAAGCGTCCGCTTACCAAGACCATGGAAGTGACCCTGCCCGACGGTACCCGAAAGACCCTCCGTACCATAGGAGACAAGTGGAGCTACCTGCAACAGAGCAAGTTCGGAGCACTTGTACAGCCGTTCTATGTGCCTGTGGATGCGCAGGGGAATGTCCTCGGCGGCTCTTTCAGCTATAAGGAGGATGTGGGCGAATATGTGGAGTTTCTGAAGAAGGGAATGGGGAAATGAAGAATGATGAATGAAGAATGAAGAATTTGCTGCCGCCATTATTATTAGGCTGATTGGACAAATAAGACCAATAAGCTTTATAAGTCCAATAGGAGAATGGCGGCAGCAAATTCTTAATTCTTAACTCTTAATTCTTAATTCCCTCAAACGCCATGCGTTTGAGAGTGCCCGGGTGTGTGAACTCAAGATATTCCGCATGGAGGTGAAGACGGTCGGCTTTCTTTCCATACAGTTCATCTCCCATTATAGGAATGCCCAGACCGTCGCCGTGGGCACAATGCACGCGCAGCTGGTGGGTGCGTCCTGTGTGCGGAAAGAGATGAATGTGGGTCTTTCCGTTTTCCGTTTTTATAATCCAGAACTCTGTTATTGCCGTCTTGCCGTTGGCATAGTCAACCTTCTGACGCGGGCGGTCGAATATGTCCGGACAGAGGGGGAGCGATATTGTGCCGTGTGCAGCACCGCGCCACGTGCCGTCAAGCACGGCGTGATAACGCTTCCTGACGCTGTGCTGCCGGAACTGCTCCTGCAACGAACGGTGCGCCTCCTTGGTCTTTGCCACTACCAACAGTCCGGATGTAGCCATGTCAAGACGGTGGACAATCATCGGACCGTCGGCATCGGGGCAGTGTCCTTTTGCAAACGACAACACGGACGGGCGTTCCGAACGTCCCGGTACAGACAGAAAGCCCGCGGGCTTGTTGACGACCATAAGCCAGTCGTCTTCATAGACAATCTCCGGCACAGGCTCGTTTACCGTTGACAAGGAGCCAGCCCTGCCGTCGGATAAAGGATTGTCGTCTACCTTCAGACCCTTCAGCATGTGACCGAGCAGCGGCTTGCACTTGCCGCTGCACGACGGGTAGAAGTGTCCCTGCCGGCGCAGTTCGTTCGTTGGCGGCGGTCCCCACCAGAATTCCGCCATGCAGACAGGACGCATTCCGTTTTTGAAGGCATACTGCAACATCTTTGGAGCACAGCAGTCTCCCGTTCCCGCAGGCGGCATCTTGCCAGCCTGTTCCATGAATATGTCTATTATGTCCCGTGCTTCACCACGGACGTTAAGCAGTACATATTGGCGGAACAGCCACTCCTGAAGGGCGTCGGACATCTCCTTCCGCTGTTTCTTCAGCCCGGTTATTCTTTCTTCCAAATGTCCTGCATGCAGTGCCGCTGCTGCCGTCCTCTCCCTGTAATACTTTTTCATGCGCCGCAGTTCGGCTTTCATAAACTGGCTCTCGCGTATCATTGCCAGCCCTTCTTCTTCCGTTATCACCCCTGCATCGTGCCGCCTTGCATCTCTTGCAGCCTTTGCCCGTGCCATCTCTTCCTTGTACAGGCGTATCTTCTCATTACTTTCAGTTTCCAGCCTTTCAGCCTCTCTTCGCGCACCTATATACTCCCCGCTCTTTTCAATGTTTTCTATTTCCATGTTGAGCGCGGTTATTTCGCTTTCGTGCAGCTTGAAATAACCGCCGGGCTGCTGTGCGTCGAACACCGGCGGCACGAAGAAACCGTCTTCTGCGTCATGTTGCAGAAGTCCCGAATATGCCGCAAGATACCCCGTCCGTCCCTCTCCGTTCTCCACAACGAGCACTCCGAACATCTTTCCTCCGTCCCTGTCGCCGGCGCAGAGACCGTTAGCCACGATATACTCCTGCACCTCACGCGCGGCGAGCAGGCACAGCGGATGAGGCTCGTAGCAGAAGGGATATGTGAACTTTTGCGGCTTGGGAATGTCGGTGGATAATGGATGAAATGTCATTTTATGCTCTTTTTGATATTGTATGTTGGATTTATAGGACTTATAGGACCTATAAGCCTTATATGTCCTATAAGCCTTATAAAACCAGGCAGTAGCCCAGCCCCTGCCTTAAACAAAAATGAGGGGAGCCCACATGGGGCTACCCTCATTGCCGTTATGTGAAGTATGAATTTACTTCAGCTTTGTATAAGCATACTTTGAAGCAGCACCCAGTTCCTCTTCGATGCGGATCAGCTGGTTGTACTTAGCCATACGGTCTGTGCGGCTCATAGAACCTGTCTTAATCTGACCTGAGTTTGTAGCCACTGCGATGTCAGCGATGGTAGTGTCCTCTGTCTCGCCTGAGCGGTGAGAAGTTACTGTTGTGTAACCGTGACGGTGAGCCATCTCGATAGCGTCGAGTGTCTCTGTCAGCGAACCAATCTGGTTAACCTTGATGAGGATAGAGTTTCCTGCGCCCATCTGGATACCCTTCTGGAGGAACTTGACGTTTGTTACGAACAGGTCGTCGCCTACGAGCTGGCAGCGGTCGCCGATAGCTGACGTGAGCTTAACCCAGTTGTCCCAGTCGTTCTCGTCAAGACCGTCCTCGATAGAGTCGATAGGATATTTTGTAATCAGTTCCTCGAGATACTTTATCTGCTCGTCTGCAGAGAGCTTCTTTCCGTTAGGATCCTTCTTCTTGCCGTTCTTCAGCTGGCGGTAGTCGTAGAACCATTCGCCGTTCTCCTGTACTGCAAACTCAGAAGCAGCGCAGTCCATGGCAATCTTAACGTCCTTGCCCGGCTCGTAGCCAGCATCCTTGATAGCCTGTATGATGCTGTCGAGAGCGTCCTCGATACCGTCGAAGTTAGGAGCGAAGCCACCCTCATCACCTACGGCTGTAGACAGTCCGCGACCCTTGAGAAGCTTTGCAAGTGCGTGGAAAACCTCAGCACCCATGCGGATAGACTCCTTGATAGACGTTGCGCCTACGGGGCGTATCATGAACTCCTGGAAAGCGATGGGAGCGTCAGAGTGAGCACCGCCATTGATGATGTTCATCATCGGAACGGGCATTGTGTAAGCGTTGCAGCCGCCGATGTAGCGGTAGAGCGGCATGCCCAGAGCCTTTGCAGCAGCCTGTGCCGTAGCCAGTGATACGCCGAGGATGGCGTTTGCACCCAGCTTGCTCTTTGTGGGAGTACCGTCAAGCTCAAGCATCTTATTGTCGATTGCACGCTGGTTCAGTACGCAGTCGCCTTTCAGAGCCGGTGCGATGATAGTGTTTACGTTCTCAACAGCTTTCAGCACGCCCTTGCCAAGATAGCGGTTCTTGTCGCCGTCGCGAAGTTCCAGTGCCTCGTTTTCGCCTGTAGATGCTCCTGACGGAACGGCTGCACGGCCCATTACGCCGTTTTCGAGTGTTACTTCAACTTCAACTGTAGGATTACCTCTTGAGTCGAGGATTTCTCTTGCATGAACTTTCTCAATCTTCATAATTGCTTATTTTATTTAAAAACATTTAAATTACATACCAAATTGCACGTGCAAAGATACTTTCATTTAACCAATATAGAGAATAAAGTACTTTCTTATTTCCTTTCATTTAATTTTTTTTAACCCGTTGCCGTCTCCCTGCCGATTTCATACCCTTTTGCCCGTGCATCGTGGAATATCACCCGCAGGCTTTGGTGTGGTATTAAGAAGTTAAAGAAGTTATGGGAAGTTACAGGAAGTTAAAGGACAAATGATGATGTAAGGAGTAAAGGGAGAAAGGAGTAAAGGGAGTAAGGAAGTAGATTGGCATTATTGTCTTTAATGACTTTAAAGACCTTAAAGACTTTGAGGAGTAGAGAGAGCAAGGAGGGGCAGGGGTGGTTTGTATAATTAGCCAGACCCACGTTATTATACGTCCGGTTGTGTATGTTTGGATACTTTTTGTTATCTTTGCATAGGACACACAGATGTTTATGCCGTTCCGGCACACGTGGAAAACTTCATGAGTGTGCCGCTTGTTTTCCGGAAGGTGACGTCTGGGCTTCCAATATGCCGTCTTTTAGACTCTGAAAGGCGGCATATTGGAGCCTGAAAGACGGTGTTTTGGAACCCAAAAGATAAGATATTGAAAATCAATGATATACAAACATCATAAAAATAACGCTCCCGTGCCTCCCGTGCAGACGCTGCTGATGCTCAGGAAACTGCTTGAAACGGAGTATGAGGAGGAGAAGGAAGAATACCGGCGGCACAGCAATGCCGAGGCGTTGCCACGCAAGGTGAAGCGCGGCGATGCCTGGTTCCCCGTGCGTATGGGGCGCAACTATTATAACTCGCTCAACCAGCCGGTGATTGAGGTGCACCGTACTGCCGATGACGACGTGGAGCATAATTTCGAGTTCGGGCGTCCGGTATGCTTCTTTTCCGTGTCCGACAAGATAAGGTTTCATGCCGTTACGGGCACCGTTAGCTATGTCGACGGTGACCGTATGGTCGTCTCCCTGCCCGACAGTGCCTCCATACCTGCGCTGCAGAACATGGAGAATGCCGGCGTGCAGCTGTTTTTCGACGAGACGAGCTACCGGCTTATGTTTGATGCCCTCGACCGCGCCATAAATGCCAAGGGCAACCGTCTTGCCTATCTTCGCGACCTCTTCGGCTCACAAGCCAAGGCGGAGACGTTCACGTTTGCCCCGATGCGCTTTCCGTGGCTCAACCCCACGCAGGAACAGGCGGTGAACAATGTGCTGCGGGCAAAGGACGTTGCCATAGTGCACGGACCTCCCGGAACGGGAAAGACGACAACGCTTGTGGAGGCAATATACGAGACGCTGCACCGCGAAAATCAGGTTATGGTGTGTGCACAGAGCAACATGGCTGTCGACTGGATTAGCGAGAAGCTTGTAGACCGCGGTGTCAACGTGCTGCGTCTCGGCAATCCCACGCGCGTCAATGACAAGATGCTGTCGTTCACCTACGAGCGCCGCTTCGAGGCACATCCCGACTATCCGCAGCTGTGGAGCATACGCAAGGCGATAAGGGAGATGCGCGGTGCGCGCAACCGCAGACATGACGACAGCTACCACACGAAGCTGGAGAGGCTGAAAAGCCGTGCCATGGAGATAGAGATACGCATCAACGCCGAACTGTTTGGCGAGGCACGCGTGATAGCATGTACACTGACGGGTGCGGCAAACCGCCTCTTGGACGGCATGAAGTTTGCCACCCTGTTCATCGATGAGGCTGCACAGGCGCTCGAGCCGGCATGCTGGATACCGCTGTGGCGTGCCTCGAGGGTGATACTTGCCGGCGACCACTGTCAGCTTCCGCCGACGGTGAAGAGCATGGAGGCAATGCGCGGCGGACTGGGCACGACGCTCATGGAGCGCATAGCCGCGCTTAAGCCCGGGACGGTGACGCTGCTCAAGGTGCAGTATCGCATGAACGAGCAGATAATGAGGTTCTCGAGCAACTGGTTCTATGGCGGCATGGTGGAGAGTGCACCGCAGGTGAGCCATCGCGGAATACTTGATTATGACACGCCCATGACATGGGTCGACACATCGGAGATTGGCACGGACGACGACGGTCGCCCGCTGTTTGCGGAGCAGTTTGTCGGCGAGAGCTTCGGCAGGATAAACAAGGCGGAGGCTATGCTGACGCTTGCCACGCTCGAAAACTATTTCAAGAAGATAGGCAGGGAGCGCGTACTTGAAGAGAGTATGGACGTGGGTGTAATCTCGCCATACCGCGCACAGGTGCAGTATGTGCGGCGGCTGATAAAGAAGAAGGAGTTTTTCAAGCCCTTCCGCCACCTTATCAGCATAAACACCGTTGACGGCTTTCAGGGTCAGGAGCGCGATATAATACTGATATCGCTCGTGCGTGCCAACGCCGAAGGGCAGATAGGCTTTCTCCGCGACCTGCGCCGCATGAACGTGGCGATGACGCGTGCACGCATGAAACTGATAATTCTCGGCGATGCCGGCACAATGACGCGCCACCCGTTCTATAAGAAACTGTATGAATACGTCAGGAGTTTGGAGCTTTGAATTACGAGTTTGGAGTTACGAATTACGAGTTGGCGGGTTGTTGTCCCCGCACCAATTATAAATTATCAATTATGAATTATAAATTATAAAAGCGATGCTTGAACGTGACTATATCATGCGCCTTATCCGCGAGTTTATGGCGGCACTTGCCCGGATGCTTGAGAAAAAGGAGATTGAAGGCAGGCGCGAGGCTCTGCGAAAGCTTTATGAGCAGTATGTGGGACCATACGACTTTTACCACATAATGCCCGTGGACGATATCATGCAGTCGTTCACCAAATATCCCGAGAGCGAGCGTCTGCACCGCATGGAGATGCTTGCCGAGCTGTATTATGCCGAGGCGGACATGCTGTCGGAGCCTATGCGCGGCAACATAATATCCCTTGCCCTCAGCCTTTTCGGCTTTGTAGACCGCAACAGCAAGACTTTCTCGTTTGACAGGAGGAAGAAAATGGATGAGCTGAGAGGAAAGGTCTGGGAAGTTAAGAGTTAAGAATTAAGAGCATGGAAATTAAGAAAATATGCCTTGTGGGTTGTATAAGTCTTATAGGTCTTATAAGTCCTATAGGTCCTATAGATGCCTGTCCAAAGCATATTTTCTTAATTCTTAACTCTTAATTCTTAATTTCCATGTTCTTAATTCTTAATTTCTTTATTACCTTTGCACCCGTAAATATATATAATAAGGTATGAGTATAGAAGGCAAGATATGCGGTTCGGTCATCAAGGCGGTGAAAGAACTGTACGGCGCGGACGTGCCGGAGAAGATGGTGCAGTTGCAGAAGACAAAGAGAGAGTTTGAAGGAAACCTCACGTTGGTGGTGTTCCCGTTCTTGAAGATATCACGCAAGAAGCCGGAGGACACGGCGCAGGAGATAGGCGGATGGCTGCAGGAAAACGATGAGAACATCGCATCGTTCAACGTGGTGAAGGGATTTCTTAATCTCGTCATTGCCCCGGCGGCATGGATAGGGCTGCTCAACAGCATCAACGCCGACGAGAAATACGGCGAGAAGAAGGCGGACGGGGACAGTCCGCTGGTGATGATAGAATACTCGTCGCCCAACACCAACAAGCCTCTCCACCTCGGACACGTGCGCAACAACCTGCTGGGCTGGAGTCTTGCGCAGATAATGCAGGCGAACGGAAACAGGGTGGTGAAGACAAACATCGTGAACGACCGCGGCATACATATATGCAAGTCGATGCTGGCATGGCTGAAATACGGCAACGGCGAGACTCCGGAGACGAGCGGAAAGAAGGGCGACCACCTTATCGGCGACTACTATGTTGCCTTTGACAAGCACTACCGCATGGAGGTTAAGCAGCTTGTAGAGCAGTATACGGCTGAGGGCATGAACGCCGAAGAGGCGGAGAAGAAGGCTAAGGAAGAGGCTCCGCTGATAAAGGAGGCTCACGACATGCTCGTAAAATGGGAGCAGAACGACCCCGAGGTGCGCGCGCTGTGGAAGAAGATGAACGACTGGGTGTATGCCGGCTTCGATGAGACGTACAAGGCACTCGGCGTCGGCTTTGACAAGATATACTATGAGTCGGACACCTATCTAAAGGGTAAGGCGAAGGTGGAAGAGGGGCTTGAAAAGGGACTTTTCTTCCGCAAGGACGACAACAGCGTGTGGGCGGACCTTACAAACGACGGTCTTGACCAGAAGCTGCTGCTGCGCTCGGACGGCACGTCGGTATATATGACACAGGACATCGGTACTGCCGAGATGCGTTTCAAGGACTTCCCAATAGACAAGATGATATATGTGGTGGGCAACGAGCAGAACTACCACTTCCAGGTGCTGTCGATATTGCTTGACCGCCTTGGCTTCAAGTGGGGCAAGGAGCTTGTCCATTTCTCATACGGAATGGTGGAGCTGCCCAACGGAAAGATGAAGAGCCGCGAGGGAACGGTTGTCGATGCCGACGAGCTTGTTGCCGAGATGATATACGATGCGAAGAAGACGAGCGAGGAGCTTGGCAAGTTCAGCGACATGACCGAGGAGGAGCGCGACGAGATTGCACGCATAGTGGGACTGGGCGCGCTGAAGTATTTCATCCTGAAGGTCGATGCGCGCAAGAACATGCTGTTCAATCCGGAGGAGAGCATCGACTTCAACGGCAATACAGGACCCTTCATCCAGTATACCTACGCCCGCATACGCAGCATCATGCGTAAGGCGGCAGAGCAGCAGATTGCCGTTCCTGAGACGCTCGACGGCGGCATGACGCTTAACGATAAGGAGGTGGAACTGATACAGAAGATGAGCGAGTATGGCGCAGCTGTGGCACAGGCGGGCAAGGACTACAGCCCGAGCGGCATTGCCAACTACTGCTATGAGCTTACAAAGCAGTTCAACCAGTTCTATCACGACTACAGCATACTACGCGAGGAAGACCCACAGAAGGTGCTCGTGCGCCTCGTCCTGGCAAAGAATGTGGCAAAGACCATAAAGAACGGAATGGCGTTGCTGGGCATCGAAGTGCCCGAACGCATGTAATGTTAATTCATAATTAGTGTGCAACAGATCCATCGGAAAATGACAATTTGTCTTAAACGGTGATGTGTTATGGTGCACATTAATCCACATGTAGGGACTTATTCTTGTATATGTCCGCAACACATCTGCTTATTGGCATCTTAAAAGGAGCGGACATATACAAGAATAAGTCCCTACATGTGGCAAATAACGTATATTAAAACTTCACTCAATTATAAATTATAAATTATGAATTATAAATTAACCGACGTTCCCTCCTGGCGCAACGACACCGTGCTGCCGTTGCACAAGGACGTGAAAGCCGCCGCATGGGCAGTGGATGCGGCATGCAGCGGCAATCCCGGTCCGATGGAATATCAGGGCATAGACCTTGCCACGGGTGCAACGGTGTTTCACTTCGGACCGCTGCGCGGCACCAACAACATCGGTGAGTTCCTTGCCATCGTCCATGCCCTGGCACTTATGGAGAAGCTTGGGATAAAGGACAAGGTGATATACAGCGACAGCTATAATGCCATTCTGTGGGTCAGCAAGAAGAAATGCAAGACGAAGCTGGAGCGCAATGCCTCGACGGAACAGCTTTATGGCATCATAGAGCGTGCCGAGGCGTGGCTGAGGACACATGAGGTGAGAGTGCCGGTGATAAAATGGGAGACGGCGAAATGGGGCGAGGTGCCTGCCGATTTCGGACGTAAATAAGAGTTAAATAATTGTCAAACACCTTGTTAACTCTTTGCTTTTAATGTCTTTTTTGTTAATTTTGCGAATATTGAAGCAAAGGATTTATATATGGAAGAGGTGATAAATCTTAACTCGGTAGAGACTTACAACAGTATTTATGGTTTTGAAACGCGTAATCCGCTGGTGACGGTTGTAGACCTTCATGGCACCGATGCGGTGGTGCCTTCTGGTGAAATGACGCTGAACTACGGTCTGTATGCCATCTTTCTGAAACAGACATATTGCGGGGATATTACCTATGGGCGGCAGCCGTATGACTATCAGGAGGGTACGGTGACAAGCTTTGCACCAGGGCAGGTGGTGCGTGTCAAGCGTGCGCCGGGCTCAAAGCCCAATGCCACGGGGCTTCTTTTCCATCCCGACCTTATACACGGAACATCGCTTGCGCGCGAGATAAAGAGATATTCGTTCTTCTCCTACTCCTCGCGCGAGGCTCTCCACCTGTCTGAGGAAGAGAAGAAAATCTTCAGCGACTGTCTTGCACGGATAAAGGAAGAGACGGAACGGCAGGCTGACAACCATTCGCGGAAGATTATATGCAGCAACATAGAGATGCTGCTCGACTACTGCATGCGCTTTTACGAACGCCAGTTTGTCACCCGCAAGGAGGCAAACCACGACGTGCTGACAAAGTTTGAGAACGAGATGAATCGATACTTTGAGAGCAGCAAACCGGCGCAGGAGGGGCTGCCGTCGGTCAGGTATTTTGCCGAACAGTGTTTCCTGTCGCCCAACTATTTCGGCGACCTGATAAAGAAGGAGACGGGGCGCACGCCGCAGGAGTATATCCGCGTGAAGATAATAGAGCTTGCAAAGGACGAGCTGCTCGGTTCCAGCCGCACGATAAGCGAGATAAGCAACAGGCTGGGCTTTCAGTATTCGCAGCATTTCAACCGCTTCTTCAAGCGTGCCACGGGCAAGACGCCCGGCGAATACAGGCTGATGCAATGATAAAAGACCTTATTATAATGAAAAACAGACTGATTTTGATTGCTTTGTTTCTGTGCTGCTGCTTTGTGCGCAGCGGCGCGGAGAACTATCCCTACCGCTCGGACGTGCTGTGGGTGACGGTGCCCGACCATGCCGACTGGCTTTACAAGACGGGCGAGAATGCCGTTGTGGACGTACAGTTCTACAGGTACGGAATACCGGAAGACGCCGTCGTGGAGTATACCGTTGCCGACGATATGATGAAAGGTGACGTAAAGGGCACCGTTAAGCTGAGCCGCGGCAGGGCGCGGGTGAGCATCGGCACGAGAAAGACGCCGGGCTTCCGTGACCTGCGTCTTACAGCCGCTGTAGGCGGAAAGAAATACAGTCATCATATAAAGGTGGGCTTTTCGGTGGACAATATACAGCCTTTCACCAAGGAACCGGAAGACTTCATGGATTTCTGGAGGGCAGGCGTGGAGGAAATGAGGGTGCAGCCCCTGACCTTTACAAAGGAGCTTGCCAAGGAGTATTGCACGCCGAAGATGGACTGCTATCTTATAAAGCTGATGCTCAACAGGCAGGGGCAGGCGGTTTACGGATATCTCTTCATACCCAAGAATGCCGCTGCCGGCAGCTGTCCTGCCGTGCTTTGTCCTCCGGGAGCGGGCATAAAGACGATAAAGGAGCCGTTGCGCCACCGCTACTACGGCGAGAACGGCTTCATAAGACTGGAAATGGAGATACACGGACTGGACCCCCGGCTGCCTGAAGAGACGTTCAGAGACATAAGCACCGCATTCAACGGGCGTGAGAACGGGTATCTTGAAAACGGGCTGGACAGCCGCGAGCGCTACTACATGAGGCGCGTATATCTTGCCCTCGTGCGTGCGCTGGACTTGCTCACGTCGCTGCCTGAGTGGGACGGTGTGAACCTTGCGGTGCAGGGCGGAAGCCAGGGCGGTGCCCTGTCGATAGTGGCGGCGGCACTTGACAGCCGTGTCACGCAATGTGTGGTGAACCATCCTGCGCTGAGCGACATGGCGGCATACTCCGCAGGAAAGACCGGGGGATATCCCCACTTTAACAAGATCAGGGGCATGTTCACGCCGGAGAACATAAGGACAATGGCGTATTATGACGTGGTGAACTTTGCCCGCCATGTCAAGGCGGACACCTACATGACGTGGGGATACAACGACGATACGTGCCCGCCGACGACGAGCTATGCCGTGTGGAACGTCCTCACGTGTCCGAAAGAGCCGCTGATAACGCCGGTGAACGAGCATTGGACATCGGACGCAACCGAGTACGGACAGTTTGAATGGATAAGGAGTCATCTCAGGAAAAAGCCTTGAAAAATCCTGTCCGGGCACCCATGGTTGTGGCGTAGGGCAGATATGTGGAATATTGGAAGTACCAGAATATTCTTTTGTAGCATCCAAATAAAAAATCGAACGCTCCAGTTTTTCTTTGGAACGTTCGATTTTCTCATTTATAACGCCGGTCTTTTCTTACGGGGATTTTCTGCTCTTTCGTTGCAGGTTCCCGTTGCCGGTCGGGCATGGACCGTCAGATGCGCTGTCCCATGGCGTTGTATCTCACGCCGTTCTTTTCTATCACGATACGGTTGCCCTTTACGAACTTGACCACGCGGCTGCCCTTTTCGCCAGTAACGGCTGCGTCGATGCCTGTAGGCTTGTTGTCGGGCACGCGCACGTACATATCATATATGCGCACCTCTCCGCTCGTGTTGTTGTTTATGAGGGTGATGCTCTTTATCTCCTCGCTCCTGTCCGAGAGCCCCGCATTCTTCAGAACGTCCCAGTTGCAGTATGTTCCCTTGCTCATCTTCGCCACGTTTGCCGTGCCGGTTGTTCCGTCGGCAAGTGCGTATTCGATGCGGAACGTGCGTCCGCCCGTGATGTGAAGGTTTATGAGCAGCTGTATAGCGCCATCGTTGAGCGTCCACTTCACGCCGCCGTTGCGCGACAGGACAAGTGCTCCCTGCGTGCATCCGCCCGGTATGCTGCCGTCGCTCTCGGTATAGTCGGGAACTATTCGTGTGAATGTCGTTGCCGATGCGTCACCGCTCTGTACGAGTGATATTACATTCTTGAGGTCGGCTGGCAAATTGTCCTCTGCGTCCTGGAAGTGGTACCAGTCGCCTGTGAGTACTACAAACGGCGTCACGCACGTTATGATGCCCGTCGTCGTGATATCTTTCGGACCGCCTGTTACGGTGACGGTGAATGTACAGCTTGCCTGCGGCGTGCCGCTTATCGTTATCAGTTTTCCGTCGATTGAGGCAGTAAGACCTTCTGCAAGGTCTTTCACCGTGGCACCTGTTGCCGCGCCGCCCATTTCGAATACGATATCTTCAATTGCGCTTCCTTTAATCACTTCCTGAACGGAGTTGGCAGTGGTGCACTTCAATGTTGCCTTCTCGGGTACGGTCACGTCTGCCGGCACGCCGTCAAGCTCGAACGCACCCATTTCCGGTGCCGCGTCGTTATACGGCATATAAAGGTCGTCAGCCTCGATAAGCTCCAGCCCGGCGTTCGTCGCCTCGGCGAGCGGGAGGTGCCTCTTGGGCGTGAAGCCCACGATTGGCGTGCCCTTGTCCTTGAACACGCTGCCCGGCTTCAGCCGTGCGAAGTTGTTCTTGGGCAGTGAGCCGTCAGCCTCGCGCGGTGCCATGAAGTCTTCAACACTCAGCGAGAGGAACTCTCCCGAGTGGTTGGCAGTCTTCTGCTTCACGCCTGCGCTGTTCTTGTTGCCCTCCTTATAAGGCTCGCAGTTGTCGATTGTCGTCCACGAGTTGAACTCCGTGTCGGGAACCACCGAGCCTGCTTTGTTTGCCGACAGGAACTCGTGGTTGAGCTTTGTCGCACCCCAGCCGATGCAGTTGCGTATCGTCATGCCGCCATACTGGAACACTGTGGGGAAGCGGTAGTTGTACTCGTTGCCCCATGCGGTGCAGTTGACGATGTACATGCCCTCGTAGGCGTTGTTCTGGTCGAAGCCCTTGTGCAGGTTGTCGAACGACACACAGTTTGTCACAACGTGTGCTCCGAGCGACTGTGCGAATGCCGCGCCGCCCGACGTTCCGCCTCCACCGAGCTTAAATCCGTTGCCGTTGCCTATAGCCTGACCGTCCGGAGTGTATCCTCCGTGGTAAGCCCAGCAACTGTCTATTACCACGGGATGATAAACCATGTACAGGTCCCAGTTGTCGTCGCTGTTAGTCCATGCACGGCATCCGTGGAACTCCGTTCCCGGTCCGGGGAAGAGCTTGCAGGCAAATCCGTCTGCATCGCCGCCGTTGTCACTTCCATTGTAGCTGCGGCTGTCATAGTTGTTGTACGAGTCGCAGTTGATTACCTTGTTGCCACGGCAGAACTGATAGCCGGGATTGAACTGCGGCGTGCCTGCCGGCAGCGACTTAGTCTCTTCGATGGAGAAATCCTTGTACATGCCTATTTGCAGTCCCGTGTCGTTGTTGTCGTGGAATACGCACTGCTCGATGATGTTGTATGAGCCTTCCACCTTCATGCCGTTGTCCTCGGCGTTGCACAGCGTCAGTCCCTTGAAGTGCCAGTAGTTGGCAAGGTGGTTGACGTAGATGCAGCGTCCCATCTTGAACGCTTCCATGGTGGTGTGTTTCATTCCGGAGCCGTCAATGATTACTTCCTCGCCCGGAACCGCCCACAGACAGCACCTCTTGTCTTCCGACGTGGCTTTCTGCGGTATTTTTATGCGCTCGCTGATGACGTATCTTCCGCCGTGCACCCAAATGGTGTCTCCGGGCATTACCATTTCCACCGCCTTGTGTATTGTGAGCAGCGGAGCCTTTTCATCTCCCGGGTTGTTGTCGTTTCCGTTTGTCGATACATGGATTGCGCCTGCCGATGCAGACATCGTACACATCATGTTAATAAGGAACATGACGATGACCTTCCCCGCAAAGGGGATTTTTCTTAATTGTTTAGGCATGGTTTGTTAGTTTTAATAGTTTGTAATTAGATTAGTAATTTGCCTTATATCAAGGATTGTGCAAATATAACTTAAAATATCTGATAAGGCAAATGTTTGTCATGAAAAAGCCTGTAAATCAATGAAAAAAGAAGTATTTGTCTTGCGGGAAGACAACCTTGGGGACTGTCGTAGCGGCATTGGCGTTGCTGCCGGATGCCGTCTTGCGGTTGCGCTTATGTCCGGAAAGCATCAACGGAATGTCTGGAAAAAGACTTATTCGGAATGCCAAACATTTACAATAACAGGCTTTTAGCGTTTTATTTGTAACCAAAACATTAAAATATTGTGCCTTGATGCCCTGTATTTCGCCGATATGTTGTACTTTTGTCACCATTAAATTAAAACCTTGATGCCGTTGCTGGAAATACCGCTTCTGTGTCGGCATCATATAAAACATTATTATTATAACAATGAGAAAATTATTCTTGCTGCTCCTGACGATATTTGTTGCAGGGGCATCTGTTAAGGCGATGGCGTCTGATTTGTCTCCGGACATACCGAAAATGAACGGTATGGTAGTGTCGTCATCGTCAGGTTCGGTTACTCCGGGATTGTGGACTTTGCCGTCTGCAGACGGTGAAGCGTGGTCCATGAATTTTGAAATGAACCCGGGATATGCGACCTTTTACAGTGGAGTATTGTATGATGACGTGTATTATGCGACGAGGTGCAATGCTCAATACGGTTCTCCGATAATATATGTGGATGCCTATTCCATGGAGGACGGAAAGAAGATGTGGACCAACTATCCCAAGCTTACGGCACTCCCGTATGACCTTGCCTATAATCCGTATGACGGCAAAATATACGGTTTTTTCTCCAACGCAACCAATACGGGTATGGTGCTTGCAACCATATCTTACGACAAGTCTGGAGAGACAGTCACTCCCATAAAGGAAATGGACGGTGTGTGGGTGGCTATTGCAGCAGCACCTTCCGGACAGCTTTACGGTATACAGTCGGATGTTGAGGGTTCGGGAACTTCGGTGAAGGTAAACTCTTCATCGCTTTATAAGATAGACCGTCTTACGGGCGAGGCAACGCTGATAGGCGGTACAGGACAGTTGCCGTTGCTGACAGGTTCAGCGACAATAGAAGCACGTAGCGGGCGCATGTTCTGGACCGTGAGTCCTGATGCCTCTTCTTCATATCTGTGCGAAGTCAATCTCAACACAGGTGCGGCGACAAAAGTCCTGGACTTTGACGACTGCAAACAGGTGGTAGGTCTCTATGCCCCTGCTCCTCCTGCGGAAGACGATGCGCCGGCAGAAGTCACCGATGCCGTTGCCGCTTTCAACGGCGGCTCGCTGAGCGGGAAGTTGCAGTTCAAGGCTCCGTCGACACTCTACAACGGCACGCCGGCTTCCGGTGTCCTTACTTATACCGTTCTCTTGAACGGCAATGAATTTGCCAAGGGAGAGACCTCGTTTGGTTCAACCGTCAGTACGGACGTCACGGTTGCTGAACGCGGCAACTATGAGTTTACCATATCTGTTGCCAACGACAAAGGTCCGTCGCCCAAGGTTGTCGTCGGGCGCTTTATAGGATTTGGCGTGCCGCTTGCCCCCGAAGGCGTGAAGGCGGCTAAAACTGCCGCCGATAAGATTACCGTGTCGTGGAATGCCGTTACGTCATCTTCCGACGGAGGATACGTGGACGCTGCTGCCGTGACCTATACGGTGAAGCGTCTGCCCGATGAAAAGATTGTTTCGGAGAATACAACAGCCACATCGCTGGAAGACACTCCCGATGTATCCGGAGGCATGGCTGCCTACAGTTATGTTGTGTCGGCAGACAACCACGGCTGTGTCTCGGCAGCCGTTGAATCCAATAAGGTCGTATGCGGAACAGCAGTCCTGCCGTGGCAGGAAAGCTTCAAAACGTCGGAAGCACTCAGCTTCTTTACTGTAATAGATGCCAACAAAGACGGAAAGACATGGGAATATGCCTCCGGTGTGGTGCGTGTGAAGTACGGAAATGTCAAGATGGACGACTGGCTTATGTCTCCTCCTCTGAAGCTGGAAGCGGGCAAGGTGTATCATGCAACATTCAAGGCTCACAGCTCAAACGCGCGTTACCCTGAGACTATAGAGGCTAAATGGGGTGCCGGCAATACGGTTGCAGACATGACGAACACCCTCGTAGAGCCTGCCACGCTCTCAGGAGACTATGAGACACTTGGCGGATTTATCAAGCCTTCCGTGTCCGGCGTTTATCATTTGGGGCTTCACGGTATATCCGAAGCCGACATGTACAACCTTGAAGTTTGCGAGATAAAGATAGAGGCAGGCTTGGACGCAGGCGTTCCACAGGCGCCCGTCGACCTCACTGTCACTGCCGATGCCGCAGGTGAATACAAGGCAACGGTATCTTTGACTGCTCCGGAAACAGATATCTCGGGCAGTGCCCTCACGTCGATAGACAGGATAGAGCTGAGCCGCGGCGGCACAACCGTTCATACCTTCGCTTCTCCCGCGCCAGGTGAGCGGCTTACATACAATGATGTTCTTGAAGCAGGCGGCGACTATGTCTATTCGGCTGTTGCCGTGAATGGCAGCGGTGCAAGCATACCAACGACAGTGACGGCATTTGTGGGAACGCCCGTTGCGGCTGCTCCGGCTTCGGTGGAGATAACTGAAACGGCTCCCGGAGAAATCAGGCTCTCATGGGAAAAGGTTGCCCTTTCTGCCGACGGAAAGGCTATAAACCCCGATAAGGTGAGATATAATATATATAATGTGACCGGCAACGGTGCTGTCATAGCAGAGAATGTAACGGAGATACCGTATACGTTCAAAGGCGTGGAAGACGGCAAGCAGCAGTTTGTCCAGTACTCCGTGTCGGCTGTGACCGACCGCGGCGAGGGTGAGAAGACATCTACCAGGCTTATCCCAGCCGGAACGCCCTATACTGATTTCCACGAGTCGTATGCAGGCGGAAAGGCTTCCACAATATACGCCACAGAGCGTATCAACTATGGCAACTGGGCAATACAGACCGACAATGAAGATGCCGTGTCTCAGGACGGAGACGGCGGTTACATGGTCATGAACGGCTATTTCGCCAATTACTGCGGGGCAATGACTACTGGCAAGATAAGCCTTGCAGGGAAAAAGGCTCCCATGCTGCGCTTCTACAGCTATACTCCGGACGACAGCGGTCTTGACAAGAACAAGCTTGAGGTGCTTGTAAGCGCAGCAGGAGGAGAGTGGACAGAGGTGCTTAACAAGACTGTTGTGGAGCTGGGTGCAAAGCAGGGCTGGCACGAGGTTACCGTTCCGCTCAGCGCATACGCTGGCTCTGACATCAGCCTGCGCTTCGTTGCGACAACTTCCGACAGACCTTATACATCTACGTTCATAGACAATCTCAATATCGACGAAATGTCGGGAGTAGATCTCGCTGTTACAGATATCAAGGCACCTGAATACGTAAGGACGGGCGAGAGCTTCACCGTTTCGGTGGCTTTGGCAAACAATGGCGGCGAGACAGCTACAGGCAGCAGTGTGGAACTCTACGCCGGCGATGTGCTCTGTAAGACTTCCGGCGGCTTGACGATAGACGCCGGTGCCGAAACCTCTGCCGAGTTTGTCGTTGAGATGAGTGCCCTTGCAGACAAACCGGTCAGCTATAGAGCCGTTGTGTCACATCCCGACGATGCGGTAACAGGCAACAACACTTCCGAGGTTGTGACCGTCAGCCCCGTAACATCGTCAGCCCCGGTTCCGACGAACCTCACGGCAACACGCTCCGGCTCGGATGTTATCCTCGGCTGGAACGCCCCCGTTCTTGCAACGGAGCCTGATGCAACGGTTACCGACGACTTTGAAAGCACCGCGGCGTGGAGCCACTATGCCGACGGATGGGTGATGAGAGACCTTGACAAGGCTGCTGTCTGTGGCTTTGGCGAGGTGGAAATCCCCGGCATAGAAGCTGGCAAGACCCTTGCATCGTACTTTATGTTCAGCGCTACGGGCATATTCGAGAAAAACAAATACTTTGCGCCGCATTCAGGAAAGCAGTATCTTGCCGCCTTAGCACGCTTTGACAACGGCACGACAGACGACTGGGCAGTGTCTCCCGAGCTTAGCGGCAATGCACAGACGGTATCGTTCTATGCCCGCAGCTATAGCGCCAACGATCCCGAAAAGATACAGGTGCTTTACTCTGCCGGCTCGCTCGAGCCTTCCGATTTTGTCCCCACAGAACTCAATGTGGACAAGGTGCCGGGCGAATGGACCCGTTATGAGGTGGCTTTGCCACAGGGTGCGCGTTATTTCGCAATACGTTCGTATGCAACAAACTCGTTCATGCTGATGCTTGACGATGTTACTTTCGCTCCCCTGTCATCGGGCAATCTCGTCCTTACGGGTTACAACATATACCGCAACGGTGAGCGTATCAACGAGGCACCTGTGACCACAACGTCATATACCGACAATGCCGACATGCCTGAAAACAGCACATGGGTGGTGACCGCCGTTTATGAGCAGCGGGAGTCTAACGGCTCTAACGTGGCTACGGCGATAACCTCTTCTGTAGACGGTGTCGTGTCCGGACAAGCCGATATAAGTGTTGCTGGCGGCAAAATCCGCATTTCGGGATGCAGCGGCAAGCATATTACGGTTTCTTCCATAGACGGTAAGACTGTTTATAGCGGCGTTGGCAATATGGTTACTGACATACCGGCAGGCAACGGCGTGTATATAGTCAAGGTCGGCGACATTGTGCGCAAGCTTGTTGTGAGAAGCATGCGATAAGCCGTACGGCAGTTCTTTTTTTAACCGGCACCGCCGGTGACTGTGCTAACGGACAGTCATTGGCGGTGCCGGTTCTTTATTATTGCGGTATTATATGGCTGTGTTTTTTACTTATTTGTATTATCTTTGCATAAGACAAGCGACGCCTCAGCAATTTAAAGCAGGCTTTATTGCATTCGGCTTGCATTGTCTTTGCAATATCAAACGGACTTTATGGCATCAGTCCGGCAATGTCTTTGTATGATACAAGCTTGATATTGAATGATGACATTAATCTATAATCAAACTTAACGGCTATGAAAAGAATACTTTTATTTTGTGTTTCCCTCGCGTGTACATTATATATATGTGCCCAGGAGGATGCTGCGGGAAGAACCTACAAGGAGAAGCGCTCGTCAAAAGAGTGGTCCCGGATAGCCAGGGCGGAGACCGACGGCTTTTTCTCGACGTCCGAGGCAAGGCGCATAGGCGACAATGTGCTTCTCTATCAGTATGACAACGGCGGCTGGGCAAAGAATATATACATGCCCGCGGAGCTGACGGAGGCGGAGAAAGAGGAGCTGAGAAGAAACAAAGGGTATCTCGAAGATACCACGATAGACAACAATGCAACGATGACGGAGATAATCTTCCTGGCACGGCTTTACAACGCCACGGGCGAGAAACGCTATGGCGAGGGAGTGCGGTGCGGTGTGGAATATCTGCTGGAGTCGCAGTATGACAACGGCGGCTGGCCGCAGTTCTATCCGCGCAACCATGGATATTATACGCACATAACATATAACGACAACGCCATGGAGAATGTGTTGAGGGTGCTCTATGATGTCAGCCGCGGAAAGAAACTTTATAAGTTCCTGCCCGAAGAGATGCGCCGCAGGGCGGCGGAGGCAGTGGACAAGGGCGTGGACTGCATACTTAGGACGCAGGTTGTGCAGGGCGGAGTGCCCACGGTGTGGTGTGCCCAGCATGATGAACACACACTGTTGCCCGCTAAGGCACGTGCCTACGAGCTGGAGTCGTTGAGCGGTGCCGAGTCGGCAGGTGTCGTGCTGTTTCTCATGTCTATGAAGGAACGCCCTTCGGAGGCGGTTGTGAAAGCTGTGGACAATGCCGTGGAGTGGTTCAGAAAGAGCATGATAACCGACCTGAAGCGCGAGAACTTTACAGACGGAGAGGGCAGGCGCGACTATCGCATGGTGAAGAGCATCGGCAAAGATGCGGCTTGCGACACCCTGTGGGCACGCTTCTATACGCTTGAAGACAACCGCCCGTTCTTTTGCGACCGTGACGGTGTCAGGAAATATGACGTGTCGGAGATAGGCTATGAGCGCCGCAATCATTATTCATGGTATACGGATCAGCCCAAGAAGGTGCTTGCGCGCTATGAGAAGTGGAGGAAGACTGTCGGCGGAAAGGACTGAACGACGGACGCGTACATATATAATAAGGTGTAAAAGAAAGGGCGGGGATGATTTATTCCCCGCCCTTTCTCATGTTTATTATTACGTTCCCGTCGTACTCCCTGCGGCTTACGGTTACGGCACCGGCAGGAACCTGCGGAGCCTTTGTTCCTCCTCCGAAGGTCACGGGAGACATCTCTATGCGTATCTCATCCCATAGTCCGGCGTTGATGAACGAGTTGTGCGTGACGGCACCTCCCTCCACTATGAGCGACTGCACACCTCGGCGGTACAGACAGTCGAGTATCTGAGGAACGACATCGCCGCTGAAGTCTATCTCAGGGAAGCACGGTTTGCTGCGGTCTATTACGAGACGCATTGGATTACTGCCCGTCCAGTGGCGCACGTCCAGTCTCGAATGGTCGCGCCCGTCGGTTACGCGCCCTATCAGTATGGCGTCGTTCTCCGCCCGCAGTTTGTGCGACAGCATGAGGGTGAACGGAGACGACAGTGCCGCCTGCCGGAAGTTGTCGTCGAGAAAGCCGTCGGCGGTCATGCACCATTTCAGTATCACGTATGGTCTGTGCTTTGTGTTGAACGTGAAGAAACGGCGGTTAAGTTCGCGGCATTCCTTTTCGAGCACCCCCACGGTGACCTCTATGCCTGCATTGCGTATCCTCTCAATGCCGCGTCCCTGCACCTTTGCAAACGGGTCTACGCATCCCACGACAACGCGGCGCACGCCCTTGCTGACGATAAGGTCCGCACACGGCGGTGTCTTGCCATGGTGTGCACACGGTTCAAGGCTTACATATATGGTGGAGCAGGGCAGCAGCCGGCTGTCTTCATCCCTCATCGAGGCAAAGGCGTTCACCTCCGCATGTCCCTCTCCGCACCGTATGTGGTAGCCCTCGCCGATAATCCTGTCTTCACACACAATCACTGCCCCCACCATAGGATTGGGGCGTGTGCTCAGAAGTCCGTTCTTTGCCAGCTGTATACATCTGCGCATATACATCTCGTCTTTTGCCTTGTTGTCCATAAGTTATGCTTTTCGTTTATTAATGCAAAGACAATGCAAGCCGAACGCAATAAAGCCTTCTTTAAATTGCTGAGGCGCCGCTTGTCTTATGCAAAGACAATGCAAGCCGAACGCAATGAAACGTGTTTCAAATTGCTGAGGCGAAGCTTATCTTATGCAAAGATAATGCAAGCCGAATGCAATGAAACGTGTTTTAAATTGCTGAGGCGAAGCTTATCTTATGCAAAGATAATACGTTAGTTTGTGATAACGAACAATGGCTTTGGACATTTTATCCACGGCAGGGACATTTTTCCTGTAAATGTCCGTACGCCTTACAGAGGCGTTCTTTGTAGTATCCATACGGATGAAGGGTATGATGCAACAAGGCATTTGTGCCATAAGTTTTAATTCCTGACACGAACGCCTCTTCGATGCGTGCGGACATTTACAGGAAAAATGTCCCTGCCGTGGGAGGGAATATGTTGATATCTTTATTCCGACTTCGCGTAATATAATGCACCTGCAAACGCAATCAAGGCAAACTGTATGGAAAAAGTAGGTTCATCCGAAATTCGGAGTGATGTAAAATTAATTGAAATTTTGTGTCTTATTTTACGGGCTGCTTCCTATGGAAAAAACCAAACATAATCATAAGAAAATGT
>UQZX01000013.1 GCA_900545525.1 uncultured Prevotella sp.
CCGACCGAACGTAAGAGGATGTTTATTAATAACTTACAGAGTTGATACAATTCGTTGAATTCACGTTAATATAATAAATGTGAATGTGCAGACAAAAGAGGCGGGCTGCATATTATAGAGATTATATCTTCAGACTTGTTATATCAGAGACACACCGTTGGTTATTCTATATCGAAATATTTCTCCAGTTCCTTGCCTGCAGCACCGTTCCTGTTGTCAAGGTCTTTTATTATCACGCCGTGTTCGAGCAGGGCGATGCGTGTACATATATCTTCGGTGTGTGCGAGGTTATGGCTGCTTATGAGAATTGTGGCTCCGGTTTCGCTGTTGTATCTCACAATCAGTTTTTTCAGCATGTTTTGAC
This sequence comes from uncultured Prevotella sp., assembly GCA_900545525.1. Classification (GTDB taxonomy): domain Bacteria; phylum Bacteroidota; class Bacteroidia; order Bacteroidales; family Bacteroidaceae; genus Prevotella. The sequence continues at coordinate 365 of UQZX01000013.1, forward strand.
TTGTTGGGTCGAGAAAGTTAAACGGTTCATCGAGTATTATAAGTTGCGGATGATGCAGCATGGCGGATATGATACCCACTTTCTGTTTGTTTCCTGCCGAAAGGTTGCGGATGAGTTTCTTTTGTCCGAGTATCTCACCGCCCATGAACATTTCGAATTCTTTAAGATGGGTGTCGGTGGCTTCATTGCTTAAGTTGTTTACCTTGCCAATGAAATAAAAATACTCTTCAGGTGTAAGGAAATCTATAAGAAAGCCTTCGTCTATGTATGCGCCGGTCATTGCTTTCCATTCTTCGGATGATGTAGGGTCTATTTCGGTTTCGGTGTTTGCCTCTTTTCCGGTCGGATACATTCTGATATTGCCTTGATCGCATTTTATCAGGTCAAGTATAGAACGGAACAAGGTTGTTTTGCCTGCACCGTTGTTTCCGACCAATCCTATAATTTCACTGTTGTGGGTTTTGAATTCGTTGATATCAAGTACGGTATTATCACCGAAGGTCTTTATAAGGTTGCTTATTTCAAGTCTCATGGTTTTGAATTACGAGTTTTGAGTTACGAATTACGAATTGTTCTCGCTTTGCTGCGATGAAAAGTTTTTAGAATTACGAGTTTTGAGTTACGAATTACGAATTGTTCTCGCTTCGCTGCGATGAAGAGTTTTTAGAATTACGAGTTTTGAGTTATGAATTACGAATTTAGGGCTACGCAGTTGTAATTTATTAATTCATCATCGCAGCGAAGCGAGAACAATTCGTAATTCGTAACTCCAAATTCGTAATTCAAAATTCTTAATTAAACAAGTCCTTTGCCGTGGCAGTTCTTAAACTTCTTTCCGCTTCCGCATGGACATGGGTCGTTGCGTCCCGGCATCTTGTCCTTGCGTATAGGCATCTGGCGCTGAGGAGCGGCGTTCTCACGTGTGTCATGGCTTGCGGCAGCCCTCTGTTCCGGATCAGTGAGATCGTCTTTCTGCTCGTTGTAACGTTGTGTACGCTGTTCGGGAGCAGCCTCTTGTACCTCATTCTGTTGTATCTCAGGTATCTGTCCACGCATGAGTATGCCCACGATGCGGTTGTTCATCTGGTCTACCATGTCATCGAACAGCTTGACGCTTTCCAGCTTGAAGATTACAAGCGGGTCTTTCTGTTCGTAAGACGCGTTTTGCACGCTGTGCTTAAGCTCGTCGAGCGAACGCAGGTTCTCTTTCCAACAGTCGTCGATTATGTGTAGCAGTATAGTCTTTTCAAACTGTTTTACAACGCTCTTGCCTTCAGTCTCATAAGCTTCTTTCAAATCGCATGGTATGTTGTATACACGCTTTCCGTCTGTGATAGGCACCATTATGCGCTCGTACATGCTGCCCTGATTTTCGTAAACCTGCTTTATTACAGGATATCCGACGGACTGTATACGGTCTGTCTTGCGCTTGAAGTCTGCCATTGCTATCTGGAATGATTTCTCGGCTATGGTATCCTTGCTTTCATTTACGAACTCCTCGTTGCTGAACGGACATTCCATGGCAAGTATTTTCATAAACTCATCCTGACATCCCTCATAGTCATTCTTTTCTATGATGCTTACAACACGGTCCCAAATGATGTTGGTGATATCCATGCCAATACGCTCTCCCATGAGTGCATGCTTACGCTTTTCGTATACGACGGTACGCTGCTTGTTCATCACATCATCATATTCGAGCAGGCGTTTACGTATGCCGAAGTTGTTTTCCTCAACCTTTTTCTGTGCGTGCTCTATACTTCGTGATATCATCGGGCTTTCAATACGGTCGCCTTCCTTAAATCCGAGCTTGTCCATTACGCGTGCAATACGCTCGCTTGCAAACAGGCGCATGAGCTTGTCTTCAAGGGAAACGTAGAAAACAGAGCTTCCCGGGTCTCCCTGACGACCGGCACGGCCACGCAACTGCCTGTCCACACGGCGGCTCTCGTGGCGTTCTGTACCAATAATGGCAAGACCGCCGGCAGCTTTGACCTCCTGAGAGAGCTTGATGTCGGTACCACGACCTGCCATGTTCGTGGCAATGGTTACAGCACCGAGCAGTCTTTCTTCTTCGTGAGTGTTACCAGCTTCATCCTTTATTGTCACCGTTCCCAAACGGCTCTGACCGGCAAGGGCAACGATGTCAGCTTCTTTTTGATGAAGCTTGGCATTAAGTACCTGATGAGGAATCTTGCGCATGTTGAGCATCTTTGACAGCAACTCGGATATTTCGACAGATGTTGTTCCGACAAGTGTCGGTCTGCCGGAGTTGCGCATTTCGATGATTTCATCTATGACGGCATTGTATTTCTCACGTGAAGTCTTGTAGATGCGGTCGTCCATGTCGTTGCGGGCAATGGGCTTGTTGGTTGGAATTTCAACAACATCAAGCTTGTAGATGTCCCAAAATTCGCCTGCTTCCGTGCTTGCCGTACCTGTCATTCCAGACAGTTTGTGGTACATGCGGAAGTAGTTCTGCAGTGTAATCGTAGCGAAAGTCTGTGTTGCCTCTTTTACTTTTACATGTTCCTTGGCTTCAATAGCCTGATGCAGTCCGTCGCTCCACTGGCGTCCCTCCATTATACGTCCGGTCTGCTCGTCTACAATCTTAACCTCTCCGTCCATAACGACATACTCGTCGTCTTTGTTGAACATTGTATATGCCTTCAGCAGCTGCTGTATTGTGTGTACACGCTCGCTCTGTACGGCATAGTGGTTGAGCAGTTCATCCTTTTTGTCAAGACGCTGCTGTGCGTCAAGGTCTTTCTCGTTTTCGAGGTTTGACAGTTCGGTGGTGATATCAGGCAGCACGAACAACTCTTTATCATTGACCTGTTTTGCCAGCCATTCTGTTCCCTTGTCGGTAAGATCGGCGGAATTAAGTTTCTCGTCTACGACAAAATACAACGGCTCAACAGCCTCCGGCATGCGGCGGTTATTGTTTTCCATGTATATCTCTTCGGTTTTCAGCATTCCTGCTTTTATTCCTTCTTCAGAGAGATATTTGATGAGAGGTTTGTTCTTTGGGAGTGATTTGTGGGAACGGTATAAGCTCAGGAAACCTTCGTCAATAAGTTTTTGGTCGTTCTTTTCCCTTCCTTCCGATATCTTTTGCTTTGCATCGGCAAGATACTGTGTGGCAAGTTTTCGCTGAACATCGACAAGACGTTCTACAAGCGGCTGATATTCTTCAAACATCTGGTCGTCTCCGTTGGGAACCGGACCGGAAATGATAAGCGGTGTACGCGCATCGTCGATAAGAACGGAGTCTACCTCGTCGACAATTGCATAGTTGTGAGCGCGCTGTACGAGGTCGGCAGGCGATATTGCCATGTTGTCGCGCAGGTAGTCAAAGCCGAACTCGTTGTTTGTACCGAATGTAATATCTGCCTGATAAGCCTTGCGACGTTCAGGGGAATTGGGGCGGTGCTTGTCAATGCAGTCTACGGACAAGCCGTTGAACTCGTAAAGTGGCCCCATCCATTCGGAGTCGCGTTTTGCCAGATAGTCGTTGACTGTAACGACATGTACACCGTTACCTGTAAGGGCATTTAGAAATACCGGCAATGTTGCAACAAGGGTCTTACCCTCACCAGTTGCCATCTCGGCTATTTTTCCCTGATGAAGCACGGCTCCTCCGAACAACTGCACATCATAGTGCACCATGTCCCATTTCATGTCGTTGCCGCCTGCAATCCAATGGTTACTGTATATGGCATTTTCGCCTTCAATACGTACGAAATCTTTTGTTATTGCCAGCTCCCGGTCGAAGTCGTTTGCCGTAACGACAATCTCTTCGTTTTCTGCAAACCTGCGTGCCGTTTCTTTTACAATGCTGAAAGCAACGGGCATAACTTCGTTAAGAGCCTTCTCATATTCTTCAAGAACCTCTTTTTCGAGCTTGTCTATCTGATTGAATATTTCTTCACGCTCGTCTATGGGAGTGTCTTCTATTTTTGCTTTTAGCTCGCTTATCTGAGCTTTCTGTTCCTTTGCCGAGTTTTGTACGTACATCTTAATCTCTTCTGTACGTGCCCGGAGAGCGTTGTTGTCGAGTGCTTTTATTTCTGGATATTTTTCTTTAACTTTTTCAACTAACGGCTGAATAAGTTTCATGTCACGTGTCGATTTGTCACCGAACAATGATTTTAAAAAACTATTAAACCCCATTTCTTATATTTATTATTATTTATACAACTTATAAAGTCGTGCAAATTTACGAATTTTATTTGTTAAAGAGCACGAACGATATGATTATTTGATTTTCTATGCACCTTATTATAAGGCATTTTCGTTAAAATAGCGGGAAGGATGAACAGGCGTTGGGCGCCCTTATTTGAATAACTTTGGCAATTGACGGTGCTATCCTGTCTATTGTCACCGGTTCGTCTATCTGTTGCGGAGCTTTTCCCGAACCGTAGAATATTATGGGAAAAGGTGTATAATTTATATTTGATATATATTCCTGCCTGTTGTCTTCGTTAACGAGCTTCCAGCCTGGAGCCGTCTCTATTATGATGTCTCCGCAGTTGAAGATGTTGTATCCGTTTCGTATCTTTTCGCTTCCAGACTTTTCTGATGCCATCAGACTTTCGTTGGTGTATACATTCTGTACTCCGGAATTCTGCATGAGAAATATCTGAGAGCGGTCAAGTATCTCGCTTATGTTCAGGCGTTTTTGGTCAATAAGCTTAATATTGAGATATATCTGGTTGTAAAAGCATCCTTCTATATATTGGTCGCGTCCGTATATTGCACTTAGATACATGTTCAGCAGGTTTGATGTCCTGTTTATGTAGAACGTACCAGAGGGAACTTTATATTTTGAATAATCGGTGCAGGGTTCCTCGTTATATCCGGTTCCGGATATGACGAACAAGACGTTGCCCGTGCCTATTGTTTTTTCAATATTCGATATCAGTCTGCCTAAGGCGTAGTCAAGCTGTGTATATGTTTTTTGTATATTTAGTTCTTTCGGCTCTTTGTTGTTGCCAGTAGCATCATAAGTGACAAACAACATGTCCGTTACGTCATCCCTGCCCATTGAGTTGAAGTTCATACACTGCAATGCCATTTCCGTGACGCGGTCGTTAGTGCTGTTTATTGCAGAAAGGTCTGTCTTATTGTATATATCCAGCCATTGCGGCAGCTTCTTGTTATAATATTTTGAAGAGCACCAATGGTCGCTGCTGTCAATCCAATATGCACCGTCTGCGGCATGTCCGGCAGATAATATAGCGGCATCAGGCTTTTGGGCGATGCCATATATTATTGCATTGCCGTTTGTCGCGATTTTCAGTTCGTCGCCGATTGTCGATGTTGCAATGTTTGCAGGAGAATAACAGTCGTATCTGTCATTGTTTACACAATATGTTGGCTTAAGCGTGTTTCGGTCGAGCCATTCGATTCCGACTATACTATTATAATAAGGTGATGTGCCTGTCGATATGGATGCAATTGCAGACGCCCTGTCTGTTGGATAAAAAGGAATATGACCGGATGTGTAAACCGTACCTTTTTCCAGAAGTTGCTTGAAACCGTCTACTCCGTATAGGTATGCAAATTTTTCAAGATAGTCTGTACGTAGCTGTTCTATGGTGATGCTTACGACAAGTTTTGGCGACTGTCTTACTGCAAGTGCCTGCATGTTTATTGCATGTACGGCTGCCAGTAGCGTTATTCCTATATACTTGTGCTTCATACAATCTGTCTGTTATATATATTACTTAAACATCTTGTCAGTAATGCCAGTGCCAAGATGCACATACCCTCAGCATAACACTGTATGAGACCTCCTGTTAAAAAGACCGCCAGGCATACTGAGGCGTATATCCAGTATTTATCCTTCATCCTCTTCCTTGAACGTTGGGCTGTTCTGTATACAAAGAATAGGGACAAAGGATTTAATATGAGTATCTGTAGGTTTAATGTAGTCGTAGGATGCTGTGAGAATAACATTACGAAGATTATTATACCCGCCAGACCTGTTGTCAGCATATAAATCAAATCAAGTCCCCACATGGCTTTCCTTGTCTTTATCTCAATGATTACGGATATTACAGATATGATAAGTAGTGCAAATGCACAATGTATGGGACGCGGCGTTAAACTGAAATCTACGGTCTTTTTAAACGGACCATTTATCCAGCCTGACCTCTTGACAAGAGGTTGTTCTCCTTTTCCTGTGCCGGTAATTGTTGCTTCCTGAAAATCGTCTTTCAGATTTTCCGGTAAAAACTGTTCTTGCCTATATCCGATAGGCATGTCTGCCTTTAAGCCAAGCAGAAGGTCATTGCCGAAACGTGCCCATGGGTGGTGTTCGTTATACAAATGTATAAAGTCACGGTATGACATCCTTGTTTCGCCTTTTTCGTCTTCAGCATATTTTATCTGCCGATTGTTGCCAATGGCTTGTTCTATGATGTCTCTTGCACGTGTCGTACAGTTGTCGTACAAGTAATTGTATCTGTATGTCCTGTTTTCTGGAAGATAGTTCTTTTCTACGGCTTTTATAAATCTTTCTTTATCTTCTGTGGAAAGGTTAAGCTCTTGCTCAAAAATCCGCCTTCGTGTAAAATTATACTCTTGCAGAAATCTGTCGAATGGTATAATCCCCATTTCATAGTCTGTCAGTCCCAGTATGAACCGTGTTATAAAATGAGGCTTGTTGAAAGAGAACATGCCATAGTTTATTGCAATATCAATATTCTGCTCTGTATCCTGATATCTTATTGCCGTATGACCGTATAGAGAATATACCTCATCCCCAGGCTGGCATGTCAGCAGACTTATACGTTTTGCAGAGTTGTTATTCTCTTTTATGGCAACACTTCCGTTGTTTGCAAAGGTTAAACAATGGCATAATATCAATAAAGTCAGTGCAATATATATTCTCTTGATTTTTTCCACGATGCAAAAATAACTTATATTTTCCACTTACCGTGCTGTCGTTTCTTTTTTTTTTAATAATTTTGCACCCCATAAGCTAATTTAGTTACGTGAATATAATAATAGATATAGGCAATACTTGTGTCAAGTTGGTATGCTTCGACGGCGACAACGTTGTTGAGGAGATGCGTATAGACAAGAATGAAAGCAGCCGCTTGGTTGATTTCTGTGGCAGATATCGCTTTGAAAAAGGCATATATTCCAATGTCTCAGATTTGGACAATGGTTTTTGCACTGCTATCAAGTCGTTGCCTTTTCCTATGTTGCATTTTGTTAGCGAAAAGACTCCTATACCTATTATTAATAAATATGCCACTCCTCAGACGTTAGGAACCGACAGGCTTGCCGCAGCCGTAGGTGCCAATTATCTGCGACCGGATAATGACGTTCTCGTTATAGATATAGGCACGTGCCTCACTTTTGACATGGTTTCGGCAAGAGGAGAGTATCTTGGCGGAAACATATCTCCTGGACCTTCAATGCGTCTTAAAGCACTGAATGCCTATACAGACCGTCTGCCTTTGGTTGACAGAAAGGGATGTGTGAGCCTTATCGGTGATACAACGGAAATGGCAATACGTAGCGGAGTTATTAATGGTGTTAAATATGAAATAGAAGGGTATATCCGTAATTTTATGGAAGAATATCCTGAACTTTTTGTTTATTTAACGGGAGGGGTGCATCTAAATTTGCATTTTTCAGAAAAAATGCCCATATTTGCAGATGATTTTATAGTCCCAAAGGGGCTTAACCGTATATTGGAGTATAATAATGGTTTGTTATAGAAGAATTTTAAGTTTGTTGTCTGTTGCATTTGCAGCAATGTCTGTTTTTGCCCAAAGTGGCACAAATTCACCTTATAGTCAGTATGGATTGGGAGTACTTAGTGACCAGACGAGTGGTTTTAACAGGGGGATGAACGGGCTTGGATTAGGCTTTCGTGAGAATAATCAGGTGAACTTTATAAATCCTGCATCATATTCATCTATGGATTCTTTGATGTTTCTTTTCGATGCAGGATTGTCAGGACAGATAACAAGCTTTAAAGAAAACGGGAAAACACTTAATGCCAAGAATGCAGACTTTGAATATGTGGTTGCCGGTTTTCGGGCTTTTAAGCATGTAGGTGTAAGCTTTGGTATATTGCCTTATACTAATATAGGATATAATTATTCGGTAAGCGACTATCTTGATGGAGACCGCAATACAGTTTATACAAACTCTTATTCAGGCAGTGGCGGTATTCATCAGGTATATTTCGGATTGGGCTGGGAGTTCATGAAAGGAATATCTGTAGGTGCAAACGTGTCTTATTTGTGGGGAGACTATGAACGTGCAGTCATAAACAGCTATAGTGACAGTTGGGCTAAAACTCTGTCCAAGTATTATACAGCTACAGTGAATAGTTATAAGATAGATTTGGGCGTTCAGTATGTGCATGTCTTTGATAAGAACAATGAAGTGACTTTAGGTGTGACTTATGGACTTGGTCATAAACTGAGTGCAACTCCTCAATGTGATGTCGTTTCCACAGATCCTGCAACATCTACACCCGACACAACATCATATTCGGTCAAGAAAGGATTGGCAATACCTACAACATTAGGTGTGGGTTTGATGTGGAAACACAAAAATCAATGGAAATTAGGAATAGACTACAATTATCAGAGATGGGGCAGCATTGAATATCCTGTTTATACAACCGTAGGGAATACACCTGTTTATCAGCTGTCTGATGATTATTATGACGATCGTCATAAAATTACAGTAGGTGGTGAGTTCTGCAAAAATGCTTACAGCCGCAACTTCTTTAACAGGGTCCGCTTCCGTGCCGGTGCATCTTATGCCACACCTTATTATAAAATAAACGGTCAGGATGGTCCAAAGGAACTTAGTGTAAGTGCCGGCTTCGGAATACCTATAATGAATGGTTATAACAGCCGGTCTATATTGAACATATCCGGTCAGTGGGTACGTTCAGAGGCTAAAGGGCTTATTAAGGAAAACACTTTCCGTATAAACATTGGACTTACGTTCAATGAACGCTGGTTCATGAAATGGAAAGTCGAATAGTATGTGCTTAGGTTTGTAAAACCTCATTTTGCGAAATCGTTGAAGTATCTATTGTTTATATCGGTTCTATGTTTGTTCTCCTTTGCCTGTACAGAGGAGAAAGAACACATTGCTCCTGCAATATATCCACGTGATTCGGTGGCTATGATGACATCATACGGAGTCAATACGCTTATATCAGACTCGGGGGTTATAAAATACCGTATTGTGACAGAACGATGGGAGGTAAATCAGGCTCGTAACCCGTCGCGCTGGATATTTGATAAAGGGCTTTTCATGGAACAGTTTGATGAGAAATTTCATGTAGAGGCATATATTCAGTGTGATACCGCTTATTATTTCGACCAAAAGAAACTGTGGGAATTGAGGGGCAGGGTGCGTGTCCGTACAATTGACGGACTGCGGTTTGCCAGTGAAGAACTGTATTGGGATCAAAGCTCACATGAGTTGTACAGTAATAAGTTTTCCCGTCTTGTAACTCCCGAGCGGGAGATGCAGGGAAGTTATTTTGTCAGTGATGAGCGTATGACACGTTATTCTATAAGCAATTCAAAAGGTTCTTTTGTTAAAGGCGGTATGGGCAACAGTGAGAAGGACAGTATCCTGACTGCTCCAGATACGACGAAGGCAAAGAAACGTTTACCTGTTTCACCGTCTGCCAGAACATCACCATTATAATTTTTTATGGAACAAGTTAGTCTGTCCCTTATATTGGGTATAATTATAACAATGTGCTTTTCTGCATTCTTTTCAGGAATGGAGATAGCATTTGTTTCGAGTAACCGCATGCTGGCAGAAATGGATCGTGACAAGACGGGGATTTCCAGCAGCTTGTTGGCAAAGTTCTACCGTCATCCCAATAACTTTGTCAGTACGATGCTTGTTGGAAATAATATCGCACTTGTTGTATACGGCATACTTATAGCATCGTTTTTTGACAATACGATATTTGCCGGTTTGGATGCCGGTTTTACCGTTCCGGCAGATACAATTCTTTCAACTGTCATCGTTCTGTTCACCGGAGAGTTTCTTCCCAAAACCTTGTTCAAGAGCAATCCTAACCGTCTGCTCACGTTTTTTGCCGTACCGGCATATCTTTGCTACATTATCTTATGGCCAGTCTCACGCATTACAACGATGATGTCGCGTATGTTGTTGCGCACAATGGGAATGAACATTGAGCAGGACGGCAACGATGAAGGTTTCTCCCGTGTAGATCTCGATTATCTGGTTCAGACGAGCATAGACAATGCCCGTGACAGCAAGATAGACGACGAGGTTCGTATATTTCAGAACGCTCTGGACTTTTCAGATACAAAAGTACGCGACTGCATGGTGCCGCGTACGGAGATGTGTGCCGTGGAATGCAGCAGTTCCATAGACGACCTCCGTAATATGTTCATAGAAAGCGGTAAGTCGAAGATCATTGTTTATAAAGATGATATAGACCATATTGTGGGATATATACATTCGCTTGAACTGTTCCGCAATCCGGACGACTGGCAGAAGCATATACATTCAATGCTGTTTGTGCCGGAGACGATGACGGCACATAAGCTGATGCAGATGTTCTTGCAGCAGAAAAAGAGCATAGGCGTGGTGGTGGATGAGTTTGGCGGTACGAGTGGACTTGTTTCTTTGGAAGATATTGTTGAGGAAATATTCGGAGAGATAGAAGACGAGCATGACAACTCCAACTATACGGCAGTAAGGACATCCGACGGCGATTATCTGCTTTCGGCGCGTCTTGAGATAGATAATGTGAATGAACAGTTCGGACTAGACCTGCCTGAAAGTGAGGAATATAAAACCCTTGGAGGTCTTATATTGCACGAATACCAAAGTTTTCCGAAATTAAACGAAATAATAAAGATAGGAAACTTTGAATTTAAAATATTGCGGAAAACAATGACAAAAATAGAGTTGGTCAGGCTAAAAGTAATGGAATAGCATAACTTTTTATTTGAAACATACCGTTTTGTATTATCTTTTTTGTAATTTTGTGCGCTAAATATACATATTATAACACGAAATAATAATTAAAAACAAACAAATAATAAATGGCAGCTTTAGGAAAAATCAGAAGTAAGGGCGTAATTCTTATCACTGTGATAGGTTTTGCCCTTTTTGCTTTTATTGCTGAAGAGATGTTTCGCTCTTGCGATTCCATTCGCAATGAAAACAGACAGCAAGTAGGTGAGGTCTTTGGAGAGAAAGTCAATGTACAGGATTTCCAGAAATTAGTAGACGAGTATACAAATGTCATGAAGGTTACGCAAGGTCGTGAAAATCTGACAGACATGGAGCTAAACCAAATAAAGGACGTTGTGTGGAACACTTACGTACAGAACAAGCTTATAGAAAAAGAGGCAAAAGAGCTTGGGCTGACTGTAACAGACAAGGAGTTGCAGAATGTTCTTGCAGAAGGAACAAACCCCATGCTGATGCAGACACCATTTGTAAACCAGCAGACTGGACGCTTTGATGTAAACGCGTTGAAGAAGTTCCTTGCAGAATACAAGCAGGCACAGAATGTAAACCCACAGATGGCGGAACAATACCGTAGCATTTACAATTTCTGGACTTTTGTAGAGAAGTCTCTGCGTCAGCAGATTCTTGCGCAGAAGTATCAGACTCTGTTTGCTGGCTGCATACTGTCTAATCCTGTTTCTGCAAAGATTGCATACAATGACGAAAATCAGGAGAGCAACATACAATTGGCGGCATATCCTTATTCTTCTGTAAAAGACGACGATATTAAGGTTTCCGATGATGACCTTAAAGCAAAATATGATGAGCTTAAACCGCGTTTCAAGCAGCATGAGGAGAGCCGTGACGTAAAGTATGTTGAATTGCAGGTCCTTCCGTCGCAGACAGACCGTGTAGCCTTGGATAAGACATTCAAGACTTATGCACAGGATTTACAGAATGCGGCAGACCCGTCGGAGGTTGTACGCAAGAGTGCTTCATACGTTGCTTATCTTGGTATACCGCAGACAAAGACGGCTTTCCCATCAGACATCGCGTCACGCCTTGACTCGATAGCTGTCGGTGCAATGATTGGACCGTTTGAGAACAAGTCTGACAATACGCTTAATATTATACGTCTCTTGTCAAAGACTCAGATGCCTGACTCTGTACAGTTCCGCGCAATACAGGTTGCAGGTGCAACACCTGAGGCTGCTCGCAAGACAGCAGACAGCATTTACACTGCACTTCAGGGCGGTGCCGACTTTGAGGCACTTGCAAAGAAGTACGGTCAGACAGGAGAGAAGACATGGATAACATCTGCCCAGTATCAGAATGCTCCTTCCATGGACAAGGATACCAAGACTTATATCTCGGCATTGAATACATCGGCTGTCAATGAGACAAAGAACTTGCAGCTGGCACAGTTCAACCTCATTCTTCAGGTTACTGACCGTAAGGCGATGACAGACAAGTACACTGTTGCCGTTATCAAGAAGCCGATAGAGTTTTCAAAAGACACTTACTCTGCTGCATACAATAAGTTCAGCCAGTTTGTAAGCGAGAACCAGTCGTTGGAGGCAATGGAGAAGAATGCTGCGAAATACGGTCTGAAAGTTCAGGAGCGCAATGACATACGTAACTCAGAGCACTATGTTGTAGGTATAAACGGTACACGCGATGCGATGAAGTGGATATTCGAGGCAGAAGAAGGCGAGATTTCTCCACTGTATGAGTGCGGTGACAATGACCATCTGCTTGTTCTTGCCATGACAAATGTACACAAGGCAGGCTATCGTCCGCTTGATGATAAGAATGTGAAAGACTATATCAAGCAGGAGGTGATGAACGACAAGAAGGCAGAGGTGCTCATAGGCAAGCTGAATGGTGTCAAGAACATGGCAGAGGCTAAGGCTAAAGGTGGAAAGATTGCCACCGTTGAGCAGGTTACCTTTGCAGCTCCTGTGTTTGTACAGGCAACAGGAGCAAGCGAACCCGCGCTTAGCGGTGCTGTTGCTGCAACGGCACAGGGTAAGTTCTCTTCACATGCCGTTAAGGGAAATGCCGGTGTATACTTGTTCCAAGTAAACAGCAAGAAGATGCGTCCTGTTAAGTTTGATGCAAAAGAATACGAGCAGCGTCTGAAGCAGAGGGCGTTGCAGTATGCTGGCAACTTCATGTCAGAGCTATATGCAAAGGCAAATGTAAAGGACAACCGCTATCTGTTCTTCTAATCAGCGGTGAGGATACAGATATTTTAAGCATATGAGACTGTCAGGCATTGCCTGGCAGTCTTTTTTATATAAAATAACGCATATAGTTTTATTTTATTTCAAGCGTATATATGGAACGCTTAGAGTAAAATATCCAAGTGTTGTATTGAAAAGTTCTATATGGTGGACATAATAAATAGTTCGTCCTTTCTTTCTATATCTATGCTCTAAAAACATAATTGTAAAATATGAAACCAAAAGTTTAATAAAAATGATAGGGGATTGAGTTTTATTTGTAATTTTGCATAATACATCAAGGTATTGTAATTAACAAGCAATTTAAAACGTATGGAATCACAAAAGATAAATAGGCTAAAAGTTGTGTTAGTTGAGAATGGCAAAACCGGGAAATGGTTAGCCGAGCAGGTAGGAAAGAATGAAGCAACCGTTTCCCGATGGTGTTCTAACAAAATGCAACCGTCTCTTGATATGCTTGTAAAGATTGCAAGTTTACTTAATGTTGACCCTCGCCAACTCATCAATGGCGGTAATAATGAATGATTATGGCAAAGAAAGCAACAAAGAAAAAAGATAATCTTCCGATGGAGGAAGTGCTTTGGAAAGCGTGTGATGCACTGCGTGGTTCTATTGAACCGAGCGAATATAAGCACGTAGTCCTGTCATTGATATTCTTGAAATATGCCGGCTTCCACTTTGAGAAACGCCGACAGGAGATAATCAATGATGGTTTGGAAGACTTTGTGGACAGTGTGGAGTTTTATGCAGCCAAGAACGTTTTTTATCTGCCGGAAACGGCTCGCTGGGCATATCTGAAAGAGAACGCCAAGCAACCGAATATCGCTTCCATCGTGGATAAGGCTCTTTCGGAGATAGAGAAGGAAAACAAGCCTTTACGGGGAGCATTGCCCAACAACTATTACAGTTCACTCGGCATAGAGGCAGAGAAGCTCGGTTCTCTACTTGATAAAATAGATGGTTTTGACTCGATACTTGCGTCTGCCGATGGCAACGATATCATTGGCCGTGTGTATGAATACTTTCTTTCCAAGTTCGCCATCAAAGAGGGCAAGGGTAAGGGTGAGTTCTATACACCAAAGACAATCGTAAATCTGATAGCTGAGATGATAGAGCCTTACGAGGGCAAGATTTACGATCCCTGTTGTGGTTCGGGCGGTATGTTTGTGCAGTCAATGAAATTCGTGGAAAGCCATCACGGTAATCGCCGCAAGGTGTCGGTGTATGGACAGGAATATACAAAAACCACATTCAAACTGGCAAAGATGAACCTTGCCATCCGTGGCATAGCTGCCGACTTAGGCGATTATGCGGCCAATACTTTTACCGATGACCGTCATAAGGATTTGAAAGCTGACTTTATCATGGCTAATCCTCCTTTCAATCAGAAAGACTGGCGTGCGGATAACCAACTTACCGATGACCCTCGCTGGGTTGGCTACGACATTCCTCCTACCTCCAATGCCAACTATGGATGGATTCTGAACATGGTGAGCAAGCTCTCGGTTAACGGTGTGGCCGGCTTCATTCTTGCCAATGGTGCACTGAGTGCTGATGGTACAGAGGGAGCTATTCGCCAAAAGATGATAGAGCGCGGACTTGTGGAGGCGATAGTTATCTTGCCCCGAAACCTTTTCTATTCTACTGATATATCTGTGACGCTTTGGATTCTCAATGCCAACAAAAAAGCCCGTGTGGTAAATCGCAACGGTGAGGAGATACATTACCGTGACCGCGAAAAGGAAATACTTTTTATAGATATGCGTCATATGGGCGAACCCTTTGAAAAGAAATATGTGCATTTCACAGACGAGGATATCCGCAAGGTGGCGGACACTTATCACAATTGGCAACGGGAAGGTTATGCAGACACCTATACCGATGTGCCGGAATTCTGCCATTCGGCTTCGTTCGATGAAATAAAGGACAAGGGCTTCTCACTCGTTCCCAGCAAATACATAGAGTTCGTTAATCGTGATGAGGCGGTGGATTACGATACCCGTATGAAAGAACTGCAATCAGAATTGTCCGACATCCTTAAGCAAGAGGAAGAAAGCAGAAAAGCTGTTCTTAATGTATTTAAATCGTTGGGATATGAAATCAAATTATAAACGGTTAGGCGACTACATACGACAGGTGGATGTTCGCAATAAGGATTTGGCGGTGGAGAAACTGTTGGGGCTAAGTATTGCCAAACAGTTTATTCCGTCCATCGCTAATACCATAGGGACTGATATGCGAAATTACAAAGTCGTTGAGTCAAGACAGTTCGGCTATGTACCTGTGACTTCACGCAATGGTAATAAAATCACTATTGCGCTATATGATAAAATCGAGCCTTGTATCATTTCCCAAGCGTACACAGTTTTTGAAGTAATAGACGAAACGAAACTGCTACCTGAATACTTGATGATGTGGTTTCGGCGCCCTGAGTTTGATAGATATGCTCGATTCAAATCTCATGGTTCAGCACGTGAAGTCTTTGAATGGGACGAGATGTGTGATGTCATGTTACCCATTCCTCCTATAGAAGAGCAGCGCAAGATAGTGTCCGAATATCAAGCCATAGAGCAGCGAATTGAAAACAACCGCCGTCTGATAGCTACGCTTGAAGCAACAGCCCAAACCATCTATCGCAAGATGTTTGTGGAAGATATTAACCTTGAGAATTTGCCGGAAGGATGGAAAATAGGGACTATCGGTGAATTTTGTAAGGAAACGAAATCGGGAGGTACACCAAATCGCTCAAACTCTAATTTTTGGGATAAACCTAAGTACCGATGGTTGAAATCAGGAGAAATAGCAAACAACATTATATTTGATACGGAAGAATGTATCAGCGAAGATGGTTTAAACGGAAGTTCGGCTAAAATTATCCCAAGTGGAACTGTTACTATGGCGATGTATGGTGTAACTGCTTCACAAGTAGCCTATCTTGCATGCCCAACAACAACCAATCAAGCTTGTTGTAATATGCTTACAAACACTTTTGAGGAAGCAGCATACCTGTATTTCCATTGTTTGTTTAGGCAAGAAGGAATTAAACGGCTTGCAAATGGTGGAGCGCAAGAAAATTTGAGTCAAGAAATAATCTGTGCGCAACCTATTTTAATTCCTTCACATGTTCATTTCTCGATATTTGCAATAATACTAAAAAATAAGATTATATACTCTGCCGAAAACAAGATACTTAATGAAATGCTTTTCCTTTTTCGTTCAAGAATGCCTAACATATAAAGCTCTATTTTATGTCTTATTCTGAAATAAATAATTTGTTAAGAATTCATTATCAGTTTACCGATAATGAGCATTTCATGGATGCATACACCTTTAATAAATGCGAATATCAAATTCTTGGATTAGTAAGAGAGGCTGCTAAACTCATAACGTATGATGTTACTATCAATGTTGAGGCTCTGGAAGAGGGTAGCATTTGGGAACGCTTAAAATTAACGTCCAAAGAAGGACATCACATAAAGATTGAATGGATTATTGCAGCAGCCATTGGCATGATTATAACCCCTGTCGGGCACACTTTAGAAAATGCTATTGATT
This sequence comes from uncultured Prevotella sp., assembly GCA_900545525.1. GTDB lineage: Bacteria > Bacteroidota > Bacteroidia > Bacteroidales > Bacteroidaceae > Prevotella. The sequence continues at coordinate 17,161 of UQZX01000013.1, forward strand.
GGGGATTCGAGTACTTAAAGGATGGCGCATATATTCATTCTCTGAAGTCTGAAAAAGAACGATTACAACTTGAAAAGGATATACGTGAACTTCGCCAAGATTCTTTAGATAACGCAACGACAGAAAGTGAGAATAAAATTAAACGAAAAGTTTCAAATTTTTATTCAGAAGTTAAGAAGGACAATCGTGTTGTTAGCGTTGGCTTTAACTCAACTGTGGGAGAGGCGTCACAGGCTGAATTACTGATTGACAGACATGATTTCGATACTTATATTATATCAGATAATCTTGAAGAAGAACATTTGCATACAAATGTACGCATAGATATTATTGCTCCCGTACTAAAGAAAGGAAGAACAAAATGGAGAGGAGTGTTTAATGGCGCCCCCATTCTTTTTCTAATGAAAGATGTTGATTTTAAAAAATCGGTTATTGGAGGGTCTATCGTATTTACTGGAGGATCATACATTGTGTGTGACTTAAACATATATACTTCCGTTGACAAAGAAGGAGAAACTCACATTAGCGGATATGAAGTGATTTCCGTACACAGTTATGGAATAGACAATCAACCTTCAATAACAACAGAAGGTGAAAAAAGACGTATCAAACAGAGAGAATTAGAAAACCAACCTACATTGTTTGACGGTTTAGACGATTTTATATGATTTTCAACGAAGCACAATTAGAACAAGCGTATATCGAGCTTTTCGAGGAAGAGGGTTACGACTATGCGCATAAAGAAAACATATCGCACGATACAGAACATTGTTAAATATAAAAACATGGCACTACCAATCAATATAGAAGATTTGCTCAACAAACGAAAAGTTGAGTCCAATCGAATAGAATTTAAGGCAGGTTGGAATCCGGATAAGATTTACCATACCATTTGCGCCTTTGCCACTGATTTGGAGAATATCGGCGGAGGATATATTCTTGTGGGAGTGGAAGAGGAAAACGGAATAGCCAAGCGTCCCGTGAAAGGCTTGCCCGAGAATGAAATAGACCGTATAATGAAAGAGATGGTAGGTTATGATGCGAAAATATCTCCATCGTACCTTACAAAGGTGTCTCCGGAAGAGGTGGATGGCAAGACCATACTCGTAATATGGGCACCTGCCGGAATAAACAGGCCTTATTCTGTGACGGAAAGTGTAGTTGCCAAAAAGTCAGTGCCTAAATTCTATGTACGAAGCAAATCTTCCACCATTGAAGCCAAAGGTGAGATATTGGATGAGGTGAGGGAGTTGGCAAACCGTGTGCCATTTGATGAACGGGGAAATGAGGCTATTAAGATTGATGACATTTCCGGTGTGCTTGTTTATGAACATTTGAAAACGGTAAAGAGCAAATTGGCGGAGAATTTCACTGCCAGGCCATTAACGGATGTACTTGACGAAATGGATTTATTGACCGGCCCGTCTGAAAACCGTTTGATAAAGAATTGTGCCGCGATGATGTTTTGTGAACATCCGGAAAAATTTTTCCCTGTCACTCAAGTTGATATTGTTCTGTTTCCTAATGGCAGTATAGAAGATCCTGACGTGATGATTGAAGTGCCGAAGATAACCGGGCCTGTTCCTAAAATGATTAAGGAAACATTATCGTATCTTCGTACCAACGTTATCAAGCAGAAAATTACGAAACCCACGGATAGAGAAAAGTCGGACAAAATATTCAACTATCCTTATCAAGCGTTTGAAGAAGCTGTGGTAAATGCTCTGTATCATCGTGATTATCAAGAACGTGAGCCTGTAGAAATTACGGTGGAACCGACACATATAGATATATTAAGCTATGCTGGTCCGGACCGTTCCATAAGTGCGGAGGCAATAAAAGCGGCTCGGAAGCTAAAGGCGCGAAGATACCGCAACCGACGATTGGGTGACTTCCTGAAAGAACTTGATTTGACAGAGGGAAGAGCCACGGGTATTCCTACCATACAGAAAGCTCTTAGGGATAATGGTTCTGCTTCTGCTGCCATTGAGACTGATGATGACAGGACTTATTTCCTTATGACCATACCTTGCAGAGAAGGGTTTGAAGGGATTGATGATACGATAAATGATAAAAATGAGGCTATAAATGAGGCTATAAATGAGGCTATAAATGAGAATATAAATGAAAAGGAACTATCCTTGTTTATTCTAATTGCACGATCTTCTAATATAAAGCGAAAAGAACTGATGGGTACATTGGCTATTTCTCGCTCCACAATAGAGCGTCTATTGAAATCCTTATCTTCTGACCCGCTGAACTTGATCGAATATCAAGGTTCCAAAAAGACTGGGGGCTATGTATTGACCGAGAAAGGAGCCGCATATTATCATTCACTAAACAAATAGCATAATGGCATACTTCAACGAAGCACAATTAGAACAAGTGTTTGTCGAGCTTTTTAAGAAAGAGTATTACGACTACGTGCATGGAGAAAGCATTACTCGTGATACACGGGACGTTATTCTCTATGATGACTTACGCCTTTATTTGCAGAAAAAATATGAAGCTGACCATATAACCGAAGATGAAATCAATCGGGCAATCGCCAAATTGGAAACTTCGGACGGCGGTGGCGTATATGCGGAAAACGTAGAAGCACTGCGACTTCTACAAGAGGGCTTTTCGTTGAAAAGAACCAATCCGAAGTTGCCCAATCTTCATATCTATCCCATTGATTATACAGAAGTAGAAAAGAATGAGTTGGGAAAGAACAATCTTTTCAAGTTCGTCAATCAGCTTGCCATTGACGGCGAGCATACAAGGATTCCCGATGGCATTGTGTTTGTCAATGGTCTGCCCTTGGTGGTATTGGAATTTAAGAATGCCATCAAACAAAACACCACCATTGAGAATGCTTACAAGCAGTTGACGAACCGTTACCGCCGTGACATTCCGAAACTTTTCCGCTATAACGCTTTTGTGGTTATCAGCGATGGGGTGAACAACAAGGTGGGGTCTCTTTTTGCTCCATACGAGTTTTTCTACGGTTGGCATAAAGCCGAGGCGACAGACTCCGTGCTTGACGGTGCCTTTGACAGCATGTTCACAATGATGCACGGATTGTTCAGGAGGGAACGCTTGCTTGATGTATTGCATAACTTTATCTTCTTGCCTGACACTCCCAAAGGAGAGGATAAAATCGTGTGTCGTTATCCACAGTATTTTGCTACCACTCAACTGTTCAATAATATTTTGCAGCATTCACGACTGAATACTGATGGCGATGGAAAAGGTGGTACTTATTTCGGAGCTACAGGTTGCGGCAAGTCATACACCATGTTGTTCCTTACCCGACAACTGATGCGCTCCAAGCAACTGAGCAGTCCTACCATTGTACTGATTACAGACAGAACAGACCTTGATGACCAGTTGTCGAAGTCATTCTTAAATGCTACCAAATTCATTGGAGATAAGACAATCGTTCAAGTAGAAAGTCGGGAGAAACTCAAAGAACATCTTGAAAACCGCTCTGCAGGTGGTGTTTATCTGACTACTATCCAAAAGTTTGAAGAAGGAACGGGATTGCTGAGCAAACGTGCGAACATCATCTGCATTTCAGATGAAGCTCACCGTTCCCAAACCGGATTGGAACAGAAAACAACTGTAACAGTAAAGGGAGTGAAGCATCATTATGGTTTTGCCAAATATTTGCGGGATTCCCTGCCTAATGCCACATACGTAGGATTTACAGGTACGCCTATTGACAATACACTGGATGTGTTCGGCCCGATTGTTGACCGTTACACCATGACAGAGGCTGTTGCCGATGAAATAACGCGTAAAATCGTCTATGAAGGACGTGCGGCAAAAGTTCTTCTTAATTCCGACAAGGTAAAAGAGATTGAGAAGTATTACAACGAATGCCGTGAAAAAGGGGCAAGCGAGTATGCTGTGGAGGAAAGTAAGAAACAGATGACGCGATTTGACAATATTCTCAACGACCCGGATTTGTTGGCTAAGATAGCGCAGGACATGGTGAACCACTACGAAAAACGGATGGAGGAAGGTGCTACTGTACTGGGTAAAGCCATGATTGTTTGCAGTAGCCGTTCCGTGGCATGGAATCTGTATCAGGCCATAGTAAAACTTCGTCCCGAATGGCAGGAAGTCAAGGAATGCATAGAAGGGGAAACGCTTACGGAAAAAGAACGCAAGGAAATCAAGCCGATGCCACGCATAGCCATGGTTATTACACGTGATAGGGATGAAGACCCAGATGCTCTTTACAATCTGTTAGGCAATGACGAATATCGCAAGAGTTTGGACAAACAGTTCAAAGAAGATAAGAGTAATTTCAAGATTGCCATTGTGGTAGATATGTGGATAACAGGCTTTGATGTGCCGAGCCTTGACACCATGTATTGCTTCAAACCATTGCAGATGCACACGCTCATCCAAACCATTTCACGTGTCAACCGTGTATATCCCGGTAAGGAGAAAGGATTGGTGGTAGATTATCTCGGTATCAAACGCCAAATGAACGAGGCGTTGCATCAGTATGGAGGAAATGGGAATGTAGATGGACCTGACCTTGAAACCATTGAGGAGGCGGTGAAGGTAGTTAAGAATGAACTGGATATTATCCGCCGTATGTTCCATACGTTTGATTGGTCTGGCTATTTCATTGGGACACCTCTTGAGCAGCTTGACCTTCTTCAAAAGGGAGCAGAATACATCCAGCGTACCAAAGAATTGGAAACGCGCTTTATGCGGCATTGCAAAAAGATGAAAAGCGCGTATGATATATGCTGTAATTCCGAACAACTGACATCTACGGAAGACGATGACATTCATTTTATGCTTGCTATCCGTTCTGTTATCTTGAAATTGACACGGGGAGGTGCGCCCGATGCAGTCAAGATGAACAAGCGTGTTGCCGGAATGCTGAAAGATGCGCTAATGTCCGATGCAGTGGAAGAAGTTGCTAAAATCGGCGTGGCGGCAGATGAGGAAATAGATCTTCTCTCTGCGGAATACATGAAACGATTGGAGCAGATTCCGTATAAGAACACAAAAGTAAAGCTCATGGAGCAACTGTTGAAGCAGGTGATAGAATCATTTAGAAAAGTCAATAGACAAAAAGGTATAGACTTCACCAAACGCCTGGAGGATATTGTAAAGAGGTATAATGACCGTTCGGACGATGCCGCCTTTGCCAATGATGTGATAGACGATGTTGTAGGTGAGATGGTAAGGCTTATGGCAGATGTGGCAAACGAGCGTACAGCAGGGGATACTATGGGGCTGTCATTTGAGGAAAAGGCTTTCTTTGATATTCTGAAGTCCGTAGCGGCCAAATATGGTTTTATCGAAAACTTTCCGGATGAGAAGCTGACCGACCTTGCCAAACATGTAAAGGAAATGGTGGAGGAGCAAGCGGATGTAGAGGACTGGATGAATCGTCCCGACCTCCGTGCAACGCTCAAGATGAACGTGGTTGTCCTATTGGCTCATGCAGGCTACCCTCCTAAAATCCATGATGAAGTGTTCAAGGAAATTTTGGAACAGGCAGAAAGTTTCAAACGGCACAGCCGACCTCGCCCATATATTATTGATAATGATTCTTATTCATCAATGGTAGCAGAGCCGTAATATGACACAATTAAAACATTCTATTTAAAGTATAATTCTTCCCAATAAATAAAGATATGAATAGAATTATATTTTAAAGAGACTATTGACGAGTTGAGGGACGAGTATGTACTATGCATGTGATTTCCTCGATATCGAGGACAGATGGCTAATTAAATAATGGATATAAATGACCTATTTTCAGCATGATACATTTTAGACTCTAAAAGGCGGCATATCAGGGGATGAAATGCCGTCTTTCAGGAAGTCAGATGCCGTCTTTGGGGATGCAATATGTAGTCATTGGAAATCCCTCGTGCCGCGCCTGCACATAAATGTGTATCAATCTAAGAGCCTTAATATTTTTTAGTGGGGATATAACCGGACTATGATATGCGGTCTGTATCGGCACCGGCATTGTCCGCCATTCTTTTCCTGTACAGCTGCCAGGAGTTTATGATGTTGTGCCATACGCTGTAAAAGCCTCCGGCAACAGCCGTGACAGGAGACAGAAACGTGTATCCCATCCAAATTATAAATACAGTATTCTTTTGCCCGAGAGCCTGTCCGCCCTCCGTTCTTTCTCCATAGGCACCACCAATATGTTTGCCTGCTGCAAACTGAAAAAGGCAGCAGACTAAAGATATCACAGCTATACCAATCTCATATTCCACCGGTACGGTGCTGTGTACAATCGCCTTTACGGTCACTGCTATTGCTATGGCAAGTGACACCGCCCAAAGGTAAAACGACAAGTCTTTCACCCGTAGAATAATGTGCAGCATCTTGGGACACCACCGTCGCACAGCCCATGCAGCAATGAGCGGACAAATGAGCATGGGAAACACCTTATGAAGTATCATGATGAACGTCGGCAAGAATGTCAATCCGTCATGAGGATGAGCCAAAGGCAGCAGCAGAGGGGCAATGACAGCCGCGGCAAGGTTGATGATGATTGTGTATGCCGTGATGCTTGCCGCACTGCCATCAAGCTTTGCCGTAACCACTGCCGCCGCTGTTGCCGTGGGACATATCAGGCAGAGCATGGCACTTTCAATAAGTACACGGCTGTTTAGTTGCGGGCAAATCATGAGTACGCACGAAAGCAGGGCAAATAGTCCCGTCTGTATAAGTACGTGCCACAGATGCCAGCGCCGCAGGTGCAGCTCGTCGAACGAAATCTTGCAGAATGTAAGAAAGAGCATAGCGAATATCAGCAGGGGCTGTACCACACCGACAACAGCGTTGGCGTATGGTCTTGTCGGTGCAAGAAAGGGAATGTTTACATAGGCAAAATAGCTGACGGCTCCTGTAATCATCGCCAGAGGCAGTGTCCAGTTTTTTATAAATCGTATGATGTCCATCGATAATCAGGTTTTATGCTGTTTCAAAAAATATGTCCCGTTTATTCCATGAGGACAGTCATTGTGTCCTGTTTATGAAGATGGCCGATGCGCCGTGTCATGGAAAATCGTGCAAAGTTAATATAAATAACAGGATAATGGCTTGAAAAATGATGACAAAATGTATGCCCCAAGAGGATTTATGGCTGATGCCTGACATGTGACTCCCGTATTTCATTAAAATCATCTTATGCCATTTGTGTATCCACCTGCGTCCTCATCGTCCTTATCCTGCGGCGTATCCGCCTGATCATGAGTATGGCGGCAACGGAAAGTCCTATGATATATCCTACGTACATGCCCGTAGGACCCATGCCGAGAGTGAATGCCAGAAGATAACCCACGGGCAGGTTGAGCAGCCAGTAGGCAGTGAAGGCAATCGGCATGATTATCTTTACATCCTGTATACCGCGCAACACACCCACTGACACATTCTGCACACCGTCGGACAACTGGAAGAAAGCCATGAAGACAAACAGCGACGAGGCGATGTTGATGACCTCTGTGTTTTCGGTGAATAGTGCCGGGAGGAAATTGCAAAGGGAAATGAAGACAATGGCAGCCAGCGTGTTCCATGCCAAAACCAGATGATATGAAGCCTTGACCGCCATTGTCAGCTCACCGATGTCACGGCGTCCGTAGCAGTGAGACGTACGTATTGTTGTGGCAGCACCTATTGACAGCACTATCATAAATGCGCTTGTGCTCATGGTGTTGGCAATCTGATTGGCACTGATAGCCTCCTTTCCCAGCCAGCCCATCATAATTCCGGTGCCTATAAATGCCGACGATTCGAGAAACATTTGTGCCGATATAGGCAGTCCCATATACAGCAGACGGCGCACATGGCGCAGGGAGAAGCGGTTCATGGCAAAGTTGTTGAGATAGGCGCGGTAGTCTTTACGCCCAACGAAGTATCCGGCTATGAGTATTGCCGCCGTGATGCGCGATAACAGCGTGCCCAGTCCTGCACCCTCTACACCCATTTCGCTGAAGCCAAAGTTGCCGAAGATGAATATGTAGTTGAGCACGCAGTTGATGATATTTGCCACAATTGTCACCGCAAGCTCTGCCTTTGTATTGCCGACACCCTCGAGAAACTGCTTGAAGGCGAAGAAAAACATGACAAAGGGCATGCTCATGACAAGCATCTTGTAATATGGTATTGCCATGTCGACAACATCAGCGGGTTGTCCGAGCCGGTACATCAAAGGTACAAAGGCATACTGTACCAGCGAAACAGCTGCGCCGAGCAGCACATAGAACGCCATGCCGTTTTGCAGCAGTGTTGATGAGCGTTGCCGGCTGCCCTGTACATAAAGCTCTCCGATAAGGGGTGTCAATCCCAATGCCACACCTATGGAGGCAAGATATAATATCATGAATACCGAACCGCCGAAAGATACGGCGGCAAGAGGCTCAGGGGCACTGCCGCCATAATGTCCTACCATGAGGTTGTCTACCACCTGCGTGAATATCTGTCCCAGTTGTGTGAGCACAACGGGCAGTGCCAGCATGAGGTTTTGCCTGTATTGTTTTTTATATCGTGCGAAAAAATATATAATCTGTTGCATATATATATGTAAGTTTTGTGTATGCAGTTGTCAGAAACTCCTGTTACGTTCCGTCCGATGGTGGCACCGGATGTCAAAACGGGTTGCAAAGTTAGTATAAATAATTGAGAAACAGCCGATACGGGATATGTTTAAATGTGCAGCCACCCTGTTCTTGTCATCAAAAACAGCCTGTTGGGCGCGGAAAATGTAGAAATTAGTGTCGCCCAGTTATAATAAAGTCAAGGAAAAAGGGTTTAAGAAAAGATAGGATGTTTTATAATCGATCTAAAATAAAATACAGTTTTATGAAAAGAACTTTTATGAAAGTAGCAGTATTACTGCTAATGACGTTGTGTGAAATGCCGGCAGCGGCACAGTTTAATATAGGCAAGGCTGCAAGCGGTGCTCTTAAGGCAGGCAAGGCAGCTACGCTTACCGATGCCCAAATGGCGCAGTATGTTAAGGAGTCTATCGACTGGATGGACAAAAATAACAAGGTCTGTGCTGCAAACGACCCTTATACCGTGCGTCTGAACAAGCTTACTCAGGGGCTGAAAGAAGTGGAGGGTATTCCTCTTAACTTCAAGGTATATGACGTAATTGACGTAAATGCCTTTGCATGCCCTGACGGAAGCGTACGCGTGTTCTCTTCGTTAATGGATATAATGACCGATGACGAACTGCTGGGTGTTATCGGCCATGAGCTGGGACATGTTGCCCTGAAGCACTCGAAGAAGGCTTTCCGTACGGCATTGCTTACATCTGCACTCAAAGACGGGCTTGCAGCGTCAGGCTCAAAGGCTGCCGCTCTTACCGAATCTCAGCTTGGCGGACTTGGTGAGGCTTTGCTCAACTCTTCGTTCTCACAGAAGCAGGAGAGCGACGCCGATGACTATGGATATGATTTCCTTAAGAAGAACGGCAAGAATCCATGGTCAATAGCATTGTCATTCGAGAAACTCAAGTCTCTTGAAGAGCAGGCTGGCTCAGACAAGAGCAGTAAGATGCAGAAGATGTTCTCCACTCATCCCGATACGGCAAAGCGCATAAAGAAGATGTCGGAACGTGCCAAGGCAGACGGCATTGCGCGTCCGGAGAACAAGTAATACGGATTTTATAATTGACAGATGCGGCACGGACTCTCACTGGTTGTTTATCGGAAATAGAGTTTGTGCCGCATTTGTGTTTTAGCATATAATTGGCTATCTTTGCACGTGTTTAACAAAAGCCATTTATCAAGATGAAAGATTTTAGTGAGTTGGTGCAGTTGCGCCGCAGTCACCGTAAGTTTACCGGTGACGAGGTATCGGCGGATGACGTGAAGATGATACTCAGGGCGGCGCTTATGTCGCCGACATCAAAAGGGCAACGCTCTTGGGAGTTTGTCGTTGTAGATGATAAAACCGACATGGAGAAGATTGCAGACGCCAAGGATTTTGGTTCGCAGTTCTTGAAAGAAGCATCATTGGCAATCGTCGTTCTCGGCAATCCCGTGTTGAACGACTGCTGGATAGAAGACTGTTCCATTGCGTCTGCCGCAATTCAATATCAGGCGGAGGACCTCGGACTTGGCTCGTGCTGGGCACAGATGCGCGGACGCGGATTGTCCGACGGTACGGATGCTGCCACCGTGATACGCGGTATATTGGACATACCTGAAAATCTTGAGCCGCTTTGTGTGATAGGTATCGGTCATAAGGCGGATGAACGTAAGCCACAAAGTGAGGATAAGCTGAAGTGGGAGAATGTACATGTTGATAAATATTAGACGTTTCTCATGGATATAACCCTCATCGGTGCCGGAAATATGGCAACAAATCTCGGTAAGGCTCTTTTGAAGGCAGGGCATAACATCGTACAGGTGTATAGCCGGACGGAAAAGTCTGCCGTAACTCTCGCCCGCATACTTGGTGCGGAGCCTGTCACCAGCATTCCGGATGTTGGTGATGTGGCGTCAATATATATTATTGCAGTAAAAGACAGTGCGCTTGCATCGCTTCTTCCTTCTCTGTGCATGAATATGAAAGACAAGATATTCCTGCATACGGCGGGCAGCATGGACATTAATATATTTGACGGCATGGCACAGAATTATGGCGTGTTCTATCCCATGCAGACATTCTCAAAGGAGCGTGAGGTTGATTTCCGCGTTATTCCTTGTTTCATCGAAGGCAATAATGACGCTGTGTTGTCGGTTGCAATGGATTTGGCGCATACTGTTTCAGACCATGTTTACGGGCTTTCTTCCGAAGGAAGGCGTGTGCTGCATCTTGCTGCTGTGTTTGCCTCTAACTTTGTGAACCATTGCTTCTCTGTCTCTTCGGAGCTTTTATCGGGATGCGGAATACCTTTCAGTGTGATGTATCCGCTTATAGACGAGGTAGTTAAGAAGTCGCGTATAATGGCTCCGGCCGATGCGCAGACCGGGCCGGCTGTGCGTTACGATGTCAATGTGATAAACCGCCAGGCTGAGATGTTGGCTTCCGAGCCGTTGTTGAGGAATATATACGAGAATATGAGCCGTAGTATACATGAAATGTCGGAAAGACAGAAAGGACAGTAGAATGATAAATTATGACTTGAAAAAGATAAAGGCAATCATCTTTGATGTCGACGGCGTGCTTAGTTCGGAAGTAATACCGATGCACCCGGATGGCGAACCGATGCGTACGGTGAATATAAAAGACGGATATGCCATACAGCTTGCCTGCAAGCAGGGACTGCATATTGCCATAATGACAGGTGGCAGCACGGAGAGTGTTTACCGCCGCTATACAGGTCTTGGCGTTGCCGATGTGTATATGAAGTGTGCGGTTAAGATAAAGACATACGAAGAGTTTCTTGCCAAATATTCATTAACCGATGATGAAGTCTTGTATGTTGGCGACGATATACCCGACTATGAGATAATGAAACGTTGCGGATGTCCGTGCTGTCCTGCCGATGCTTGTCCAGACATAAAGGACATAAGCATATATATAAGCAGCCGTAACGGTGGTATGGGATGTGGACGTGACATAATAGAGCAGGTGTTGCGTGTACATGGAAAGTGGATGAGTGATGCCCGGGCGTTTGGCTGGTGATGCTTTCCAGATAATAGGGAGAAATAAAGAATATGTTGAAATGCCAAGAATGAGGTGCTTTTATTGATATGGACAGAAACTATATGATAATATTGGGCAGTAACAGTCCGCGGCGTAAGGAATTGCTTGCCGGACTGGGACTTGATTTTGAAGTAAAGGTTATTGACGGTATATCTGAAACATACCCCGAGGATACGCCGTCGTGTGATGTTGCGGCATACATTGCCGGCAGGAAAGCAGATGCCTATACTGATACTCTGGAGGAAAATACACTTGTTATAACGGCAGATACAGTTGTCATTGCCGGTGACGAGATATTGGGAAAACCGGCGGACCGTGAAGATGCACGGAGAATGTTGAGGATGCTCAGTGGCAGGACGCATCAGGTTATAACAGGAGTCTGCCTGCTGACATCATCATCGCGCCGTGTCTTTTCCGTGACGACAGACGTTACGTTTAAAGAACTTACAGATGTGGAGATAGATTATTACATCGACAATTACAAGCCTTTTGACAAGGCAGGTGCCTATGGTATTCAGGAGTGGATAGGATATATAGGGGTTACCGGGCTTTGTGGAAGCTATTTCAATGTAATGGGATTGCCGGTCCAGAGGATATATCAGGAACTTCAGGACATGCTGTAATCGGCCGGTTGAACAAATAAAATAAGGTGTGTCAAGACAGTATATTGTTTTGACACACCTTTATTTTTACTTATATGACATATATTCCGCCATTATTTAGCAGGAATATTCTTTAAGATTTCAAGAAGATGATCCCATACTGTCTGTACGGTCGGTATCAGCAGACGTTCGTCAGGAGAATGGACACCGCGCAGTGTAGGACCGAATGATACCATGTCCAGATTGGGATATCTTTCTGCAAACAGACCGCATTCAAGTCCTGCATGTATGCCCAAAACTTTGGGTTCTTTGTTGAACAGCTTTCTGTATGTCTCTGTAACAATGGCTGTAAGTTTGCTGTCGGGATTCATTTTCCATGCAGGATAGCCGTCTCCCTGTGTCACTTCTGCACCGCCAAGCTGGAATACAGCTTTAACCGTGTTGCCCATATTGCGCAGGTTACTCATCACGTTTGAGCGCTGCGAAGCCACAACCGTTATGCTGTTGTCGGCAGTAGACACGCTTGCCACGTTGCTTGATGTCTCAACCATCCACGACAGTGCCTCATCCTGACACATAGAGAAGACACCGTTGTCCACAGCCTGCATAGCCATGATAAACTTGCGGCTTGTTTCTTTCGGCAGAACCTGTGCTTCGTCCGTGCTTTCCAAATGGAACTCCATGTTCTTCTCGGTGACATGAAATTCCTCCTCAACGTCGCTTACAAGCACGTTCCAGTCTATGCGTACATCTTCCTTTACATCTGCAGGTACGGCAAAAACGATGACACCGTCGCGTGGAATAGCGTTGTGCATGCGTCCTGAATTGAACGATACAAGGCGAAGGTCATGCTTCTCCTGTTCCGTATAAAGGAAGCGTGACAATATTTTAATGCCGTTTGCCAGTTTCTTGTTTATGTCGTCTCCGCTGTGTCCTCCGTTCAGTCCTTTAAGCGAAGCCTTCATGAAGAAATATCCTTCAGGGGCATTTTCGCGTTTGAAGCTGAACACTGCGTTTGTCGTCATGCCTCCTGCACAGCTGATGAAGAACTGTCCCTCGTCTTCACTGTCAAGGTTTATAAGCATGTCTCCTGTCATAAATCCTGCTTTCATGCCCATGGCACCTGTAAGTCCTGTTTCCTCATCCCTTGTAAAGACACACTCTATCGGACCGTGTTCGATGTCGTTGCTGTCAAGCAGTGCAAGTTCCATGGCACATCCTATGCCGTCATCGGCTCCCAATGTAGTGCCTTTTGCCTTCATCCATTCACCGTCAATATATGTCTGAATAGGGTCTTTTGTAAAGTCAATGTCCACTTCAACCAGCTTTTCGCATACCATGTCCATGTGGCTTTGCAGTATTATCGTCTGTCTGTCCTCATGTCCTTTTGTCGCCGGTTTCCTTATTATCACGTTGCCGGTTTCGTCTACAACTGTCTCAAGGTTTCTGCTTTCACCAAACTCCTTCAGATATTCAATCATTTTCTCTTCGTGTTTTGAAGGACGAGGTATTTCATTTATCTTTGCAAAATGTTCAAAGACACAAGCGGGTTTTAAGTCACTTTTATTCATTATTAATCTATTTTTTATAGTTTATTCATAAAGAAATCATTATCTTTGCATGCAAAAATAAGAAAAATGACAGAAACTCTGCTCTTTAGCGTGTTAATAATTGCTATATCCATGCTGTTATTGTGCATAAAGATAGTTCTGCGTAAGGGTGGGCGCTTCTCGTCATATCATGTTGGTGACAGTCCCGATATGCGTAAGCGGAAAATAGGTTGTGTGCTGAAACAAGACAAGGACGAACGCCGGAAGAAAAAGCTTTATAATTAAAAACAGACAATATCCAAAAATGAAAAAAACGATTATCCGTACCATGTCGGTTGCATTTGCAGCTGTTGCCATGACAGCTTGTAACAATCAGGCTCCGAAAGTGGAAGAGAAAACACATGCCTCGGCTGATGCCGTGGGCACAAAGATTGCTTATGTGGAAGTTGATTCCATAATGTCACAGTATAAGTTTTGTAAAGAATATTCGCTAATACTTCAGAAGAAGAGCCAGAATATACAGAATACCATTAATGCAAAAGGACAGTCGTTGCAGGCTGCTGCGGCAAAGTTCCAGCAGGATATACAAAGCAATAAGTATACTCAGCAGCAGGCAGAGGCTGTGCAGGCGGGTCTTCAGAAGCAGGATGCTGACCTCCGTGCTTTGCAGCAGCGTCTTGGAAACGAGTTCCAGGCAGAAACGGAAAAGTTCAATACAGCATTGAGAGACAGTATACAGCACTATCTTGCAGCTTACAACAAAGACAAAAAGTATGCACTTATACTTAGCAAGGCAGGTGACAATATCCTTTATGCAGACAAGGCATACGACATTACCAATGAGGTTATTGCCGGTCTGAACAAGGCTTACAAGCCGGCTCCGGCAAAGAAAGAAACGAAATAATACAGATTAAACACTTCTGTATAGATATATAATAAGGTGAGACATCATGATGTCTCACCTTATTATATATATGTGTGCATTGTCATGTTACATATATGTTCTTGTTTTTCACATATATGTCCTACGGGTCACATGCCTTTTTTATAATGGACATTGCAGGCTGCTTCCCTTATATGAGCTCAAGAACATAATATTGATAGTCGTACATCAACGTGGTGAGGAACTTTCTGTCATCGTTGTCGTCCGGTTTTATTCCCAGCATGTCCTGTATCTTTTTGGAAAGACGTGCTGCCTGTTGTGCGTTGCGAGGGTCGGAACCTTGGAGGGCTTTCCTTATTATTTCTATCTGTCCGGAAGACAGCTTCGCCGCTTCGGGATATACGGGGCTGTAGTCTTTCCTTGCATAGCTGAACTCATCGAGAGATATGTGCATTTTCTTGTATTCTTTCTGCTTTATGACCAATGTACCTGCGGCAAGGTCACCAAAACGCTGGTTCTTCTTTGTACATATAATTGCAATAAGTCCTATACAACTTATATGAAGGTCTATAAGCAGTAACATCCATCTCATCAGAAAGTCTCCGATACCCGGTGTCGAGCCGTCGGCTTTTACTACACGTGTTTTCATTATTCTCTTTCCGAGAGTCTGTCCGTTGTTGAATGTCTCGCATAGAAAAGAATAGAAAATAGCAGGCAGGTATGCTGCAAACGTGATGACAATGGCTATCTTATCGCCAAAACCCGATAAGGACGAAGGCATGTTGAATATCATAAAAGAAGCAGAAAGCACATACAGCACAATGACAATCATGTCGATAATCCTTGCCATTATACGGTCTCCTATGCTCGCAGGTGTCTGTGATATGCGGACAAACTGACCTGTAATTATATCCGATGCAGCCATTTATTATTGAAATATGTTGCAAATATAGCGATTAATTTATATTTTTGTCACTGATAATGAAAGAAATAGTTTTCATACGCAACAATATAGACAAGTGGCAGAAAGCTGAACATGTCATGGACGACACTTTCTGGTATACACCCGACGAGCTTGCAGAGGTGTATATTGGCATAACGGCAGACCTCGCCTTTGCCATGACACATTATCCGGAGTCGCGTATAACAGTCTATCTTAATAACCTTGCGTCTGCCATTCATAACGAAATTTATAAAAACAAGCGCGAGAAATGGTCGCGTATATTGACGTTTTGGACGCATGAGGTGCCCCTTGTCATGTATCATGAGCGGCGCTTGCTCCTTGTTTCTTTCCTCATAATGTTTGTCAGCACCGTAATCGGAATAATATCACAGGCTGCCGATCCGGAATTTGTCCGTGTGATATTGGGTGACGGCTATGTCGATATGACCCTTGAGAACATTGCCAAAGGCAAGCCAATGGACGTATATTCGGGAGGAGATGAGACCGGCATGTTCCTGACTATAACCTTTAATAATATAGGAGTGGCGTTCCGCACTTTTGTTTTAGGGCTGTTTACGAGTATCGGAACGGGCTGGAGCCTTTTCTATAACGGTATAATGATAGGTTGTTTCGAGACCTTTTTCTGCCAGCACGGACTTCTCGGTGAGTCTTTTCTCGCAGTGTTTCTGCACGGAACGCTTGAAATATCCGCCATTGTTGTTGCCGGTGCGGCAGGACTTGCATTAGGTAACGGCTGGCTTTTTCCCGGAACATATTCACGCATTGTGTCCTTTCGCCGTGGTGCCCGTCGCGGACTTAAGATTGTTGTCGGCACTGTCCCCATATTCATTGTGGCAGGATTTATCGAAGGATTTGTCACCCGGCATACCGAGCTTCCATACTTTATAAGGTTTGGTTTCATATTGCTGTCTTTGGCATTTGTCATATTCTATTTTATCATATTGCCCCGTCATATAAACAGTAAACTAAATAAAATTGAAAGTCATGCAAAAAGCAAAGATTGAACTGTACCGTACGCGCTCATTCAGTGAGAAACTTTCCGCGACATTCGACTATCTGTCGGAGAATGGCAGACTGTTGTTAAAATTCCTTCTTTACCTTATCCTGCCTGTATGTATGGTGCAGGCATTGGGAATGAACACGTTCATGGAATATACCCTGAAGGGAGCGGTAGGTGAGGATGTATATGCCGGTTCGGGAGAACTCTTTTCCCTTATAGCGGGCTATTCGGTGTTTATGCTGATGACATGTATCGGTTCTCTTCTATGCTCGTCGCTGTCCTACGGACTGATGAGGCTTTATAACGAACGTGACGAACGGCTGGAAGGAATTACACTGGGCAGCTTCCGCCCTTATCTTTTGAGAGGCATTAAACGCTCGTTTATCCTCGGACTTATCGTAACGGTCTTTGTATCTCTGTTTATCGCCGTCTTCATCCTGTTGTCCGTTGCGGCAGGTTCCGATAGCGGCATTGCCGTTTTTCTCGTCCTGTGTTTTATTGCATTGGTCGTTTGTTTTATACCCCTCAGCCTTTCATTACCCGCATATATTGTAGAAGACATAACCGTCATGCAGGCTCTGTCAAAATCCCTCAGGCTCGGTTTCAAGACGTGGGGAGGCATCTTTGCCGTAGTGTTTGTTCTTTATATAGTCGTATCGGTAATCTCGGGCATGTCTGCCATGCCTTGGTATATCATGATGATAGCCCGCAGTATCTTCATTGTATCCGATACAGCTGAGGGAGCAGGCATTGTGACTTCGTCCGTATACGTCATTATAATGTACCTGCTGGCAGTGGTTCAGGCGTTCGGCATGTATGTCGGATACATACTCATGTATACTGGAATAGGCATACAGTATGGTCACGCTGCAGATAAGATTGACGGCATGTCTGTTGAGCGTGATGTGGACAATTTTGAACGCTTCTCGGACAATAACACTGACGACAGCGGGCTTTTTGCAGACTGAAGATTATTAACCCGTACAGAATACATATATGCTGAACAATGTATCCGATACGTTAAGGATAGACACGGCGGTGCTCAATACATGGCGTGCCGATGATAATTACGACTATGCGCGCGAAATGGTGCAGTCGGATTTCAGCCTGCGCGAATGGATATACATGCATATAGACTACTTGTTTTCACGCATATTCGGCAGCCGGTTCTATTCGGACAACGTCACATTCATCTGGTGTTCTGTCGGCATTGTGCTTATTGCAGCCATGGCAGCCTTTATTTATTATAAGAAGCCGGCACTGTTCGGACGTGGCGGAAAGACGGTGCAGGAGTATGAAGTCACGGAAGACACGATATACGGAATAGACTTCCCCGAAAAGATAGCCCTTGCCATGGAGCGGCATGACTATCGTGAGGCGGTACGCCTGACATATCTTTATGCCCTTAAAGAGCTTTCGGATGCCGGACGCATCGACTGGCAGCCGTATAAAACACCGTCGCAATATACTGCCGAAGTCAGGATTTCCGAGTTCCGTACGTTCTCCAATCACTTCCTTCGCGTGCGTTACGGCAACTTTTCCGCAACGGAAGAGCTTGCATACGAGATGCAACGGCTGCGTATTGCCATAATGAATGCGGGCGGCAATACACCGGAAGGAGGTGGACAATGAAGATAAACCGCAGCTTTATCATCGCCATTTCAGTACTCCTTATACTGATGTTTGCGTTGCAGCTCAACCTGCCGCAACGTTATTCATGGATTCCCACGTTCTCGCATAAAGACAAGAACCCTTTCGGGTGCTACGTCTTCGACAGCATTATGTCGCAGTCTGTTCCGTCTGGATACAGCGTTACGGACAAGACGCTCTACAGGATATGCCATGACGGCAACAAGGTTAACGTCCTTATCATATCCGATGATGTCAACCTGTCAAAGACCGATGTTGATGCAATAAAGGATATAGCGGGGCGTGGCGGCAATGTCCTGATAGCGGGAAACAGCAAAACTTACAGTACAACGTCAGACAGTCTGATGATTAAGAACTTCGGCGCATGCTTCAAATATGGCTATTTCAGCATAGCGTCGTTGAAGAGGAAGATAAAGAACGATGCCTCCGGCAGCCGTGACACGATACATTGGAGCATGGATAACGATGTCTATAAAGACAACATATATCCTGTATATTCAATGATGGTAGAAGACCTGATGACGGCAGACAGCGCTGATAATACGGAAGTTCTTGCATTTCTTGAATCCTACGACATGGAGTATGTTACGGAAACTACAGTCGGAGAAGACGGTGTTGTAGTGGAACATGTCGTGGCAGACACATTGTCCGATGAAAAACCCGCAACAAAACCTATCTGTAGGTTGCCCGTTGCCATAAGGAAGAAGGTCGGTAAGGGCAGCGTGATACTCGTTTCAACGCCGTTGCTGTTTACAAACTACGGCATACTCGACGGCAGTACGTCAGAATACATCTTCCGTCTTATGTCTCATATCAGCAATAATCACGTGGTGCGTACCACCTCCTATATGAAGACGCAGGACATGGCAGACGCTGAAGCGTCGCCTTTGCGCTTTTTTCTCGGACAGCCGCCTTTGCGTACGGCACTGTACCTTGCCCTGCTTGTAATAACATTGTTTCTTATATTCAACGCACGCCGCCGCCAGCGTGTGATTCCCGTTGTAGAACAGCCGCAAAACCGTTCGCTCGAGTTTGTAAAGCTCATAGGAACACTTTATTATCACAATAAGGACCATTCTGATATCGTGCGCAAGAAGTTTGCTTTCTTTGCCGAGGAACTTCGCCGCCTGCTTATGGTAGACATTACAGATAGGGATGCAGACCGCCACTCGTTCTCCGTGATATCTTCGCGTACCGGGCTTAGGCTTGAGGAAGTGGAAAACATTATATCCGACATACGCAAGGTCGCAGACCGTGAGAGCAACGTCACCGAGTATGGTGTCAGGCTCTATATAGACAATATGAACATGATAATAAACAAAATAATATAAAGATATGGAACAGAGAACAGACCTTACAGCTTTCAGTGAGAAGATGCAGCTGCTGAGAGACCGCATATCGCAGATTGTCATAGGACAGGACGCTGCCGTGGATTTGGTGCTTACATGTATACTTGCCGACGGTCATGTGCTTATAGAAGGCGTGCCCGGTGTGGCAAAGACACTCCTTGCACGCCTTGTGTCCCGGCTGACAGACCTGCACTTTTCGCGCGTCCAGTTCACTCCAGACCTCATGCCGAGTGATGTCCTCGGCACAACGGTGTTCAATGTGAAGACCTCGGAGTTTGACTTTCATAAAGGTCCGGTCTTTGCAGACATGGTCCTTGTGGACGAGATAAACCGTGCTCCGGCAAAGACACAGGCAGCATTGTTCGAGGTTATGGAAGAGCGCCAGGTGACAATAGACGGCGTAACCCGCCGCATGGATGATATCTATACCATAATTGCCACGCAAAATCCCGTAGAGCAAGAGGGCACATACAAGCTTCCCGAGGCACAGCTCGACCGCTTTCTCATGAAGATAGACATGGTATATCCGTCGGCAGACGATGAGACGGCAATTCTTGAACGGCATCACGCCAATGCCGCATTTGTGCGTCTTGACGATGTCGCACCGGTCATCTCGCGCAGCGAACTGTTGCAGCTTCGCGATATGGTTGGCAGCGTGGTCGTGGACAGTTCGCTGTTGCAGTATATTGTACAGATAGTAAGGCAGACGCGTACATCGCGTGCCGTGTTCCTCGGAGCATCGCCGCGCGCTTCCGTCTCAATGCTCCGTGCCTCGAAGGCTTACGCCATGCTCTGCGGACGCGACTTTGTTACGCCTGAAGACATCAAGACTGTTGCACCTCCGATATTAAGCCACCGCCTTATACTTACGGCTGAGGCGGAGATGGAAGGATACTCTCCTGTGAAGGTTGTTCAGAAGCTGATGGACAAGGTAGAGGTTCCTAAATAACATATACAGGGCTTTATAACACTATTTCAAAAGATGTATCTTACACGAAGGTTCTATCTCATATCCACAGTCATAATACTTATAATTGCCGGAGGATATTTCCTGCCGCCGCTCTATGCTGCCGGCAGGTGGCTTCTTGCGCTTTTCTGCATCGCCGTTGCTGCGGAAGCCGTCATACTCTGGAGCCGGAAGGGCATAACGGCATGGCGCAGCTGTGCCGCAAGGTTTTCCAATGGCGATGACAATGAGGTGAGCCTGCGTGTGGAAAGCTCGTATCCTTTTGATATAAAACTTAGTGTCATAGATGAAATACCTTTCGTATTCCAGCGCCGTGACATAGACTTCCGCCTTGCGCTTAGGGCACGCGAAGGCAAGACCGTGTCGTATATGCTGCGCCCAACGCGGCGCGGGGTCTGCGGCTTCGGACATATACGTGTCTTCGTGTCCACGCCCGTCGGCTGTGTCTGTCGTAGGTTTACATGCGGTAAACCCGGGGATGTCAAGGTATATCCGTCGTTTCTCATGCTTCACCGCTATGAGCTGCTTGCCATAAGCAACCGCCTCAGCGACATGGGGGTGAAGAAAATACGCAGGGTGGGGCACAACACCGAGTTTGAACAGATACGCGACTATGTCGAGGGCGACGACTACCGCACGATAAACTGGCGTGCCACGGCGCGCCGCAACCGCCTTATGGTCAATGTCTATCAGGATGAGCGTTCTCAGCAGATGTTTTCCGTGATAGACAAGGGACGCGTAATGCAGCATGCCTTTCACGGAATGACGCTTCTCGACTATGCCATAAACGCATCGCTTGTCCTTTCCTATGTTGCTATACGCAAGCAAGACAAGGCAGGACTGATTACTTTCAACGACAAGTTTGACACCTGTCTTCCCGCTTCGGCACGTTCAGGACAGATGCAGCGACTGCTTGAATGTCTTTATTCCCAAGAGACAACCTTTGGAGAGACCGACTATTCAGAGCTTGTGGCAAACATCAACATGAATGTCAGCAAGCGTTCGCTGCTCATTCTTTATACAAATTTCAGCGGAAAGACATCCATGGAGCGTTGTCTGCCATATCTCAGACAGCTCAATAGCCGCCACCGTCTTCTCGTGGTGTTCTTTGAAGACAGGGAAATGAAAGACTATATTGCCTCAAAACCAACAGATACAGAAGACTACTACCGCCACGTCATAGCCGAGAAGTTTGCCGGCGAGCAGAGGCTGATGGTATCTTTGCTGAGGCAGAACGGCATAATGAGCCTTCTCACAACGCCCGAAAACCTGTCGGTGGATGTCATAAACAAATATCTTGATATGAAATCGAGACACGCCGTCTGGTAAGTTTCTCATCTTTTCTTCCTGAAAATTGTAAGTAAACAATGTGTGTTTACTTACAGTCACGCCTGTATCCGGCTGTAAAATAATAAATGTCTTTGTAGCAGAACGCTTAAACTTACGAATAGAAAAGGTGTGCTTTTACAGTCCAAAAGGTGTCCTTTTAGGAGCTAAAATGCCACCTTTTGGACTGTGAAATGCCACCTCCTGTAAACCGTAATGCCACCTTTTGCCATGTTTTGTATATGTTGGCACGCATTTTGTTTATGGTATATATGGCGGTATATTGCCGTTTAGCGGTGCGGCACTCATGCCGTATCAGCATGTCACATTAAAAAAAAGAAAGGAAACGAGATACAATGATAAGTCAATTTTCACCGAAAGTGTCGCAGATACTTGCCTTCAGCAGGGAAGAGGCTGCACGGCTTGCAAGCAAGTCTGTGGGTCCCGAGCATCTCCTGTTGGGCATATTGCGCGACAAGGCTGGACCCGTTCATGACCTTTTGTTGCAGCTTGACATAGACTTCAGGACGATAAAGGGCGAGCTTGAGACAAGGGTGCGCGAGGACGAGCCGGAACGCCCGTTCAACACACACGAGCTTGTGCTCAACGACAGGGCAAGCCGCATCTTGAAGATGTCGGTGCTTGAGGCGCGTGTACAGTCGCGGCAGATGGTGGACGAGAGCCACCTGCTGCTTGCCATACTGCATGACTCTGCAAGCAACGGGGCAAAGGAAATATTAGAAATGAACAATATGAACTACGAAGATACACTGGCTTTTTTCCAGCAGAAGGCAAACCATATACAGGACGGGCTGGACATTCCCGATGAGGAAGACGATGACAACGGCGGCTTCGAGGCAGCAGGCGGCAACCGCAACCAGCGCCAGCAGCCTACGGCAACGCGCCCTCAGGGCAAGCAGGGGAGCACCCCCGTGCTCGACAAGTTTGGCGTAGACCTTACCCGGGCGGCTGCTGAAGGCAAACTCGACCCTATCGTGGGGCGTGACAAGGAGATGCTTCGCGTTACGGAAATACTGTGCCGGAGAAAGAAGAACAATCCAGTTCTCATAGGCGAACCCGGTGTGGGAAAGAGTGCCATCGTGGAAGGACTGGCACAGCTCATAGCCCAAAACCGTACCTCACCCATACTTTTCGGCAAGCGTGTCATAAGTCTTGACATGACGGCAATTGTCGCCGGGACGAAGTACAGGGGGCAGTTTGAGGAGCGCGTCCGTGCCCTGATACAGGAGATAGAGAAAAATCCAAACGTCATAGTATTCATTGACGAGATACACACCATAATAGGGGCAGGCTCTACACCCGGCTCCATGGATGCCGCAAACATAATGAAGCCGGCACTTGCACGCGGTGTGATACAATGTATCGGTGCCACAACGCTCGACGAATACCGCAAGTCGATAGAGAAAGACGGTGCCCTTGAGCGGCGCTTCCAGAAGGTTATCGTGGAGCCGACTACTAAAGAAGAGACCCTCACGATACTGCATAATATAAAAGACCGCTATGAAAGTCATCATCATGTGACATATACGGAAGAGGCATTGGCGGCCTGTGTCAAATTGACAGACCGCTTTGTCACTGACAGGTTCTTCCCCGACAAGGCGATAGATGCCATGGACGAGGCTGGTGCACATGTGCATCTCAAGCATGTACAGGTGCCGCCGGAGATAAGGGAAAAGGAAAAAGAGATAGCCTATGTGAAGGAACAGAAGCAGACAGCCGTGCACAATCAGAATTTTGAGCTTGCCGCAAGCTATCGCGACAAGCAGTGCGAGCTGGAGGCGGAGCTTGAGAAACTGAGAGAAGACTATGCCAACGGCGACAATGACGTGCGTGAAAGCATCGGTGCAGGCGATGTGGCTGATGTCGTGTCACGCATAACAGGCGTCCCCGCACAGCAGATGGAAGAGGCGGAAGGCATAAGGCTCAAGGGCATGGGAGATGAGCTTCGCAGCGCGGTGATAGGGCAGGACAGTGCCATAGAGAAGATTGTCAAGGCTATACAGCGCAGCCGTTTGGGACTGCGGAACCCCAACCGCCCCATAGGAGCATTCATGTTCCTCGGACCTACAGGTACGGGAAAGACATATCTGGCAAAGAAGCTTGCCGAGTTTATGTTCGGTTCGCCCGATGCTGTCATACGCGTTGACATGAGCGAATATAGCGAGAGTTTCAACACATCGCGCCTTGTCGGCGCTCCTCCGGGATATGTAGGCTATGAGGAAGGCGGACAGCTTACGGAGAAAGTGCGCCGTCATCCTTATTCAATCGTTCTGCTCGACGAGATAGAGAAAGCCCATGGCAACGTGTTCAACATGCTGTTGCAGGTTCTTGACGAGGGACGTCTCACAGACGGCTACGGCAGGTTGGTGGACTTCCGCAACACCGTTGTCATCATGACAAGCAACGTCGGCACGCGCCAGCTCAAGGATTTCGGGCATGGAATAGGTTTCGGACCGGCATCTTCGGTGCAGTCCGGTGACGACATGCACAATGAGCATGCACGTTCAATAATACAGAAAAGCCTCAACAAACAGTTCAGTCCTGAATTCCTGAACCGTCTGGACGAGATAATAACCTTTGACCAGCTGGGGCTGGAGGCTATAAAGAAGATTATCGGCATAGAGCTGTCCGAACTGTTCGGACGTATTACCGAAATGGGCTACGGCGTGACAATCACGGATAAGGCGAAAGAGTTCGTTGCGGAAAAAGGATACGACAGACAGTATGGTGCCCGCCCTCTGAAGAGGGCAATCCAAAGTCATATCGAGGACAGTGTCTGCGATATTCTGCTTAACGGAGACATTAAGCAGGGCGATACGATAAGTATCGACAAGCATCCTGATAAGGATGAGCTTCTGGTTAAGTTGTTAAGTGTGTGAGTTTTGTTTGTTTATAGGTTGGGCAGGTTTATGAGCCGATGACAGGTTCCGGTTCATGAACCTGCCTATTGCATATAAAACTTATCCGTTCAAAAGCCCCTATATATTTTTATATATCAAATTAAATACGTATTTTTGCATATTATAATACACAGTAGGCAGAAATATGATTTCTTTTATAATAAGCCTTTTGGCATTGGTTGCCGGATACTTTGTATACGGCAAGGTCGTTGAGAGAGTGTTTGGACCGGACAACCGTGTCACTCCAGCTGTCAATAAGGCAGACGGTGTTGACTATATTGTTCTTCCACGGTGGAAGGTCTTTATGATACAATTCCTTAATATAGCTGGAACCGGACCAATTTTCGGTGCGATAATGGGTGCCAAGTTCGGTCCCTCTGCATATCTGTGGATTGTGATAGGATGTATCTTTGCCGGAGCCGTTCACGACTATTTCAGCGGCATGCTGTCCATGAGGCACGGCGGGGCAGGGCTTCCGGAGATTATAGGACATTATCTCGGGCAGACGACCAAGAGGGTTATGCTTGTCTTTTCGGTGTTCCTCCTTATCATGGTCGGGGCAGTCTTCGTATACAGTCCTGCGCTTATACTCGGCAATATCACCGGCAACTCGGTTACGTGGGTGTATATATGGTGTGTTATAATCTTTGTATATTATATCATAGCAACCATGTTGCCTATAGACAAGATTATAGGAAAGATATATCCGCTCTTTGCTGTTTCGATGCTTTTTATGGCGGTTGCGCTGATGGTTGTGCTGTTTGTAAAATGGCCGGAGCTGCCTGAGATAACCGACGGACTTGCCAATATGAACCCGTCGCAGGGCACTATATTCCCCTGTCTTTTCATAACTATTGCGTGCGGGGCTATCAGCGGATTTCATGCAACGCAGAGTCCGCTTATGGCAAGATGTATCGAAAGCGAGAAAGACGGGCGTCCCTTGTTCTATGGCACGATGATAACCGAAGGTCTTGTTGCCTTGGTATGGGCAACCATATCTTCCTATTTCTTCTATGGAGGAGCGGTAGGTGAGCTTGGAGTGTCAGACACGTTGCAGGCTCCGGAGGTTGTTGTAGCCGTTTCCGGCGGTTGGCTTGGAACTGTAGGAGGAATTCTTGCATTGCTCGGTGTCGTTGCGGCTCCCATAACAAGTGGCGATACGGCTTTGAGAAGTGCGCGCCTTATAATCGCCGAGTTCCTGAATATGGAACAGCGTACCATAAGGAAGCGTATATATATATGTGTACCGCTGTTTGCCGTAACCATGGGCATGCTCTGTTTCAACATTGCCGATAAGGACGGCTTCAATGTGGTATGGAGCTATTTCGGATGGGCAAACCAGACGCTGGCAGTGTTCACGCTGTGGGCGATAACCGTATATCTGGTGCGCAGTGGCAAGCCCTACATCATAACACTGTTGCCTGCTCTGTTCATGACAGTTGTATGTTCCACGTTCATTGTCGTATCAGGAAATGCCTTTAATATGGGCATGACCGTCGGATATGGTGTAGGCGGATGTGTGCTTATAGTGGCTGTTGCATGGTTTGTTGCGTGGTACAGACGTGTTCATAAATGATGCTTGACTTATTATTCACCTTAATATTAAATTTGTAATTATGAAGAAATTAGTAATGCTGTTTGTTGCCTTGACAATGACATTGTCGGGATTTGCCCAGTTCGAGCAGGGCAAGAAGTATGTGGGAGCATCTCTTACAGGACTTGATTTGAGCTATAGCGGTGTTGAGGACCTTAACCTCGGAATAGAGGCAAAGGCAGGTTATCTGTTTGCAGACAACCTTATGCTTACGGCACAGGCTGCTTATCAGCACAACGGAAACGACGATGTGGCAGACTATATTTCGGTAGGTGTCGGCGGCCGTTATTATATAATACAGAACGGGTTGTATCTTGGCGTTAATGCAAAGCTTCTGCATGCCAACCATAACTATAACGATATAATGCCCGGTATAGAAGTGGGATATGCCTTCTTTGTAAGCAAGACGGTTACAATAGAGCCGGCAATATACTACGACCAGTCATTCAAGAACCATTCGGATTATTCAAAGATAGGTCTGCGTGTTGGCTTCGGCATATATCTTTAATACATATATACTGTCTGACAAATGTAAAGGGTCGGCTGCCATGGCTATATAGCAGTGCGGCTCTTTCATCATGTCGGCATACGATATAATCACAGATAGACTTTAATATAAAACAATAAACAATAATGCTTACAGTAAATGAACTTGAAGACTTGCTGATAGACTTGTCATTCAAAGAAGATATAGGAGACGGAGACCATACAACCCTTTGCTGCATACCCGACGATGCCATGGGCAAATCGCAGCTGCTTATAAAAGAAGACGGTATATTGGCAGGTGTGGAAGTGGCAAAAAAGGTTTTCAACCGTTTTGATCCGACAATGGTTGTAGAGGTGCTTATCAACGACGGGGCTGCCGTGAAGAAGGGCGATGTGGCGATGATTGTAACGGGAAAGGTGCGCTCGCTGCTCCAGACTGAAAGGCTTATGCTTAACATAATGCAGCGTATGAGCGGTATTGCCACGATGACAAACAAGTATGTCAAGAAGCTGGAGGGAACGAAAACACATGTCCTCGACACGCGCAAGACTACTCCCGGAATGCGAATGCTTGAGAAGCAGGCAGTGAAGATAGGTGGCGGAATGAACCACAGGATTGGTCTTTTTGACATGATTTTGCTTAAAGACAACCATGTAGACTTTGCAGGGGGAATAGCAAATGCCATAAACCGCTGTCACGACTACCTCAAAGAGAAAGGTCTGGACTTGAAGATTGAGATAGAGGTGCGCAACATGGACGAGCTTAGCCAGGTGCTTGACAGGGGTGGCGTGAACCGTATAATGCTGGATAACTTTACGGTTGAAGAAACCAGGAATGCCGTAGAGCTTATCGGTGGCAGGTATGAGACGGAGTCGAGCGGCGGTATAACGTTCGATACGATACGCGACTATGCCGAGTGTGGTGTGGATTTCGTGTCCGTGGGGGCACTGACCCATTCGGTAAAGGGGCTTGATATGAGTTTCAAGGCATGCTGAACATAAAATAATGTGACGGCGTGTCAAGTATTATATCAGCCATAGTCCTTGCATCGGCTTTGAGTTTCGGCTCGCCGGTGAACTTTCCCCTGAGCCTTGCAGGCAACTACGGAGAACCTCGTCCCAACCATTTCCATGGCGGAATAGATGTCCGTACCGGCAACGCTGTCGGCAAACCGGTGTTTTCTATTGCAGACGGATATGTGAGCAGGGTGACGGTGGGGCTTTCCGGTTTTGGCAATGCCGTATATGTAACGCATCCCGGAGGATATACAAGTGTTTATTGCCACCTCGACAGATTTGTCCCGCAGTTGTCTGCAATGGTACGGAAGTGGCAGTATCAGAACGAAAGTTACATTGCAGATGTGCGGCTGAAACCTACCGACTTTCCTGTTTCACAAGGGCAGTTTATTGCCGTAAGCGGAAATACGGGTGCCAGTACGGCACCTCATCTGCATCTTGAGCTTCACGACACGCAGACGGGTGACATGCTTGACCCGTTGGATGTGCTCAGGCAATATGTAAAGGACACGACGCCTCCCATTGCCCATTCGTTCATGGCTTATCCCCTTGAGGGCGAGGGAGTGTTTATGGGAGCGTCGCACAAGCAGACATACGGCTTTTCGTCCACAAACCTTACACGCGGCTTTACAGCATGGGGAAAGGTTGGATTTGGCATCTGGGCAAATGATTACATGGAGGATAGCTTTGGCAGACTGGGCATAAGGCGGACAACACTTACCGTAGATGGAAAAGTTGTTTTCAGCAGTGATGTAGACCGCATACCTGTCAGATTTAACCGCTATGTAAATTCTTGGGGTGATTACAGGCATTTCTGCCGTACGGGAGTGTGGTTCATGAAGTCGTTTGCAGAGCCGGGAAACACGCTTCCTGTGATACATACTGACGGCAACAGGGGATATGTTGATTTTAATGAAGAGCGTGTTTATCACCTTGTATATACAATATCCGACATATTCGGCAACACAAGGCAGTATACATTCAGCGTGCTTGGCAAGAAACAGTCGATACCGGATGTGCGCAAACCTGTGTCCCCTTACATCATGAAATATGCCAATGTTAATATCCTGCGCATAGACGGTGCACGCCTGAAGTTGCCCCAAGGCATGCTGGCGGATGACATAGAGCTTTCTCCGAAGCGCATGTCACGTCCCGGAAGTGTCTCGGACACATACACTTTTTATGGCTCTTCATATCCGCTTTTCGGCTGGGCTGAAATAAGCATCAGGTTGAACCGTAAGGTAAAAGACCCGTCAAAGCTGTACATATCCGGAAGCTACGGTTCCGCCGGTTTCAATAAACCGGTTTACGAAGATGGCTGGGTGGCGGGCAGAATGCGCGAGCTGGGAGCGTCATATACGGTTGAATATGACGACACACCGCCTGTTATAAGTCCCGGGACAGTATCAGGTACGCTGCTCCGTTTCTCAATGTACGATACCGGAAGCGGAATAAAGTCGTTCAAAGGCTATGTGGACGGCAACTTCGTGCTGTTTGAAAAACTTGAAAAAAGCAACGTGATACAATGCCGCCTGAAGGATGTTCCGGTTAAGAGGACAGGCGGTGGGCACCGCCTGAAGCTCATTGTGACGGACAATTGCGGCAACAGCGCCGTTTATAATACAAATTTTAAATATTAAAGAATAAACAATAGACAATGAAGAAAGTATTTATTCTTTTATCCATATTGGTGGCAGGTACAGTTTACGTAGAGGCATGTACAAACCTTATCGTGGGTAAAAAAGCAAGCAAGGACGGTTCGGTGATGTGCTCTTACAGTGCCGATGACTATGGTATGTTTATCGGTTTGTGTCACTTTCCGGCAGGAAAGCATCCGAAAGGAGAGATGAGGAAGGTTTACGACTGGGATACAAACGAGTATCACGGTGAAATACCCGAGGCGGAAGAGACGTACAACGTAATCGGCAATATCAATGAATATCAGGTGTCTATTGGTGAGACAACGTTCGGAGGACGTGAGGAAATGGTCGATACCACTGGCATTCTGGACTACGGTTCGCTGATATATATAGCACTGCAGCGTTCGAAGACGGCACGTGAGGCTATAAAGGTGATGACGGAACTTACGGAGACCTACGGCTATTGTTCGGAAGGAGAGACATTTACAATATGCGATCCGAACGAGGCATGGATAATGGAGATGATGGGAAAGGGTCCCGGAAGCAAGGGAGTTGTATGGGTTGCGCTGCGTATACCCGATGATGCCATTTGTGCACATGCCAACCAAAGCAGGATAAGGACTTTCAACAAGAAGGACAAGAAGAATGTGATAGTGTCTGACGACTGTATCGGTTATGCGCGCAGGATGGGCTGGTTTGACGGTGAGGACAAGGATTTCAGCTTCTGCGAAGCCTATGCCGTTCCTGATTTCTCGGGCAGGCGTATATGCGATGCACGTGTATGGAGTTTCTTCAATCATTTCTCTGACGGCATGGACCGTTATATCCCTTATGTTGAAGGAAAGCTTGAAAATACGGAACCTCTGCCTCTTTGGATTGTTCCAAAGCGTAAGGTCAGCCTGCAAGACATGGAGGCATGTATGCGCGACCATTACGAAGGCACTCCTTTCTCACTTGATAAAGACCCGGGGAAGGGCGTTTGGGACATGCCTTACCGTCCTACGCCTCTTACATATACGGTAGACGGAAAGAAGTATTTCAATGAACGTCCGATATCTACACAGCAGTCGGCTTTTTCCTATGTGGCACAGTTGCGCTCATGGCTGCCGCGTCAGATAGGCGGTATCCTGTGGTTTGGCAACGACGACGGCAACATGGTTGCCTATACACCCGTGTATTGCGGTAACACGGTACGTCCAGAATGTTATAACACCAAGGGCGCCGATGCCGTTACATTCAGCAATAAAAATGCTTTTTGGGTATGTAACTGGGTTAGCAATATGGTTTATCCGCGTTATTCACTGATGTTCCCCTCGTTGAAGGAAGTCCGTGACTCGTTGGACAACAGTTATTTTGCCAATCAGCCGGAGGTGGAAAAGAAGGCATTGTCTCTGTACGGGAACAGTCAGGAAGATGCGGTGAAATATCTAAATGACTACAGTAACACGGTGGCGCAGCAGATGCTCGACCGTTGGAATGAGCTTGCAATATACCTTATTGTGAAGTATAACGACATGGCTGTCAAACCGGAGAAAGACGGAAAGTTCACAAGGACAAAGACTGGACTTGGTGCCAAAGTGGCGCGTCCCGGCTATCCCGAAAGCGTTGCAAAAGATATTGTAAGGCAGTATGGCAGCAGATATGCTGTTCCTGAATAGACATTACAAAAGGAAGTGAGCCGATGAAAAGAGCCATATTGTTGCTTGTGTTCAATATCATGCTGTGCGGAATGTCGTCTGCCGATATTCCGGCGAAGGCTGATGCAGGGGATTTCATGCTATTGTCTTATCCCAAGCATGAAGTAAGGGCTGTATGGCTCACAACCATTGGCGGTCTTGACTGGCCTCGTACCTATGCACGTACCCCGGAAGGTGTGAGACGTCAGAAAGAAGAGCTTGTCCGTATTCTTGACAAGCTGAAAGAAGCAAACATAAATACGGTGCTTTTTCAGGTGAGAACAAGGGGAATGGTTGTTTATCCCTCAAAGTACGAGCCGTGGGACGGATGTATGTCCGGCATACCGGACAAGTCGCCGGGCTATGACCCTTTGCTTTTTGCCGTTGAGGAATGTCACAAACGCGGCATGGAGATACAGGCATGGGTAGTTACGGTTCCGGTTGGGAAATGGAACGGATATGGTTGCAAGGCATTGCGTGCAGTGCATCCGTCTCTTATGATGAGGGAAAAGGCTGAAGGCTATATGAATCCTGCCGTTCCGCAGACGGCAAATTATATTGCAGGCATTTGTCTGGAGATAGCTGAACGGTATGATGTAGACGGTATCCATTTGGATTATATAAGATATCCGGAAAACATGAAGCTCGATGTGCCGCGGAATAAGGCACGTGAGAACATTACCCGCATAGTACGCAGTGTGCATGATGCGGTGAAGAACATAAAGCCCTGGGTGAAGATAAGTTGTTCGCCTATAGGTAAGCTCAATGATTTGAGCCGTTATTCCAGCCGTGGCTGGAATGCCTTTAACAAAGGATGTCAGGATGTTGAGCTATGGATGAAGGAGGGGCTTATGGACCAGATATATCCGATGATGTATTTCCGTGACAACCAGTTCTTTCCATTTGCCGACGACTGGGCAATGCGCAGCAGCGGGAAGACAGTTGTCCCCGGGCTTGGTATATATTTCCTTTCTCCAAAAGAAGCAGACTGGCAGTTGAGCGACATAACAAGGCAGATGTATACGCTTCGCAGTATGGGGATGGGGTGTGCATTCTTTCGCAGCAGGTTCTTTACGGATAATACAAAAGGATTGTATGATTTTGTGTCGCACCATTTCAATATTCATCCGTCGCTCGTACCTCCTATGACATGCCATGGCATGGAACCGCCTCTTCCACCTACGGAAATTAAGGTGAAGAACATTTCGGAATATGATGTCATAGAATGGAACAATGGGACCGACCGCAGCCGTTCGCCATATCTTACTTATAATGTATATGCGAGCAGTGATTATCCAGTTGATACCGATGATGCTGCGAACCTGTTAGTCTGCAGGTCGCGTGATAATGATGTTGTGGTGCGTAATGGCAAGACGCGTCCGCTATATTATGCCGTTACTGCTGTTGACAGGTATGGAAATGAAAGCACAGCTTTGCAGTTGACCGTATCCCGGTCACATTATGCTGCGACAAAGATAATAAAGAACGAAGGAAACCGTTTAAGACTTCCGTCAAAAGGCAAAGTACTTGATGCACCTTATATAATATTAGAGACACTTGAAGGAAAATCAGTCGCCACCATTCCGTATCGTGGCAGCCATGCGGACATCAGTAATATAGCCGACGGGATGTATGTTTTACGCTCTTTAAACAGAAAAGGCATAACCCACCGGCTGGGATATGTTCTGATAAAACGGTAATAAATACCTTGTTCTTATAGTGACTGTTTATTTCTATGACAGTCATTTTACTTTGTTTTGTTTGAAAGTTTATGCAGAAATGTGCATAAATATTTGCTTGTTTATGCGAAAGTGTATAATTTTGCAGCCGTAACGGTATAAATATACTTGCTATGGGAATAAAGAACAGCAGGCTTGAAGCACTCAAGATGATAATATCAAGTATGGAACTTGGCAGTCAGGATGAGGTGCTCAGGGCATTGGAGAGGGAAGGTTTCAAACTTACACAGGCAACGCTGAGCCGTGACATGAAGCAGTTGAAGGTGGCAAAGGCGGCAAGCATGAACGGAAAATATGTATATGTGCTGCCCAATGAGACCATGTATAAACGTGTCTCCACGCCTCGTTCTGCCATGGAGATGTTGCAGGTGTCCGGATTTCTGTCTATAAATTTCTCGGGAAACATGGGCGTTATAAAGACCCGCCCGGGATATGCCAGCAGTATAGCATATAATATAGACAACAGCGACAATCCCTATATTCTCGGAACAATAGCCGGTGACGATACCATATTTATAGTGATAAAGCAGGGAGTGCGTGATGAGGACGTGATAGAAGCGTTGCGGAATGCCATTCCCAATATTGCATAGGAAGAGGAAAGAGATATTGCTTTTTGAAGACAAATACAAAAAAGTAAAGAATATTATACAATAAACAGAATGGAAGAAATAAAGGTGATGGTGGCTGACGCTTCACATGAAAAATACGTGGACACCATTCTTGAAACGATTACAGCCGCTGCCAAAGTGCGCGGCACCGGCATTGCAAAGCGTACACATGAGTATCTCGCCACGAAGATGAAAGAGACGAAGGCGGTTATAGCTCTGTGTGGTGACAGGTTGGCAGGCTTTAGCTATATAGAGACATGGGGGAACAAACATTATGTCACGACATCCGGACTTATAGTACATCCTGATTTCAGGGGGCTCGGAGTATCCAAGCGTATAAAGGACATGACGTTCACTCTTGCCAGGACACGTTGGCCCAAGGCAAAGATTTTCAGTCTTACAAGCGGTTCGGCAGTGATGCGCATGAATACACAGTTGGGTTACATACCTGTGACCTTTGCCGACCTTACGGACGATGAGGCTTTCTGGCGCGGATGCGACGGGTGTGTGAATGTGGATGTGTTGAAGCGCACCGACAGGCGTTACTGTATATGTACAGGAATGTTATATGACCCGGATGAACATCATGGTGACACGTTGCCGATAGAGTTGCCGGACGATGTGAAAGAGAGAATAAAGAATACGGAAAATCAATAAAAACAATAGTGATATGGCAAAGAAAAAAGTAGTTGTTGCTTTTAGTGGCGGTCTTGACACGAGTTATAATGTGATGTATCTCACCAAGGAAATGGGATATGACGTTTATGCAGCTTGTGCAAATACCGGAGGTTTCAGTGACGAGCAGCTGAAAACCAACGAGGAGAATGCTTATAAGCTGGGAGCGGTGAAATATGTTACCCTTGACGTGACGCAGGAATATTATGAGAAATCGCTCAAGTATATGATTTATGGCAACGTGTTGCGTAACAATTGCTATCCCATATCAGTTTCTTCAGAGCGTATATTCCAGGCTATAGCCATTGCCCGATATGCAAAGGAGATAGGAGCCGATGCCATTGCCCACGGTTCTACGGGAGCAGGCAATGACCAGATACGTTTTGACATGACGTTTCTTGTAATGGCTCCCGGTGTGGAAATAATCACTCTTACACGCGACCGCAATCTCAGTCGTAAGGAAGAGGTCGACTATCTCAATGCCAATGGATTTAAAGCTGACTTTACAAAACTTAAATATTCATACAATGTCGGTATCTGGGGTACAAGTATATGTGGCGGCGAGCTCCTCGATTCTACTCAAGGACTGCCGGAAAGCGCATATCTTAAGCATCCGGTAAAGACAGAACCGGAGATTGTAAGTCTCGGTTTCAAGCATGGCGAACTGTGCTCTGTCAACGGCAAGGAATATGAGGACAAGATAGCTGCCATACAGAAAGTTGAAGAACTCGGTGCCGCATACGCCATTGGGCGCGACTGTCATGTCGGTGATACGATTATAGGAATAAAGGGACGTGTCGGTTTTGAGGCAGCTGCTCCTATGCTTATTATAGCAGCCCATAGGTTTTTGGAGAAATATACGCTCTCTAAGTGGCAGCAGTATTGGAAAGATCAGGTATCAAACTGGTATGGAATGTTTTTGCATGAGAGCCAGTATCTTGAGCCTGTGATGCCGGATATAGAAGCGATGCTCACAAGCAGTCAGCGGAATGTAAACGGTACGGTTACGTTGGAGCTGCGTCCTTACGGATTTCAGACGGTGGGAGCCGATACACCCGATGATCTTGTCAAGAACAAGTTCGGTGAGTATGGCGAGACACAGAAAGGCTGGACCAGTGATGAGGCAAAAGGCTTCATAAAGGTGACATCCACGCCGTTGCGTGCTTACTATTCGCTTCATCCTGATGAAAGGAAATAAATAAACTGATACGCAGGACAGGTATATGCAATTCTTAAATTCACAGTGCCTGTATCCTATGTGTCATATATAAATCAATAATGGCATAAATGAAAAAGTTTTATTTGTCAAGTACAGACAAGAAAATCGGTGGCGTTTGCGGTGGTATAGCCCAATACTTTGACATAGACTCCCTGATTGTGCGCATCGTTGTATTCTCTTTGATATGGTGTGGCACGGTAGGACTGTGGGTGTATCTTCTTACATGGGGACTGGCACCGAGTGACAATAAGATATAAAAGCAGCTATGGTAAGAATAGGAATATTGGGAGGAGCAGGATATACAGCCGGTGAGCTTCTCCGCATATTGGTAAATCATCCTGATGCAGAGATTGTGTTTGTAAACAGCAGCAGCAATGCCGGCAACATGATTACCGATGTACATGAGGGGCTGTTCGGCGAGACAGACATTCGTTTTACAGACAGTATGCCTTTTGAGGACGTGGATGTTGTATTTTTCTGCTTCGGACATGGAAAGAGCAAGCAGTTTATTGAGGATAATGAAATACCCGATAATGTAAAGATAATAGATCTTGCACAGGATTTCCGTCTTGAGGCTCCAGGCAATGACTATATATATGGTCTTCCTGAAATAAACAGGGCAGAGATAGCCAGGGCAGGACATGTTGCCAATCCCGGATGTTTTGCCACATGTATACAGCTTGGTCTGCTTCCTGCAGCGAAAATGGGGCTTATAACAGAAGATGTAATGGTAAATGCCATAACGGGAAGCACCGGTGCAGGGCAGAAGCCAGTCGGTACGACACATTTCTCATGGCGTTCAGGTAACATCAGCATATACAAGCCTTTCGGACACCAGCATGTTCCGGAGATAAAACAGAGCCTGAAACAGCTGCAAGGACATCTTGATGCGGAGATAGACTTTATTCCTTATCGTGGAGACTTTGCACGCGGCATCTTTGCAACGCTCGTTGTAAGGACAGATGTTCCGGAGGATGATGTCGTGGCAGGATATAAGGAGTTTTATGCAGAGGAACCGTTTACACACTATAGTGACAAGCCTATAAACCTTAAACAGGTCGTAAATACAAACAAGGCTTTGGTGCATTGTGAGAAGCACGGAAACAAACTGCTTGTTACTTCATGTATAGACAATCTGCTGAAAGGGGCATCAGGACAGGCAGTGCAGAACATGAACATAATGTTCGGACTGGATGAGAAGAGCGGACTGAGGCTGAAGGGAAGCGGTTTTTAAGTGAACGGAACCATTATACGTGGCAAAACAGGGCTGTTGACATAATATGCCCGATAATACAAAACAACAAACAAAAACAGTAATGGAATTATTTGACGTCTATCCTTTGTTTGATATAAATATTGTAAAAGGACGTGGTTGCAAGGTGTGGGATGATAAAGGCACGGAGTATCTTGACCTTTATGGTGGTCATGCAGTGATAAGCATCGGTCATAGCCACCCCCACTATATAAATAAGGTGAATGAGCAGCTGAATAAACTGGGCTTTTACAGCAACTCGGTGATAAATACCATGCAGCGGCAGTTGGCTTCGCGGCTCGGAAGAATATGCGGATACGACGACTATCAGCTGTTCCTGATAAACAGTGGTGCCGAGGCAAATGAGAATGCACTGAAGCTTGCATCGTTCACAAACGGTCGTACACGGGTGCTTGCAGCTGCTAAGTCTTTTCACGGACGCACGTCTTTGGCAGTCGAAACCACCGATAATCCTAAAATCATAGCTCCGATAAATGCCAACAACCATGTTACTTACCTTCCGTTAAACGATATAGAGGCATGGAAACGGGAGCTTGAGAAAGATGACGTTTGTGCATGTATAATAGAATGTATACAAGGTGTTGGCGGTATAAGAATGGCTGACGCCGACTTTGCACAAGGGCTTCAGAAGGCATGCCATGAGCATGGTGCAGTCCTTATATGCGATGAGATACAGTGCGGATATGGCAGAAGCGGAAAGTTTTTTGCACATCAGTGGCTCGGAATACGTCCGGATATCATCACCGTGGCTAAAGGCATTGCCAACGGTTTCCCCATGGGAGCATTGTTGATATCGCCGCAGTTCAAGCCTTTGTATGGACAATTGGGTACAACTTTTGGCGGCAATCATCTTGCATGCAGCGCCGCCTTGGCTGTGCTTGATGTAATGGAAAAAGAGAATTTGGTAGAGAATGCCCGTGAGACAGGCGATTATCTTATAGGCAAATTGAAAGAGTTGCAGAAGGAAAACGGTCATATTACAGATGTGCGCGGACGTGGTCTGATGATTGGTATCGAACTGGATGTTCCACATAAGCCTGTCCGTGAAAAGCTGGTATATGAACTGCATTGCTTTACAGGATGTGCTTCTACCAATATTCTGCGCCTGTTGCCGCCTTTGTGCTTCACAAAAGAAATGGCGGATGAGTTTATAATGCTGTTGAAAAAAGCATTAAACTGAGTTTTTACAGGTGTGCAGTTAATATATTGTCAGTAATCATATTTGTTGTATGAGGATGGACAAAATAATAAGAATTTATAATAAAGGATAATGAAAATATCAGTGATAGGTGCCGGGGCAATGGGAGGTGCAATGGTTTGGGGATTTCTTAAAGGCGACGTGTTCGCCGCTTCCGACATTACCGTCTCAAATCCTTCTCGCGGTGCTCTCGATAAGTTCTCAGACACAGGAGTTAATGTCACCACCGACAACAAGCATGCCGCTGCGTCAGCAGACATAGTATGTGTAGTGGTAAAACCATGGATATCGGAAACGGTACTTAAAGAAATAAAACCAGTATTGGACTATAGCCGGCAGATGCTTGTCGTTGTGGCTGCTGGTTTGCGGTCAGAACAGATAAAGGAATGGATGATAAAAGAAAATGGCGAGATGCTTCCGCTGTTTCTTGTTATACCCAACACGGCTGTAGCCGAGCGCAGTTCCATGACTTTCATTGTACCTGTAGGCGCCAATGACAAGCAGACCGATGTGATAAAATCCGTATTTGACGATACCGGCTGTTCGCTTGTTATCGAAGAACGGCTGCTGTCTGCAGGAACAACGCTTGCCTCTTGCGGAATAGCATACGCCATGCGTTATGTCCGGGCTGCGTCTGAGGGCGGCGTGGAACTCGGTTTCCGTGCGGATGACGCAAAGCGTATAGTCCTTCAGACCGTAAAGGGAGCGGTAGACTTGCTGATAGCCAACGGCAATCATCCTGAGACGGAGATAGACAAGGTTACGACACCGGGAGGGCTTACTATCCGGGGACTTAATGAAATGGAACATGCCGGATTTACAAGTGCGGTGATACGCGGACTGAAGGCAGGTGTCAAATAATAACAGCAATAAACAAAGTAAAAATGGACGATACAATAAGACAGATAGGAGAGAGGCTGAAAGGACTGCGTGAAGTGCTGGACATTCCGGCAGAAGATATGGCTGAGCTTTGCGGAGTGTCTCTCGACACATATTATAATATGGAAGAGGGAAGTGGTGAACTGTCCATAAGCAATCTTCAGAAGATATCAAAACGCTATGGAATAGCCCTCGACGTGCTGTTGTTTGGAGAAGAGCCGCACATGGGAAGCTACTTTCTTACACGTAAGGGGCAGGGCATGAGCGTTGAAAGACGCGCCGAATACCGCTATCAGAGCCTTGCAAGCGGTTTTCGCGGACGCAAGGCAGAACCTTTCATCGTTCTGGTAGAACCTCGCAAGGATGATACACCTCTTAAGAAAAATGCGCATGAGGGGCAAGAGTTTAACGTTGTTGCAGAAGGTTGTATGGAACTTACATTGGGTAAGAAGGTCCTGATATTGAATGAAGGCGACAGCATTTATTTTGATGCCTCACAGCCTCACTGCATGAGAGCACTCAATGGCAAGCCTGTTAAGATGTTGGCTGTAATAATTTAGTGTATTACTGCTTGTTGAGTATATGTCGGAATTTATTATAAAACAGTGATGATAGAGAGATTTCTTAAGCAGACAACGTTCTCGTCGGTCGACGACTACAAGGATAACCTGCACTTCATAATCCCTGAGAATTTTAATTTTGCATACGATGTTATGGATGTCTGGGCAGAAGAAGCACCTGATAAGGTAGCCCTTTTGTGGACAAACGACAATGATGAGCATATATCCTTTACTTTTAAGGACCTGAAAAAGCTTACAGACAAGGCTGCGTCTTATTTTCTCACACTTGGCATCGGCAAGGGGGATATGGTAATGCTTATACTGAAAAGACGGTATGAGTTTTGGCTTTCCATGCTTGCCCTTCATAAGATAGGTGCCGTGGCGATACCTGCCACTCACATGCTGACAAGTCAGGATATTGTTTATAGGAACAACAGGGCAGACGTTAAGGCAATTATATGTGCAGGTGAAGAATATGTATTGGAACAAGTAAGACTGTCGCAGGCAGAGAGTCCTACATTGACAACGCTTATAAGTATCGGTCCTGATGTACCGGAAGGCTTTCACGACTGGCATGAGGAGTGGAACAAGGTGCCGCCGTTTAAGCGTCCGGAACATGTCAATACCAACGGTGATACGATGCTTATGTATTTCACAAGTGGTACAAGCGGCAAGCCGAAGATGGTTGCACACGACTATCTGTATGCCCTCGGACATCTTACAACAGGCGTCTTTTGGCATAATCTTTCTCAAGACAGCATTCATCTTACCGTTGCCGATACAGGTTGGGGAAAGGCTGTGTGGGGTAAGTTGTACGGTCAGTGGTTTGCTGGAGCAACAGTATTTGTCTTCGATCATGAGAAGTTTTCGGCAGACAAGCTGCTGCATAAGATAGAGCAGTATCG
The DNA here is from genome assembly GCA_900545525.1 of uncultured Prevotella sp. Classification (GTDB taxonomy): domain Bacteria; phylum Bacteroidota; class Bacteroidia; order Bacteroidales; family Bacteroidaceae; genus Prevotella. The sequence continues at coordinate 57,479 of UQZX01000013.1, forward strand.
CATAACGTCGTTCTGTGCACCGCCTACAGTCTATCGCTTTATGATACATGAGGACTTCTCAAAGTATGATTTGTCCTCTCTCCGTTATTGCTGTACAGCAGGAGAGGCATTAAATCCCGCAGTCTACAACCGGTTCTTTGAACTTACCGGCATACGTCTTATGGAAGGATTTGGACAGACCGAGACAACCATGACGCTTGGAACCATGCCTTGGATGGAACCTAAACCCGGAAGTATGGGCATGCCTAATCCGCAGTATCACATTGATCTTTTGCGTCAGGACGGAACATCTTGTGAAGACGGAGAGAAGGGAGAGATTGTCATATTGACAGGAGAAAGAATGGGGAAGAACTGTAATTCGGGCGGTGACAGCGTGTCCGGCAATGCTTCTCAGTTGTTTAAAGACGGGCATTCTTTTGGAAAATCCGTCGGACTGTTCAAAGAATATTATCGTGATGAAGAGCTTACCGGTAAGGTGTGGCACGACGGAGTATATCATACCGGTGACGTGGCATGGAGAGACGAAGACGGTTACTATTGGTTTGTAGGTCGCACGGATGATGTTATAAAGAGCAGCGGATATCGAATAGGTCCGTTTGAGGTGGAAAGTGCGTTGATGACACATCCCGCCGTGGTAGAATGTGCAATAACTGGTGTACCGGATGACACACGCGGCATGGTGGTAAAAGCCACTGTGGTGCTGCATGATGACTGGAAAGACAGGGAGGGCGACTTGTTGAAAAAGGAACTGCAGGAGCATGTAAAGCATGAGACTGCTCCATATAAGTATCCGCGTATTATTGAGTTTGTCGATGAACTGCCTAAGACAATAAGCGGAAAGATACGGCGAGTGGAGATAAGGGAAAAGGATAACCGATAGTGCAAAACATGTAATACATAATGAGAATAGTTATAAAAGTAGGCAGTAATGTCCTGACACGCAAAGACGGTAAGCTTGACATCACCCGTATGTCGGCGATAGTAGACCAGATTGCATGGCTGCGTAATAAAGGATACGAGGTGATACTTGTGTCGAGCGGTGCCGTGGCAAGTGGGCGTGGCGAACTGAAAGTGGAGCGTAAGCTCGGCAGCGTGGAGCAACGCCAGCTGTTTTCCGCACTGGGGCAGGTCAAGCTCATAAACCTTTACTATGATTTGTTTCGCGAGTATCACATTCATGTTGGTCAGGTCCTGACCATGAAAGAGAACTTCTCCTCACGGCGTGAGTATCTGAATCAGCGTGCATGTATGACGGTGATGCTTGAGAACGGCGTGATACCTATTGTGAATGAGAACGATACGGTGAGCATTACGGAGCTGATGTTTACGGACAATGATGAACTGTCCGGTCTGATAGCCTCGATGATGGATGCCCGGACGCTTATAATTCTCAGTAATATCGACGGCATCTACAACGGTTCTCCCTCCAATCCGGACTCACAGGTGATACGGACTGTTGCGCATGGAAAAGACATGAGCGAATATATACAGGATGAGAAAAGCGGTTTCGGACGTGGCGGTATGATTACAAAGTGCAGCATAGCCCGGAAAGTGGCTGATGAGGGCATACGTGTAATCATTGCCAACGGCAGACGCGATGACATACTGATAAATCTGATATCTTCACCTCAGAGCACACTTCATACTGAGTTTGTACCCAATGCAGATAATGTGTCGAACGTAAAGAAATGGATTGCACACAGCGGTAGTTTTGCCAAAGGAGCGGTACATGTCAACTCGAGGGCAGCCGAGGCGTTGCGTAGCGGTCGTGCCGTAAGCCTCCTCATGGTCGGGGTAACGGTTGTTGACGGTGTTTTTGAAGAGGGAGACATTATTTCCGTAATAGACGAATGCGGCAATGCCGTAGGTATGGGACGCAGCAACTATGGCAGCGATGAGGCACGCATGCTTATAGGCAAACATGATGTAAGGCCCATAGTTCACTATGATTATCTTTATATGGAATGAAGGCGGTCCCTTATGACAGGATAAAGTACTGTGGCATTGAAAACTACGGCTATGTTATACAGAGCTTTTGAAAAAAAACTTAATAAAGAGATTATTTAATGAAATATTTTGTTTATTTCGGAAAAGTTTGTAACTTTGCACCCTGTTTGGAATAAGTATCAAAAAGAAAACAAAAAACGTAGATAGTAATGTCGAAGATTTGTCAAATTACCGGGAAAAAAGCCCAAATGGGCAATAATGTTTCTCACTCAAAACATCGCACAAAGCGCAGTTTTGATGTTAATTTGTTCAGCAAGAAATTCTATTATGTAGAAGAGCAGTGCTGGATTAGCCTTAAAGTCAGTGCAGCTGGTCTGCGCCTTATCAATAAAGTCGGACTTGATGCTGCCTTGAAGCAGGCTGTTTCTAAAGGCTTTTGTGACTGGAAAGACATTAAAGTGATAGGAGAATAAAGAACAATGGCAAAGAAAGCTAAAGGCAACAGGGTACAGGTTGTACTTGAATGTACAGAGATGAAGAGCAGCGGACTGCCCGGAACAAGCCGTTACGTGACAACCAAGAACCGTAAGAACACTCCGGAGAGAATGGAATTGAAGAAATACAATCCTATTCTTAAGAAAATGACTCTTCACAAGGAGATAAAATAATAACTTTTTAAGTATCTGAAGATATGGCAAAGAAAACGGTCGCTACCCTCCATGAAGGCTCTAAGGACGGTCGCGCTTATACAAAAGTAATCAAAATGGTGAAGAGTCCCAAGACCGGTGCTTACGTTTTTGATGAGCAGATGGTTCCCAACGAGGCTGTAAAAGACTTCTTCAAGAATTAATTCTTACAAGTATTATAAGATAAATAAAAGACTGCAAATATAATATTGCAGTCTTTTTTTGTGTAACTGCGTGGATTTTAGTATTTTTGTGCTCGAAAAAACAATTGTAATATGGGATTGTTCGGACTTTTTAATAAGAAAAAGAAAGAGACTTTAGACCGTGGACTTGAGAAGACAAAGCAGACGGTTGTAGGCAGGCTTGCACACATAATTGCCGGCAAGTCTAAAGTAGACGATGATGTATTGGACAGTTTGGAGGAAATCCTTATTACATCCGATGTTGGAGTAGACACGACTCTTAAGATAATAAAACGTATTGAAGAGAGAGTTGCCCGTGACAAATACGTGTCCACATCCGAACTTAACGGTATGTTGCGCGAAGAGATAGCCTCTTTGTTGGCAGAGAATAATACAGGCGACAATGACAATGAGGACTGGAATTTGCCCGTTGACCACAAACCATACGTTATATTGGTTGTAGGCGTAAATGGTGTCGGCAAGACCACGACGATAGGCAAGCTCGCGTATCAGTTTAAGTCTGCGGGTAAGAAAGTGTATCTCGGTGCAGCCGATACTTTCCGTGCCGCTGCCGTAGAGCAGCTGTGTATATGGGGAGAGCGTGTAGGTGTGCCCGTCGTGAAGCAGCAGATGGGAGCCGATCCTGCAAGTGTGGCATTTGATACCCTGAGCTCAGCCAAGGCAAATGGGGCAGATGTGGTGCTTATAGATACTGCCGGTCGTCTTCACAATAAGGTCGGTCTTATGAATGAGTTGAAGAAGATTAAAGATGTTCTTAAGAAAATAACCCCGGATGCTCCAGATGAAGTAATGCTTGTGCTTGACGGCTCTACTGGACAGAATGCTTTCGAACAGGCAAGGCAGTTCTCTGCCGTTACGCAGATTACGTCCCTGGCAATAACAAAGCTTGACGGCACGGCAAAAGGTGGTGTTGTCATCGGTATTTCCGACCAGTTGCATGTTCCTGTAAAGTATATCGGACTTGGCGAAGGCATGGAAGACCTCCAGCTTTTCAACAGAACGCAGTTTGTTGACTCATTGTTTGGTGAGGAGAAATAATTTGTTCCTTTATTTTTGTCATTAGGTTTACGGTTTTGAAGAACAATCATATAGATATAATAACATTAGGATGCTCAAAGAATCTTGTTGACAGCGAGACTCTCATGAAGCAGCTTGAAGCCAACGGATATACATGCTCGCACGACAGCGAAGAACCCGAAGGCGATATTGTAGTGATAAACACATGCGGTTTTATTCAAGATGCCAAGGAAGAAAGCATTAACATCATTCTTTCCTTTGCACAGGAAAAAGACGCAGGAAGAATAAAGGCACTCTATGTAATGGGATGTCTGTCGCAGAGATACATGCAGGAATTGGAGGAGGAAATACCGCAGGTTGACAAGTTCTATGGTAAATTCGACTATATGAAGTTGCTTGAAGACCTTGGCAAGGCACCCGTTCCGTCGTGCATAGGATACAGGCATCTTACCACTCCCTCGCATTATGCCTATATAAAGATAAGTGAAGGATGCGACAGACGCTGTGCTTATTGTGCCATACCTCTGATAACGGGCAAGCATGTCAGCCGTCCTAAAGAAGAGATACTGCGTGAGGTGCGCAATCTTGTGGCAGAAGGCGTCAAGGAGTTTCAGGTAATAGCTCAGGAACTTACGTATTACGGTGTGGATATAGACGGAAAGAGGCACATAGCCGATTTGATTTCCGACATTGCCGATATCGAAGGCGTGGAGTGGATACGCCTGCACTATGGCTATCCGTCACAGTTCCCGTTTGAGCTGTTGGACGTAATGCGCGAGAAGCCCAATGTCTGCAAGTATATAGATATTGCCTTGCAGCATATATCCGACAATATGTTGGGACGAATGCACCGTCATGTGTCGAAGGAAGATACTTACGAACTTATAAGACGCATAAGGAAAGAAGTTCCAGGCATACATCTGCGCACCACACTTATGGTTGGCTTCCCCGGAGAGACGGATGAAGACTTCCGCGAACTTATAGAGTTTGTTAAATGGGCACGCTTTGAACGTATGGGTGCCTTTGCCTATTCGGAGGAGGACGGCACGTATAGCGGGGACAATTATGAAGATGATGTTCCGGAAGACGTGAAGTATGCCCGTCTGGACAAGCTCATGGCTGTTCAGCAGCGTATAAGTGCCGAGATAGAAGCCGAAAAGACAGGTAAGATAATTAAGACGATTATAGACAGGAAGGAGGGCGACTATTATGTTGGACGTACAGAGTTCTGTTCGCCGGAGGTCGACCCTGAGGTGCTTATTCCTGTGTCTGGCGGTGAACTCTGCATTGGTTCGTTTTATGACGTTACGATTACCGGAGCGGAAGAATTTGATTTATACGGAGAGGTGAGATGAATAATAAAGACCTTATATCGGCGGTTTCACAACGTCTGGGCTACACTTTGGATGATACAAGGAAGCTTGTTGACACCCTTATCGATGCCATGGGCGATGCGTTTCAGGACAATACCTCTGTTTCGGTTCCCAACTTCGGCGTTTTTGAAGTTAAGAAAAGAATGGAGCGTATCGTTGTAAATCCTTCTACAAAGCAGCGCATGCTTGTGCCTCCGAAACTGGTATTGAACTTCCGCCCCAACTCTTCCGTAAAGGAGAAGCTAAAGAACGGAGGGACGGCAGATGAATAAAATATCAGTTCAGGACCTTGTTTCCGTAATATCAAAGAAGCATGGAATTACACAAAAAGATGCCATGACGTTTGTCTCGGTGCTTTTTGATGTGGTCTCAACGGGGCTTGAAACCGACCGGCAAGTAAAGATTAAGGGACTTGGAACATTCAAGGTGATAGACGTACGCGACCGTGAGAGCGTTAACGTAAATACTGGAGAGCGCATAGTCATAGACGGGCGGAGCAAGATAACCTTCACTCCCGATGCAATAATGAGAGATCTTGTGAACCGTCCCTTTGCCCAGTTTGAGACCGTCGTTATAAATGACGGCGTGGACATCGGAGAGTTTGAGAAAGTGGACAAACAGGTGGAAGCACTCCATGATGCTTCATCTCCACTGACTGACGAAGCTGGTGCAGAAGAAAGTAAGACACTGCCGGACGAGGAAAAACAGCCTTCTGGAACTTCCGAAGATATCGGGATGCAGTCTTTTGAAGTTCCTCAAGAAATGGAAATTCAGCCGGTAGCAGGTGAAGACACTGTTTCCGGCGAAGAAAATCTTTTTGTGGAGGAACCTGCGGATGCAGCAGATGATGCGCCTCATGATATCACGGAAGAGAACAAAGACATACCGGAAGAGTGTGATTTTGTGGCAGAACCGGTAAGAGGGTCTGACGAAGATGCGGAGACACCCGGTACGGAACAAATTGAAGAAGAGGCCCCAAAGGACATAGAAACTTCACATGGCAATGTCTTAAAGAAAGTGCTGCTGCCCGTTCTTCTTTTCCTCCTTATAGCCGGTGCCGCCTCATATATGGGGTTTTACTTTGGCAGAAAGAGCGCAACGGACAATGTGGCATCAGTAAAAGTAGCGGAAAAGAAAGCCGGAAATATTGAAACGAAAAAAATTGCTGTGCCGCAAGGAACTTTAAAGGCAGACAGTGCAAGGATGAAACACGCCGCCGACACTGTTCCATACCGTAAGGACAACACTGCAAGCAATGCCTCTGAAACCGTGAAGAAACCGGCGGAAGAGACAGTAAAGCCCAAGAAGCAGGAAGATAATAACAAAGAGTCGTTCTCCGACAAATATGACAGGGCAAATGTAATGGTCCGCACGGGTGCCTACAGGATAGTTGGTGTTGAACGTACTATGGTTCTTGGAAAAGGACAGACCCTCTCATCCGTGTCAAAGGCAATATTGGGTCCGGGCATGGAATGCTATATTCAAGCCCTCAACGGTGTGAAGGAAGCAAGCGAAGGACAGACGTTGAAAATCCCCAAATTGGAACTTCGCAGGAAGAAAAAGAAGTAGCTGTATTAATCCGGAATAAGGATAGAAAGACGTTTCATTCGCATTGTATGGAGAAAAAACTTGTGTTTGTTTGTAAATATCGCATGTAAGACATTTTAAAAGCACTGCTTTCAGCCTCTGAAAGCAGTGCTTTTACGTTCTTAAAGGTATGCTTTTGAGGTCCCAAAGCATACCTTTTCTAATTGAAACCTTATCTGTTTAAAATATGCCGATGTAAAACATAAATTTGTTTTGCAGGCATTGTCCGTAACTAAAATGGCTCTTTTACTTACGGTTTTCATCCGTTTTTCATGCACGTATCCTATGTGTGCTATAATGCGTTTTGTACTGATTAGTTTCTATGTATGGTGAAATCAATAGACAGAAACTCTCCGTGTTATTCAAAATCCACGTATTATCGGCAAAACTTGCAAAAGTCAAAAGTTTCTTAAAATATGTATCTGCAACGGTTTTTTAATATTATTTAGTTGCGAATTTTCGGCTGTCAGTTATTATTATTGTATTTTTGCGTCCAAAATTCAGAACTTAAATAAGTATAACTATGGCAGAATCTATAGACATTCGCGAACTGAATATAAAGATAGAGCAGCAGAGCGCCTTTATAACCGGTCTGGTCAGTGGCATGAGAAACGTTATTGTCGGGCAGAAACACCTGATAGACTCTTTGTTGATAGGCATGCTCAGCGACGGGCACATACTGCTCGAAGGTGTGCCGGGACTTGCAAAGACATTGGCTATCAAGACCCTGTCGCAGCTCATAGATTTGGACTACAGCCGCATACAGTTTACTCCCGATCTCCTTCCTGCCGATGTAATCGGTACGATGGTCTATTCTCAGAAGGACGAAAACTTTCAGGTAAAGAAAGGACCTGTATTTGCCAACTTCATTCTGGCAGACGAAATAAACCGTGCTCCGGCAAAAGTGCAGAGCGCATTGCTCGAAGCCATGCAGGAACATCAGACCACCATCGGCAACAATACCTTTGAACTTCCGATGCCTTTCCTTGTCATGGCTACGCAAAACCCTATAGAGCAGGAAGGTACATATCCGCTTCCGGAGGCACAGATGGACCGTTTCATGCTGAAAGTCATAATAGACTATCCTACTTTGGAAGAGGAAAAACTCATTATACGCCAAAACCTTGGCGGTGCTTTCAAGACTCCGGCACCTGTAACCACGGCACAGGAAATCATCAATGCGCGTGAGATTGTACGTATGGTCTATATTGACGAGAAGATAGAGCAGTATATAGCCGACATAGTCTTTGCCACCCGCTATCCCGAACGCTACGGGCTGGAGGATCTCAAGGACATGATATCTTTCGGCGGAAGCCCGCGTGCCAGCATAAATCTTGCCAAGGCTGCCCGCGCATACGCTTTCATAAAGCACCGCGGATATGTGGTGCCCGAAGACATACGTGCCGTTGCCCACGACGTGTTGCGCCACCGTATAGGTCTTTCTTACGAGGCTGAGGCAAACAATGTTTCGAGTGAAGAGATTATAAGCCGGATAATAAATAAAGTGGAGGTTCCTTGATGGATACTTCGGATATATTGAAAAAGGTCCGTAAAATCGAGATAAAGACCCGCCGGTTGAGTAACAACATCTTTGCAGGTCAGTATCACTCGGCTTTCAAGGGACGCGGCATGGCATTCTCGGAAGTGCGCGAATACCAGTATGGCGATGATGTGCGTGACATCGACTGGAATGTCACGGCGCGTTTTCATAAGCCCTACATAAAGGTGTTTGAAGAGGAGCGCGAGCTTACGGTGATGCTTCTGATTGATGTCAGCGGCTCTCTTGACTTCGGTACGTCGGGTCAGCTGAAGAAAGATGTCGTTACGGAACTTGCCGCAACGCTGGCTTTCAGTGCCATACAGAACAATGACAAGATTGGCGTTATCTTCTTTTCGGACCGAATAGAGAAATATATCCCGCCCAAGAAGGGAAAGAGACACATCCTGTATATTATCCGTGAGATGCTCGACTTCAGTCCGCAGAGCAGAAAAACCGACATAAACAAAGCGTTGGAATTTCTTCTGAGAGTGTCGAAGCGCAAGTGCACAACCTTTCTTATCAGCGACTTCTATGCCCGCAACGACTTTAAGGACGCAATAACAATATGCAACCGCAAGCACGACCTTGTGGCAATACAAGTCTATGACAGGCGTGCAAAGGAGCTTCCGGACATAGGGCTGATGAAGGTTATGGATGCCGAGACGGGGCATGAGATGTTTATAGACACCGGAAGCCGGAAGCTAAGGCAGGCTCATGCACAGTATTGGGCAGACCGTCAGGCTGCCCTGAAAGATATATTCAACAAGAGCAACACCGACAATATATCCGTTGCCACAGACGGAGACTATGTAAAGCCGCTGTTGCAGTTGTTTGCTATGAGGAGCTAAGTATGAAGAAAACAATATTTATATTGTCCATGGCATTTGCGGTTCTTACCGCTGCAGCCCAAGTTTCGGTGGTATCTCAAATCGATTCTATCGAGATACTGGTCGGGCAGCAGGCAACCGTAACGCTCAATGCCACGGTAAAGAAAGGTCAGAAACTGGTGTTTCCGGACATCCGCCCTTCCGTTTACCTTGTGCCTGGTGTAGAGGTTGTAGCGGTGTCGCAGGCAGATACGGCAGGTTTGGACAATGGCATGATATCTGTTTCAAGAAGATATACCATAACGTCGTTTGACGAAAATTTATATTATCTGCCGCCTATGCAGGTTATTGTTGACGGTAAGAAGTATGCAAGCCGCAACCTTGCATTGAAAGTGATTACGATACCCGTTGACACTCTTCATTCCAACCAGTTCTTTCCTCCTGAAGACGTGCAGAATCCTCCATTTGAGATGAGCGAATGGCGTGCACCGCTATGGCTGGCAGTGGCTTTTGTGATATGCCTTTTTGCAATAGCATATCTTGCCGTGTGCCTCCGCAACCGTAAACCCATAATCCCGGCGGTCCGTCTTATAAGGAAGGTGCTTCCGCACAAGCGTGCCCTTGATGCCATAAACCGTATAAAGGCTGATAAGATGTCAATCTCCGAAGACCAGAAGGCATATTACACACAGCTTACCGACACGCTCCGCAAGTATATAGAAGAGCGTTTCGGTTTCAATGCCATGGAGATGACCACTACGGAAATTATAGAAAACCTGCGTCAGACAGGCGACAGCAAGATGACAGACGAGTTGAAAGAGTTGTTTACCACTGCCGATCTTGTGAAGTTTGCCAAACATTCGGCACTTGTCAATGAGAATGACGCCAACCTTCTGCATGCCATAGAGTTTATCAATACCACCAAGACGGATGACAGCATACAGACCGAAGAACGCGTGAAGCCCGCCCTTACCCGGCAGCAGGAGCAGAGCATGCGCACCCGCACCGTCATCAAGTATGTTCTTGTGGGTGTGTCGGTTGTTGCCGTTGCTGTGATAATATATGTCGCATACCTATTATATATGTTATTGATGTAGAGCCTATGGAGTTTGCAAATAAAGAATATCTGTTCCTGCTTCTGCTGTTGATACCGTATATGGTATGGTATCTGCTGTATAAGAAGAATGCCGAGCCGTCATTGCGCATGAGTGACACGTTCGCTTATCAGTATGCTCACAGAAGCTGGCGCGTAAGGATGATACACGTTCCGTTTGCCTTGCGTGTGATAACTTTCATAATGCTGATACTTGTGCTGGCACGTCCGCAGAGACACAATGCGTGGAACAGCCGTGATGTCGAAGGCATAGACATAATGCTTGCCATGGATGTGTCGACAAGCATGCTCACCGAAGACCTGAAACCCAACAGGATAGAGGCGGCGAAGAACGTCGCGTCGGAATTTATATCAGGGCGTCCGGACGATAATATCGGGCTTACGATATTTGCAGGCGAGGCGTTCACGCAGTGTCCCATGACCACAGACCATCAGGCTCTGTTAAGTCTGCTCCACAATGTCGGCGCAGATATTGTGGAACGCGGGCTTATTGAAGACGGTACAGCCATAGGCATGGGACTTGCAAATGCCGTGAGCCGGCTTAAGGACCGTAAGACAAAGAGCCGTGTGGTGATACTTCTGACCGACGGAAGCAACAACCGCGGGGACATATCGCCTATGACAGCCGCAAATATAGCGGGCAGCCTCGGTATAAGGGTCTATACCATAGCCGTTGGCTCCAATAAACCGGCGCCTTATCCCGTGTATGTTGCAGGTACCAAACAGTATGTGAACCTTCGTGCAGATGTCGATACGCAGACGCTGGGACAAATAGCTTCGGTTACGGACGGCAATTTCTATCGTGCTACAAACACGGCAGAACTGAAACAGATATACAAGGATATTGACGAACTGGAGAAGACAAAGATGAGCGTAAAGAAGTACAGAAAGAAATACGAGGCATATCAGCCGTTTGCCATAATAGCCGTAATATCCTTGCTGCTTGAGGTGTTTATGAGGACCGTGGTTCTCAGACGTATTCCATAATAACGAAATAAAAGATGTTCAGATTTGAAAGTCCTGCATATTTACTGTTGCTTTTGCTGATACCCTTATTGGCAACAGCATATTTTATATCCATGCGCAGCCGCATGAAAAGACTTCGTAAGTTTGGGGACATACGGCTGTTGAAGATGCTCATGCCCGATTATTCGGCATCGCGTCCACGGTTTAAATTCATACTGATGCTTATGGCACTGGCTTTGATAGCCTTGGCTTTGGCGCGTCCGCAGTTCGGTACGAAAATTACAAACGAGACACGCAGCGGCATCGAACTTGTCATTGCCCTCGACATAAGCAACTCCATGCTTGCCGAGGACGTGGCTCCCTCGCGTCTTGACAAGAGCAAGTTGCTGGTGGAGAACATCGTGGACAAGTTCCATAATGACAAGATTGCTCTTGTTGTCTTTGCCGGTGACGCTTTTGTGCAACTTCCAATTACCAGTGACTATGTGTCGGCAAAGATGTTTATGAACAGCATCACGCCGTCGCTCATAACCACTCAGGGCACGGACATTGCGAGGGCAATAGACGTGGCACGTCACAGTTTCACGAAAGAAGAGAATGTGGGGCGTGCCATAATGGTGATAACCGACGGCGAGGACCATGAGGGTGGAGCCGTGGAGGCTGCAAAGGCTGCTGCCAAAGATGGTGTCAACATCTTCGTTGTAGGCGTTGGAAGCGCAGGCGGAAGTACCATTCCCGACGGTTCGGGCGGATATATAAAGGACAATACGGGGCAGACGGTGATGTCCCGTCTCAATGAAGACATGTGCAAACAGGTTGCCATGGCAGGAGGAGGCATGTATATAAACCTTGACAATACAAGCGCTGCACGCGACAGGCTCGATGCAGAGATAGGAAAATTGCAGAAAGGTGATTTGTCGGCAGTGGTTTACAGTGAGTACGACGAACAGTTTCAGGCTTTTATATTGCTGGCTATTGTTGTCCTCATATTGGAAATATTTGTGCTTGAGACCAAGGGACGGCTTTTTGAGAAGCTTAATGTCTTCAACAGAAAGGGCGGTGCGGCAAAGATACTGCTTGCCTTGTTCATGATGTCGGTATCTTTGTGCGTTTCGGCACAGGCAGACAGGCATGACATACGTAAGGGCAATAAACAGTACCGTATGAATAACTATGAGCATGCCGAGGTGGAATACCGTAAGTCTGTGGCACATAACCCGCGTAATGCGCAGGCTGTCTATAATCTTGGCTGTGCGCTGATGATGCAGCATAAAGATTCAGCCGCCATACAGCAGTTTATTCAGTCGGGACAGATGGAGAAAAACAAGTTGCGTAAGGCGATGTCTTATCACAATATAGGTGCGATATTCCAGAAGAACGGCATGTTCTCCAATGCCATAGAGGCTTACAAGGAGGCTCTGAGAAACAATCCTTCGAATGATAAGACACGGTATAATCTTGTTTTGTGCAAGCGGTTGCAGAAGAACAGTCCGAAGAAAAACGACAACAAAAACAAGCAGAATGACAAGAATAAAGATAACGGCAAGAATGACAAGGACAAGAACGACGATAAGAAACAGAATAAGGAGAACGGGCAGCAGGACAACAAGATGAGCAAGGAGAATGCCGAACGGTTGCTTGATGCTGCCATACAGAATGAGAAGAATACGCAACAGCGTCTGAAAAAGGCATCTGCACAGCCACGTTCGCGCAGGTTGCAGAAGAATTGGTAGAGACTATGATGAAAAATAATATATTATTATATCTGTTATCGATAATAACTGTGACAGCCGGTGCACAGACCCTTTCGGTCAGTGTGCCGTCACGTGTGTCGGTGGGAGAGAACTTCAGGCTGTCATATACAATCAGTTCGCATAACGTCAGAGACTTTCAGATAGGGAAAATACCACGGCAGCTGGAACTGATAATAGGTCCAAACGTGTCGTCACAGTCAAGCATACAAATGGTGAACGGACATGCAAGCAGCAGTTCGTCAGTGACATATACTTATATATTATGTGCAACGAAAAACGGTTCGTATGTCATTCCGTCAGCTCATGTGAATGTAAACGGAAAGACAGTGGCATCGAATGCGGTTAGGATAAATGTTTCTGGAACAGCACCGAAGACCAACGGTGCACCGAGAATGCACGATGATTCGCGCGGAGACCTGCGTGTGGACAACTCGGGAACGGAGATTAAGGGCAGCGACTTGTTCATGAAGGTTACTGCGAATAAACGACGTGTGCACGAGCAGGAACCGGTATTGCTGACCTATAAGGTCTATACCTTGGTGGAACTGACGCAACTCGAAGGAAAAATGCCCGACCTTACCGGCTTTCATACACAGGAAGTGGAGTTGCCGAGACAGAAGTCTTATTCGGTTGAGCGTGTCAACGGGCGTCCGTACCGCTGTGTCACATGGAGCCAGTATGTGATGTATCCCCAGATGACAGGCAAGCTTGAGATACCTTCTATTATCTTCAAGGGTACCGTGATACAGCAGAACAGAAACATAGACCCGTATGAAGCCTTCTTTAACGGCGGCTCAGGATATACGGAGGTCAAGCGTGCGATAAGGGCACCCGGGCTTTCTGTACAGGTAGACCCGCTGCCTTCGCGTCCGGATGGCTTCTCCGGCGGTGTTGGAAAGTTTAATATAAGTGCACAGATAAACAAGGAGGACATAAAGTCTGGCGAGCCTGTAAACATACGCGTAGTCATAGGCGGCAACGGTAACCTGAAGCTGATAAAGCAGCCGAAGATAAGTTTCCCTAAGGACTTTGACACCTATGATGCCAAGGTTACGGACAAGACAAAGCTTACGGGCAACGGTGTCGAAGGGCACATGATATACGATTTTGTCGCTGTGCCGCGCAATCCGGGTGAATATGTCATACCGCCCATTTCGTTTATATATTATGATACAGGCACCAACTCTTACAAGACGGCATATACACAGAGCTTTAAGCTGACGGTAACGAGAGGTTTCGGTACAGGAAACGGTTCGGTTGCCGACTATACCAGCGATTTGAATAATAAGGACATACGTCCGATAAAGCAGGGATATGCCAAAATACATGGCAACGATGTTGTCTTTTATGGAACATCGACCTATTGGACGGTGCTCGGATGTCTGTTACTTGGATTTGTCGCACTGCTCGTAGTTTTCCGCAAGCGTGCTCTTGACAATGCGGATGTGGTGCGCCTGCGCGGCAAGAAAGCAAATAAAATTGCCATGAAACGCCTGCGTACGGCACACAGACTTATGATAAGCGGCAATGATGCCGACTTCTATGACGAGGTGTTGCGCGCACTTTGGGGATATATAGGCGACAAGCTGAACATCCCGGTGGAGAAACTTTCAAGAGACAATATATCGGAAAAACTGGCTGAGAAGTATGTCGATGATGACACAACGGGTAAGTTTATCGCTGCATTGGATGAATGCGAGTATGAGAGATACGCTCCCGGTGATGCGGTAGGTAATATGGGAAAAACATACGAGACAGCAAAAACAGCTATTGTAAATATAGAGAATGTTATGAAATCGTCGTTTAAGAAACCGAAATGGTTTGCTGTAGTATTTCTGGTGCTGATGCTTGTTCCTGTTGCAGGCTACGGTGTCGAGAAGAAGAATACCGACATTGAATATTCGAAGGGCAACTACCAGCGTGCCATAAAGGACTATGAGGCACTGTTGCAGAAAGGACCGAGTTCGGATATATATTATAATCTCGGCAATGCCTATTATCGTACGGATAACATAACGCGTGCTGTCCTGAACTATGAGCGTGCCCTTTTGTATTCTCCCGGTGACAAGGACATTGCCTTTAACTTGCAGATGGCACGTTCAAAGACTATCGACAAGATAACGCCAAAGTCGGAGATGTTCTTTGTTACATGGTATCGCGCACTTGTAAATATTATAACGGCAGATGCATGGGCGGTTGTTGCAGTTGTAGGCATAACCGTGGCACTGCTTCTTGTGTTGATCTACTTGTTTTCATCGTCCACTCTTTATCGTAAGATAGGCTTTTTCAGTTCGTTGTCTTGTTTTGTACTGTTCGTGTTGGCTAATGTCTTTGCATGTCAGCAGAAGCAGTTGCTTACAAAGCGCAACGGTGCAATAGTAATGTCCCAGTCGGCTGTGATAAAGAGTACGCCTTCCAAGGGTGGAAAAGACCTCTTTATCATCCATGAAGGTACGCGTGTGGATGTTACAGATGCCACTATGAAGGACTGGAAGAATGTACGTCTTGCCGACGGCCGTGAAGGCTGGATACTCACTTCCCAAATAGAGATGATATAAAACATCCGGATGCAGGAACTTTGCAACATAGACATCAGGCTGCTTGAGCTTTTCAATGGAAGTGATTTCGGCTTCATCGACACGTTGGCGGTTACGCTCACTTCGGGTGTATTGTGGATACCGCTGTATGTGTCATTGTTGTATGTTGTAATAAGAAACAACGATACGATGTCCCAGATAGTGCTTTCCGTAGGTTGTGCGTTGCTGTGTGTGATGATAACAGCCTGTGTGGGAGAACTTGTTGTAAAACCGTTGGCAGGACGTATGCGTCCGTGTAATGATCCGTTGATGAAACTCGGCATAGATGTGGTAAGAGGCGTATGTCCTAAGAGTTTCAGCTTTTTCTCATCCCATGCCGCCAATACTTTTGGGTTGGCAGTGTTCTTCTCTTGTCTTGTCCGCAGCCGTTTGCTGACAATTGCACTGGTTTCATGGTCGCTGGTTAACTGTTGGACACGTCTTTATCTTGGAGTACACTATCCTTCCGATGTCGTCTGCGGTCTGTTGTTCGGGGGCTTTACCGGCATTTTTGCCTATCTTCTTTATCGCAGGCTCTGTATGCGTATGTCTGTGCGTACGTCGTCGGACAGTGGACAGGGATATACAAGCAGTGGATATGCCGTCACGGATGTTGACATTATTATAAATGTTTTGACCTTCACGCTGTGCTTTGGTGTGATAAGGGCTTTGATACAATAAATACAATGGATACAAAACATATAAAGATTAATGATTATAACTATTCCCTGCCTGACGACAGGATAGCAAAGTTTCCCGTTCCACAGCGCGACAGGAGCAAGCTTCTTGTCTATAGAAAGGGGGATATAAAAGAGGATGTCTTTTATAAAATATCAGATTATCTTCCTTCCGGTGCACTCATGGTGTTCAATAATACAAAGGTAATACAGGCACGCATGCACTTCAGGAAAGAAACCGGTGCACTTATAGAGATATTTCTGCTTGAGCCGGTTGCACCTGCTGACTATGAACAAATGTTCCAGACAACAGGACGATGCTCGTGGCTTTGCATGATAGGCAATCTTAAGAAATGGAAGACTGGTACTCTGAGCATCGGACTTAATATCAGGGACCGGCTCGTTACTCTTACCGCAACCCGTGGTAAAGAGACCGGGACGAGCCATTGGATTGATTTTGAATGGGACAATGCCGAAATCTCTTTTTCCGAGATAATAGACTGTGCTGGCGAACTTCCCATTCCGCCGTATCTAAACCGTGACACACAGGAGAGTGACAAGACGACCTATCAGACGGTTTATTCAAAGATAAAGGGCAGTGTTGCCGCACCAACGGCAGGGCTTCATTTTACTGACGATGTACTGAGGTCCTTGGACGACAGCGGCGTGCAGCGCGATGAGATAACGCTACATGTGGGGGCAGGAACATTCAAGCCGGTAAAGAGTCAGGAGATAGAAGGCCATGACATGCACACGGAATACATATCCGTGCACCGTTCTACCCTTGAGAACCTTCTTGCCCATGGTTCCGCAGCCATAGCAGTTGGAACGACAAGTGTCCGTACGCTGGAGAGCCTGTATTATATAGGTGTACATCTCGGCAACGGTCAAGAGGTGACGGAACGCAGCTTTCATGTGGAGCAGTGGGAACCGTACAACGGCGATTGCGGCGTGACGCCTGATGATGCCATACGCAACATTATAGCGTGGCTTGACGATAATGGCATAAATGTTCTCCATGGCAGTACACAGATAATTATCGCACCTGGATACGAATATAAGATTGTAAAAATGCTGGTAACCAACTTTCATCAGCCGCAAAGTACGCTGCTTTTGCTTGTGAGTGCTTTTGTGAATGGCGACTGGAGACGCATATACGACTATGCGCTGAGCCATGATTTCCGCTTTTTAAGTTATGGTGACAGCTCATTATTGATACCGTAAATATATAAGACAATGAAAATAGGAGATAAAGTAAGGTTCCTCAGCGACACGGGAGGCGGTAAGATTGCCGGTTTTCAGGGAAAGAGCGTAGTCCTGGTGGAGGACAGTGACGGTTTTCAGATACCTACTCCAGTGAGTGAAGTGGTTGTTGTCGATGAAGACAACTATACAACAGGATTTTCGGATGTGTCTGCATCTGCCGTGATGAACGACGATGAAGACTACGATCCGGCAGACCGTCCTGTAACATTCAAGGCAAAGCCGATGGAATATAAGGGCGGCGACAAGCTTTCTGTTTATCTGGCTTTTGTTCCGGTAAACATAAGGGAAATGTCCAAGACGTCATTTGAGACATATCTTATAAATGACAGCAACTATTACATAAGTTTTGCATATATGTCGCAGACGTCAGACGGCTGGACATTGCGTGCCATGGGTGAGATAGAGCCAAACACAAAAGAATATGTCGAGAAGTTCGGCTTTGATACACTTGGAGAGATGGAACATGTGGCTGTACAGTGCGTGGCATATAAGCGCGACAAGTCATTTACGATGAAGCCGGCAGTGGACGTGCGTCTGCGTATAGACGCGGTGAAGTTCTATAAGCGTCATTCTTTCAGGGAGAACGATTTCTTTGATGAAGATGCCATGGTATATACGGTGATGGAAAATGATGTCGCTGCGCATCCTCTTGTAATCGACACAAAGAAGATAGAGACGGAGATGATGAAGACAGCCCGCAGGGAAGACGTACCGAGAGGTCATGACATGACGGCGCGCAAGAAAGCGAAAGACGATATTGTCGTGGTCGACCTGCATGCAGCAGAACTGCTTGAGACAACGGCAGGCATGTCGTCCGGTGATATACTGAACTACCAGCTGGATGTTTTCCGCAAGACTCTCGAAAAGCACCGCATGGAGAAAGGAATAAGAATTGTTTTCATTCACGGTAAGGGAGAAGGGGTTTTGCGCAGTGCCATTGTAAAGGAACTGAGATACAAGTACAAGAACTGTCCATTTCAGGATGCCTCTTTCCGTGAGTATGGTTATGGTGCGACACAGGTAACGATAAAATAAGTGCACACATTAATTACAAGACAATGTTAAAGTCTATACTGTGTCTATGGCTTAATATATATATTGCATTTAAATTTTAACATCTACTAATATGCAGCATGGATATATAAAGGTGGCAGCGGCTGTACCCTCTGTAAAGGTTGCAGACTGCCTTTACAACGTCAGACAGACAGAGGCGCTTATCGCTCAGGCAGAGGGCAGGGGAGTTGAGATAATTGTTTTCCCCGAATTGGGGCTGACCGGATATACATGTCAGGACCTTTTCCGTCAAAATCTGTTGCTTGAGCAGGCAGAGGCAGCTGTACTCATGTTACTTGATTTTACACGTAATCTGGATGTAATAAGCATCGTCGGTGTGCCTGTATCTGTGAACAACCGTCTGTTGAACTGTGCCGTGGTAATACAGAAAGGCGATATACTCGGAATAGTGCCGAAGACATGGCTTCCCAATTACAGCGAGTTTTATGAGAAGCGTTGGTTTGTATCATCGCTCGACATAAACGATACGGATATACGTTTTGCAGGCAATAAGGTTCGTGTATATGCCGATTCTGTACTGTTCCGCACATGTGACGGCGTTTGCTTCGGCGTTGAGATATGCGAAGACGTGTGGGCCCCTGTTCCGCCGAGCAGTCATCTTGCCACAGCCGGTGCCGATATTATCTTCAACCTTTCAGCCAGCGATGAGCTTGTAGGCAAGCACGACTATCTTCGGTCTTTGCTTGCCCAGCAGAGTGCCCGTACCATTTCTGGATATGTATACAGCAGCTGCGGGTTTGGAGAGAGCACACAAGATGTTGTCTATGGCGGCAATGCGATGATATATGAGAACGGATGTATGGTTGAAGAAGGAGACCGTTTCAGCATGAAACCACAGCTTGTCATCTCCCAGATAGATGTGGAGAAACTGCGTGGAGAGCGCCGTATGAATACCACATTTGCATGTCTGCCACATGTTTCAGAGCCGATAATAATAGATGCACATTCGGTGATGCAGCGCGACTTCGAACTGTTGCGCAGTGTCTCGCCGCATCCTTTCATCCCGTCATCGGGGGATATGGCACGCAACTGTGAGGATATACTGTCCGTGCAGGCTGCCGGTCTTGCCAAGAGACTTGTGCATACAAAGTGCCGTACGGCGGTGGTTGGCATCAGCGGAGGGTTGGACAGCACACTTGCCCTGCTTGTATGTGTCCGTACATTTGACATGCTTGACATGCCACGCAAAAGCATCATAGGCGTCACAATGCCCGGTTTCGGAACAACGGACAGGACATACAACAATGCCTTGAGCCTTATGCAAAGTCTTGGAGTGACGATACGCGAGATAAATATTGCAGCTTCCGTGCGCCAGCACTTTAGCGATATCGGGCATGATGAGACGGTACACGATGTGACGTATGAGAACAGTCAGGCACGCGAGCGCACACAGATACTCATGGATCTCGGAAATAAACTTGGCGGAATGGTAATTGGTACGGGCGACCTTTCAGAACTTGCACTCGGCTGGGCTACATATAACGGCGATCACATGAGCATGTATGGCGTTAACGCCGGTGTGCCCAAGACACTTGTAAAACATCTTGTGCGCTATATAGCAGAGCATGATGTCGATGAAACATCGCGTGCAACGCTTATTGACATTATAGACACACCGATAAGTCCGGAGCTTATTCCGGCTGCCGACAACGGAGAGATAAAACAGAGGACGGAAGACCTTGTGGGACCTTATGAGCTGCATGACTTCTTCTTATATAATCTTTTGCGTTTCGGTTTCCGCCCTGCGAAGCTGTTCATGCTGGCATGTCACGCATTTAACGGCTCAGTACCCGATGCTCCGGTATATGATAATGAAACGATAAAGAAGTGGCTTACAACGTTTGTCCGCCGCTTTTTCAACCAGCAGTTCAAGCGTTCGTGTCTTCCCGATGGTCCAAAGGTGGGCAGCGTGAGCCTTAGTCCGCGTGGTGACTGGCGAATGCCGAGCGATGCGGACAGCAGCATTTGGCTGAGCGAGTGTGAGATGCTTTGATGGGCATCCGGCATGTTTAAGTCCTGTGCATTAAGGGTGGCAGTGCAATATAAACAGCAAAACAGCGTTATATCATTGATGAGACTTATTGTAAAAATTGCTTTTTTTATACTGTCGGTGTCAATACTGACAGCTTGTATCGATGACGACTCCTTCAGCACGTCGCCGTCAAACCTTTTGACATTCTCAACGGATACCGTAAGTATGGACACTGTTTTTTCGCGTGTTCCTTCTTCTACAAAGAAGTTTTGGGTATACAACAGGTCGGGCGACGGCATACGTTGTGTCAATGTAAGGCAGGCGAACGGCAATCAGACTGGTTTCCGCGTGAATGTGGACGGTGTATATCTCAGTCCCTCTGCCGGTTTCCAGACATCGGACGTGGAGATACGCAAGAACGACAGTATATGCGTCTTCGTGGAACTGACATCGCCGGAGAACGGACGTGAGGGACCGCAGCTGCATGAGGATGAACTTGTGTTCCTGTTGGAGAGCGGGGTAGAGCAGCGGGTAAATCTTTGTGCCTATACATGGGATGCGGAGATGTGGCGCGATGTGAGAATCAGTCACGACACGCGGATAGAAAACGGCGGCAAGCCTATAATTGTTTATGGGGGACTGACCGTGGACAGTATGGCAACGCTTGAGATAGATGCCGGGACGGTGATGTATTTTCATAATGACGCAGGTATCGATGTATATGGAACGCTGAAGATTTCAGGCGAGCCGGGCAATGATGTGGTATTGCGCTGCGACAGGACGGACAGAATGTTCGACTATCTGCCTTATGACATGGTTAGCGGAATGTGGCAGGGAATAAAGTTGCATTCTTCCTCATACGGTAATGAGATTGACTATGCCGACATTCATGGTACATTCGACGGCATTGTATGTGAGGCTTCGGATGTGGAACGCCAGAAGTTACAGTTAAACAACAGCACCATACACAATTGTCAGGGATATGGATTGAGGACGGTGAACAGTAAGGTTGATGTGAACAACTGTCAGATAACCAACACTCTTGCCGACTGTGTCTCGGTGTGCGGAGGAAGCGTTTCTCTCATAAACTGTACTGTGGCGCAGTTTTATCCTTTCGATGCAAGGCGTGGTGCTGCCCTCAGTTTCGCCAATCATGAAGGCGATGAAGACTATCCTTTGCTGCGTATGGACTGCATAAACAGTATTGTAACGGGATATGCGGACGATGTTGTGTTTGGCTATGCTTCGGAAGATGAAACCGTACCGAATAACTACAGTTTCATAAACTCTGTGTTGCGGACGGTGAAGCCTGATGAAGAGAACGGACAAATGGTGGATATAATATGGGAAGGAGCCGGAAGGGATGATGGCGAAGACGGGAATAACGATGATGTCATTGAGGGAGAGAAACATTTCCGTCTTGTAGACGGTGACAGACAGCGTTATGACTTCCACCTTGCAAACGGTTCAACGGCAATAGGAAAAGCCAATGCCGGTTATCTTCCGCCTGTCGACCGTGACGGCACTCCACGCGAGGGACGAAACGATATAGGATGTTATGTCTTCATCAATGAAGAACAATAACTTATTATTTAAGTGCACGTAATATTATAGTCTGACAATAACATTATATTATGAAAGAGATAGTATTGAAGTCTGCGATAGGGCAGTATCGCCTCGATGAACTTTCTGACGGTGAACAGACACTTATACGTAAGGCAATTGAAGCCACAGACAATGCCTATGTTCCATATTCGCATTTTCATGTCGGTGCAGCTTTGATGCTGGCAGACGGCAGGGGGTTTATAGGTGCCAATCAGGAGAATGCAGCATTCCCCGTGACGCTGTGCGCCGAGCGTTCAGCCATATTTGCCGCACAGTCACAGTGTCCTGCACAGCCGATCATTGCTCTTGCAATTGCAGCCCGCAACAAAGACGGTCTGTTGCATGAGCCGATAACACCGTGCGGTTCGTGCCGTCAGGTAATTCTTGAGATAGAACAGCGTTACGGACAGCCGGTAAAGCTATATCTTTACGGTACATCGGGCGTATATGTCATAAACAGTGTAAAGGATATTCTGCCGCTTTCGTTCGTGGATGACGGAAAGTTGTAGATGCGTTCTGATAATTCGCTGTATGGTTCCTGTTTCCGCTGCTGATACAAATTAAGATGTTTATATAAAAAAATCTCCGACATGCTTCTGTTGCCTGTCGGAGATTTCTTATTATGAGAGGTACCTAGCAGAGTCGAACTGCTCTACACGGTTTTGCAGACCGTTACCTAACCGCTCGGCCAAGGTACCATTTCTTAATTGCGAGTGCAAAGGTAAACAATTAATCTGTTATAGCCAAATAATTTTTAATATTTCTCCTGTATTTTAACGTGAGTCCGGTGAATTTATCTTTCTTGTTATATCACAAACCACCCCTGCCCCTCCTTTGGAAAAGG
>UQZX01000014.1 GCA_900545525.1 uncultured Prevotella sp.
TTCTATTTCGAGAAAAAAGAAATGTTAAATTTTAGGAATTATCAGGACAAAAAGACGGGGCGGTCTCCTGTGATTCCCCAAAAAGAGCCCCCCTATAATCCCCCAATGGGGTACTGAGTTGGTGTTTCTGTGATTCGGTATCCCCCCCTTGGGGGATTATAGGAGGCCGTTCATTGGGATTATAGGGGCCGCAATATTTTTAACGTCGATAAGTTTGGTACATTCGAAAATAATGCCTATCTTTGTAGTCGAAAAACAGATACATCGTTAGAATGAGGGATTCCGACATATAGAGTGATGTCGGAATTCTTTCTTTTTTTTGATGTCTTTTCCACGAAACACAAATAATAAGTAAATAACTTAAAAGAAGAGATTATGGCTTATATGTCACAAGAAGGCTACGACAAGATGGTAGCCGAATTGAAACGCTTGGAAAGCGTAGAGCGCCCCAAGGCATCTGCCGCTATAGCAGAGGCTCGTGACAAGGGTGACCTTAGTGAAAATTCCGAATATGATGCAGCCAAGGAGGCACAGGCACATCTTGAAGATAAGATCAATCAGATGAAGCGTGCCATTCAGGAGGCAAAGATCATCGACACCTCACGTCTCAGCACCGACTCGGTGCAGATATTGTGCAAGGTGGAGATGACCAATCTCACGACAAAGGCAAAGATGAGCTATACCATAGTCAGTGAGAACGAGGCCGATCTGCGTGCCGGAAAGATTTCGATAAAGACCCCCATTGCCCAGGGCTTGCTTGGCAAGAAGGTTGGCGACGAGGTGGAGATAACCATCCCGCGCGGAAAAATAAAACTGCGTATTGACAATATCACGATCGACTAAAAGAGCAGGGAGGAGAAATTTATGGCAGGAATATTTGCGAAGATTGCGGCAGGAGAGATTCCGAGCTACAAGTGTGCCGAGAACGACAAGTTTTATGCGTTTCTCGACATAAACCCGCTGGTGAAGGGGCACACACTTGTCATACCGAAGCGCGAGGTTGACTATATCTTCGATCTGACTGACGAAGAGCTTGCCGGGATGACCGTGTTTGCCAAACGTGTTGCTGTGGCCATCAAGAAGGTTTTTCCGTGTATAAAGGTGGGTATGGCTGTGTTGGGGCTCGAGGTGCCTCATGCACACATACATCTCGTGCCGATGAACTCAGAGAAAGACATGCTTTTCTCCAATCCGAAGCTGAAGCTCAGTGACGATGAGTTTAAGGAAATTTCGGAGAGGATATATTCCGAATTTGAAAATTTATAATTGAAAATTGAGAATGGATAATTATGATTTGCTTTATTGGCAGTAAAGGTAATCATAATTATCCATTTTCAATTATCAATTCTCCATTATAGATTAAATGAACTTTTCACCGTACTTTATCTGCACCTCGTTCACATATTTGCGTACGAGAGCCGAAGAGTCTCCCTTTTTGCAGATGAACAGTACGTTGTCTTTTTCGGCGACGATATATCCGTCGAGTCCGTTGATTACTGCGAGTTTGCCTTTGTCGAGCTTTATCACGTTGTTGCGGCAGTCCTCGAGAATCACGTCCGAATCAATTACCACATTGTCATCGTCATTGCGGTGCATGCACTCGTACACAGAGTGCCATGTGCCCAAATCGGCCCATCCGAAGTCGCACAGCATGACGTGCACATTGTCGGTGCGCTCCAGTATGCCGTAGTCGATGGACAGGTTGGGGAACGACGAGAACCGGCTGTTTATGAAATCCTTGCCGTCGGTAAGCGTATAGTTGGGCTTGGTGTCGGCCAACAGGTCCATTTGTTCGGGGAAAAGCTTGCGGAGTACCTGTACCAAATAACGTGCATTTGCAAGGAAAAGTCCGGTGTTCCAGTAGAACTCGTTGCTCTCCATGAACATTCTGGCAAACTCGCGTTCCGGTTTCTCGGTGAACGACTGCACCTTGTAGACGTTCTCCATGTCCGACGGTGCTCCCGCCTGTATGTATCCGTAACCGGGTTCGGGCCTTGTCGGCTTTACGCCCATGGTGAGCACAATGTCGTGGCCGGCGACAAACTCAAATCCCTTGGCTACATTGTTGTCGAAAGCCTTTTCGTTGAGAACGAAGAGGTCGGACGGGGTTATGATGACGTTGGCTTCAGGGCAGCGCTGGTAAATGAGCGTATCGGCCCATGCCACGCTCGGAGCGGTGTTGCGGCTCACGGTTTCCGAAATTATGTTTGCTTCGGGGAGGTCGGGCAGCTGCTCTCTTATGATGGCCTCAAATTCGACATTCGTGCATACATATATGTTTTCTTTGGGCATTATTTTTGCAAATCTGTCGAATGTGGTTTGTATAAGAGTGCGCCCGGTCCCGAAGAAGTCGATAAACTGTTTCGGCTTTTTCTCACGGCTGTACGGCCATAGTCTGCGGCCGCGTCCGCCGGCAAGAATCACACAAAAATTAGCGTTGTTCATGTCCATATCAACAAAGTTTGTATTTCGCTTACTAAATTACGAAAATTCGTTGATACGGACAAAGATTTTAAGTTTTTATTAGAAAAACACGCTAAAATCGGCTATTTCTTGTCGATGTTTATGATTTTATAGCTTTTGCTGCCGAGACCTATCTGTTCAGCATAGTCGACAATGTAAGTGCCGTGCTGACGGTTGATGCGCTCGATGAGCGGCTTGTTGTCGTCGCCGGGAGCAGCCTTGTGGTTGAAAACGAGGTCGAGACAGGCCTTGTCGAGTGCCACGGGGTCGGTGGATGCCAGTATGCCCATGTCTTTCAGTTTCGGGTCGGCGGGATGTGAGTCGCAGTCGCAGTCTACGCTCATGTTGTTCATCACGTTGATGTATAGCACGCGTCCGCCGAACCACTCGTGTACGGCCTGTGCCGCTGCGGCCATCGACTCGAGGAAGTGGTCTTGTGCCGGCAGGTTCTGCCACAGTTCTCTCGTGCTCTGCACTTTTCCGGCCGTGTGTATGTAGGCCTTTCCGTTGGCTGAGGCCACGCCGATGCTTGCGTTTTTCAGCACTCCGCCGAATCCTCCCATGGCGTGTCCCTTGAAGTGGGCCAGATTTATCATCCAGTCGTAGTAGCCCAGATGGCTGCCCACGATGTTGTATTTAAGGTGTTTCTTGTCCTTTACGGGTATGCGCAGGTCGCCTTGCTCGTCCATCAGGTCGACGGCAAACAGTGAGTCGAATCCGTGTTCGTGTATCGTCTGCCAGTGGGCTTCGAAGGTGTTGCGCTTGCCGTTGTACGCAGTGTTACATTCCACGATGGTGCCGTTTACGTTGTCCACGAGGTTGCGTATCAGCGTTGGCTTCAGATAGTTGTGCCCTCCGGCTTCTCCGGTGCTTATCTTCACGGCCACACGCCCTTCGGCCTTTTGTCCCAGTGCCTTATATATCCTTACGAGTGCTTCGGGGCTGATTTCTTTTGTGAAGTACACTTTCGACTGGCAGAATCCGGCCACCGACATCATCATGACGGCGGCCATGGCAAATAGTTTTTTCCTGTTCATAACTTCCATGTATAATATTTGTTGGTAATGTATTTGGGTTTATGTGCTGCAAAGTTACTCATATTTGGTAGAACAGGGTGTAAACAAATTATGAATATAGTAACCAAATTTACAGATTTTGCTATTTTTTCGTTGTAAAAGTTTGCGGTTTCAGATTTTTATCATTACCTTTGCAACCGCAAACAGCGCCCAGATGGCGGAATCGGTAGACGCGCTGGTCTCAAACACCAGTGGGGCAACCCATCCCGGTTCGAGCCCGGGTCTGGGTACGAGTAAATTGGCTAAGTCGTTGAAAATCAACACTTGGCCAATTTTATTTTATCCCCATTGTTCCCAATTTGTTCCCGTACAGCCATTCTAATCAATATATTAAATGCTTTTGAATGCTACTAAATAAACCTGTTAAACTATATATGAGTCAACGGATTTTATAAAGCCCATAGGTACTGATTGACCTATGGGCAGCATAGTTTTTGAAGCATCTTCAGCTTATATTGTGAATTGCTTTTTGTTCATACAACAAGCTTTCATCGTCCGTTTCAGATTAGAAGTCCAGCGAGAAGTGTCCGGACACGTGCAGCATGGAAAGGAAATACACCAAACCTTCATAATAGCGAAATTTGCCTGTTGGAGGTTGTACGTCCCACAGGCGTTTAACGTATTCACGAGCTAGTTCGCGCTGTTCCGGCACATTTGAGTGGGCAAGGGTTATTGCGCCAACAGCATTAGCACCGGCCATGCCGCAAGAATATTGTCCGAAAGCCCTTGAACCATCTAGAGAGAAATGGCCGTGCTTGAATCCATCTTTCTTGAAGAACGCAAGCAGATGGCCCATAACGGTCTCTTGGTTTCGCCTGTCCTTCCCACAAAGATAGTAATCCATGCCTACGTTCATTGGGCAGCGGATGGCATCGTACATATATAAGGATGTGTCATAAGTGGCATTAGGCCAGGCATAGGCTTTTCCGTCAAACTGGCTATAATCGGGATATAGACCAGTGATGGAGTTTGCTGATGCGATGAGATGCTGGCGGGCTGCTGTTGCAGCCTTTTTCCAGAACGGACGGTTGGCGGTCGCCGTGCGTGCCCATTTGTCAATGAAAGCGGGAAGCTGGTAGGAGGGGTCGGTAAAACCATGCCCCGTCCGAGTGGGAACAAAAGTAACCAACCTGCTGTCGCTGTCAAAAAGATTGTAAACTCCACTCTCTATGCTATTCTTATTCATTACTTTTGCCAATATTTTGTTGGCTTCGTCACTGTAATGGGGTTCGTCCCAACGTTCAGAAGCAAGGAATAAGGCAGTGACAAAATACAACTCACCGTCCGAAGCATTGCTCCCTCCAATCTTGGTGCCGTCTGACTTGCACTGCCAACAGAAATAGCCATCCCATGCGGAATCGGATGAAAAGGCCATGTATCGTTTCGCCCACTTCCAAAGTTTATCGAACTGTTCACGGTGATCCAACTGTACGCAAATCATCATGCCATACGACATTCCTTCGGTGCGCACGTCATTGTTTCCTGTATCCAAGATAAAGGCTGTGCCATCCGGACCTTCATAGTAGACCGATTTTTCATCGCCTGCTTCATAGCAGCTTAAATCTGCCGGGGTGAAGAAATGTTCCCATATTTTCTCAATCCGTTCGTTAACTTCCTTCTCGCTCTTTCCCAATAATGAGACAAACAGGTTTTCGGCATGTGTTCCCAACGACATCGTAATAAAAAGCAACGCTGCCAAGACGATTTTCCACTTCATCATGAAAATTACTTGTTAATTTTACACCGCATTAAGGTCGCCATAAAATTGTGGATTGCTCCGAACGATGTAAATTTAAGAATCAAAATTCTTTTCCTATATCGTAAATCTTTTGAAGATGCTTTGTATGTGAAATCGCGCCTTTCTCGCTGACGTTATTCATAAAATAGTGAGCACTGTTTTTCCATCCTCTGTCTTGTGCAATGAGTTCAAAAGAACGCACTATGCCGTCAAATACGTGAGGATCATCCAGTTCACCGCATGAGATAAGCATACATTCCTTGATAGGCACATCCTTCTTGCCTATGATAAAGGAATAGAACTTGTCTATGACAGCTTTTATCTGAGAAGGGAATGTGTACCAATACAAAGGGGTGCAGAATACAATTGCATCACTTTCTGCCATTAAGGAAGCCAACTCATTGAAGTCATCGTCAAAAACACAGGCTTTGTTATCCTTGCTGAAACATTGGTCACAAGCCCGGCAACCTTGAATATGTTTATGTGCAGCCTCAAACCGCATCACTCGGTTTCCAACTTCTGACGCACCACGTGCAAAGGCTTCAGCCATGAGGTCGCTGTTACCGTCTCTACGTGGACTGCCGGTTAAAATCAATATGCGTTTACTCATTTTTAATTATCTATTTTGGGTAAGTTATTCTCCCATGCGGAAGTCTCCCACATTGTCATGGCTTAATGTCACGTCTTCGATACGGCTTGTGCATCCGCCACGTTGCGGACACTGGCTGCTAATGCCGAGATAGATACTATCGGGGTAGTAGTTGCGGTACAGACGCACCATGTGCCACTCTTTTTTGTCCAATGAATAATAGCTGGCTATAGTCCGAGTGTCGGAAGATATTTTCATATAGACCGACTTTGCGTCTATCCGGTCATGGTTGTTATCATCGGACGTGCCTTGTGTCCGTACCGATACAATGCGGTGGTTGCCATATTCGTCCTGTTCAAAAGCAAGTTTCTGCCAAAGTGTATCGTTGACATACACAAAGAGGTCGGCGGCATTGTAAAGCCCCTCGGCTGTGAATTCCGGGGTGACCTTGGCTGTCAGGGTAAATGGCTTGGTATTGTCTGTCGGAATCAACAACACGGGAAGCGTGTTGTTTGATAGCTTGCCCTCGTTAGGGTCGCAGAAGAAATCAAGTCCTTCCCTGCAACGGAACTCCAGCGCCCCATCGGCCAACAAGCTAACACATGTGTCCGCGCCATTGATGGAGCGGGTAAAAGTAACATCACCCACCTTTATTTCACATTCTGCCATCTGGCTACTTGTTGAGGTTGCGTTATCTGTCAAATTTGCCTCCTCCAATTTGGGCGAGTTCTTTTGCTGACAAGCAACTAATGTAATACACCCTATAAGGAATGCGCTGAATAAAACAGTCTTTTTCATCTTATTATTTCATTTATTATTTATAATTTTGCCGGCAAAGTTAGGTAAAAAGGCAAAAACCTACAATGGTTAAAAATAACCAATTAGTGGCATGATAGAGCAAGAGAATGAACTAAAATCGCTGTTGACCGAACAACCGTTTGAAGGCATTGAGAATACAGACCTGTTACTTGCCCAGACAAGGGCACGTGCGAAAGGTTTTGCCCTTGCCACCGAAGGTATAGCTGTAGTGTCTGATTTCAAAAACAACGAATGCCACATTTACGCTGGCAGATTCGGACAAACTACAATGAATCTCCCTCAATATACGATTGACCATAATACGGCCTTTGAGAACAGCATATTCAGCCAAACCGATGAAAACGAACTTATTGAACGTCATGTACTCGAACTACGTTTCTTCAACTTCATAAAAGAACTGCCAGTCAAAGAAAAAGCCTGTTTCTCGGCTTCATGTATTCTAAGTTTTTACAAAAAAGAAAGTAACGAGAGGGTGAAAATGTTGCATACAACGAGATATTTCGGTTATAGCTCCGATGGGAGCGTCCTGTTCGGTTTGTGTACATACATTCCATATCCCGTCTCTTATGACCGACAAGACGGAATCATCTTTAATGTACTGACAGGAGAGGTGGTCGGGCGAGAAAAATATGAAGCAAGTGACCGGAAAATTCTTAGCCAACGGCAACTTGAAGTTCTGTCGTTAATAGCCAAGGGAGTGTCAAGCAAGCAGATTGCCGATAATCTCAATATATCGGTTCATACCGTAAATCGTCATCGGCAGGATATTTTGGCTGCATTGAAAGTCGCAAATACCGCATCGGCCGTGGAAATCGCGTTAAGAATGAATATTATTTAATTCCTATAATGCCTTGATTATCGTTGAACACCTTTCATCCTTTTGTAAATTTTACAGTCATAAGCACCATTAGCAACATCGCCAACCTCTTTGAGTGTGTGGCGATGCTTTATTTCGTCAAATGGTTTTCGGCTTTCCGCATAATCACAGAGCCATGCGCCGACCGCTTTCCGCTGTTCGGCAGTATCGCCATACTCCTGCATCACGCTTTTTATGTTAGCAGCTTCGGACGGGGTAAAGAAAGACTTGTGCCGCTCTGTCCCGAAATGGATAATTGCATCTATGGCTCGCCTAAATACTTCGCTTGCCTTATAAAGCAAGTCCGCCAATGTGTTTAGGACATATCGGCTCGCTTTCAATGCGCTTTGCAGCAAACGTATGGTCTTATCTTTCTCCTTTGTGGCGGTAAGGACGGCTTGGCTTATGCGGCGTTGTTCGCCATCCTCCTGCTCTTGAAGAAGTTTTACCACCTTGTCCCGTTCAATGGTAAGAGAGCGGCTTAGCACCAGTGCCCTGTCACGCTGGGCTTCGGCTTCCTGCTTCTTGGCGACCAAGGCTCTTGTCAGTTCATCAACCTTGTTCTTTACGACAATGGGAAGATACTGCTTTATCCTCTCGTTCTCGGCACGGAGCGTTTCATTCTCTTTTTCGATAGTCGCATACTTGCCTTTGCCGAAGAAGTTGGCTAATCCAGACTTTATGCTGTCGGTATTCTCCTTATCCGCCGCTGCCTTTTTCCGTCTAAGTTCGGCAAGTTCAACGCCAAGGGAGAGGTTGGCTTGCTCCAGTTCCTTGTTTTCTTTCTCCATATTTCGGTGAGCCTCCTCCGCCTGTTCTTTGGCTGCAATGGCTTGTTCCGCTTCCTGTTTCTGTTTGGCAAGAATGAAGTCGGCACGTTCCAAATGTTCCTTTCCCGTGACCTCCTTTGAGCTACCCCTTTCCATTTCCAGACACTCAGCCAAAAGTGTCTGCATATCGCTCATGGCTTTCTCGTCCAGCTTGCAGGACTTGCCCGTTTCGTGGTTCATCCAATCCCAGACGATATGGGCATGGAGATTGGGCTTCCACGTGGCATTGTCGCCGGGCATTCCGTAATGGCCCTCGTCACGGTGGATGAAGATTTGCAGGGCTGTGATGCCCCACCGCTCGTTGCACACCTCACAGAACCTCTGCAACTGCTGCATTGTCGTGCCGTTCTCGATGACAACCACGCCCTCTTTGAGCGGTGTGCTGCCACGGACGATGGTCACCTTTCCCGTCTTTTTGTTCACTCGTTCACGGTCTTTGGTCTGCATCGCCCGACCTGTCTTTTCCTTTACCATCGCGGCTATCTGATTGTAGCGTTCCGACAGGGATGTGCCGCCGAAATCAGGTGCCACCCATGTCTCGTTTGCCGCCATGAGGTCGGTGCGGACATAGAACTTTTCCTTGCCGATATGGGCGAGGTATTCCGCTGTCCGCCTGTTGTGCGCCTCGCTGCTTCCGATGTTGCAGGGCTTGATGTTGATTGATGTCTTCTGTGCCATAGGCATGATGATGTTTACAGATTTACAATAGGGAAAGGGTCATTAGGGCGGAGCCTTAATCGGAGGGTGCAGGGAGAGGGTCACTTCCTGCTCGGGGTTCCCAGGGGTCGAGACCTCTGGGCGGAGATTCCAAAGAGAGGGTCACTCTTTGGTCAGGGGTGTTGGGGGCTGACAGCCTCCGACCGGGTTCTTAGGGCAGAGCCATAAGTGGGACGGGGCAAAGCCCAGCCCCTCGGGAGAGCCCACAACTACGGAAGCGAAGCGTGTAGTTATAGTGGGCTATATCTGGGCAAGCCCAGTATTTATCCATGCCGCAAATCCTCTCCTGCAAACACCACCAGCCGGGTAGTTGCCTTCAATCTGGAAAGGGTGCGTTCTCCATATTTTTCTGCCAGTTGTTCTTTGGTGCAGTTGGTATTTGCAATTAGAAATTTGCCTCTGCGTTCGCAATCATCCACGAAATCAGGGAACACGTTGAAACGGTTGCCGTATTCTTGAAACGGTTCCTCACGCCCTACATCGTCAATGATAAGTAAACGGTTCTGCATCACTTCGGTGTAATGTCGATTCATCTCACGCGCCAAACACATTGCCATAATTTTGTGAAGATAGTGTTGCATGATGCATGGAAGTATCTGTAAGCAAATGGTGGTCTTTCCCCTACCGCAGTTGCCCATACAGAACAGTCCAAGCCCTTTGTTGTCAGTCAACCAGTCTGCCACCTTATCATATTCTGGTTGCCATTTGTAATCACCGCCTAAGAAATGTTGCAGCCCTGCATTCAGCACCTCTTTTGCGTTGGGTAGATGAATTTGCAGCCGTTGTGGTTGCAGGCATATTTTCCGTTCTGCGAAATTGCGCACTGATGCACTGAAGTCTATCATGTCGTTTGAATTTGTGTTCACCATCCTGATATGTTTTTGAATTTGTTCGGATTATCTTCTGTCAATTTAACCCCTATTTGCTGAGACGGTAATGGCTTCTGCTTGTTTACTCTGCTACATTCTCTTTTCATCAGCCAATTCACAAAATGCTTTTGCGTATCGGTTATCGATTTGAGTTTCGTACCGCCTGTTTGCAGGTAGAGGAAAAAGCCATCAAGTCTCTTCCCTATGTTTGTTTCATCCAGTTTGATTCCCTGTTTGCCGAGATATTCTTTTATACGCATTATCCATTCCCTATCATCATATAAAATATTTTGCAGCCTGTCCAAAGGAAAAAGTTCTTCCATAGAGATAGTAGATTCATTGTCTGCAGTCTTAAGTGTCTTTATAATAGTTCCGTCTGCGGTCTCACATGATGTCACATTCACGGTTCCATTCTGTGTTCCATTTATAGTCACATTCTGCATTATCGAATCTTTCGACTTTATCAGTAATCCATAGCAGGGTACTATAGAATTGTTCTTTCCCTCTTCGTAAGTAATAAGTCCACGGTCTTGCAGTTTTTTCCTCAACCGGCAGAGCGTTTGGCGACTGATGCCGAGATTATTGGTTATTCGCTGCGTGCTGCATCCAAAAGGATTGCGCCAATACAGGCGATTGGACTCCGACAGGAAAAAGAAATACAGTTGAGTTTCTTTTGCTGAAAACATCTGTACTTCATTCTCTCGCCAGAACTGCTTCATGTAATCAAAAGGACTCACTTCCATGTCGTTTACGATTAAGTAGGGCTGCATCCACTTCCAGCTTACTAAAATAAAGATGCTTGGCATTGAGATGACAGGGCAACTGTTTACGCTGGCAACGCTTACGCACTGCATCAACCGACAGGCCTAAATATTCCGCAACCTGCTTCACGTTCATCACCACATCGGTATGCCTTTCCATACGTTGAACCACATCCTTCACTACTTTGATATAATTTTCCTGTTTCATGTCTTTTTTTTAAGAGTTAAATCGCTTCCGATTGTGGTACCTTCAATCAGGAAGTGACACAAAGGTACAGAGCTGGTCACGAGCAAAACAAATTTCAAAATGATTAAAGCCGGAAACTTAACGCTAATTAGTATATGAAGGCGATTTCATACTCACTTTCATACTCAAATGCTATGTTTCAGGTAGTTACACAAGATATTAAAAGAGGGAGCAATTGATGGTGAGAAAGATAATCATAGCCGAAAAAGGGAGCAAAAGAAAAATAGCCACATAAAATGGGCGCAGTTTCAAAAGGAAACATTACCTTTGCAAAGAAGACGAACAAAGAGAGTCTGTCATGTGAGTTTATAAATATGTGTTACCACATTGTGTTACTCACTCAAATAGAACGCTACAACTGAATATCGGAAGACTCTGATAATGAAAAGATAACGCTTGATATTCCGCCAATAAAAAAGGCTCAATTCGGATACCAAACGGATCACTGAAATAGGCTAATGCTTCAATCGCTGAAACTTAAAACAGTTTCAGCGATTTTTGTTTTGTAATCTCATATCCTATAATAGAATGCCGCATGCCGGCTTATGTTGACCGTAGTGTCACGCAGACAGAGTGTTCTTACGTGAGGAAATATGTCAAGATGCACAAATATTCGTGGTTACAAGAATATTTCAGTGAAAAGTTTCGCATGTACACGAATTTTTCCTTGATTTAACAAAAATATTCGTGTCGGCGCGAATATTTTCTTTCGCCTCAGTCGGTCTGCTCGCACACAAGGGTGAGATATTGATTTAGTATAGCAGGAACGCGGAGGTTGAACGTTTTTTTATTCTCCGCATGGCAACTGTTATTATTTAGACACATTAGTTGACAGTAATGAAATCGCTGTTGAGTTATTTAGGTGTTGCTGTATGAAGGACAGAATGTATTTTTTATTGAAATCCTTTTTTTAGTAAAAACAAAAGCGTTATATTTGTAGGTAATAATGTAAACCTTAAATCATATCAATGCCATGAATAAAGAAGCACATCTTAATCCAAACGGCTTGGTCTCGTTTATCGGTAAGCCGTGCAGCGAGTTTACAAAGGAAGACATAATACGGTATGTCTGCGAGAACGGGATACGGATGGTTAACTTTATGTATCCTGCCGGAGACGGACGCCTGAAGACATTGAACTTTGTTATAAACGACCTTGAGCATCTTAATTCGATACTTACATGCGGTGAGAGGGTTGACGGCTCGAGCCTCTTCCGGTTTATAGAGGCAGACAGCAGCGACCTGTATGTCCTGCCAAAATTCCGCACTGCATTTCTCGATCCGTTTGCCGAGATACCTACGCTGTCGATGTTGTGCTCATTCTTTAATAAGGACGGAGACTTCTTGGAGAGTTCTCCCGAGTATACATTGAAGAAGGCGTGCCGTGTGTTTCGCGAGGTTACGGGAATGGAGTTTCAGGCAATGGGCGAACTTGAGTATTATGTCATTGCGCCGGACGACGGCATGTTCCCGGCTACGGACCAGAAAGGCTATCATGAATCTGCGCCGTATGCCAAGTTCAATGATTTCAGGACAAAGTGCATGGCGTATATTGCACAGGCAGGAGGGCGCATCAAGTACGGACATTCGGAGGTGGGGAACTTTACGCTCGGAGGCATGGTGTATGAGCAGAACGAAATAGAGTTTCTGCCGGTATATGCCGAGGAGGCTGCCGACCAGCT
Source organism: uncultured Prevotella sp. (assembly GCA_900545525.1). Taxonomy (GTDB): domain Bacteria; phylum Bacteroidota; class Bacteroidia; order Bacteroidales; family Bacteroidaceae; genus Prevotella. The sequence goes on from UQZX01000014.1 coordinate 12,646, forward strand.
TGTGGTGGCGAAGTGGATAATACGCAACCTTGCTTACAGAAGCGGATATGACGTGACGTTTGCTCCGAAGATAACGGCAGGAAAGGCAGGCTCAGGACTGCATATACACATGAGACTGATGAAAGACGGGCACAGCATGATGCTCGACGGCGGCGTGCTCTCATCCGTGGCACGTAAGGCAATAGCCGGGATGATGAGGCTTGCACCGTCGATAACGGCGTTCGGCAACACCAATCCTACGTCTTATTTCCGTCTTGTGCCACATCAGGAGGCACCTACAAACATCTGCTGGGGCGACCGTAACCGTTCGGTTCTTGTGCGTGTGCCGTTGGGGTGGGTGAAGGGTGTTGACATGTGTGCCGCTGCAAATCCCATGGAACATGAGGAGAGATATGACACCACTCAGAAACAGACGGTCGAGATGCGTTCGCCCGACGGTTCGGCTGACTTGTATCTGTTGCTTGCAGGTCTTGCCGTGGCATGCCGTCACGGAATTGAAAGCGAAGATGCACTGGAACTGGCTGCGAGGACTTATGTCGATGTCAACATACATGATGATGAGAATAAGGACAGGCTTCTCATGCTTGAGCAGCTGCCCGACAGCTGCGAGGCTTCTGCCGGATGTCTTGAAAGGCAGAGGGATGTGTATGAGCGGTACGGGGTGTTCAGCCCTTCGGCGATAGACGGGATAATAAACGGTCTGCGTGGGTATGCCGACGCTACGCTTAGGCGTGACATCGACGGCAATGAGCCGGCTATGCTCAAGCTTGTAAAGAAATATTTTCATTGCGGTTAGTATTGCGCCTGTAAAGACGTACGAGCTGTATCATCGCAGCATATAGTCAGGTGGCTCTGACGGCTGCATATATGCGGTGATGCGGGCGCAACAGCTTAAATAAGGCATGTTCCTTAGGTACAAAAATGCTTTTGGACAGTCTTTAGGTTGATTAATGTAATTTTTATACTAAATATATTATGAACACAAAATCATTATTGTTTGCGGCTTTGGCTCTTGCTGCAGGAACCAATGCGGCTTTTGCCCAGTATCCTCAGATAACGGATGAGGCTAAAGCAAAGTATGCTGCTCAGAACAAGGAATGGACCACACATTCCGATTCGGCATGGGCGGTGGCATTCCCTATTGTGAAGAAAGAGGCTATGGAGGGACGTCCTTACGTTCCATGGGCTTCGCGTCCTTATGACCTTAAACAGGCAAAGATACCGGCATTCCCCGGTGCAGAGGGCGGCGGTATGTATACTTTCGGAGGCCGTGGCGGCAAGGTGCTTACCGTTACTAATCTCAATGACGACGGTCCCGGCTCGTTCCGCTGGGCGTGCGAACAGGGTGGAGCGCGTATCATCGTGTTCAATGTAAGCGGTGTCATAATGCTGAAGACCCCCGTTATCCTCCGTGCTCCGTATGTTACGATTGCCGGTCAGACGGCTCCCGGCGACGGTGTTTGCATTTCAGGGGAGTCGTTCCAGGTAGATACTCATGATGTTATCGTGCGCCACATGCGCTTCCGCCGCGGCAATACGCACGTATGGAACCGTGAAGACTCTTTCGGCGGCAACCCCGTGGGCAATATCATGATAGACCACTGCTCGTGCGAATGGGGACTTGATGAGAACATTTCGTTCTACCGCCATATGTTCGACATGCACGACGGAAAGCCGAAACGCAAGGTTCCTACGGTGAACGTTACTATTCAGAACACAATTTCTGCAAAGGCTCTTGATACTTACAACCATGCCTTCGGCAGCACCATAGGCGGTGAGAACACAACTTTCATGCGTAACCTTTGGGCAGACAACACCGGACGTAACCCGTCGATAGGCTGGGGCGGTGTGTTCAACTTTGTGAACAACATCATTTACAACTGGGTACACCGTACTGCCGACGGTGGTGAGTTCTCTACGATGAGCAACTTCATCAACAACTACTACAAACCGGGACCGCTTACTCCGAAGAACAGCAATGTGGGCTGGAGAATTGTAAAGGCGGAGAGCCGTAGCGAGAAACTTTTCCCGTACAAGCAGTTCGGACGTGTATATGCAACGGGTAACATCGTTGAAGGATATGACGCGATAACAAAGGACAACTGGGCAGGCGGCATACAGACGGCTGACAAGGACGGAAACCTCGGTGCGGACGAATTGGCACTGATGCGTTCGGACGAACCGTTTGAAATGGCTCCGATTACGATTATCCCTTCAGAGAAGACATTCGACTATGTGCTTGACAACGTTGGTGCCATGCTTCCGACGCGCGATATCGTAGACCAGCGCATTGTTGACGAGGTACGTACAGGCAAGGCTTACTATGTAGACAAGCTTCCTAAGAAAAATCCGTATGGTGACCTTTGGGGACTAAGCCCGAAATCGCAGGCAGAAGACGGTACATTCAAGTATCGCCGGCTGGGTAATGACTCTTATAAGGACGGTATAATCACTGATCCTGCACAGATGGGAGGATTGCCAAAGTATAAGGGTAAGGCTTATAAGGATACTGACGGCGACGGTATGCCTGATGAATGGGAAATTGCCAACGGTCTTAATCCGAATGATCCGTCGGACGCCAACAAAGACTGTACGGGCGACGGATATACCAACATTGAGAAGTATATCAACGGTATCAGCACAAAAGAGAAGGTGGACTGGACCGACCTGAAGAATAATCATGATACACTGAAAGGAAAGAAGAGCCTCTTTTAATAAGACTTTTCCATGATGTGGGCTCCTGTTAAACGGAGCCTCACATCCTTTCAACAAAAAAAGTCAGCCCCGGACAATATATTGTTGTCCGGGGCTGTTTGTTTTCCTGAAAACCAAGGTCTGATCTTTATTTTACTTTATTATGGCGTTTTGTTTTATTGTAAACAATATACGCATTTTCAGTTCTTCTTTCTCAAGACTGGAAAGAGCAACTATTTTCTTGATATCTTTTCTTAATAGCTTTTTTGTAAGTTTCTTTATATGGTGCTGATTTGCCATCTTCGGGTTTGTTTTATTTTAAAGACGGCGTATCTTCGGTTTTGTACTCTATACAACTTTAGCGTTTGTTGCCATTGTGCGCAGGCGTGTAATGCTTCTGTGCATGAGGTTGCGGACCGACTGGTAGTTTATTCCCATTATGCGGCAGATGTCGTCATATTTGCGCTGTTCCAGATAGTAGAGGTTTATAATTTGCTGTTGTCTTGGCGACAGGCTCTTAACAAAATTTACGAGAATGCTGTTCCTGTTGTTTTCTTCTTCAGTCTTTTCAAGAGAAAGGGGTGAAGGGCTGTCGTATACATACTTTGTAATATTGTCGTCTATTTCGTCATTGCACAAATGTGTGTTACGGCGAAATTCATCGTTGATCCTATTTCTCAACGATACATAAAGGTAGGATTCGATATTTCCGATAGAATCCAATTCTTCTCTTTTTGTGTACAATTTAACAAACACGTCCTGTATGCAGTCTTTTATCATCTCTCTGTCAGATGTAAATTTTGTGCCGAATGCAAACAGGTTGTCTATTTGTTTGTCGTAAAGTTCGGTAAAGTTAATCATAGGTTTTTAGTTCTTTCGGTTGCAAAGATATGAACAGAAAGCATAAAAAAATGGGAAAAATCAGTCTTAAAATAAAAAAAACAGGTATTGAATATGATTTTCAATACCTGTTATCAGTATTTTCCAAAGGCTATTATAAACTTTCCAGCCAGTATATATTGTTGCCTTTAGCGTTGTTTATCTCCAAAATTCCGCTTGTTTTACGGTTCTTGTCAAGGCTTTTTATCTCTCCGGTCTTGCCGTTGATACTGCTCAGTCTGTATTTTCCGGGCTTTATATTCACCTTTATCGGTTTATTGTTCAAGGCATAGATGATGTATCCTGTGCCCGGTTTACCGGCAATGAGATAACTTGCATCCGTATCGTTTCCTGTCAATGGCTGCATCTTTGCGGCATCACTTAGGAACTTGTTGTCTTTAACCGGTATGTTGGGACATGAGCCGCCCGCCATGAATATAGCCCAGCCATATTGCGGATACTGCTGAGAGAAGAATGTTACCGCTTTCTCCGGATATCTTGTGCGATATTCGCTTACAGCCTTGTATGCCTCATTGAAACCGGTTTTTCCCACTTTCATCTTTCTCATGAACTGACGCGGAGCCATGTTCTTGCCTGCTGACGGTGCCCAAAGCCCTTCCGTGTTGTAGTGCCAGTAGCGTATGTCTATGATGTCCACCACCTTTGAAAGCTCGGGGTCCTCAAGTATTGCGTCCTGTGCATCCTTTGTGCAGCTTAGTGCCACGAGGGTGTTGTGTCCTGTCTCTTTTTCCCATTCGGCGATTGTCTCGAGCCAGAAACGCACAAAGTGCAGCGGTCCAGTATATTCCTCGCTTATGAGCTGTATGACGTTTCCGTTGTCTTTCGTGTTTTCCAGACATTGTCTTATATACTGCCTGTGCAGTTCTTTCAGCTTTCCATTGTTCAGATCATAGAACTGTTCTGCCATGAATATGCGCTTGTCTCCAGTAAATGGGACAGGTTCGGGGAAATCGGTGCCGTTGATGTTGTTCACCGGCCGCCACGGACTGTCAACCCAGTGGGCACCCGCTTCAAGAATGTTGTGCTGGAAATAGTGCTGGTTGAAGAGCAGCTGTCCGTGCTGTGCACCCTTTGTCGCATATTCTTTAATACGCATCCAGTACCACCTGTTGGGCTTTTTGAGGTCGTAGAGGCTCAGTCCGTCCCACGCCGTTCCTTCTCCTGTGCGTGTAAAAGGCAGTTCGTAGAACGGAGCCCATACATCGCCGTCGGCACGGCGCACGCGTTCATGGTCCGTGCGGCGCAGGTCGTACCACAATCCGTAATGATGATCAAGTATGCAGTAGTCGTGCTTGTCAAGATAGTTTACAACGGAGTCTATGCGGTCTGTCCAGCCCGTTCCTTCCCTTCCCGGTACAAAACGTGTAATGGCTGGTCTTGCCCCGTTCTCGGCAAAGTTGTCCTTTACCCGTCCCGACCACCATGGTATGGCGTATCTGTTTCCTGTTATCATCCGTCCTTCGGCTGTTATATGCCCGCCTGTAATGCCGTATGTCATGGCTTCATTGGCGGCATCCCCGCTTTTGCAGTATTTTATGTTGTCGATGTCTTTCAGCCCGTTTGATGCAACGTCGGCGGAGTAGGGGATTGAGTCCTGCCACATTTCGAGCGTCAGCCTCGGTGTTGTCAGCGATTTTTGTGCCATGAGCTGTGCCGCTGCTATTTCCGGACTGCTCGACGCATCGGTGTTTCTCGGAAGAACATATCCGTTTACGCCCTTTCCGTTCATCCTCTTTTCCAGCTGCTCATAGAACAGGCTTCGCGGTCTTACATGGTTGTTGCTGTTAGTCCACTCACCGTTTCCTGTCAGTGTACCCCAACATCCGTTGGCACTGTTCCTGTTGTCTTTGTCCGGTGAATAACACCATAGTGTGGAGCCTGTGCACTGCCACATCATACTGTTAGCCGTGTTCCACCCTGTTCCGAACTGAAACTGTTCCAGATTCTCGAAGCGTATGTCGTTTCCGTCAATGTTTACGATGTCAAACAACAGTCCCGCTGCCCACGAACCGATGCTTCCGCTGAAACCGAGCGATTCTTCGCCCTCACACTGTACGAAAGCGTTGGGACCTGCGGCGCAGAAACCAGCCGCAAAGTCATGTATTCCATGGCGCGAAACACAACGCTGGATTAGTGTCTGCTGTCCCCTTGTCAAGAATACGCAACGTCTCCAGCCTCCGGTTTCAGACACCGGTTCGCTTGCGATACAGTCTTCCACCGTAACACGGCTTGTATTCTTCTGCAGATTTACCGCACTACCTGCAAAATGCCTGAAGTAAACCCTTCTCACCCAGCAGTCGCGCACGTTGTCCATCCATACCGCATCCCAGCAGTGATCCTCGTCCTTGGGGTTCCACGTGTTGTGTTCTGACATCAGCGTAAGGTTCTCTATTCCACACTCGGCAATTTCTCCCCTGTTGTATCCCGATACGACAAATCCGCCCCCGTATTCAGGATTGAGCGTGCTTGTAATCGGTGCATCAATTGTTATGCTGTTGCCGTTTGCCGCCTTTATCTCGCGCACCCATGTCAAATCTATGTCCGTGGCTTTCCATCCGGTATAGTCAAGTCCTCCTCCGAAACCGTTCATACCTAATGATTCAACCCATTCTTTTGTGCATGGACGTACAATCATAATCCTTCCGGATGTATTCCTCAGGCTGCCGTCAAGCATCAGTTCCGTGCTCCCAGCCTTAGTATGCCGGCTTATTCTTACGGTATCTCCTTTTACAAAATCCTTTTTCCCCTCGATATAGAGCAGTGCCCCGCGGTCTGCCCCCCGTTTCACGATGACGGTTTTGTCCTTGTCTTTACCTCTTATGACAATTCCGTTAGTGCTTATCCTTAGCGGTCTGTCTATATAAAACGTACCTTCACCTAATAATATAGCACCGCGGAAACCGTCCTTCCCGGCTTTCAGCGAAGCCACATAATCAATGGCTTTCTGAATTCTTTCCGAACAGTCGCCGGTTGTATTACCTACAAAAACCACGTTCCTTACGTTGGGTATCTCCCTTTCCGAGGCATGATATCCGCATGTCGAATAGTCCATGGGGATGTAAACTTCCTTTGGTTTCTTTCCCGCATAGGTATGCAGTAAAGGCAAGAGAAGCATCGTTGTAATAATTAAAAGCTTGTTTTTCATATTGTTTTATGTATTTTTGTTTAAGACGCAGGACCTATGATAATGTAATGTCCCGTTTCGTTCAGGTAATTGTTTTTTGCAAAGATAATACCAGCCGAACGCAATCAAGCTTGCTTGTAATTGCTGAGGCGCCGTTTATCTTATGCAAAGATAATACCAGCCGAACGCAATCAAGTTTGCTTGTAATTGCTGAGGCGCAGCTTGTCTTATGCAAAGATAATACATTTGTCTTATAAGTACACTTTCTTATATTGATAAAGATGTAATTTCAAATACTTTAAACAAAAAGGAGACACCCGTTGCGGGTATCTCCTTTTATTATATATAGGTATATTTACCTTTATACCATTTGCCTTTTATTCAGCTTGCGGCTCTTCTGCCAGCGGGTCAAATGTGCCGGCTGCATTACCTTTGTTTGTGTCAGCCCATCCGATGGTCTGTTCTATACCGGTATTGTCAGACATTGCTCCTCCGCTGAGTCCCAAGAAGTAGTAGTTCGGTAGGAAGTTTACAAACAGGTCTATCTTGTCAGATGTGCGTGCGTCACCCTTCTTCAGTTTGCGTACAAGATATGTGTCGTAGAACTCCTTCAACTTAGCCTGCTCTGCCTTAATGTCATTGCGAAGGTCCATTGCGTATGCATCACGCTGTTCTACAGTAAGAGCCGGTGTTGTTCCGCTCAATATCGGGTCTACCTCGGTGCGTGCGCCTTGAGTTGTTGCACCTACTGCGTATGGCTCTTTAAGGCGGAACTCAAGGTTCTCGCGGCGCTGGTCGTTAAGTGGCTTCACGCCGAGCCATGTACAGGTGTTGCCACCCCATCCTGTAAGTGTCCATGAGGCGGGAGCGCCTGCCACTGGTACTGCACCACCATCGAACAACATCCAGCGGCGCATGTCGTCAAAGCGCTTGCCTTCGTATGCAAGCTCTATCTGGCGCTCGTAAAGGATAGCGCTCATACATGCAGCCTGATCGTTAATTAGGTTTGAAGGCAAACCGTAATTGTTCTCAGCTGTATAGCCGACACGTGCACGTATCTTTTGAAGCTGGTCAACAGCCACATCCATGTGTCCTGCGCCACAAGCAGCCTCTGCAAGGTTGAGCATTACCTCTGTATAGCGTATTTCCAAGAAAGGAGCAGCGCTGCGCTTGAACGAGCGTCCGGTGTTCTCGAATTTATAGCACGGTGATTTGTTCACGTCCGCATCGTCAGAACGCTTTCGCACATAGAAGCCCTTACCGTTTGTAAAGAGGTTGTCTGCACCGTATGCCTTGCCTTCAACGTTGCCTGCATCATCGGCATTCTCATACCACATATAGTTCCAAAGGATATAATTCTCACCCTTGTAAGGGTTGAAGTTTTGGCTACTTGTCGGGTCACCAGAGAAAGCCCAACGAACGCCGGGAAATGCGAATGTGCGATAGAAGCGCGGGTCACGGTTCATGAACGGCAATTCAGGGTCGTATGTCTCGTTCGATGCTTCCAGCTTGGTGTATGTACCAGCACTTGCCGGAACTTTACCGTCTGCCATTGGGAACAGGTCTACAATCATTGCCGAAGGTATGACGCCACCACCACCCATGGTGTTCGACGGGCGGATAGCATTCTCCCAGTTGTTGTTGCGGCTGTAATCTGGAACACCATTGTCTGCAATGTCATTGTTTATCTGTATGAACACCGCTTCCGGGTTGCGGTCTGTTGTAGTGAACATATTTGCCCATGTAGATGCGTTCGTTCCGGGGTTACCCTCGCCATACATGCCATAACCACACTGTGCCATAACCGTCATCGACTTGTTGATATATTCATAGGCATCTATCCAGCGCTGACTGTCGTTGGCGCGGTTGAACAACGGGCTTGCCCACAACAGCATCATACGTCCCTTTAGAGCCATCGCTGTTCCGGCTGTGACACGTCCGTAATCATCACTCCTGCTCCATCCGCCATCTGTTGTATACGGTGTAAGCAGCTCTGCAGCTCTGTCAAGGTCATCACAAATAAACTTGTAAGTTGCCTTTGCCGAAGAGCGCGGAACGAACGACGAAGACTCTATAGGCATTACCTTGTCAATCAGAGGCACACCGCCGTACCATTTGAACATCATGTAATAGCACCATGCACGGAAGAAGTATACCTGTCCGAGGAATTTGTCCTTGTTGTCCTGGTCAAGTTTGCCTGCAGAGATGCCTTCTATCACATCGTTGATATTTCTTATGCGTCCCCAAACAGACTCCACAATGTTGTTCTTTTGTCCCTGGAAGTAGTTTGGCACGTTGCCCACTTCGGCAAGCAAGGGATTCTGTGGGTTTACAAAGCATCCAAAGCCGCTGAACTCTTCTGTCGACTTGCTCTCATCGTCTGCCAAGCCGTTCTGCGGGTTCTTCCAAATCTTACGCGAGTTAGGCGTAGGCAGACACCACTGGTAAACGTCATTTACACGTCCGGCAACGCCGTCAAGGTCATCGTATACCTCAGAGCCTACACGGCCGAAATCTTTTTTCTCTTCAAGAAAAGAGTCGCTGCACGAAGTCATTGCCACAGCTGCAAACACAACTGCACCGACCAATTTTATATTTCTATATTTCATTGTTTCTACTTTTTTAGAATGATACATTAACACCAACAGTCCATTTACGCAGACGCGGATAGCTACCATAAGAACACATAGTATCTATGTAGTTGTCAGGATTAGGATTGTAGAAGCTCAGCAGGTTCTGACCTGTCACGTTCAGGCGCACACCGTCTATTCCAAAAGGCTTCAGCCAACTCTTTGGCAACGAATAAGCAAGGGTAAGACGGTTGAGTGTAACTCTTGTGTCGCTCACTCTCCAGAACGAGCTTTGTACAGAGTTTACATCTGCATACTTAAGGTTAGGCAGATTGCCGTTTCTGTTTGCTTTCATCAGCAGGTTACCGCTTGCGTCATAGATATCCTCATAGACGAACATGTTGTCCGGATTCCAGAACGACGGCATATTGGTATATTCAAATTTATTGCCGGGATTCAGAGCATTGGAATCGACAAATCTGTATCCGCCCCAGCTTGCGCCAAGCTGTGCCGTAATGGCAAGACCTTTCCATTCTGCGCTGAGGTTTGCGGTAAATCCGTAAGGATTGCCACGGTGCGAAAGCTGCACCTTGTCGTCCTCTTCTTTTACTATACCATCAGGACCGTCATACGTGCCGGTCTCTTTATTATAAGCTCCACGGATGTCTTTATAGATAAGCATACCCGGGCGCATATCGTCGAGTGTATTACCCATATACGATGTTATGTTGTACTTCTCGAAGTATTCGTAAATTTCCTGGAAGCTGCGGAACATACCGATGCACTGCATACCCCATGCGCCCCTGTCTGTACGGTCGCCACGGCGAATTTGCCTGTAGGCTTCGTCGTCTTCCCAAGGCATCAGAAGCACCTTGTTGTCTCTGTAACCTGTATTTATACCAACTTTGTATTTGAAGTCCTTGCCAATCTTGTCACGCCATGTAAGGCTGAGCTCATATCCCCAGCTGTCCATTTTACCGTAGTTCGTAGGAGCCGACACTGTACCCACTGTACCGGGGATGGTGGCAGAGCTGATCATAAGCATGTCGCGGTTCCACTCATAATAAGCATCGAAGTTGATTGCAAGACGGCTGTCAAGCAGGTTTATGTCAATACCCAAGTTGCCTTTGTATGCCTTGTCCCAGTGTGCGTCGCGGTTTATAGACGAATTACCCTTGTTAAGGGTTATATGGCTGCCGGCTTCGTTGCTGCTGCCTGTACCAAATATCGCGCCCTTGTCTTTGTCTGTTGAATATGTCTGTATCCACATCCATGGGTCTGTGTTGTCACGACCGGTAAGTCCGAAAGAACCACGAAGCTTCAAGAAATCGATTTTCGGCATTGCCTTCTTGAACCAAGATTCTTCAGAAACGACCCAACCTGCAGACAGTGACGGGAAATATCCCCAATAGTTTTCAGGAGCAAACTTTGTTGAGGCATCCGAACGCATAAGGAACTCCAAGAGATATTTGTTAGCGTAAGAGTAGTTGATACGTCCGATGTATGAAAGCATACCCGACTCAGAACGTCCCCATGTGGTAGACATTGCAGAACCTTCTGCAACAGAACCTGACTGTCCGGTTGTGAAGCTGTACGGATTGGTAACATACCCTAAAAGGTCTTCTGTCTCCGATTCTCTCTTCTCCACTGAGAACAATCCTGCCAGATGATGATCTCCAAAGTCGCGTGCATAACTTACCGTGAAGTTCATCTGGTAGCTGTCGCTTTTTGACATTTCACGCTGCAGGTAACCCGAGCCTGAACCACCGTTAAGCACAACCGCGCCACCGTTTGCAAGTACAAAGTTCGCATCGTCCATCAGTGCGTCATAGTTGTCGCCTACCGGAGTGTAAAGGTGGTTGCCGCTTCCCGAACGCTCCACCATCTGATAAATTTTGTAAGACGATCCGTACTGGTTTGTCTTGTCATTGCTTATGTTCTTAGAGTAAGAGAAACGCATCTTCAGACCTTTCAACGGCTTGTACCAGCTGAAGTCGTATTCAAGAGCTGCATTGATAGTCATATTGTTTGTTGTGTTCTTGCTGTAGTCGCCCGAGTTCTGCAAAACATCGAAAGCATAGTTCTGCTCACCGTTTTTCTGTGTATTGCTCGGTCCGTAAGCAGCAATGGGCAGACCGTTTACATACTCAGGCATATAATACGGGCGTGTAAGCAGCAATCTGTAGTCGTTCTGCTCGTTTGTACCGCCAACCTTTACAAGCGGTTTGTTTTTCTTGCCATAGTCGCCGCTCACCTGCATCGAAGCCTTCAGCCCCTTGGTTATGTTGAGGTCAACTCCGGCACGGTAGTTCCAGCGGTCATAGTCCATTATACCAAGGTTTCCCTCTTGTGTGAAGTAACCGATGTTGGCATAATAATTTGCCTTTTCAGAAGCACCGCCCACATTGATGCTGTGTCTCTGCGTAATACCTGTTTCCCAGTATTTGTCCAGCAAATCGTAGTTAAGGCTCTTCATCGCCTCAAGCTCGTCAGCTTGGAAGAGGTCGGTCTTGAGGTTAAGGTTTGTCTGCAACGGGTCGCCTGCCATTGTGGCATTATACAACCGTCCGTAGTTGTAAGCACTGAGCATCTTCGGATGCGACATGGCATCTGTTATACCGAACTGTCCGGAGTAAGAAATCTTCGGTGCACCGAGTTTTCCCTTCTTTGTTGTCACAAGGATAACACCGTTTGCAGCGCGTGCTCCGTAAACGGCAGCGGCAGCGTCTTTCAATACAGAGATGTTTTCAATTGTCGTAGGGTCAAGGTTGTTGAATGCCGTGTTGTCAGATATAAAACCATCGATTACAAAAAGAGGTTCCTCGCTCTTGCTCCCGGCAGCAGCCAATGACGCATTGTCACGGATGCTAAGGCGTGATGGTTCTCCCGGGCGGTTTATAGAAGGATTATTTACGCTCAATCCGTTAACAAGACCGTTCAGTGAACTTGCCACATCGCCAGAAGCCAAGTCTTGTATCTCGTCTACATTCACCGTCGATATGGCACCGGTGAGGTGTGCTTTTTTCTGCACGCCGTAACCTACAACGACAACCTCTTCAAGGTTCTGTGCGTCTTCCTTTAGCTGCACACGACCGCCTGGAGCTACCGTCTGTGAAATATAACCTATATAAGATATTGTTATCTTTTTGCCTTTGGGCACCTGTATAGTATAGTTACCGTCAAGGTCGGTGATGACACCCGAGCCCGGCTGTCCGGCAACAACCACTGATGCGCCGATGACAGGCTCGCCTTTCTCGTCAACGACAGTTCCTTTCACTGTCTGGTTCTGTGCCATGGCAGGAGCGGCGAACAACGCCATAAAGCCGAGGCATAAACTTATTATGACTTTTCTTTTCATACTGTTATTCTTTAATATTAAATTCTTATTCTACTGTCGGCAGCCAGCGCGGGTCTCCCGTTCTCTTGCTTATCTGTCCGGCGCCATTAACGGTGAAGTTACCGTTCGCAGCATCTGCAAATGCGGGGTCGTCTGTTATTGCGGTTGCGCTGTTGTCACATCCGTCACCCGTATTGTTCAGGCTTGCATCGGCACCGTTCCACCAGTATGTGTTATTGATATATTCAGCTTTCGGGTTTTCCGACTTCTGCTCAACCATACCGGGGATAAACTGGTTTGTTCCAGTGTCTACGATGATTGAGTTTTTCACAACATACTCGTTATGCTTCTGTCCTTTGGCTTTTTGGTTGCTGAACTTCTTGTTTTTTGATACATTATATAATGTACTGTTCATTATAACCATTGCCTGCTTCTCAGTGTCGTCACCTATAATGTCTTTCGGACGACCGCCATATTGTGAGAAGAAATATCCGCCATTGGTACCGCAGTCCCAAATTGTGGAATTGGATATTGTATAATTTGAGGCATATCCACCCGAATTGAAGTTGATTATCGCATTAGAGTCATCAACCTTATTAAGCTTCACAACACAATCGTCAACAATAAAGTTGCGGACAATGTAATAAATCTTATTGCTTGATATAAGGCTTGTGCCAAGGTTCTCGATGTTGCATGAGCGTATGGCAATGGGGTCTTCTATGAAGTATGCACCCTTTGTGCCTACAAGGTCTTTAATTTCCGGATCAAGTTCTGTAGAGAGCTGTATCAGGGCTTTTGTTCCGCCTGTGCAGTCAATGTCAAGATATTTAAGGTTGAAGCCTCTTGCCGTAATAAAGCTTGATTCGCCGTTGATGGTTATCTTTGCATGGTTAAGCTTGTTTGTGGCACGTAGCGTAACAAGATGGTTGAAGAAGTTAACCGACTTGTTAAGCGTGTATTCTCCGCCCGGTTCGAGGTCGAAGCAAAGCATTTCTCCCACTTTGTCCTCGGGTATAGGGTTCTGCTCAAACCATTCGCCTATGTCGCTTCCGTTAGGAATAGTCATATATGTTGCCGTGAAAGAGTTGAACGATACCTCTGTTGCTGTCTCAGCATCCTTGTTGTTATAGTCTGCATTGCCAATAGTCTGTATGCTGAATTTGTAGTTGTTGTCTTCTGAACGCGGCAACACCACCGAGCATCCGTCAACCAGCTTGCCGTCATAATCGCCTATGACAACGGGGGCGTCCGGATTTGTAACATTATATGCAGAACACTTGTAGCCGATGGCTCCGGGAACCACAGACCATGTAATTTTGGTTTGTGTCCCATCTGGACTTGCCGCAATCATAATGTCATCTGAACTTGGTGACAGAAGGGTTTCATTCCTTACATCGGAACCAAAAGCTTCTCCGTCAAGAGGATCGTTTGTACACGATGCAAACAGCATCGCTCCAAACGCCATCGCCAGCCAAGGACATATCTTGCCCGACGACAGAGCATCCTTAATCTTGCAAATTAATTACATTATTTACTTGAATTAGCGCGAGTTCGACGGATAAGACAAACCACCCTGGAGGGTGTATCAAAATTCTGATGCACCCTCTATTTGTAACTTTATGTTCGGGTGGATTTGTAATCCGCCCGCATTCAATATTCAATTATTTTATGGATTTGCAATCCATAGGCATTTCAAATGCCTTCACTGTGCTGTATTTTTTATTGCTTTCAACCTGTACATGCGGGCGGATTGCAAATCCACCCGAACATCAGGGGGTGTATTATCCGTCGAACTCACCTTGGATTACGGATAAGAAAAATTTTGTAATAAAGCGGTGTCATGAAATATATGACACCCCAATACTGTAGAAAATAAGATTTTGATATTTCAAAAAGAAATTGTAACTTTGCGAAAATATTATTTGTTATCGCATCATATAATATACATTATATAATATATGCAGTCATATTATGCCGGCAGAATGTAAATATCCTGTTCTGTTTCCATAAAACATTTTTAAAGATGCCTTTTTTCCATGCAACATGCCACCTTTCAGGTTGCAAAAGGCGGCATGTCGGAATGCAAAAGACCGTCTTTGGGAAAGTAAGGAATACTTAATTGCGAGGTAAGGAATACTTAATTACAAAGTAAGGACATATTTGTTGTGTGCAAAAGCGATATCGGTTGCCATACAATTATATATTTGCTCATAATAAACCGCCATGCCGTTTTTCAATATATTTTATGCCGCTGTTTTGAAAAGAATATATTTACACCACGGATTTGCGAACATAAAAAAACATAAATAAAAATAAACTACCGTAAAATTTCATGCAAATTCAGGCTGAGACAATCATGCCCATATATCCAAAAAGTTTAAAACTATTTTGTCTTTTTATTATTTTTTGATTACATTTGTGCAATCAATACGTTATCTACCATATTAATGTATAATTGTTATAGACTTTTAATTTAACAAATTTAATACTTAACCAAAAAATAATAACTTATGAGAAAAAAATCATTAATTTGCAAGATTAGGGATAGTAAATATCTCTGTATGTCTGCAGCCATGGCAAGTGTATTGCTGTCTGCATCCTGCGCAGACGGGTTTGACAGCAATGAGACTTGGGCAAGTGATGTGTCCAATGCCCAGCTTGCCTCTCCCGCGCTGACTGACGAGAACTTCTCAACCGTGGTAAATCCAGACGGTACGGAAAGCGTGAAGGTACAGTGGGACGTGGTGAAAGGTGCTGGCGGATATGAGTGCACAGCCGTTATTGTTGACGATCCCGAAAGTCCCGACACTATCTATACGGGCGTAAACGACCGTAACTCGTTCCTGTTCGACAAGCGCGAGGACACACGATATGAAGTAAGTGTGAAGACACTTGGCAACGAAGAGCGCAACAACATCGGCGCGGAAGAGGCAACCGTGCACAATTACAGCACACTCGTTCCGGGACAGATGATACCTGCCGGTGAGGACATTGCCGCATTCGTGGCAAGTCATCTGCTGGATGTAAACACTGAACAGGCTTTCGAACTTCAGGCTGGTGCGACATATACGATAAACTCTGAGGTTGACTTCGGACTGAAACAGGTTACTTTCCGCGGCGACAAGGTGAACCGGCCTACAATTGTAATGGATACGGACGGAGCACTGATGACAGCAGGAGGACTGAAGGTGAAGTTTATAAACTTCGACTGCTCGTCTTCCACACAGAAAGGCATCATACAGTGTTCCAACACAAAATATCCCGAACTTGAGTCTGACAACTTTGCCGATGTTCTGCCGGGCAAGGCATACGTGCTAAAGAACCCGATAATAATTCAGGAGTGCATGTTCAAGAACATCCCGATGGGACTGTTCTATACAGGGCAGAACGCATGGGCTGTGGAAGACGTGAGAGTGATGGACTGCATCGTACAGCTTGACAACGACGGTACAAAATTCGGCGATGCTGCCATTATCGGCACATACAGCAGCACATCATATTATAAAGACGGAGCACAATGGAACGGGACCGTAAGAAACATTACGATGAAAAACAGCACTTTCTATAATATAAAGAGTAATTCCAAGAACCGTGTCATAAGATTCCTGTCCAACCAAATGGGACGCATATACACGACGCAAGACGGCAGTGCTACGATAGAGAACTGTACATTCAGCAAGACATTCGACGACAAAGAGTTTGCCAACAACACTCCCAACCGCAAGGAATATACCATTACGTTCAACAACAATATATGCTATGACTGCTGGAGACTGCAGAAGTTCATGCAGGGCAACAACACTCTCAATGTAAATGTTGGCAGCAACACGATATGGGGAGTAAAGAATTCTGTAGACGCAACGGACAAGACACGCTGTGCAACAGAAGAAGACCCGATGTTTGAAGGCGACGTGCTTCAGCCGCTTGACCTGACAAAGGAGAACGGAGGCGTAAACTTCAAGGCACGCGGTGTAATATCATCTACCGTAGGCGATCCGCGCTGGCGTGAATAATCTAAATGTAATACATAAAAACATAAAACATGAAAAGAAAAGTCATAATAAGCTTGTGTGTGAGCCTCATGGCACTGTTCGCCTCTCCGGCTTTCGCACAGAACCAGACAGTGAAGGGTACTGTCGTGGATGAGAAAGGTGAACCGATAATCGGTGCGTCCGTCGTTGTTGCCGGACAAACCGGTTCGGGCGTGATAACCGACTTTGACGGAAACTACTCAATTTCCGTGCCCAAAGGCGGTAAAGTTACAATCTCCTTTATCGGATATACCTCACAGACGGTTGTCCCGGGTGGAAAGGTTCAGTTGAAGGAAGATTCACAGAATTTGGAAGAAGTGGTTGTCGTAGGTTATGGCGTACAGAAGAAGGCACACCTCACCGGATCTGTTTCTCAGGTGTCGTCAACGGAGATACAGGACATCTCTACAGGCAATATCGCCTCTGCACTGAACGGACTTGTAAACGGTCTGAGCGTCAACGGCGGAGACACACGTCCGGGAGAGAGTGCAAGCATGTATATCCGTGGTGCGAACGACTTTAGCAAGATAGGAAGCTCCAACCAGCAGCCGCTTTTTGTCATCGACGGGTTTATCCTTGATGCAACGGCGTTCAACAACCTCGACGCATCTTCAATAGAAAGCATATCTGTACTGAAAGACGCTGCGGCTGCCGTGTACGGTTCGCGTGCTGCCGGCGGTGTCGTACTTGTCACGACAAAGAAAGGAAAGCTGGGTGCTCCGCAGATATCATACAACGGAACATTCGGATTTACCGATGCAGTGGCTACGCCGAAAATGCTTAGCGCATACAACTATGGCCGCCTTTGGAACGCTGTGAAGATGGGTAACATAACAGACACTGACATCAATGCACGCTACGACCTGTATCAGGCTGACGAGCTGGAGGCAATGAAAAGTCTCAACTACGACCTGCTCGACAAATACTGGGATGTCGCAATGACGCAGCAGCACTCCGTAAATATAAGCGGTGCTACGGAAAAGGCAAGCTATTTTGCAAACGTGGCTTACTTCAATCAGGACGGTAACCTCGGTAAACTTGACTATGACCGCTGGAACTTCCGCGCTGGCGCAGACGTAAAGGTTGGCAAGGGCTGGAAAGCATCGCTCTCCGTATCGGGAGACTACGGTAAGAAAAACACTCCGCTGATGAAGGTACAGTCTTCAACGGCAAACAAGGACTATATGATGCTGCTGACACATCCGCGGTATGTTCCTGAAGAAATAAACGGATATGCCATGGCTAACTATGGTATATCCAATAACGAGCTGCAGACCGTGCAAGACTACAACTACGGTTATCTGCAGAACTCCAGCGACTATAAGCGTAACATGACATCCAACATCTATATAAACGGCTCTTTGGAATACGACTTCGGCTGGAACGAGATACTTAAGGGACTGAAGTTCAAACTGAGCTACTCTAAGGGCATAAGCCAGTCTAAGAACAACGAGTTCGGAACGTCGTTCAACGTATACCGCATGGCGGTGCGCTCGGGAAGCGGCCAGCACCTCTATACGCCTATTGCCGGCGAGGAGGAGGCATACGCGGCTCTTATGGATGACAGCAACTTCCTGCTGGGACACAACAACGCAGCTGTGTCCAATGGTACGGACGGCGGATATATAAGCCGCAACATGGACAGGTCTGACAGGTATCAGATAAACTTTACGGCAACTTACGCACGCGATTTCGGACAGCACCATGTCTCAGGACTTTTCTCAATAGAGAAGTCTGAGTCGGAATATGAGTATCTCTACGGACAGGGAACAAAGCCTTACGACTTTTCAACCGGACAGTCTAACAGTATCGACACGGGAAGCGGCGGTATCACAAGCTCTGAGTTCACACGCACTGAATCGGGCACGCTGTCGTATGTAGGACGTATCAATTATTCGTATGCAGACAAGTATCTGTTTGAGTTCCTGCTGCGTTCGGACGCTTCAACAAAATTTGCTCCGGAAAATTACTGGGGCGTGTTCCCCTCAGCATCTCTCGGCTGGATTGTGTCTCAGGAGAAGTTTATGGAAAAGGTTTCATGGATAGACTTCCTCAAGCTGCGTGCATCATTCGGTCTTACCGGACGCGACAACATCGGCGCATGGCAATGGATGCAGACATACAACATGACAAAAGACAAGGGTGGCGTTATTGGCGAGAACGGTCCTGCCGGCAGCCACATAGAGATGAACAACGGCGGAAGCATCAACCGAGACGTTCACTGGGACAAGTCTTACAAAGCCAATCTCGGTATTGACTTTAACACCCTGAACAACCGCCTTGGCATAAATATCGATGCCTACTACGTATGGGACCGCGACATGCTCATGCCGTTCAGCGGCTCTGTACCCAGTACGGTCGGAACAAAGTCGGCATCGCAGAACTATGGAAAGATGGACAGTTACGGTATAGAGCTGTCTGCAACATGGCGTGACAAAATCGGTAAGGACTTCAAGTACAAGATTGGTCTTAACACCGGTCTGTCTGACAACAAAGTGCTGCTTATGGACTGGCCGAAAAGCGACCTCTACCGTTCGATACATTACGGAAGCCGCACGGACATGGGTACATGGGGTTATCAGTGTATCGGCATGTTCCGCTCGTTCCAGGACATCGAGGAATATTTTGAAAAATACAACATCACGCAGTATTGCGGAAAGACAAAAGATCAGATGCGTCCGGGTATGCTTATATACAAGGATATACGCGGAACCCTTCAGGACGACGGTGTGACATACGGAGGTCCTGACGGCGTGGTGAACAGCAATGACTACGTACAGCTGTCAAACAGAAACAACCCATATCACTTTACACTGAATATTGGAGCAGACTACAAGAACTTCTCCCTTACGGCACAACTCAATGCAAGCTGGGGCGGATACCGTTTTGTTCCGGGAAATGCACTTACTCCTAATGACGAGAAGAACTCGGGTTGGGAGGTACTGGAATATCTAAACATGCCTTCTTTTTGGAATCCCGACAACATGTTTGTATACGAGGACATTTACGACGGTTCAGGCAATCTGGTACAGGCTGCAAACCGTAACGGAAATCTTCCTAACATGCGCCATGCCGACGTGAACAGTGCCACATCTACATTCTGGAGGGTAAGCGGCACACGCATCACGCTCAACCGCATGACACTTGCATACAAGGTGCCTTCAGAAATATGCAAGTATATCGGCATACAGTCCTGCCGCTTCAATGTGACCGGACAGAACCTGCTGAGCCTATACAACCCGTACCCCGACAACTTCATAGACCCGATGGCAGACTCATACGGAAGCTATCCGGCTCTGAGAAAGTTTACACTTGGTATCAATGTTACATTTTAAATGAAAAAGACAATGAAAAGAATTTTTAGAAATAAATTCCTGTTCGCAGGTTCTATGCTTATTGCGGCAACCCTGTCTTCATGCAGCGACAGTTTCCTCGAGGACAAGAAGAATTACGACAATACGACTTCTGAAATATACGACTACTACTCAGGAGCCAATGCACGCCTAAGCGACCTTTATCAGGCATGTATGCCGAATATACAGGCTGTGCGCGGATGGCAGTTCCCAAGTATGGGATATGCCGACGAGCAGTCGCAGATGACAGAGGAATACAGTGGTTTCAGCATATTTGTCGATCCACAGAAAGATGTGAACACTATAACTGGAACCGCCGAATGTCCAGAGTATTTTCAGGGTACCAGCGCATACTCTCTCAATGCATCGCCATGGGGTGTAATACGCAACATCAACGACTGTATACAGGGCATAGAAGCAGGTTCACTGTCTGCCGCAGAGAAAGATGAACTGTTAGGACAGGCTTACTTCCTGCGTGCATGGAGATATTACTATCTTGTGCGTTACTACGGAGGTGTGCCTATTATAAAGACAACAATGGACGCAAGTTCGGGCTCTGTCGTTCCGCGCTCTTCGGCAAAAGAATGTATTAAATTTGTCATAGAAGATTTGGACAGGGCAGCCGAGATGCTGAAGAAACGCACAGTAGAAAGCTCTTGGTCTGCATCGGACTGGGGACGTATCACCACAGGTGCTGCCCTCGCCCTGAAAGGACGCGTGATGTTGATGTGGGCAAGCCCGCTCTTCAACCGCGACAACGACATGCAGCGTTGGAAAGACGCATACGAGTTTATGAAAGAGGCACTGCCTGTCATCAACTCATGTGGCTACGGGCTGGCGTATGAGAATGAACCGGGGGTGAACGGCTCAGGCTGGGCAAAGATGTTTCTTGACATAACGAACAATCCTGAGGCTGTGTTTGCAACAATGTACAACAAGAATGTTCCGGACCTTACACCGGACTATCAGCGTAACAACATTTGGGAGCAGGGTGCACGTCCGGCAAACACGCTTGGCAACAATGGCAAGAATCCTTCGGCTATGATTGTAGACCTCTTCCCGATGAAGGACGGAAAGCGTCCGGCATCATACAACTCGTATACAAAGCTTGAAAGCTCGTCCGTGGCATACGATGCAGAACATCCTTTCATGAACCGCGACCCGCGTTTCTACCGCACATTTGCATTCCCCGGCGTATACTGGAGATTTAAAGGTGACCCTAACACGAGCAAGAGTTGCAACCCTTATACGGGTGACAAGTACATCCTTTGGAACTATGTATGGTATAACGATGCGGCAAAACTCAACGATGCGGCAAGCAGCGACTGCTACGGTGCAGACAATCTGCTTGGAAGTGCAAAAGGTATGTATGTACGCAAATTCTCTGATGACCTTGATGTCAATTCCACACCCAACTATGAGTTCAATACGGAGGGCAAGTCAATAGGCTTCCGCTGCTGTATGACTTCTACAATGGAAATACGTTACGCCGAAGTGCTGCTCAACTATGCTGAGGCTGCATGTATGACAGGCAATATGCCGGAGGCGGTGGCACAGCTTCAGAGAATACGCCGCAGGGCAGGATATACAGCAGCTGACAACTATGGTCTTCCTGCTGGCATTGAAAGCGACCAGCAGGCTTGTATGTCGGCAATACTGTATGAACGTCAGATAGAGTTCGCATTCGAAGGCAAGCGCAGCGAGGACATGCGCCGCTGGCTTTTATTCGACGGAGGTGCCAACTTCGCATCAATCGGAGCAAAGCCTCTTACCGGTTGGGGTGGAAACACATGTACATGGCTCGGCATAGCTCCTCTTGTCGGACAGCGCCGGGAGAACATGGAGTTCAGGCTGAAGGACGAACTTAATTATACTGACGGTACAAGCGGACGTACATGGGCGTTGTCAAGCGCCGTGCCAGCAGAACGCGAGAAAGACAATCCGGATCCGTTGCTTGGAGGTTCCAAACCGAAGTTGACGCGTGCGGACAGAGACGCGTATGCACTTGACCTGAAAGGGGACATCGAGGCAGGACAAAACAAGCTTAAGGAGTTCTATGACAGCTATCTTGTACGCAAAACGAAGAAAGGCGACGGATACGACTCAAACAACACACAGCTGAACATGACGTGGAATCCGCGTTATTACTTTTATGGTCTGACAAAGTCTGCACAGATAAACAATTCAACATTGTTGCAGACCGTAGGCTGGGAAGACTACCAGAACGGTGGTGCCAACGGCACGTTCGATCCGCTGTCTGATACTCTTCCTGAGTAATATTCTTTTTTCTTTTAAATACTTATGGTAAATATCCTCCAAGCCTGTTTTTATATCAGGACTTGGAGGATATTTCATTTTGTCAATGACTTTTAATAATAACTACACATTATTATATATATACTCCGTATTTGTTCTGTT
This sequence comes from uncultured Prevotella sp., assembly GCA_900545525.1. Lineage (GTDB taxonomy): Bacteria > Bacteroidota > Bacteroidia > Bacteroidales > Bacteroidaceae > Prevotella. The sequence goes on from UQZX01000014.1 coordinate 35,073, forward strand.
GCCTTACCTCCTTTCTCTATTCTCCCTTTCTCCCTTTCTTCCTTTCTTTCTTTCTCTCCTTCCTCCCTTTACTCCTTATTCTCCTTACTCCTTACTTAATCATTTGTCCTTTAACTTCCTGTAACTTCCCATAACTTCTTTAACTCCATAATGCTTTAACTCCCTTTTCTCCTTACTCCTTTACTCCATTTCCTCCTTAACATAATATTAAAATTATTTAAAAAGAAAGGTGTGCCTGATTACATATATGTATATATAACGTTACAAAAGCATAGCAATAATTGTGTAAAGTTTATAATAACATAATATTAACTTAAAAATAAAAGTATATGAAGAAATTTTTTACTCTTGCTGCCATCGCTTGCATGGCAATGTCTGTTAATGCACAGGAGGTTTGGGATGCATCGTCTGTTACTGATTTAACTGTTGCAGAACAAACAATAAAGGCAACTGAAAATGTTGACCTAAAGATAGCGTCATTCCTAAATGAGAAGGATATTCAAGATGACAAAACACCATGGAGTTTTAGTGGTGGTGAAGGAACAAATCTTGCTTTGAGTACAGATAAATGTGATCTTAAGTTTAATAGCTATCTTAAAGGAGCAGGAAATCCCTATGCTGTGGACAATGGGGGGTATTGGGAAGAAACTGATAATGGAACAGCATGGCGTGATGACCCCAATGCTACAGTTTGGACAGAAGGTTGTGGGCTGCTTCCTGTACATGGTACATATGTTGAGTTTACTGTTAAAGCAGATGGTTCTATAAAGATGGGTGTTTTTGTAAATAAAGGTAACCATTCAACATATATTGTTGATGAGGATACAAAGGCTCACATTGCTGCAAACGATATAAAAGTCGCTTTCTATTATCAGAACAATGGATTTACATTTGATGATAATGGTACAACTGTTGACATGGTTACTGGTACAATGCCTGAGGACTTTATAATACAGCATACAAACGGTTATACACAGAATCGTCAGGCTCTTGGATATATGACTTTCCCTGTAAAGGCAGGAAAGAAATATATGGTCTTCAATCCGAAGAGCCAGATAGGTCTTTATGGTTTTAAATTTACAGCAGGTGGTGAGCAAACAGGTATCAGCGATATAACAGCTAATACAGGAGTTGACGCAAACGCTCCTATATACAACCTTGCAGGTCAGCGCGTAAACAAGGATGCAAAGGGTATTCTTATTCAGAACGGAAGAAAGTTCATAAAATAAGAGGCAGTTGTCTTAACGGTTAAATATAAAGAAATGACAGGGAAAAGCCCTGTCATTTCTTTATATTATTGTCTCTTGGCTGAAATTTCAGTCTGTTAAGTAGAATTGTGCAATGACTAATTAATTCACATTAACAATGCTAACCCTATGGGTTACGGGGTATAAAGCATGGCTTTAATACCGCAAAGTTATGTTTTTGCAACAATGTCTTCGCAAAGTCAGGGTGCGCATTTATTATATAACGTGAATTCGACGAATTGTATCAACTCTGTAAGTTAACGTGAGTTCGACGAATTATATCAACGCTGTAAGTCATTAATAGACATTCTCTTACGTTCGGGTGGATTTGCAATCCGCCCGCATGTGCATGTTGAAAGCTATAAAAACATGGCGCAGTGAAGGCATTTGAAATGCCTATTGATTGCAAATCCATTACTGATGGCGCTTAAAAAGCGGGCGGATTGCAAATCCACCCGAACGTTGCAGGATGTTTTCTTGATTGTATCATATTGATTGTCAATAACTTTTTGATTATTCAAATTCGTCGAACTCACGTTATTTAAAGCAGTTTTTATGTATTGGTTCTACGGACATTTACAAGACGTGTTGTTGAGCGAAGTGAAAAAATGTCCCTACCAGAGAATGAAGCTTGCAGTTATTTGATAGAGGGACTTATTGGCATGACTTTTAGTTTGCTTGATATATAATGGTTAAAAACAAAATAAGGCGGCTCATTTTGAGCCGCCTTATTAATTCCTTTATCATCCGAATTTACGGAAGGCTGATTGCCTCAGAAGGACAAACATCAGCGCAAGTACCGCACTCTGTACATGTGTCAGGGTCGATTGAATACTTTTCGCCTTCAGAGATAGCGCCTGACGGACACTCATCAATACATGTACCGCAAGCGATACAGTCGTCACCAATTACGTATGCCATGATAATATTAAGTTTTTATTGTTAATAATTAATGTTTAATACCTACTTTTATGTTATGCAAAGTTAGTATATTTATTCTAAATACCTAATACAGGGTATTTCTTTTTATTTTCTTTAACAACTTGGGATGTGCTGCCGCTCTCCGCATATATGACTGGAAAGTGTGGTGACAGCGGCATTTCTATACAATAATAAAAGGGTATAAGGCGTTATAAAGATATATGAAACGCAGACTTATACATATTATTATATTTAGTCTCTGTGTGCTGGGAGCAGGCGCGCAGGGCACAAAGGTGCAGAACAGACCCTATACCGACTTGCGTCCGTTCCATTTCGGTGTTCTTGTGGGTACCCATTTGCAGGACATGGAGTTTGAGAATGTGGGTCCGCAGATGATAACGGGAGAAGACGGGGTGACGGCAGAGAAGACGGTGACGTGCGACCAGGACCGTTGGGACACGGGATTTACCGTGGGGGTGCTTGGCGAGTTCAGGCTAAGTGACAACTTTGCCTTCCGGCTTGCGCCGACAATGTATTTCGGTACGCGGCACCTTACGTTCTACAACCACACGGACAAGACGGATACGGGAGAGCCGGTGACGGAGAACCAGGACCTGAAGTCGATATATGTTGCTGCCACGACAAGCATTATTTTTGCGGCACCGCGTCTTAACAACTACCGCCCGTATATCATGGCTGGGCTGAACCCCATGCTTAATCTTTCGCCGAAAGACAATGACTATGTAAAGCTGAAGCCTTACGACTGCATGTTCGAGATAGGTCTGGGATGCGACTTCTATCTTCCTTTCTTCAAGTTGCGTCCGGAACTGAAGTTCAGTTACAGCCTGATAAACAGTCTCGACACGAAGCATCCCGACCAGTTGCGCGACAAGAACATGCTCATGTATGCCAAGTCCGTGAAAGAGGCGAGGAGCAAGATGATAGCCTTGACGTTCTACTTTGAATAAAAAATCCGGCGGAGCTGTTCCGCCGGATTTTTATTTTAACGTGAGTTCGATGAATATTACAAACCACCCCTGCCCCTCCTTTGAAAAAGGAGGGGACACAGCGCAGGCATTGTATGTAGACATTTGTCCTTTAACTTCTTCTGACTTCCCATAACTTCTTTAACTCCCAAACACTTTACTCCTTACTCCATTCCTACGCGTCCCCTCCTTTTCCAAAGGAGGGGCAGGGGTGGTTTGTAATATAACAGGCAAGATAAATTCGTCGAACTCACGTTATTTTATAAATAGGGTGTTGCAATATTGAATAATTTCAGGTTTTGCAACACCGGCTATTTTCTTTTTCTGTTTGCCCGCTGTTCCCTGTATTTGGCTTTCTGCCGCGCGGAACCGCTTCCGTGAGCACCGGTTATATATGCCTTCTTCTTGGCTTTGGTCCTTACTTTGCTTCCGTTCCCGTTTTCCTGCTTGGCAGGGCGGAACACGATGCCGCCGCCTGATATTATGTCATCGATGTTGTCGCCTTGGCTCATAAACTGAAAATTTATATCAATGATGGAACAGGCGTACACCCGTGAATGCCATTGCGATGCCGTACTTGTCGCATGTCTCTATGACATTGTCGTCACGCACCGAGCCGCCTGCCTGTGCAATATACTCCACACCGCTCTTGTGTGCCCGCTCGATGTTGTCGCCGAAGGGGAAGAATGCGTCGCTGCCCAGTGCCACCTTCGTGTTCTTTGCAATCCATTCCTTCTTCTCTGCCATTGTCAGCACCTCGGGCTTCGTCTTGAAAAACTTCTGCCATGTGCCTTCTGCCAGTACGTCGTCGTGGTCTTCGCTGATGTACACGTCTATGGTGTTGTCGCGGTCTGCACGGCGGATGCCGTCGACAAAGGGCAGCGACATAACCTTCGGGTGCTGGCGCAGCCACCATATATCAGCCTTGTTGCCTGCAAGGCGCGTGCAGTGTATGCGGCTCTGCTGCCCCGCGCCGATGCCTATTGCCTGTCCGTCCTTTACATAGCATACAGAGTTGCTTTGGGTATATTTAAGGGTTATGAGGCTTATTATCAGGTCGCGCCTTGCCTCTTCGCTGAATGTCTTGTTCTGTGTGGGTATGTTTTCAAACAGTGCCGGGTCGTCCAGTTTTATCTCGTTGCGTCCCTGTTCGAATGTTATGCCGAATACCTGCTTGCGCTCAATAGGCTCCGGAACATATTCGGGGTCTATCTTTATTACGTTGTATGTTCCCTTGCGCTTTGATTTCAGTATCTCTATTGCCTCCGGTGTATAGTCAGGCGCAATCACGCCGTCGCTCACCTCGCGCTTGATTAGTGTTGCCGTTACGGCATCACATGTGTCACTCAGTGCCACGAAGTCGCCGTATGAGCTCATGCGGTCGGCACCGCGTGCCCTTGCGTATGCGCATGCTATTGGAGACAGCTCTTCCTTGATATCATCTACGAAGTAGATTTTCTTGAGAGTGTCACTCAGCGGAAGTCCCACTGCCGCGCCTGCGGGAGAAACATGCTTGAAACTTGCAGCCGAAGCCAGTCCCGTTGCAGCCTTAAGCTCTTTTACCAGCTGCCAGCTGTTGAAGGCGTCGAGGAAGTTTATGTATCCCGGTCTGCCGTTAATGACTTCTATGGGCAGTTCGCCTTCGGTCATGAATATGCGCGAAGGCTTCTGATTTGGATTACATCCGTACTTTAGTGCTAATTCTTTCATTTCTGTTGTTGAAGGTTTTATGCGTGCAAAGTTACTGTAAATATAGAACTTACGCAAATTTTTATATTATTTGATAGCTTATGCCGCAGCATCATCAGCCCTGTTATATAGATGCTAATGTTTAAATATCTTAACTAATATATATGTAAACAGTTAAACAATGTAAACACAGTTGTTTAAACCTTTATTGTAAGCACGTTGTCGTAACCCGTTGAAAATGAGCTTTTAATTTGACGCATAGTTTGCATGTCCCTTGTTTTTCACCATTTGAAAAAGATGTGAACACACCGTGTTGTTTGGTATTTTTTTATTAATTTCGCGATTGTTGTTTAAAAACCTGTCTTTTTTAAGGTTTCAACTACTTACCTTTTTATATAATACACTTGTATCTATTGTGATGAATAATAAAATATTTAGAGTTTTCATACTGTTGTTTTTCATGTCCATATCACCGGTATTTGCCGTGCCTGACAACGACAAGGACAATGACGGCGAAGATGAAGAGATTGGCAATTACGATTTTCTTTATGGCGGCAGCGACGCAGATTACAACTATGATGTAGTGGCTGTGGATAATGTCCTTGATGAGGCTTTCTCCCATATAGGGGCACGTTACCGCTCGGGACAGTCGGGACCATACGCCTTCGACTGCTCTGGGTTTACAAGCTATGTATATGGAAAGATGAACATTCAGCTCAACCGTTCGTCGCGCGACCAGTATAGTCAGGGCGATCCTGTTGTGAAGAACGACCTGCAGAGCGGCGACCTCGTGTTCTTTACCAGTCCGCGTTCGGGACGTTCCATCGGTCATGTGGGCATCGTTGTGGATGTCAATCATGTCACAGGCAGTTTTAATTTTATTCATGCAAGCATAAAGGGAGTTAAGGTGAGCAACTCCAATGATGCTTATTATGCGCGCCGTTACGTAGGAGCGCGGAGGGTTATGTAATGCAGAATATGATGGTTATAGCAATATTGGCTGCTTTAAATATAGCTGCTTGTACATCGGCAGGTGCGGACAGACAGTTGTCCGTACCTGTTGTCGTTAATGACAGTGTGGAGGCGGATGCCGACTCTGTGGAGCCTTGTGCAGAGAACAGGCGTGACACTTTTGTGGTGTCGCTGACGGGAGATATAATGATGGGCACCACTTTCCCCGAGGTCAGGCTGCCTGCAAACGATGGTAAGGACCTGTTCCGTGATGTGAAGAGTTTTCTTGTAAACGCCGATATTGCTGCCGGAAATCTTGAGGGAACATTGTGTGATGCGGGGAGCACTTCCAAGAAGAGGACGGCTCACAGCTATTCTTTCCGCACTCCGCCAGCCTATGCCGCGCTGTTGAGCGATGCCGGCTATGATTTCCTTAGCATGGCAAACAACCATGCGTTCGACTTCGGCATAGAGGGAGTCAGGTCTACGGAGAAGGCGCTGGATGGGCAGGGTATAAAATATGCCGGCTTGCGGGGGCGTACGGCAATTGCCGTAGTTGAGCGTGACGGCATAAGGTTTGGCTTCTGTGCCTTCGGACACAACGGATACACTTTCCGTACTCAGGAACTTGACGGCGTTAAGGCGATACTCGACAGTCTGAAGAAATGTTCAGACATAGTGATAGTTTCCTTTCATGGCGGTGCTGAGGGCAAGGCTTGCCGCCGTCTGCCTTATGGCAAGGAGACTTTTCTCAATGAGGACCGCGGCTCGCTGCGTACTTTCACACATTTCTGCATAGACAACGGTGCCGACATAGTGTATGGGCACGGACCGCATGTGGTGCGCTGTATGGAGGTTTACAAGGGGCGTTTCATTGCTTACAGTCTTGGAAACTTCTGTACTCCATACGGAATAAACACTTCCGGGATATCCGGTTATGCCCCGGTGGTGAGTATAAAGGTAAACCGCAGCGGTGAGTTCCTGTCCGGACAGATACACCCGTTTATACAGCGTTATGGCGTTGGACCGCGGCGCGACACCACGGGAGTGGTCGTAAAAGAGATTAGAACGCTGACCGAACTGGATGTAAATGGCGGAAAGATAAGAATATCGGACAGCGGGAAGATTGAATAGGAAGTTAAAGAAGTTAGAGGAAGTTAAGGAAGTTAAAGGACAAATGCTGTATATACAGTCAACAAAGCATACGTCCTTTAACTTCCTGCGGCTTAAGCCGCATAACTTCCTCTAACTTCTTTAACTTCTAATTTTTATAGTCAGAATTCATCTCCCCAAATGTCGTATCCGGGGTTAAGCTTCGATTCTTCCGGTACTTCTTCGCCTTCATCTCCATATTCAGGCGGCTCGATGCCGGGTTCATATTCATTGCCTGTGCCCGGTGTTACCGTCACATTGGGCGAACCGGCGAGCAGCGTGGTGTCATTCTCTATTCTTACAGCCTCGCACAGAGGCTTTATATATGTCTTTTTCATAAAATATCAGCAAGTCATTTAACAATTGTTTTCTGTCCGTTTACGATATAGATACCCTTGGGCAGCCCGTCGGTGGTATTTGCCACCTTCTGTCCGTTGAGGTTGTACACGCCGTTTGCCCTTATAGCCTGTATTGCTTCGGGGGCAAGCTCTGTGAAACTTATTGACGTTGTGGTGCCCTGGTCTCCGTCGTCAACACCTGTCATTGACATTGTTATTGACTTTGCTGCCGCTGTGCCGTCGTTGTTTTTCTCTATATACGAGCGGTATCCCTTGCCGTAAGAACTGCCTTGCGATACGTACAGTTTGCCGTTGCCGTCGCTAAGGAAGATGTCTCCCGCCTTGTAGTTTATGCTGTAGCCTGTCTTGTTTGGAACATCGGCGGTTGAATATCCCGGTGTGCCCTTTGCCGTGTAGTTGCCGCAGTTTATAGAAATAGGCGATGTTGCCGTGTCAAGATGTTTTCCGCTAACGGTTATAGTTTCTATAGCGTCCATAGCTTTTGGCTTAATCAGATAAGGATATCCTGCAAGTATGTTCTGTATCTCGTGATAGACAAACTGCAGATTTGCTACGCTGCCAGCCGTTTCTGCTTTGTTAAGTATTATTATCTGCGTGCCATCGCCGAATGCAGTCTTAACCTCATCTTCTGTCATGTAGAACGGCAGTGTCAGCGTGTTCCATTGGTTTGCCTTTAATGTGCGGTTCAGCGTTATCGTTGCATAGCCGGCGGCATTTGCTGTTTCCGGATGTGCTTTTATGTCAGATAGTTCGATTGTGCCTGAAGGCTGTGTTTCGTCGGGTATGAATGATGCACCGCAGAAACTCATTGCCGAAGTGTTGGAGAACAGATAGTATGTTTCGCCTGCCTTTACATCAAATTCGTATTTTACAACATCTCCTGTGCCAGTCTCTGCTTTCTTCAATACAGTGCCGCACTGGTTGGTTGCATAGAAGTCGCCGCTGTGCATAACGTATGCCGTAATCTTTCCGTTCTTTGTCGGTTCCATTGCCATAAAGGCACCGCGTACAGGCAGAGTGAAAGGCTCACCTTCTTTAAAGTTCTCTTTCGTTTCATCCTTGGCATCGTTCGTTCCTGTGAAGCAAACGTTAAAGTTGTCAAGACCTGTACTGTTTTCCTTTGCTGGTGCCCAACTGTCTGTAACGCTTCCGCTACCGTTGTTATATGTACCTTCGTTGTGCTTCCATCCGCCGAACTTCATCGCTACCATATTTTCGTCTCCATTTTTGATATAGCGGATAGGGTTGTTAAGTGTTGGAGTCTTGTAGTTGGTACCTACGCGGTAGGTATAGGTTGTGTAGCTACTGGATGATGTTCCAGGTGTAGTAATCTTAATAGATGCAATTTCAGGAAAGCCTGACTCTTTTCTACCTATAAAGACCTTTGCTTCTTTCAGTTCTGTCGTTACCGTGACGGTTGACAGATTCTTACCCTCAGTATTTGTTGCTGTGTTACTGTATGAACTTGGTGTTGTTCTTGAATTTTCTTCAACCGAATATCTGTATATGGATTTTTCTTTAGTTCCTGTTATTTCTATTGTAATAGAACCGTTGATATTCGTTATAGGTATAGCTATGAAATTTTTACTTGTGGACATGTTGCTGCCTGCAATAGTCAAAATCCCTTTACTCGTATCAGCTGAAATCTTCCTTCCGTTTACAGAAATTTCTGTGCCGTTTACTGTGACAGTTTTGGTTTCATCTTTAGATGTGCTTGTAGCAAAACCACTCCATCCATCTTCCGTAAAGTCTGTATAGAATAATGTTGTTGGTGTTGTGTCTCCAACAGTCTCCACTTCCGTTTCACCCTCTATCTTGTCTTTTTCAGGGTCTTCCGGTTGTTCCTGTTCTTTGACAGTAACGTATGTTTTGCTTGATGTTATCGTTGTTCCTCCGCAAGAAGCCTCACAGTAGTATGTTCCCGATAGGGGGGGAGAAAACGTTGATGATGTTGCCCCTTCTACTTTTGTTCCGTCTTCGTTGTACCACTGGTATGCAGGTGTTCCGCTGCCCGAAGCCTTTATACTGATGGTCGTTGTAGTGCCTTTTGTCAGGTCATAGCTTGGTGCGAGGTCTTTTTCGAATAGTATTTCTTTGTTTGCCTGATATTGCCGCTCGTATTCGGTCGCCGCGAGGATGAATGCGCCAAGTACTTTGCCTTCGGTTATGTTCTCATCCTTTCCCACTCTTCCAACGTCACTGCCTAAAAGATAATATTCTTTTGTTCCGTTACGATATTTTGTATTTCCTGCTGTAGCTTTAGATGATTCGCCTAATCCTGCCGAGCGGCAACTGCCGAAGATGTGCACGCCCTCTTTGCCATCTGCTGCGAAGAACTGGCTTACAAGGCATTGGTACGCAGCCTTTGCAGTTTCCTCATATTTTGTATCAATATATCCCAACCGGAGAGCCTTGAGATAACCTGCGGCAAAGATTGCCGTTGCCGACGATTCGATATAGTTGTATGTCTTAGAGTGTGATGCTCCATTATTATATGTGCTTGCAGAGAACGTTCCGTCTTCGTCAAGTATCTGATACCATCCGCCCGTCGTATTATCCTTCCATCTGTTCAGGCCGGCAGCGAGGTCATTTAAGTGATTCTTTATCGTGGTATATTTTTTATCGGTCTTAGATATTCCTGCTTTGTCCATCTCTTCGAGCATGTCTACAAGGGCGAGGAAGTACCATCCGCAGGCACGCCCCCAGTATGTTGATGACTGATACTTAGCTATTCCTTCTTTGCTGTTCAGTCCTGCCCATGTTTCAGAGTGTGAATCTGTTAGCGTTTTATCACCTGCATTTGCGTCAAAGGCGTGGTACATCAGTTGGTATGTTTCGTTCCAGCACATATTCCAAACAATGTTTAGCTGCTTTACAGCTATGTCCCAGTCGTCAGTGCCAATAATGTTACCGTCCGAGCCCTTATAGTTTATGAGTTGTGCAAGCAGAACTCCGCCCATATATTGCCCATCCAGCCACATTTGGTTGTTGTATTTCGTTTTGTGCCACCAGCCGCCTGTCACGTCATATCCTTCTGTCTCAGCCGTTGTTCCGCTCTTAATTACGCAATCGGTATTATGTTTTTTCAGTCCCGTAACAGCGTTGTCAAGTGCCGTGGTGGTATTTCCGTATGTGGTGGCGTCTGCGTATTTCCCGCCTGTTGCCGATAAATCCCTTAACGGCAGGTATAGCTTTGCAGCATTTAGGTCGTCAAGGCTACCGCCCAAAGAATTGTACTTGTTACAGAAATCGTCCCCATAGTTCTTGATGCTAAGGAACCATGGCTTTGCCCACGCCTGTGCCCAGTCGTATTGGCTGTAATATTGTGATGCCTCGATGATGCCCTTTGCCACAAGTCCGGGTACGTAGTCGAGCACGCTTTTGCCGTCTATTCGCCCTTTTGTCTGATTGCCTTTATCATCGTATACTGCAAATCCTACAGATGTCGTGTTTGCATTGAAGCTGTTGATGCGCGAATTTATCACCCATTGAGAGTATCTTATACCGTCGTTGAAAGAAAAATCGCTTTCGGTTGTTTGTGCCTTTGTAACGCAATGCCCTGCCAAAAGAATGAATACGGGCAATACTTTTCTTACAAAGACATCGAGCCGTGAGCACAGCTCACGCCCTTTGCGTAGTAAGTTGTTTTGCATTTTTTGATATTTTAGTTGTTTAGATTATACTATTCAGTAGTTTGCTTGTAGTTTGTCTTCATCGTATAGTGCAACAATTGTTTGCGTGCACATAAGTATTGCAAATATACGAATAAGTCGAGAACAAAACAACAAATTTATTTGTTTTTTGTACTGAAAGGATTGATTATGGAAGTTAAAGAAGTTATTGGAAGTTATGCGGCTTAAGCCGCAGGAAGTTAAAGGACGTATGCCTTGTTGACTGTATATCCAGCATTTGTCCTTTAACTTCTTCTAACTTCCTTAACTTCTTCTAACTTCCTTAACTTCTTTAACTCCCATAATAAATAACAACTTCCTTAACTCCTGATAAAATATTCCTCTATTTCAGAAAAATGCTTTTTATCACTGTGGCAGATGCGCCTGTGCTGCCCGTATGTTGCAGGTGGAAGCCCCCGAAGGTGTTGGGGTGGGGCATGGCTGCCTCGAATTGCTGCGGTGTATGACTGACAATACTGTTTGTTATTGTGGCTTTTAGCATGTTGCCGTCGGCAGTGAGCGTAACAGAACATCCTTTGCGGAACATATCGCAGCGCAGAGGACTGCTTATGGGTTTGATGTCTCCGGCAGAATACTCAACCAGATATGTCTCTACGGAGCGGTCATATTCAGGCGTGCGGATGAAACGTATGCCGTAACCTGTCAGTGTGCGGGTGTCGAACTTTATGCAGATGTCAAGATACTGTCCCGTTGCCGAGCCGAAACCCTGTCCCGGTCCCTTGCAAGGGTCGAGTGTCACGGTGCATGTCTGTCTGCCTGTCGGCTTGCCTTCGTCTGCCGGAGTGAACATCATTCTTGCACCTTTCTGCAGCTGTACCAGTCCCCATGACCCTTCAGCACCGTCCATGCCCTCGGCATATCCCCACGAACTGCGGCTGTTGTCTGCCTGCCAGTCGTAGCGTGCGGTGTCTTTAGGCTTGTGACAGTCCAATGTCCACCTGCCCGGAACAATCTCCGGCTGTATCTGCAGGGCAAATGCGGGAAGGCTTACGGGCAGCGGTTCTATTGGCGTTGGCACGCATAGCGGCTTTCCGTTGAGCGTGCATCCGGTCATCACGCACCGGTGTGCCGGGTCGGGACGCTTGTTCCACTCGATGTTTATATCGGGATCGTCGCTTGTCCAGCGGCATCCGGTCATCGACACCGGACCGCTTACCTTCGTCAGGTATTGCGTTCCCTGCGTCTTCGTGTGTATGTCGCAGTCTATGAATACTGCACCTTTCTCTTTGTCGGTGGTATAGAAAGGCTTGCCGGAGAACAATGTAAACCTGCATTTGCGGTATACGCCCGTGCCGCACAGCGCATCGTCGGTACATTCGAAATAGCAGTTGTCGAATGTGGTGTTACGTGCTCCGACGAAAGGACACAGGTTGAGGCGCGATATGAAACGGCAGTTGCGCATGGCATAGTTGTCACCCTTGCATATTGCAATCTGTGCCTGCACAATGGCGTCTTTTCTGCGTCTGCGGTTCATCTTGGGGTTTCTGGGGTATATAAGGTCGGTGTTGCAGTAGTTTCCGAAAGTAATGTTCTCAGCAACGATGTTGCTCCCGGTGAAGTGGAACATCGTAAAGTTGCCGTCGGCACCTTGAGTCTGCCCGCGGTTGCATGCCAAGACGATGTCTTCGGGATTGTCCGACAGACCGGTTATCCTCACCCTGTCCAGCTTCAGCATCATGCCGAACGGTGTCTTTGAGCCGGGCAGCGGCTTTCTCTCTTCCTCGTCGTCGGGATTGTCTATCCAGTATACCGACGGTTCTATGTATATGTCCGTCCACAGCGTGTCCTTGCCGTTGTTGTGCTCTGCATATCTAAGGGCTTCGTTTACAGTTTCGAACGTGAACATGTCTGGTATTGTCTTCTTTCCGTTTACATACAGACACTTGTTGCCGCTTTTCAGCGTTGTGCCTTTGTATTTGAACTTTGTCTGTGCCGTGCAGACGATACAGTGAATCAGTATCATTGCCGTTGTTATAATGTTTCTCATAATGTGTTTATATAAATTGGTGCATGTTCTTTTTCTGCAAAGATAATGCAAGCCGAACGCAATCAAGCTTACTTGAGATTGCTGAGGCGAAGCTTATCTTCTGCAAAGATAACGGAAAAAGCGGCATTCATGGCGTGTATATACAAAAAATCCTTGCCGTATGGTTAAGGCAAGGATTTTGTTCGTTAGGATTAAAGCTGTCAGGCTTTCGGAGTAGCAATGGTCTTCTTCTCTGCGATGCGTGCCTTCTTTCCTGTAAGTTTGCGCAGGTAGTAAAGCTTTGCGCGACGCACTTTACCATGCTTGTTTACCTCAATGCTGTCGATGTTCGGAGACTCGATAGGGAAGATACGCTCAACACCTACTGTTCCTGACATCTTGCGAACGGTGAAACGCTTCTTGTTTCCATGACCGGAGATGCGGATAACCACACCGCGGTAGAGCTGGATACGCTCCTTTGAACCCTCGATAATTTTGTAAGCGACAGTGATTGTGTCACCTGATTTGAACTCAGGGAACTGCTTGCCGGTTGCAAATGCTTCTTCAGCAACTTTAATTAAATCCATTCTTGTAATAATTAAATTTGTTTATCGTTCCAACGTAACATAGCAAGGCTACTCTTCTTCCTGCCAGCGATTACGCCGAAAAGCGGTGCAAAATTAATACATTTTTCATTACGCTCCAAGACTTATGCGCCTTTTTTGCGTCTATCTGCTTAAAATTGAGACGTTTCCGACTTATTATGGTATCACCACCTTGCGTCTGTTTATTATGTAAACGCCCTTTTTAAGGCTGCCCGTGTCGCTGCCAATGTAACGTCCGTCCATGGAGTATATCCGCGTTGTGCCGTCTGTTTCATCGCCGGCATCAATGCTATGTATGCCCGTGGTGTTTGCCTTTATGTCTATATAGTCGGTGCGGCAGCGCATGTTCTTCTGAGTATAGAAGTCGATGCGTATCTCGTCGCCATGCTTGAGGACAACGGATTTTGTGTTGCGTGTCGCCATCTTGTTGTTGTTTGCCGTTGCCGTCCACTGGTCTTTGCGTTCTTCGTTTATGTAAAGTCCGAACCAGCCCTGACCGGATTTCTCGTCAAAGTATGCTGTTGTGAAGTCGTATGTACCGTCGTTGCCGTCCCATACAAAACTCATGTATCCCGGTCCCTGGTCGCCCACGTTGCACGAGTCGTTGGAGGCAACAATCCATCCTTGCGTCACATCGCGCTCGGGGAAGCAGAGACCGCCCCTTACGGCGTGTTCAACCTCGTTCCTTCCAACGTGCGCCTTGCTTATGTCCGACTTGAACTTCCACACATCACCCTTTACCACCGTGCCGTCCGCGTTGTTCACGTCCACACGCCAGTAATATGTCTCGCCATGGCGGAGCCCTTTCGGCTGGTAGGATGTCTGTTCTGCATTTCCGGCTACAGCATCTGACAAGTCTTCATTGCTGCCTATGTATACTGTATAACTCTGTGCGTTAAATCCGCTTCTCCACCGCAGGCTCATCGGTACGCATGGCGTTGCATCGCCCTTTATCTCGCGCAGCGGGGCATGCGCTTCACCGTTAAGCGGGGTGGGGTGGTGTGCTTTCTCATCGGCAGTGGTAAAGCGGAACACATCAGATGTCGTGCCGTCGTATTTTCCTCCCTTGACCGTCACCTGCCAGTAATACGTTGTCAGGGGACGCAGCTCGAAAGATGCCGGGTCGGCGGTTTGCAAAGCCTCGGGCGTTACACCTATTTTATATATATAGCCTGTTGCTCCGTCAATGTCTCCGCAAAATATGCGTGTGCCCTTTGTCACGCCTATGGCTCCGTTGCCGGGGAAAGGGATGATGTCGCTCTCAATGCCTTCCGTACATCCCATGCGGCTTACAAGTCCGGGAACATCGGCGGCGTTGTCAAGGGCAAAATCGTAGTCGTAATATCTGCTCACGTCAAAGCCGTCGCTGTTACCCTTCGTATTGCTGCTTGTGCTCTCAAAGATGTTGCCCGTGCTTTTAATGAAGCCCCAGTACGCATCTTCCTCACCGTAGTCTTCAGAGTACATCTGGTTGAAAGCCTTGCTGACATTCTTGAAGTAGCAGTTGTCCACATTTACGATGGCACGTGCGAACATGCCTATGGCGTAGGACGTGTTCTTCTCGTTATAGTCGTTGAATATATGTCCCAGTCCGTAGCCTATGCGCGGGTTGCGCTGTGTGCAGTTAATGAAAGCGTTGTGATGATATGTAACGCGCTGCTTGCCGTAATCTGCGATGTTGCGCGTTCCCGAAGAGCAGAGAGATGTCTTGTCATGGTCGTGGAACTTGCACCACGACACGGTGAGATAGCTTGAGCCGTATGTAAAGTCAAGCAGTCCGTCGTTGGCGTCGTTCTCCTGTTTCTGGCTTGAAAGGTCGCAGTGGTCCACCCACACATGGTGCGTGTTCCTGAATGCTATGGCATCGGGGTCAGCCTTGGTTATCCTGAGATTGCGTATTATAATGTTCTTCTGTCCGTTTATATCTAATCCCAGACTGTCGAGGTGTGCTCCATTGCCGCCTCCGATAATCGTCTTATTGCTCTTCACCGACACATAGTCGTGTTTCTGTTTTGGATTGGTGCTGTAGTCATAGTGCCCCTTCAGGTCGGCATCGAGTATTATTATATAAGGTTCGTTGGCTCCCGCATATCTGGCAAAGTCCTCACGGTTTGTCACGTGCACAATCTTTCCGCCGGCTCCTCCCGTGGTGCCCTGCAGCCCCATGTCGCTGTAGTTTGCAAAACCCGCAAGTCCGCTCTGTGCGTAAAGGGAAACAGAACAGATAAACGTTGATGCTGATAATACTAATCTTCTGAGTTGTTTCATCATTCTTTAAGATATTGTTAAGATAAAGGTTATTATGTGGCAAATATACAATTATTTTGTGAAAAGAGTGTAATATTCTATCTGATAGATTGATTATTAACGCGAGTTAGATGAATATTACAAACCACCCCTGCCCCTCTTTTGGAAAAGGAGGGGCAGGGGTGGTTTGTGATGTATGTTAAAGGTTGCTGTCATCTGACAATAACTTTCCTGCCGTTGATGATGTTTATGCCCCTTACAGGTTTAGCCATGCGCACACCCTGTATAGTGTATATTACATCCTTCTGCTGCTTTCCGGCAGTTGCGCCGCTGATGCCTGTTGCCGTTGAAGAGAAGTCGATGACAGCCGCGTTTCCTTCGGATGTCCACGCGTATGCTCCGCCTATCGATGTCCTGTTTTCGTTCAGCGTATTTACAGCCTGGCTTACAGACGGCAGCAGGAGGCAGTTGGTTATCGTTCCTGTAGATACCGTTTCGAGGTTGTAGAACGCCAACGGCTTGCTTGCGTCGCTCTTGTGCAGGTTGTACGCCTTACTGTCTGAGAGCCAAAAGCAGTTGGATGCCTCGCCAGTAAATTCGGGGCAGACAGCTCCGAGATAACGCGAGGTGCGTAGGGCTGCCGAGTTAAGCGGGCTTGTCCAGTAGCGGAATGCCACGCTGCCTTGGAAGAAACAGTTGCTGATAGTTGAATTTTCCTTGCTTCCTCCGCAGATACCGCCAATCTTGTCTTTGCCCTGAAGGAAACTGTTGGTACTCGTAACACTGCAGTTCAGAATGCTTGAAGAGGTGATGATGCCTGCGATACCGCCGGTGTTGGACCCGGAAGCGTATGTTCCTACATTCTTTGCCTCACAGTTTAATATTGTCGAGTTCTTGGCATTTCCCACGATAAAGCCGAGGGCGTTGTTTGCCGAGATAAATCCGTCTTCCACTATGAGGTTCTTTATAACAGCCCCTTCTGCGCGGTTGAATATTCCAGAACCGTTGGCACCGGACTTTATGTAAAGTCCCTTAATTGTATGTCCGCGTCCGTCGAACGTACCTGCGAAATACTGGACATCCTGATCTGACAGGTAATATCCTATACCGCCGAAACTCTTTATGCCTGCGGGGGCAACATAGTTGATGTCTTTTGCCGTGGTGCTGAAGTTAAGTTCGGTGGCACTTCGCCATGTAATGCCGCTCATCGGACTTATTCCTGGGTTGAGGTCGAGGTCGGCACCAAGAGCGTAATACTTGCCTTTGGTGTATCCGCCTCCCCAGTTCTTAGCCACTCTTCCTTTGTTTTCCACTTCAACAGCCAGCTTCATCAGCTGTTCGACGGTCATTATTATATACGGGTCATCGGCAGTTCCCGAACCGCTCTCGAAACTCTCTGCGGCATAATGTTCCAGCATGTCTGACGAGTAGTTTGTCTTTGCACCGTCAGTATTTGCCGTACTTTCCGGCTCGTTTCCGCCACCGGGGAATATTCCGTCGTCTTCAACACCCTCAACAGGAGTGTCATCGGTATCATTGTATGTCACATCAGTTTCTGCTACGAGACTTAAAGAACCGTTTACAGACATGGAACGCAGTGTATATACGTCGCCCTCGCTATATGATGCGTCGTTAAAGCTGTTTGTGGTTGCGAGCGCAAAGAAGCGTCCGTTCTTGTATATGAGATAGCCTTTGGCTCCCTCTGCCTTTGTCCATGACAGCTGTCCGTCGGTCTTTGTTATCTTATTCGGTCTGCCTGGTGATGCAACCATCGGTTTGGGTGCGTATATTCCGCTGCAGTGTATGCTCTGTTCTGCGCCTAATGCATATACATATTCGGTGTTAAACAGGTTGTTTATAAGTGCCGATGTCATTATCTGAGGATTGTGTGCCTCGTTGTCGGTGATGCTCCAGCTTACACGTTTCGACAAGTCGAGCTTGTTTCCGTCAAGGTCCATAGAGCCGTATTCGCCCAAATATCTTGTTGCACCTGCAGACATCTCTACAAATCCCACATCGCTTATATGATTGCCCATGCGGCAGTTGATGAAGTATGCAGCAGAGGAGCGCTTGCCCCAGTTGCGCCCGAGGTGAGAGCTCTTATTGCCAATAGTTGCGTCGGCTGTCAGCGTGCAGTTGCGCAAGAATAATCCTAAACCCCATACATTGCTGAAGCCGGTTTTTTCTAAAGAAACCTCTCTTCCTATAGAGGCGTAATGGTCGCCGGGTGCAACAATGTATCCGGCCTTGTTCACCTGTTTTATCTCACAAGAATCAAGGAAGGCTATGCCGCTGTCGAAGATATAGTCTACCGTTCCTTCTACATAGCACTTGTATAGATACGAACGGCTGCTGTCGTTAAACCTCAGTCCGTCCTGATTTCCCTTTATCGCCACGTTCTTCAGTGTCATTCGGTCGCCGTTGTTCGTCAGAGCTTCTGCCTGTCCAGCCGTAGGTCCTGCGGTGTTTTCCACTGTGAAGTTCTCGCCGTAAAAATCGTTGGCGTGAATATACATTGTAGTGGTGATTTCTTCGTCATCGACTTCCGCGTGCGACTTGGCACGTGTAATCCTCACTCCGTCACGGCTCTCGCCGAGCATTGTTATCACGACATTCTGAGGGATTGTAACCTGCTCTTCGTAAATACCGTTCTTTATGAATATAAAGTGACGGACAGACTTGTCGGCTTCAGCGGCGCATGCGTCCACGGCAGCCTGCACGGATGTGAACTCGCCCGAGCCATCCTTTGCTACAATGCGGAAGAAACGGTCGGGAGCTGTGAATGTACCATCAATGGTCTCGCCCATAAGTTCTGCCAGATATTTCTCTAAAGCAGTATATCCCTCGGCATTGACATAGTTGCCGTCTGCGGCATTGTTCTTGTCAAAGCCGTTTGCATCTTCCCATGCGTCGGGCATGCCGTCGCCGTCGGTATCCCATCCGGCAGGACGGCAGTCTTTCTTCTCACCCGGATAGTAGTATGAGCCGTTGGCGTTTTTCTCCATTTCCGCATCAAGGGGGTCGTCAATTATGCCGTAGATACCTCCGTTGCCCAGCGTTCCGCCGTATGTTGCCGTTCCGTCGGTGCACTCTTTGATGAGACGTTTCTCTATATTGTCGCGTGTAAGACAACCAACCTTGGCAAGAACATCCTGATAAGCCTCTTCGGCAGTCTGCATCTTGTCCTTGTAAGTGTACTTTTCATAGTCAAATCTGTAACCCGGATAGAATACCTCCGGCACAAGCCAGTGGTCAAGTAGCTTTATTAGTGTGGGATTTTCGTTGACCACGCCCTTGTTGTTGTCGGCTGTGATAGTTGCGTTTCCCTCCATGTAGTTGCCGCTGAAATGCCATTCAGCCACCATCGTGGCATGGGATGGAGACATGAACCTGTAGCTCGCCGGGTTGGTTATGGCACGCTTTGTTGCTGGTCCCGGCTTGTAATAGTTGTTGCAGTAGTTTACCTGATGTCCTGAATATGCTCCGTCCTGATCGTTCTCACCGCCGTAAGCGGCACCCTGGCGTCCCCAGTTGTATATCACGTTATTGAGGAACTCGTTATAAACCACGATGTCGCCGGCACTCTTGCGTGCGCCCTGTATGCGCGGTGAACGGCTGTAGTTGTGTATGAGCATGTTGTGGTGGAACGTGCTTTGTCCGCCTCCCCACTGGCATCCGAACGAACGTGCGCTGCCTTTATGATGCCCTGCATCGTACAGACCTTCGTGGAGAATGCAATACTGGTATGTCTGCAAGTGTGATGTCTGGTTGTTTACAATCTCTTCTGCAGACCATCCGAATGTACAATGGTCGAATATTACGTTCTCCGCGTTCTCTGCGCACATCGCCTGATCGAGAATCCACTGTATGTCCTTTACAAGGTCGCTGCCGTCCCAGCCTTTGGAACCGTTGCGGAAACGCATGTTGCGTATGATGACATTCTTCGCGCCGTTTATTGACATCATGCGCGGATAAATGGTTATTCCCTCTCCGGGAGCAGTCTGTCCGGCTATTGTGATGCCCGTGGAGCGGTTAATGCGCAGCACGTCTTTAAGTATTATCCAGCCGGATACATTGAACACAACGGTAATGGGTTCATTGGGATATTGTTTTACTGCCCAGCGTAAAGAACCTGTAATCGGGTTTTCTGCATCATCTTCAAGTGTCGTGACAGTAACAACTATTCCGCCTCTTCCTCCCGAGGCAAACTTTCCGAAGCCCTCTGCTGAGGGGAATGCCGGTGTGGCTTGCCAGGCTTTGGGAAAGTCGTAGCTTTGGGCATTGGTATTGATAATTGCACCGAATGCTGCAAGCAGGAATGATAAAAACAGTTTTTTCATTTAAATAAAATAAGGTATAAGATTAGATATAAAAATGGACAGTCTCTTGCCAATACGGTGCAATTTCCCTGTATTGGTTGTTTTATTTAATAATATGTGGCGTGTAGATATTACACTTTTTGTGCTTAAAAAAACAGTCTGTATGCAGTTTCCTGCTTACAGACTATTCTTTTAGTTATCTTATTTCAGAATCTTAACGGTTGTACCATCGCTATATTTCACGATGTTGACACCCTTGCTGAATTCGTTTGTGCGCATTCCGCCGAGCGTATAAATAGCCTCGATGGTCTTTTCTGAAGATGTACCGATAGTGTTGATGCCAGTGCCGCCTGCGGTATCGAAACGTATTTCCATCAGGTTCTGGTTGCCCTTTGAAGAGCAAACGAGAATGTATTCGCGTCCAGCCTCAACATTGGCAGATGTGGTGTGGAGCAGCATCGTCTCTTCATCACGGTATGACTGAACATCGAGCCACTTACCTGTAAGCTCGTTGTTAAGTTCTTCCTCTGTAGGAGTCTGGTATATACCGATAGAACGGTTGTTCTTTCCGCTGTAAACGTCGAATGCCAGATTACCTGCCTTCTTTGTTACAACGCGGAGTATAGACTGGTTCGAGCCTGTGTCCCAAAGAGTTACATCTTCTGTGATGTCTGTCTCAGGATTGATTGTGTTGCCGAGAGTAGAACCCATGTTGATGTAAGCCTTTATGTTCTGGTCTTCTTTCAGAAGATTGTAGTGTGTACCAACGCTTACAGTTGTAACGCCGCTGATAATGATGTCTGTCTGGTCTTCGTTCAGTGCCATGTCAGCCGGGAACATCGGGTCAACACCCCAGAAAAGCGTCGCATAGTCGGGATAAGCTGCTGTGAAGTCTGCTATCTCCTGAGCGTTAGATGGCAATACATATCTGATGCCGTCTTTCTTGAATAGCTTTATAGCCTCAGCAACAGGTTCTTCTGTTGGTTCGAAACGTATTTCCATCAGGTTCTGATTACCTTTTGAAGAGCAAACAAGAATGTATTCGCGGCCTGCCTCAACATCAGCAGATGATGTGTGAAGTTCTGCATCGTTGAAAGACTGAACATCGAGCCACTTTCCTGTAAGCTCGTTGTTGAGTTCTTCCTCTGTCGGAGTCTGGTAGATACCGATAGAGCGGTTGTTTGTTCCGCTGTAAACATCGAAGGCAAGCTTTCCAGCCTTCTTTGTAACAACACGGAGTATAGACTGGCTTGAGCCTGTGTCCCAAAGAGTTACATCTTCTGTGATGTCTTTCTCAGGATTGATAGTGTTACCGAGAGTAGAGCCGCAGTTGATGTAAGCTTTGATGTTCTGGTCATCCTTTTTCAGGTTATAGTGGGTTCCAACGCTTACGGTTGTAACGCCGCTGATAACGATGTCTGACTGGTCTTCGTTCAGCGGCACATCAGCAGGGAACATCGGGTCAACACCCCAGAAAAGCGTTGCGTAGTCGGGATAAGCTGCTGCGAAGTCTGCTATCTCCTGGGCGTTAGAAGGTAATTTGTACGTGTTGCCGTCTTTGGTAAAGAGCTTGACAACATCAAGTTGTGCACTTGCACTTACAGCAACCAATGCTGTAACAAGTAATGTGAAAAGTTTTTTCATTGTTAGTAATTTAATGAATTGATAAATATGATGTAATGCTCACTTGTTTTTCATTGAGGGTGTATCAAAGTCCCGGACAGCCCCTATGATAAAGAACCGGACAAGAGACTTTGATACATTATCCTTATGCGTTAGTATCCGTTCGTTCCGAACTCGTCCGGGTTGGCAATCTGGTCGAGGAACTGTTGCGGTATCGGGCGTACAATGTGGCGGCTGTTGTTGAACGTCGTTATGTACGGGTTCATCCCCGGTGTAGTGAGATACTCGGCTGTCAGCCTGCCAGTGCGTTTCAGGTCGTACCAGCGCCATTGTTCACCACAAAGCTCGCGCGCGCGTTCCTTTAATATATAGTCTATCGTCATATCGTTTACGCTGACGTCCATCAGGGCGGCATCGCCTGACACGGCGGCATGACGGCGGACTGCGTTAATATATTTCAGACCTTTCTGCGGATATCCGGCAACGATTGATGCTTCGGCGGCAATAAGATATATGTCGGTCAGACGGATTATAGGAATATCCATCATGCAGTACTGGTTTGTATATGTGTATTTGAAGGCACGCCACTTCTTCCATGAGGGCTGCAGAGAGCGGAAGTAGCTGTAGGCAGCGCGTCCGCCGTAAGGCTCATTTTCACCTTTGCGTATTTCGTACTGATTGTCCAGACCTACGGCAAGGCGCTTGCTCTTTGTTGTCTCAAGTGTGTCAAGTTCCCAGTTAGGGGTATATACAGCAAGACCGTCTGATACACTTTCGTCCTCAAGCAGCTGGTTTGCAGGGTCACCAGAGTTTGCATAATAATGCTTGCCAGGATATTTCATGTTATAGTCTACGCCCTTGAGTCCTGCTTTTGCTATGCGGCGTTTTGCAATGGTATTGAAGTATTGTTTGTACAGATCTTCATCGAAAATACCAGTTTCCTCATTTACGGCTTTCTTGTATCTCTTAAGTGTTTCCTGGTTAAGAGAAGTCTGTGCAGCAGCATAATACTTGTAGTAGAAAGCCTGCTCAAAGCGTGTGTCGGGAGTTACGTCGTTCTTGTTCTTTGCAAACTTGATAAGTTCCGCGTTCTTCTCGCTCTTTTGCAGTTTTGGTTCGAAGCATTCAGACAGTAGATACAGTGTGGGACCCCATACGGTGGCGTTGGCACGTCCGTATCTCAGTCCGGCACCGTTAACGCCGAAGTTCTGTGCCTGTGAGCCGATGTTCATCATGTAGTACTGGCATGTACGTCCGCGGTTCCACCATTCCGGATTGTTTCCAGTCTCGTGGTCTATTGCTTCCGTGAACAACACTTCCTTGTTGTTCTTGTTGTTGTCGTCATCCCACATCTGTGCATCGCCGCTCTTTGTTGCCGTGCTTGCGTATAGTCCGCAGCTGTATTGTGAGGCATTGTCAATCAGTTCCGTTGCATAATAGAAAGCAGAGTCTGCACAGTCCTTGCGCTCTGTGCTGCCCTCGCCATAGAGGCGTGTGCGCTGAAGATATGCCTTTGCCAGCATTCCCAAGGCGGCCTTACGGCTTGCCCTGCCGCGCTCTCCCTGGTTTACGGGCAGGTTTTCTGCGGCAAACTTAAGGTCGCTTATTATCTGGTCGTAGAACTCAGCCTCGGTAGAGCGCACGCCTTTCTCAGATGATACGCCCGATGATGCGAGCGACTCCTTCTGCAGAACTACGCCGCCCCACTGCTCAACTATGTGGTAGTTGGCAAAGCCGCGCAGGAAGTATGCCTCTGCCACTTTCGGCTTTATGCTCAGAGAGTCGAAGTCCGTGCCTCTGTTCTGATATGCGATTGCCGTGTTACAGTAACCAACAATTGCATAAAGACTGTTCCAAATGGTCTTTATTACACCCGACGACGGTGTAAGGTTCTCGTTGTAGTTTGTGAGGTCACCGTGTCCCGAATTGCGGCCGCCGTTCTTCCACAGGTCCGTTCCCATTTCCATAAGGTCTATGCCGTCAACCTTTCCGTACATGTAATACACGTTCTCGTAACAGGAGTTGACAATGGCGTCC
This sequence comes from uncultured Prevotella sp., assembly GCA_900545525.1. GTDB lineage: Bacteria > Bacteroidota > Bacteroidia > Bacteroidales > Bacteroidaceae > Prevotella. Next base: position 58,867 of record UQZX01000014.1, read on the forward strand.
ATTCCTGCCTGCGTGGTATATACTTTGTCGGTGTCAAGGGCGGCGTAGTTTGTCTCGTCCAGAGAACACGCCCCGAGAGTCAGTATCATTGCCGCGCCTGTATATATAATCTTTTTCATTGTCGTATGATATTTTTAAGTTATTTATATTCTTAGAACGAAGCGTTTATACCGAATACGATGGTCTTGTAGAGCGGGAACTTGTCTGATGCGTTGTTCTCCGGGTCCATTTTGTCAAGTACGTCGCTCTTGCTCCAGATGAACGGGTTCTGTATTGTGGCATATACGCGGAACTTCGACATTTTCACTTTCTGGAGCACGCTTTTGGGCAGTGTATATCCAAGGGTGATGTTCTTAATTTTGAAGAATGAGCCGTCGACGTATCGCAGTGCTTCTTTCTGAGCCCCGGTGATGCTTGCGCCAAATTCGTGGCGTGGATAGTCGTTGGTGGGGTTGTTTACAGTCCAGTAGTTGTAACATGTGGGCTGGTTCTTGTTGTCCACGTATGACAGAAGTTCACCGTCTATCATCTGTCCCCAACGCATCGAGCACATTATGCTGAGGTCGAAGTTCTTGTATATGAACTGGTTTGAGAAACCGAGCGTCCAGTCCGGAGTCTTATGTCCAAGTATCATCTTGTCGTTGGCAGAGACAGCGTATGTATGACCGCGCATGAAATATTCGCGCTCGCCGTCTTCTCCCTCTTTGTAATAAGCTCCGTTATAGGTCTTTGTCACCGTCACAGACTCTCCTGCTTCGTTCTTCACGGTCTCCTCGCGGGTATATGTATATTCCGGATCCCATGTAAGGTCGGGAGTTGCAAGATGTACGTCTCCCGGCACGCTGCCGAAGCATGCGGCCCTGTCTTCCTCGCCGAGCTGCCATATTCCGAGTTTCTTATATCCGTATATGGTGTTTACGGGCTGTCCCATGAACAGGTTCAGGGCTATGAGGCTCTCTGCCGACACATTGTTGCCGAGATTTATTTCCTTTAGCTGTTCCTTGTTCTTTGCGTATGTCAGCGTGGAGTTCCACTTGAAGTTCTTCGTGTCGATGTTTCTTGTGTTTATCGTAACTTCCACACCCTTGTTCTTTATGCGCGCGATGTTCGACATCTTATAATATGTAGCCTTGGCATTGTAAAGTCCCAGTGCTGTCGGCAGCGGGCGGTTGTAGAGCACGCCCTTTGTGTCGGTGGAGTAGTACTCGATGCTTGCGTCGATACGGTTGTTGAGCACGGCGATGTCGAGACCGTAGTTCCAGTTGTACGATTTCTCCCATGTCAGGCTGTTGTTTGCCACGTTCTGTGCAAGGATGTATGTTTGCAGACGTCCGGTTCCGAGATTTATTGCACCGTCGGATGTCGTCACGGCAGTAGATGTTACGTACGGTGAAATGTTCGCGTTACCCGTCACACCGTAGCCCACGCGTAGCTTCAGGTTGTCGAGCCATGAGCGTGTGCCCTTCATGAAGTTCTCTTCAGAGATACGCCAGCCGGCAGAGAAAGCAGGGAATGCACACCATTTGTCATAGAGCTGTGAGGCTCCGTCCCAGCGTATTGAGGCAGAGAAGAGATATTTGCCCATGTAGTTCCATGCACCGCGGAGGGCGTATGACATCTTTGCCGTTTCCTTGTAGCTCGATTCTACCTGCGGGATAAGTCCGCCCTTGAGGTTGTACCACAGGAAACCGTCGAATTCAAACTGCTCGTTTGTACCGATAAGTCCTTCGGTCTTTGAACGCTGGTACTCGGTGATGCCCGTCAGCGTAATGCTGTGGTTGCCAAGGTCGAGACCGTAGGTAAGAATGTTCTGCCATGTGTAGTTCCAGTAGTTCGACTGGTTATATGAGGCAATGCGCTTGTTGTCTGAAGAGCCTGACAGTTTCATGAATGTGTCGAGACCGTCCCATAGTCCTGTTCTGCTGTGTGACAGGTTTGCATTGAGCAGCGATTTGAAAGTAAGCCCTTTCAGCGGCTTTATCTCTATGAACGGGGCTATGTTGAGCGTTGTGCGCTTGACGTTGTTCTTGTAAGCGTTGGGCTGGTCGTCCGCCATTATATTAATGTATGAGTCCATGTCGTCAATGGGGCGCTGCTTCAGCGAGCCGTCCTCGTTGTATACATCTCCTAAAGGCAGATAGTTGAGAGACTTGGAGAGACGTGAGTTACGTTTGTCCTGGTCGCGGTATGTCAGTGTCGACTGGAAACCTACGCTAACCATGTTGTTCATCTTGAACGTTGTGCCGGCACGGAATGTTATCTGGTTCATCTGGTCGTTCTTGTAAAGACCCTTTTCCTGCTGGTATCCCATGGACATATATCCCTTGACGCTCTCCGAACCTCCGCGCAGCGAAACCGAATAGTTCTGCTGCATACCTGTGTTCAGTATTTCGTCGCGCCAGTTTATCCACTTGTTGTCGTTGTATGCCTGTACTGCTCCCTCTGACAGTCCTGCTGCATTGAACAGCTCGCTGAGGTCTTCCGGATCGCGGCCTTCGCGTGCGGCAAAGCCCTCACGCAGATAGTTTATCCATGCCTCGCCCGAGTAAGTTTCGGGATACTGCGGAAAGGCATTGATACCGAGATATCCGTTGAAGTCTACCTGTATCCTGCCCGTCTGTCCCTGCTTTGTCGTTACGATGATTACACCGTTGGCACCGGCAGAACCGTATATTGCCGTAGACGATGCGTCCTTAAGCACGTCGATAGACTCAATGTCGTTGGGGTTGATGTCGTCAATGTCCCCTCCGGCAATACCGTCTATAACGAACAGCGGTGCGCTGCTCGCGTTGAGCGAACGGTTACCGCGCAGGAGTATCTCGGGAGAAGAACCCGCCTGTCCGGATGATCTTGTAATGTCAAGACCTGATATTCTTCCCTGCAAGCCTTCCATGGCGTTCATTACGGGCGCCTGCTTTATTTCATCGGCCTTCACAGAGCTTATGGCACCGGTAAGGTCACGCTTCTTCTGAGTACCGTAACCTATCACCACAACTTCGTCTACGGCATTGCTTTCCGGCTTCATTGTGACTTTCATGCCGTTTCCTGCCTTCAGTGTCATGTTCTCGTATCCTATATAAGAGAACTCTATCATGTTCTTGCCGGCAGGCAGCGACAAACTGAACTTTCCGTCCAAATCCGTGACGGCGGCAATCTGTGTGCCTTTCACGACAACGGTCACACCGATCATCGGTTCGCCCGTCTCGTCAACCACTTGTCCTGTGATTTTGTTCGACTGGTTTACGCCTTGCGTAATGGCAGCATTACCGCCAAAAGCCTGTGCGGGGCTGAATGCCCAGCAGGCAAGCCCGAGGAGGGTAAGCGCCAAAGTCGAAAATCTTGCATTCTTCTTCATTAGTAAATAGATTTTATTATTAAAAAACTTGTTGTATCGCCGGGGGCCGGGGGATGGGCGGCGTGTAACTTATCGTGCCCATTAAGGACAGAAATGTTATTAAAAAACAGAGGAAACGGATTTTCAATAAATAAAACGGCACAGGACTGACACCAGTTGGTGTAACACCAACTGGTGTCAGTCCTGTGTATCTGTATTATCCATTAATTACTAATATCTTATAGAAATATACACCTTGTACACAAATTGGTGTGATACATTTTGGAATATAATATATTATCCGTATATTTGCAGTGTAAAACATCACGTTATGAGCAAACCTTTTATATATGGAATGTCGGTGGAAGGCGAAAACTTTACTGACCGTAACTTAGAGACTCAACGTCTGAAACTCAATTTCGAAAACGGAATAAATTCCATATTGATATCACCGCGCCGTATGGGAAAGACATCATTGGTGAAGAAAGTGATATATGAAATGGACAATCCTAAGATTGTTGTGGTATATATGGACATATATAAGTGCCGTACAGAATATGAGTTTTATGAAAAGTTCGCATCGTCCGTGATACAGGCAACTGCCACACGAATGGAACAGATGTTGGAATTGGCAAAGGAATTTGTCATGAGTATCACACCGAAAATTACTTACAGTCCAGAACCCGGTTCCAGCTTCTCCTTGTCGTTAGGCATAAGCAAACAAGGAAACAGTCCTGAAGAAATTCTTAATCTTCCCGAGCGGATAGCCGCGAAACATAATATAAACATAGTAGTCTGCATAGACGAGTTTCAGCAGATAGGCGAGTTTGCAGATTCTATCACCGTTCAGAAGACAATACGCAGCGTGTGGCAACACCAGCGCCTGACCTCATATTGTCTTTTTGGCAGCAAGAAACATCTCATGTCCGAAATGTTCTACAGCCGCAACCTTCCTTTCTATCAGTTCGGAGACATGTTTTTCCTAAAAAAGATTGAAACTAAAGATTGGGTGCCGTTTATCATCGAAAGGTTTAGAAGCTCCGGCAAGTATATATCTGCCGAACTTGCAGAAAAGATATGTACAACAGTTGATAATTATTCGGCATACGTTCAGCAACTGGCATGGAATGTTCTTGCCATGTCCGGCGATTTTGTAGACGAGACTTCATTCGCCAACGGGCTTGAAGCAACCTTGGCTCAGGTCATGCCGCTGTTTGTAGAACAGACTAACGGACTCACGACATATCAGCTGAATTTTATAAGGGCGATATGCAATGGCTTCCACCGTGACTTCTCCAAGAAAGAAGTTACATCGTTATATAATTTCGGTACACGTTCAAATCTCCCCAAGATACAGTCGGCACTCATCGAACGCGAGATTATAGACAGGGATACAGACAATACATATTTTCTTGCGGATCCTCTCTTTGAGATATGGTTCAAGCGTGAGATGATGTAGACAGGCATTCTTCTGTCAAAGTATATAAGATTAACTAAAAGAACATTGTCATATATAAAGGATAATAAGCCACTCCGTCTTTTTTCATCACATTGAACTTGCTCAGAACCATTGCCCTTTCTATTCTGTCATGAAAAGAATTCATTGCGGCATCGAGTGAGGCGTGCCTCATATAGTCATTGCCCGACTTTACTTCTATCACCGATATACCTTGGTTCTCTTGAAAAACGAAATCAAGTTCCTGCTTGCTTTTACGGTCATAGTAGTTGAGAGCCACGCCTTTCCTTACAAGTTCGCAAGCGACATAATTTTCTGTCAGTGCCCCTTCATTTATATTAATGTCACCATTAAGCACATGAAATTGCATTTGGGGCAGGCAGAGACTGCACAATAACCCTGTGTCAAGCATGAACAATTTATAAAGATTACGTTTCTCCCCAAATGCAAACGGTAACTCAAATGTCTTGGTGTTGTACGAAAAATATGCCACACCTGCATCCGCGAGCCATTGTGTGGCATCGCCATATTTACGTTGCGATGCTCCTTTTTCTATGTCGGCAAGCACAAAACGCTTGTCTTCCTTGCTTAGCTGTAGTGGAATGGCATCAAAGACAAGCCTTGCCAGCTGCCTGTCACTTCCTGCATATTTAGAAATGTCGTCCCTGTAACTGGTTATAATGTCTTTCTGTATCTGCAGTGTCTCCGACAAATCCTTGTTGCCTGTAAATGTCGCTACAGCTTCCGGCATACCTCCTACAACCATATACTGGCGGAATTTATCCATTATTCTTTCGTGAAGGAAATCAGCTACAGGTGTAACAGACACATAGTTTGCATGCAACTGGCTTATTACATCGTCTGATATCCCCGATGCCCATAGAAATTCCTCAAAGTCTAAGGGATACATATCTATACGATGTTCAAAACCAACTGGATATGATGACACGTCACGATAGTTTATGCCGAGCAGCGAACCGGATTCTATATAGTCGTAACTGCCGTCTTCTACCAGAAACTTTATGGCTGTACGTGCATCAGGACAACTCTGTATTTCATCAAAGAATATAAGTGTCTCACCTTTTGTAAAAGGTCCGTATCCCATTGCCGACAGGTTCAGAATAATAGTCCCGGTATCTTTGTTCCCGGCAAATGCCTGTTTTGCCAAGGGTGTTTTCTCAAAGTTTATTTCAACGAAATGCCTGTAATGTTTATTTCCAAAGTCTCTTATCGTAGTCGTCTTGCCTACTTGTCGTGCACCTTGTATAAGAAGGGCTTTCTTGTCCTTCCTGTCCTTCCACTTAGTCAACTCATTATAAATCTTACGTTTAAGCATAAGCTTGCAACTTTTTTCCATCAATGACATTGCAAATATACAACTTTTTTCCACGTTTAAGATGTATTATTTGCAACTTTTTTCCAATTTGTCTTAATATAAGCATAACCTTTTTACTTGTATACAGTCTTTATTCCTGAATAACAAACAATGAAATGTGGTAAAATGCAACTTTTAACAGTTTAAAATGTGGTAAAATGCAGAAAATGCGGTTTTAAAATGCAGTAAAATGCAAATTTCACTTGCGGATAAATAAAATCGGATGCACTCCGAGATGAAGTGCATCCGATAAATGTTATCAGAAATATATCAGTTTATACGATTATTTCTTGATGAATTTCCTGCCGTCCTGTATGTAAAGACCGTTTGCAAGAGCTTCCTTGTCTGTACCTACATAGCGACCGTCGATAGAATAAATCTTGTTGTCTGCAACCTTTTCTACCTTATTTACAATATTGTCAATGCCGGTTGTAGTACCGAATGTTCCATAATTATCTGCAATTGTCGGACAATAACCAATTCCATAAAGTTCAACAGAGTTGTTGTCAGAAGCGAATATATAATACGTATGTCCGCCTTCTACACCGAATTGAACGCAATGTGTCTGAATGTTATCGTCAGGACAGCGTGATGCGCTCTGAAGAACCATGTGTCCCTCACCGCTGTTTGAAGTATGGTCGATTACATATATTGCACAAGAGTTGCCGCCACGATTGAAGTTAAGTGTTACACGACCATTTGTTGAATATTCAGCAGCACCTTCTGCCGGATTGGGTATCGTAAGTGTGATAACACCCTGTGTAAATGAATATTCAACACCTGCATTGCTGTAAGAACCAGTACGGAGAAGAGTATTGTTCTCAAGACCCTCAAAGAAGTTGAGCTGCTGGTCTGCACTTAAACCGCTACGACCAGCCTGGCTACCCATCAAAATCTTTGCAGCATACGCCTTGCCAGAATACTTGCCGTTACCGCTCGTTGCAAGACAACCTTTTTCTATTTCTGCCTTAACACCGTCCTTGTCAAATAACACGTAGTTATCTGGAAGACGATAGCCAATTCCCCAATAGTCCTGATAGCCCTGTGCCACACCATCAGCTGGTGAAGGCAGCTGTGCTGCCGTCCATTCCACGTGCTGTGCAAAAGCGCCTGCTGAAGCAAACGCGAGTGCTACTAATGTAAAAAACTTTTTCATAGATTTTTGTTTTAAATGAATTAATAAAATTAATTTGCTTTAGTTTATACTTTATTTAGGAAACGAATAAGTTTAATAATGGGCTTGTGCAAAATTCTACTATTATTAGAGACATATTCTTGTATCTGTCCGTTTGGACATATTGATATTCTGTATATATTTGTCGGACAAATACAAGAATATGTCCCTACTCTTAGATGTAATATAGATTTTTTAGCACACCCTCATGTATTAATTTAGTATCCCTTTCCTGCTGTATATCCGTAACCGTTGTCTCCAAATTCCTCCTTATTACTTATTTGGTCAAGGAATTCCTGAGGTATAGGACGGCAATAATGTATATCCTCCTTAAAGGCAGCAAAAGCTTTTTTGTTATACATCTGCAGTGCATTCTTCATAAGACCGCCTGCACGATGACGCTTCAGCACAGCCCAACGCATGTGTTCGCCTACAAACTCACGTGCATATTCATCAAGGATATCCTGTTCCGTAACATTGCCTATTGCCGGAGCCGTAGAACCGGCACGTACAGCTCTGTCGTGCAACGGCTTTATATACTTGGCAGCGTCACCCGTATTCAGCATCACGCTTGCCTCTGCGGCAATCATATAGATTTCAGCGGCACGCATTATAAAGATGTCACCATTGCGTGAAGGACGCCTGTCATTAGACAGCTGGCGTGTGGCACCGTCATAAAGGGCATTATGCTTTATGAGCATTGGGAACAGATGATAGGCCTGAGAAACATACGCAGCCATGCCACGGTCTGTATAGGATCCTGTCTTGTAATTTCCGTCTGCATCGAACAACTCGCTGATATTCATAGTAAAACAACGGTACTTGGACTTTTCCTCATTGGTAAGGTCTTTTTTCGAGAGGTATATGCGGATGCGGTCCTCATCCTGTGCCAACGGCATATCCACCACAAAGGCATTCTTTGTAGGTACTATCTTGCCTGTTCCGCCTTTCTCATAAATTCCTTCGGCATACGTCTGTGTACCACCGGGACGGTCTGTCGTTGCCAATGCTACGTATGGATAGAGCTTCTGACCATTAAGACTGTTGTCCAATCCCATTGCTCTACAATCTGTTGAAGAAAGGGTTTTAGTCTGACGTGCAAAAGTATATGCCACGCCGGTAGGATGAGTATACTGTCCAAAAGCTGTAAGGAAACTGTTTTCATAACGCTTGTCCCAATCACCGAACACATCAATGGCATGTTTTGTGGGTGCCATGATTTCTGTTGTTCCAAATATACCGAGATATTGGTTTTCTCCGGATTGTATATTATATACACGCGTCAGGTTGTTGGGGTTGCAATATGTTAATCCTCCAAGCGTGTTCGTATGGTTTGCATACGTACCTGCCATACCAGCATCTGCATTTGTTGCATCAAGACCGGATGCTGTAAACAGAGCCTCACGGTTGTTACGGTTGTTATCCTGTGCCCACAGGTCGGAAACATCCGGATAGAGATACATGCCGTAAGTTGAAGCATTGATTATCATGTCGTCTGCAACGTCCTTGGCACACTGCCAGTAGCTCTTGCCGTCTTCTTCCAGTCCCTCGCCGGCACCCTGTGCGTATGCACGGGCAAGCAGTCCGAGAGCCGTTTTCTTGGTTACACGTGCATAGTTGCCGCCATGAGGTTCAACGCCAAGCACTCTTGAAGCCTCTTTCAGGTCTGTAACAATAGAGGTATAAACCTCTTGCATAGAGTTTCGTACAGGTCTGTTGTTAGTCTCTCCCACTTCATTGGTACACAATGGTATCGGACCGAAATATGTGGCGAGCGTAAGGTGCATGAAGGCACGTATGACTTTTGCCTCAGCCTTAAGCACCTCTATATCGTCAGCCTTCTCGCCCGAAGCGGCAGGAGTGTTGTTTATGACAGTATTGCATGTGGCGATTACAGAGTATGCCTGCTGCCATGCTTTTTTCGGTTCAGAGCGGGCAACTCCCAATCCGTCGTAATAGAAAGTTTCTTTGGAATATTCCTTGCCCGAGGAGTTAAGCCAAAGGTCGGTTCCGCATTCAGACAGGAAGTAGAAGTCCTGCTTTGAATAAAGCTCGTGGTATAATGTTGAATAGCATTGAGCCTGAAGACCTTCCCATGTTGCATAGTTCTCTATCGTTGCACTGCCTCCCGTAGGGTTATACTCGTCAAGCTCGCACGACGTAAAGCCGGTTGCAATGAAAAGTCCGGCAGCCATATATAACAAATTCTTTTTCATGTCGTTTTTCTTTAGTTGTTAGAATGTAACGTTTATACCGAACACCATTTGCTTTGTAAGCGGGTAGTCGAGTGAACCTGCCATTTCGGGGTCATAGTCTTTGAGCAGGTCGCTCTTTGCAAATACAAACGGGTTGGTTATAGTTCCGTAGACACGGATATTCTCTATACCGATCTTCTTAAGAACCTTCTTAGGCAATGTATAGCCGAGAGTTATGTTCTTTACTTTCCAGAACGAGCCGTCAACATAGTTCAGTCCGCTGTAACCATCGTAGTTTATGATGGTTTTCTGCGAGTTCAGTGCAGGGAAATAGTGGTTGGCATTTCCAGTCTCTTCCGTCCAATAGTCGAAATATGTAGGGAAGTTTCCGCTTACATTAGGACTGAAACGTCCGAGCATACTGTAGTTTATCATCTGTCCGTAACGCCAATAGAGATATATTGAGAGATCGAAGCCTTTGAATGTGAATGTGTTCTTCCATCCCATAGTCCAGTCCGGCTGCTGATGTCCCAATACCTGTCGTGCCTGTGTTGCGTCGTATGGATTTGTCGCATCATAGACAATTTCCTCTCCGTTAGCGTTCACTCCTGTATAATATATGTTGCCTTCATCACCTACGTGCCGTGTAAGTCCCTGACAGTTTATCTTCAGGTCACCTGGCTCGGCATTGAAGATTTTAGCCTCTTCTGCCTCAGAGAGTTTCCATGTGCCGTTGAGCTTATATCCGTAGAACGAATTTATAGGTTCACCTTCTTTTAATATCTTGTCACCATTTATATACTGGTCCGTTCCATCCTCTGCCGAGAAGCTTGTCAGTTTCTCAGAGTTCTTTGTAAACGTCAGGTTTGTTGTCCAGGAGAAGTCTCCCTCTTTCTTTGCCACGAACGGGCGGCCAGTAACGGCAAGTTCAAATCCGCGGTTCTCCGACTCACAAATATTTGTTGTTGTCTTATATTGTGCACCTGAGTTGAAACCTCCGTTTGTCACAGGTACGTTAGCCGTCCATATAATGTCTTTTGTCTTCGTTATATAATAGTCTGCGGTAACGTCGATACGTCCGTTCAGGAACGATGCGTCGAGACCAATGTTGGTATTATACGATTTTTCCCAGCCAAGCCGCGGGTCTACGATTTCCTGCGGATAATTATATGAAAGAAGGGTCTGGTTGCCAAGAATCATATACGACTGGTTGAGTACGGTTGCTGTCTGGTATTCGGCAATTGAAGCCGTACCTGTAACACCCCAGCCGAAGCGTATCTTCAGGTTGTCAAGCCAGTCTTTGGTATTTTCCATAAACTTCTCGTCAGAAATGCGCCAGCCGAGAGAAAAAGCGGGGAATGTATCCCAGCGGTTACCTTCGGCAAGGCGTGAAGAACCGTCATGGCGAACGGATACAGAAGCAAGATATCTGCCCTCATACGAATAATTGATACGTCCTACAAAGCCCAAGCCTTTTGACATAACGTAAGAAGAACCTACCTTCGGGTTGCTTCCTGTTCCGAGATTATGCCACAGATAGCTGTTGTCAGTGAGGCTTGAATTTTCTGCGGATGTATATTCACGGCGGTTATGGTTCCACGATGTTACACCTGTAACGGTAAAGTCGTGCTTGTCCGCAATCTTGAAGTTATAGGTAAGAATGTTTTCCCATTTATAATTATAGGTGTTATAATTTTCCACAGATGCCATAACGCTGGCTGCCGTTGTCACACCGTCGGCATTGGCATCACTGCTATAATAGTTGTATCCGCCGATACCGTTAAACCTGTTGTTCTTGCGGAATGCCAGCGACAGGCTCAGGCGGCTCTCAAATGTAAGACCCTTCAGCGGATTAATGCGGATATAGGGGTTAAGATAAATGTTTGTGTTCTGAGAGTTGTTGCGGTAGTTTCCCTTATTGTTCAGCAACAGGCTCACGGTGTTTACATCGTCCACCACCGGGAACGGGTTAACGTTGCCGTCTTCATCGTAAAGGGAACCTATAGGGCGTGTTATAAGTGCATTCTCGAGCTTGGCGTATGCAGAGTTCTTGTATGTAAAGCTTCCCTGCATGTTTACTCCGATAGTGGTAATTTTGTTTATCTCATGGTCTATCTTCAAGTTTGTAGAATAAACCTTGTAATTGTCGTTTTCATACTGTCCGTCCTCTCCCGAGAAGTTAAGAGACATATATGCCTTTGTCTTTTCCGTACCGCCACTTATGGAGAGTGAGTAGTTCTGCGTCACACCGGTCTTGAGCAATGCGTCAGCCCAGTTAATGCTCTGTCCGGCAAGATATGCATCATATACGGCTGGATTAAACACATTCTCATCTCCTGTATACGTGCCTCCTGCAATCTGTGCCTGCTTGCGCATGTTGAAGAAACCTGTACTGTTGTACACATCAGGAACCGTAGACCAACCGTTTATGCCCACGTATGCGTTCAGGTTCACCTTTGTGCGCCCAGCCTTACCGCTCTTTGTTGTAACGATTATGATACCGTTGGCACCTGCAGAACCGTAAACAGCTGTTGAGGCAGCATCCTTCAGCACCTCGATACTCTCAATGTCATTGGCATTAAGCGTTGTGAGGCTTCCGGGCAGACCGTCGACAAGTACCAAAGGCTCGTCGTTGCCGTCCTCTGCCGCCATAAGCGAGCGCGTACCGCGCAACTTCATACTTGCACTTGCACCAGCCTGTCCTGACGAACGCGTGATGTCAAGACCTGCAACTTTTCCCTGCAATGCCTCAACCGGGTTAGGCATAGGCGAAATGGTTATGTCTTCTGCCTTTACAGATGACACGGCACCGGTAAGGTCGCGCTTCTTCTGAGTACCGTAACCTATTACGACAACCTCGTCAAGCCCTGTGTTGTCCGGCTGCATCTTGACATTAGTTGCCTTTCCAGCCACAGCTGTTATTGTTGCCGTCTTGTAGCCGATATACGAAAGTTCCAGTTCAGCCTTACTGTTAGGTATAGTCAGGCTAAAGTTACCGTCCAGGTCAGTGACAGCGGCAATTTGGGTTCCTTTCACGACAACGGTCACTCCGATCATCGGTTCTCCCGTCTCGTCAACCACTTGTCCTGTGATTTTGTTCGACTGGTTCACGCTCTGCGCAACGGCTGCGCTGCCGCCAAGTGCCTGGGCGGGGCTGAATGCCCAGCAGGCAAGCCCGAGGAGGGTAAGCGCCAAAGTCGAAAATCTTGCATTCTTCTTCATTAGTAAATAGATTTTATTATTAAAAAACTTGTTGTATCGCCGGGGGCCGGGGGATGGGCGGCGTGTAACTTATCGTGCCCATTAACGGCAAGTTTGTCATTTATCATGATGATTAGTGGCACTTCCTGCATAGACAGGATAAGTCACTTAAATATCCGGAAAAGTTTTGATGGAATGCTTTATTTGATTATTTTTGCAAAAGGTATTTTAAAATACCGTATTTAAAAATACTAAAAATCGCAATATGAAGTTTTATGACAGGACAACCGAGTTGGAAACATTAAGGGAAAGTCTGATGCTTAGCCGTAACGAATCGCAAATGACGGTTGTTATGGGAAGAAGGCGCATAGGCAAGACAGAACTGGCAAAGAGGATTGGCGACGATACGAGCTTGTATTTTTTCGTTGCACGTAAGGCGGAGAAATTGCTTTGCCAAGATTTCTCACGTGAAATAGAAAACAAACTTGGTGTCCCTGTAGGATCGATATATTCATTCGCTGATTTATTCAGATACCTGCTGAGGATATCCGAACAGCGTCCGTTCACCCTCGTCATAGACGAGTTTCAAGAGTTCATGAGGATTAATCCGTCTGTTTTCAGCGAAGTGCAGAGAGAATGGGATTTATCCAAAGGCAAGGGACATCTCAATCTTGTTATCAGCGGCTCCGCCTTCTCTCTTATGAAAAAGATTTTTGAAGACAGCCGTGAACCTTTGTTCGGACGTGCAAACAGGCATCTTATGATAAGACCTTTCGGTACAAGTACATTAAAACAAATTCTTCAAGACTACAATCCGGGATATTCAAATGAAGACCTGCTGGCATTGTTCTCAATAACGGGAGGTGTCGCGTGGTATGTCTCTTTGCTTATGGACAACATGAAAAACACTAAAAAGAAGATGCTCTCATTCATTACGTCTTATAACTCTCCATTTATAAATGAGGGGAAAAACGTGCTGATAGAAGAATTTGGAACAGATTACACGGTGCACTTTTCCATTCTTACATGTATTGCCGGTGGTATGAAGACACGGGGAGAAATAGAGAATATCCTGAATATGGGAAATATCGGTAGCTATCTTGTACGTCTTGAGAGATACTATGGGCTTATTGAGAAGCATCTTCCGATATTTGCGAAAGAAAATTCAAAGAAAACGCGATATGCGTTGAGTGATAATTTTCTAACCCTGTGGTTCAGGTTTATTTATAAATACCAGTCGTTTATAGAGAATGATGCCCTTGAACAGCTTGCACGCATTATAGAAAGATATTATGAAAGCTTTGCTGGATTTATGCTTGAAAGATATTTTGAACGTAAATTGCGTGAGACAAAGCGTTTCACACGGATAGGAGGCTTTTGGGATCGCAAAGGCGAAAACGAGATTGATTTGATTGCCGTAAACGAGATTGACCGGTATGCAGAGATATATGAAGTTAAAATGCAGAAAAAGAAATATGACAAGGGGCTGCTTGAAAAAAAGGTAAAGGTGCTTTTACAAAACTGCGACGAGTTAAATGGTATGGATATTCGTTTAGGCTGCCTGTCTGTCGATGATATGTAATCTGAACTAAAATCAGGATTTTCTGTTTTACTTTCAGGTAATAAAAAATCGGATGCACTTCAATACAAAGTGCATCCGATAAATGTTATCAGGAATATACTGGTTCCTTATTATCTCATGATATGCTTCTTACCGTCCTTTATATAAATCTGTCCTTTTACAGGTGCTGCTATACGCTGACCTGCAAGATTGTACATTGCGCCGTTCTTAACAACATTCTCTGATGTTATTGTAGAAATGGCAGTAGCATCACCATTTGAAAGCTCGACATATACGTTTGCGTATGTGAGATTCTTCTGCCATTTGCCCCAGTAATAAACTTTCACACTATATTTACCTGTGAGGTTTTTAAGTGCAGGAAGGGGATCTGTTGCTGCAACGTCATAATTTGTAGCGAGGTTCCAGCCTTTAAGAAGTTCCTGCGACCATTCCGGTTCTGTTACTTCAGTCATCGTTACGTGGATACCGTTGGTATATGCCGTCTTGTTATAGTTGTTAACCTTGATGCCCTTGTCCTGTGTCTTGTAAACCACGTTACCAGCCTCGTCAGTAATCTCAATCTGCCACATATAGGCGTTGCCGGCAAGAAGATACGCATCAAGTGCATCAATATTTACAGACTTTCCTGCTGGAATTTCCATTGTAAATCCGAAATACTCCTCTGCCTGACGTGCACTCTGCTCCGCAACTTTAGGATATATCACACAGTCGGCAGCATAGGCAGCAGAAGCAGTCTTGTTCGCAGCAGCACCCTCTGTGATGCTATATCCAATATAGAGGTCTGATGCCGACGGGTCATCCTGTCCTGCTTCGTCGCGATAAGTTGTTCCTGTTCCGCGGATAGGAGTTACCTTGACACCACAAGCCTCTGCCACAGAGCAGTCGCCCACTTCAAGAGTTGTAAGATCCAAAGGACGATAGATACCTGCATTGCCAGGAGCAGATGTGTCACCGCCTTCTGATGTAGCATATATATATACATTTGCATAGGTAAGGTTCTTCTGCCACTTACCCCAGTAATATACCTTTACGTTGTATTTACCAGTGAGTTTTGTAAGTGCGGGAAGAGGCTCTGATGCAGCAACATCATAATTTGTAGCGAGGTTCCAGCCTTTAAGAAGCTCCTGCGACCATTCCGGTTCTGTTACTTCTGTCGTCGTTACATGGATACCGTTGGTATATGCCGTCTTGTTATAGTTGTTAACCTTGATACCCTTGTCCTGTGTCTTGTAAACCACGTTACCAGCCTCGTCAGTAATCTCAACCTGCCACATATAGGCATTGCCGGCAAGAAGATAGACATCAAGTGCTTCAATGTTTATAGGTTTGTCCGCCGGAATATCCATTGTAAATCCGAAATATTCCTCAGCCTGACGTGCACTCTGTTCCGCAACTTTAGGATATATCACACAGTCGGCAGCATAGGCAGCAGAAGCAGCCTTGTTCGCAGCAGCACCCTCTGTGATGCTATATCCAATATAGAGGTCTGATGCCGACGGGTCATCCTGTCCTACTTCGTCACGATAAGTTGTTCCCGTTCCGCGGATAGGAGTTACTTTAACACCATAAGCCTCAGCCACAGAGCAGTCGCCCACTTCAAGGGTTGTAAGATCCAAAGAACGATATATACCTATCGGACTTTGTGCTAATGCACCAATACTCATAAGAGCTGCTGCACAAAAAGTAAAAATCTTTTTCATTGATTTAGTTTTATTAGTTAATATATTTAGGTATTAATTTATTAATGATGTTATTTAATTGTAGAGCATATCAAATATTTTTCTCCATTAAGTGTAAGGACTTTTCCAAATGAAAGTCCTGTAGTAGTTAAGGATTTCACTCCCGTCAACAGACAGACATTTATAAGGGAATGTCCCTACACTCATGGATACTTACGTTTTTTTGATATATAATCACTAACAAGTGAAGTCGCGTATTTCAATACACCCCGTCAACATGTGTTCCCGAAGAATTATATTGTTATTTCTTCTCCGAACGCACATACGGGTTATATCCCGGGTTCTGTCCGAATTCCTCTGCATTCTGCAGCTTGTCGAGGAATGTATTCGGTATCGGGCGCAGTGCGTGATACTCCTGCAGACAGTCGTCTCCAATCATACTCGGATTGCGTCCTACTATCGTAGAGGCGAACTTGCCTTGCGGGCTGTATATACGCTTCATGTCGAACCAGCGCAACCACTCGCCGCAAAGCTCGCGTGCACGCTCAGCCATAATCCATTCTATCGTCATGTCACCTGCTGATACCTGTGCCTCGCTCAAGTTATGTCCGGGCTTAACGACACGTGCGTTACGTATCTCGTTATTAATAATCTTTGCAGCTTCTCCCGTCTGTCCGAGGGCGATATAACACTCTGCCGCGATAAGAGGCATCTCTGCATAGCGCATTACGGGAACATCGGCATATCCCATTTGACCGTTTGCGGCAGCAAGCAGGAAAGTACCGTTAGGATCGCGGTCCCATATACGATATTTCATGAAGCGCGGGAAAGAAGCAGCAATATACTGTGTAGATTTCGTGGGGTCAGCATTGAAGTTACGCACAGGCGCACCTCCGTAAGAGTTAACGTTCTCTGTTGCATATACATCATTAATACCTACAACAATATATTTTGCATCTTTCTTGTCCTGATCACTAACCTTCTCTTTGGTAAATTTAAGAGCAGTCTCACCAACCTTTATCTTCTTCGGATTTCCATTTTTATCTTTATAAAAATCCGTATATAAATACTTGTTGGCATCAGTTTCTTTCAAAGTATAGTCTTTGCTTGCATTTTCGGGGAATTCTTCCTGGAACAGTACATCATAACGCGCATCCCAGTCCTCCCACAAGTTCAGGAAGTAATATGTAGGCATGAGCAATGTCCCCTCTGAAGGATATTCCCATTGTGTAGCAGTGTTTCTGATACCTGCATTTCCCACAAGTTTCGGAGAGAAGTAGCGGTACAGGCGGTTGGGCTTGGAGTCGGCATTCAGCGAAGAGTTTGAAGAGAATGTCGTTACCCACAGGAACTCCGTGTTGTTCTTGTTGTTGCGTGCCTGCCATATCTCGTCGTATGTATCATACAGCTGTATGCCGTATGTCGCCTTGTTATTGACAACATCGAGAGCTGCGGCAAGGGCTTCCTCATAGAACTTCCTTTGCTCTGCGCTTCCTGCCTCTTCGTACTGTGCACGGGTAAGAAGCACACGCGCCAGAAGAGCCTTTGCAGCCTTCTTTGTAGAACGTCCCACGTTGCCCTTATAAGGATTTACGGGCAATATCCCTGCCGCTCTCTTGGCATCGGGAATGATGACATCGTCATAGATCACCTTGCGGTCGGTGCGCACTGCCGTAAACTTTGCAGACGATGTCTCGTCAAGACGCAGTTCTATGTCGCCAAAGAACTCCACGAGCCACCAGTAGCAATAGGAGCGCATGAAACGGGCTTCTCCCTCAAAGTCCTCCTTTGTTGCCTTAGGAAGATCCACCACACCGTCAAGACGGTTTATAATGGCGTTGGCATCATTGATGTTGTCATATACACGGTTCCATACATTGGCAATCTGCCCGCGGTCTCCCTGCAGGTCGACACAGCGTGTCAGCTGCTTGCCGTATTCGTAGTTGGAACCTATGTTCTGCCATATATCGGCACTACCCTCCATGTAAAGGCAGGGGTCCTCGCGTCCGTAGTATTTCCAGCGGAAATTGTAATACATCTGATTAACCAGGTATTCCATTCCTTCTGGGGTGGCAAAGACTTCGTCCGCACCCTCGCCCGACGGGTTGTACTCGTCAAGGTTGCATGAAGAGAATGTAAAGGCTGTTGTTCCGAAGAGCAGCGCGCCGATGATATATTTATTTATCTTTTTCATGTTGTTTCGGTAATTAGAAATTAATATTAAGACCAACTGTCACACTGCGCTGGTTTCCTTCCGGATCATAATCCTTCTGCCAGTCGTTCTTAACCCAATACAGAGGGTCGTTAACGGTTGCATATACACGCAGGTTGTTTATGCCGAGAGTCTTGAGAACAGTCTTCGGCAGAGTATATCCGAGAGTGATACGCTTCAGCTTGATGAAAGAGTTGTCGCAGTAGGCAAGGCTCTGATAGCCTACATAGTCGTACAGCTTGCGTCCTTTATACAGGGCAGGCAGGGAGCCTCCCTCGTTTGTTCCAGCTGCCCAATAGTCGAAGTTTGTCGTCGAGCCGCCGTTAGAGGGGTCATAGTTGGCAATCTTGCTCTCTCCCCAATGTCCCCAACGCGCGTACATATATATATTAAGGTCCCAGTTCTTGTAGCGCAGGTCGTTGTTGAAGCCTGCAAACCAGTCGGGCGATGTAGAACCGATGAAGCCTATGTCGTCGTTTTGGTCGATAACGTTGTCACCGTTAAGATCGGCAACCTTTATTTCACCAGGCTTGAACGGCTTGGTCTTGTCCTTGTCCTTGAAGTATTTTGCAGCCTCTTCAGCCTCTGCCGTTGTCCATATGCCCTGATATGTAAAGGTGTTGAACGACTTGATAGGATGTCCCAGCATAAGTGTCTGCTTCTCTTTCTCCGTACCGATAGTGATGTTTGTTCCGTCTACAAGTTCCGTTATCTTTTCCTTGTTAGCTGAGAACGTAAGAGTTGAAGACCATGTAAAGTCTTTCTTCACGATGTTGCGGCTGTTGATTGTGAATTCGAAACCGGTGTTCTTTGTAGAGCCTATGTTGGTATATGTGGCATACTTACCGTCCATACCTGCCGATGTGGGCAGAGAGCGGAGCAGGATAAGGTCTGTCGTCTTTGTGTTATACCAGTCGAATGTCACGTTGATGCGGCTGTTGAGGAACACGGCATCAAAGCCAAGGTCTATGGTCTTCGATTTTTCCCATTTCGTATCAGTGTTAGCCAGCACGTAGTATCCGCTGCCGTTGTTGTCCACTACACCGAGGATATAGCGGTTTGCTGCGTCATCCTGGAAACCGTAGCTCCAGTTTGCGAATGTAATGCCCGACTTTGTTCCATATATACCGATACCGGCATTACCCGTCACACCGTATGTGGCGCGCAGTTTCAAGTCGTCAAGCCAAGACTTTGTGCCCTGCATGAAAGCCTCGTCGGATACACGCCATGCGATTGCTGCCGACGGGAACCAGTCGTACTTATGTCCTTTCGCAAGCTTTGACGAACCGTCGCGGCGCAGCGATGCCGTGAAGAGATAGCGGCTCTTCCAGTCGTATGAGATACGTCCGGCGTATGAGAAGTTCTGTGCCTGCTGATACATGCTTGAGTGGGTTGAGCTTCCCGACTCGCCATCGTTGCTGCCGATGTTCCACCACAGGTTGCTTGCAAGTGTCTGTCCCATTGATGTGGCAGACAGCTGGTCCTTCAGCGTCTTGTTCCAAGAGGTGAGCAGTGTTACGCCGAGGTGATGATCCTCCGGAAGCTGCGTAACGTTATAAGTAAGGATGTTGTTCCATTCCACGTATGTTCCGGTTCCCTTTGTCATCTCCGCCTTGTTCTTCTGTCCGGTCTTGTCAAGGTTTGCAGCAGACTTGGCGTCTGTATATGAACCTTTGGACGAGTTTGTAAGGTGGGTGTTGAGCTGTGAGCGGAATGTAAGTCCTTCTATGGGGTGTACGTCTACATATACATTTGCCACAACGTTTGTAGAATACGACTTCGACTTGTACAGCCGGTCACCCTTGGCATCGATAAGCGGGTTTACATAGTCATCGGCTGCGAGCGGACGCTCCACCATTGTCTCACCTATAAGATATTCGCCGAGTTCAGCGTCATAATATCCGTATGGCGAACCAAGTTCCAGCCCTGTTGTCGTTGCCTTCTCGTATGGAGAAGAGTCGGAGCGTGTATGCGACAGCTGGAAGTTTACTCCTGCGCTGACCCACTTGTGGAACTTGTGGTCTATATTGGCACGCATTGTATACCTGTCCGTACCGTTGCTCTTCTTCCACTTGCTGCCGTCGTTGGCATATCCGAGGGAGAAGCGTGCAGAGGTCTTTTCTGTTCCTCCGGAGAGGGTTACCGTATGCTTGGTACTCCATGTGGTGCTCTTCTGCAGAAGATCCTCATAGTTTGTCCATGCACCTGCGCGATATGCGGCATATCCCTCGACACCGGGGAATAGTGCCTCGTCGTCGTTCTCACTGCTCCACAGTCCTGCGTTCTGCGCTGCCAATTTACGGGTGTTATAATAGTCGGCAGGCGAACGGTAGTCTGCACGGTCTGGACGGAATGCTCCTGTCACATAACCGTCGTAAGATACCAGCATCTTGCCTACTTCAGGTTTCTTGGTCGTGATGATGATTACGCCGTTGGCACCCTGCGAACCGTATATAGCCGTTGACGATGCGTCCTTAAGCACGTCCACCGACTCGATATCGTTGGGGTTGAGGTCGCCCATTGAACCGCCCTGTACACCGTCGATGATTACGAGCGGGTCGTTGCTTCCGTTGATAGAACGGTTACCGCGGATACGAAGCTCACCGTTGTTGACATCAAGACCTGAGATGCGTCCCTGAAGAGCATTTGCCACGCTTGTGGTAGGAGCCTGGATAATGGCATCGGACTTGATTGATGCCACAGAACCTGTCACGTCGCGCTTTTTCACTGTACCGAAACCGATTACCACTACCTCGTCAAGGTCGTTGGCATCGGGCTGCATGGAAACCTTTACGGGTTTGCCGGCTGTTGCTTCAACCGTTGTTGCCTTGTATCCGATATAAGTCAGTTCGATTGTCGCCTTGCCGTTTGGTACGTTAAGATTGAAGTTACCGTCCAGGTCTGTAACAGCGGCAATTTGGGTCCCTTTCACGACAACGGTCACACCGATCATCGGTTCGCCCGTCTCGTCAACCACTTGTCCTGTGATTTTGTTCGACTGGTTTACGCCTTGCGTAATGGCAGCATTACCGCCAAAAGCCTGTGCGGGGCTGAATGCCCAGCAGGCAAGCCCGAGGAGGGTAAGCGCCAAAGTCGAAA
>UQZX01000015.1 GCA_900545525.1 uncultured Prevotella sp.
AGGGACATATTCTTGTATTTGTCCGCCAAACAGCCATTGGATATCAGGATGTTACGAACGGACAAATACAAGAATATGTCCCTACAGGCTGGAAGAGTTGAGTTTAGACATACATTCATGCGTTGGATGGGAGTAAGGAGTAAATGGAGTAAGGAGTTAAAGAAGTTATATGAAGTTAGAAGAAGTTAAGGGACATTTCCTTTTTTTCCGCCTGCTGTTTTGTGCTTTGTCAGTTTTTTATTAAAGAAAAAATACATTTAATACCAAAAAAAGCGGTCATTTTCATTGTTTTTAATAAATAAAGCC
This sequence comes from uncultured Prevotella sp., assembly GCA_900545525.1. GTDB lineage: Bacteria > Bacteroidota > Bacteroidia > Bacteroidales > Bacteroidaceae > Prevotella. The sequence continues at coordinate 307 of UQZX01000015.1, forward strand.
TATCTTTGCAATAACCTATGATGAACAGATGCAGCATGGAAGGCTGCACCTTGGATTAAATCTAATAACATTTATGTTTTATTTTTGACATATTATTACTAACCAATCTTTTAATTACCGATGAAGTATCAGAAAAACATGCGTCATCTATTCGATGTACTCGGTCAGAGACACGGACGCGCACTGGTTATTTGCGGGCTTGCCATTGGCACGTTGTCAATGCCTGTTCCTATGATAGCCGAAATCGTTTCGGGGGGGGTAAAACTCGCTGAAACACAACAAGTTAATCAATCAAAGACAGTCAAAGGTAAGGTCATCGACGACCATGGAGACCCGCTGATCGGCGTTACTGTAGCCGTAAAGGGGCAGTCAGGCACAGGCTGTGTCACCGACGTGGACGGTAACTTCTCACTTTCCGTTCCTTCAGGTGCAACACTTGTTTTCTCTTACGTGGGCTACACTACGGTCACGGTGAAAACCGGAGGACAGTCAACAATCAATATTACGATGAAATCCGACGCGCAGGAACTCGACGAAGTTGTTGCCATCGGATACGGTACGATGAAAAAGCGCGACCTTACGGGTGCCACGACATCGCTGCGCAGCGACGCCATAACATCTGTAATGGCGTCAAACCCGATTGAAGCTCTGCAGGGAAAGTCGAGCGGAGTAGCCGTATTCACCAACAACCAGCCGGGTGAGGCACCGACACTGCGCATCCGCGGCTCGGCGTCTATCAACGCCGGCACCGACCCGCTGTATGTCGTTGACGGGTTTGCCCTGACAGACGGCAACATGAACGACATCAACCCTGCCGACATCGAGTCGATGGAGGTGCTGAAAGATGCCTCCGCAACGGCTATCTACGGTTCGCGCGGTGCCAACGGAGTGGTGATGATTACCACGAAGAAAGGCTCGGAGGGAAAACACAACATAACGGTACATGCCAATATGGGCGTAAAGATGCGCTCACGCCTTATAGAGACTATAAGTGGACAGGAGTTCATCGACTATGTTAACAAGGCAACCAAGATACAGGGCGGCACGGAGCCTTTCCCCGGCGGGAAGTATGACGGCAGGTTCTATGACTGGCAGAAGGGAGTGATAAAAAGCTCTGCGCTGACACAGGACTACGGGCTGACGCTCGACGGCATGAGCAACGATACGAGATACATGTTCTCTGCCGGCTACTACAATCAGGACGGACTGCTTGAGGCACAGGGATACGAAAAGTTCTCCCTGCACTCAAATCTTGAGCACAAGTTCAACAAGTGGTTCACCATAGGATCGAACATGCAGCTGACAAGCTCGCGGCAGGACATACTGACAAACCAGGTCACCAACGACCTCTTCCGCCTTGCATATCCTACCGACCTGCCTTACAACGAGGACGGCTCTTACAACATCATACAGCACAGCGAGGTGTTTAACCCGTTCGCAGACATGAGTGCCACCGACGACTACATCAAGAGCCTGCGCTTCATCGGCAACTTCTTTGCCCAGGTGAACTTCTCCGAGCACTTCAACTATAAGCTCAACATCGGTTACGACACCAAGGTTGCAAACCGGTATCAGTTCAGCACATCACAGACGGCAAAAGGCATACAGGCTGGCTCGACGACAAGTTCGGGCATGCACCGGTGGACGAAGCAGGAGTCGCGCCTTATGGATAACATCCTGACTTACAGCAACCAGTGGGGCGACCACCGCATGTCGCTGACCGGAGTATACTCATGGCAGGACTACAAATACCGCTATTCGCAGATGTCAGGACAGTTTACCAACGATGCGCTTGGCGCACACGACTTCTCCGGAGCAAACGCTGCATCGCTCAAGGTGCAGAGCGACATCTACAGCAACCGCCTCATCTCCTGGACGGCACGCGGCACATACGCATACAAGGACCGCTACATGCTCACGGCAACAATACGTTTCGACGGCTCGTCGCGCTTCGGCGAGGACAGCAAGTGGGGAACATTCCCGTCGGTGGGTCTTGCATGGCGCGCATCGGAAGAGAACTTCCTAAAGGACAACAGCATCATCTCCAACCTGAAGCTCCGTGCAAGCTACGGTGTGACAGGTAACCAGGAAATCGGAAACTACCAGTCGCTTGCACGTTTGCAGACCTCTACAGGCAACGGCAACTACTCCGACGGAACCAGCTCTATCGTAGGTTTCTACGAGGAAGTGGGCAACTCTAAGCTGAAGTGGGAAAGCACCAAGCAGTTTGACGCGGGCTTCGACCTCACCCTCATCGACCGCATTTACCTTAACTTCGACTATTATAACCGCCAGACAACGGACCTGCTTTACAGCGTGCCCATACCGTCGACATCAGGCTATTCGAATGTCCTCAGCAATGTGGGCAAGGTCAGCAACTACGGTATAGAGCTGGCGGCAAGTGCCGATGTCTACAGGGACAAGGACTGGAAGGTGACCGTAGGAGGAAACTTCACATACAACACGAATGAGATAAAGAAGCTTTACGACGGCGCCGACCGCATTACCATCCATGACGGTACTGCTACGACAGGCTTGTCGAGAGTTCTTGAGGTGGGTCAGCCGGTCAACGGTGTCTATGCTTACCGCTCTCAGGGAATAATCAAGTCGCAGGAAGCTCTCGACGCCTATCTCGAAAAGATGCCCGGTCTGAAAGGCATCGTGGGCATAGGTTCGGAGATGTATGAAGACGTCAACGGCGACGGCAAGCTCTCCATTGAGGATACGAAGTGCATCGGAAGCATCGAGCCAAAGTATTTCTACGGCTTGAACCTCGGCGTGCAGTGGAAGGAGTTCAAGCTGCAGGTCTACGGACAGGGCGCGTTCAAATATGCTTCGATGTCGGGTGCCGAGAACCATTACACCAACGGAACGAAATGGGCTATCGGTTATCAGGACACCGGAAACTATTCCTTGTGGGTTGACAACAGCGTGAAGAACCAGATAGGCGTGCCCTCGAAAGACGGCTATCACGACATGTGGGACGCTGAGACCAATCCCAACGGAACGGCTCCCGGCATAGGTGCAAAGGGTGTTGTGCTCTCCGACCGCACCAACGCCGACTGGTCATACTTTGTGCTGAAGAACATCCAGCTGAGCTATGACTTCAGCAAACTCATCAAGACCCAATATATCAAGAGCCTCGTGTTCAACGTGAACTTACAGAACTTCGTAACGTCTGCCAACCATAACGGGTACAACCCGGAGAACGGAGACATGTCCAATCCTTATGGAAAGACAGTGATATTTGGAGTTAATATCAAGTTCTAAACAATTTAATTAAAAGCATATACAATGAAGACATTTAAATATATGATGGCAGGCGTTGCCATGGCGGCTATGGCTGTAACAGGGGCTTCGCTGACAAGTTGCAGCGACCTCGATGAGAAACCGTATACATTCATCGACCCTAATTCATATTATAAGACCGAGGCTGAGGTGCAGACGGCGCTCACCGGAACATACAACCGCTTCCGCCGCCTGTATTCGGGAAACAACGCTCTCTATCTGGCAGAAATCGAAATGCTCACGGAACAGGGCTGGCCGACGTACAACAAGGACAACATGCACGAACTGTCGCAGTGGATATACGCCAACAGCGAGTCAGTGGGTGGAGTGATGAAGATATGGGCTATGGCATACGAATGTATCAACAGGGCGAACGTGGTGTTAGGACGTGTCGATGCAGTGAGCATGAGCGACGACTCGCGTGAGCGCATAAAGGGACAGGCATTGTTCCTCCGTGGCTATACATATTTCCACCTTCTGCGCCTCTTTGGCGGAGTTCCTATCTCCACGACCTATACCAACGGTGTTGAGGGGCTTGACATTCCGAGAGCTTCGGTGGACGATACCTATAAGCGCATTATCGACGACCTGAAGCAGGCGGAGACATATCTTCCGCCCCGCGGAACGGCAGGGTATGATGTGTGGCGCGCATCGAGAGGCTCTGCCCAGGCTGCGCTCGGCGAGGTATATCTCTACAAGGCTACGATGAACGACAACAACAGGGAAGACCTGCAGCTGGCAAAGGACTATTCCTACGAGGTCATCAAGTCTAAGATATACAAGCTGATGCCTGAGTTTACCGACAACTTCTACTGGTTCAATGCCGCTGCCAAGAACTGTGAAGAGTCGATATTCGAGCTTCAGTATTCGGAACAGGCAGGACAAAGCAACTGCATGCACATACGCTTCGGACTGGGAAGGACAAACAATGCCTATATGGGATGCTACCAGTATGCCCGCTTCGGCGTTTCCGGACTGCTCTACAAGGAGATGTTAGAGAACGGCGACAAGCGTGCCAACGCCCTGCTCTCATACTTTGAGGGATTGTGCGGTCCGGACGTGAAGTCTCTTGTTTCGCAGCCTTGCCGATACAATGTCAACACGCTGTCGTGGGAGCCAAAGGCTTGGAACGACCGTCCGGCGGAGATCCGCGCCGTGTTCAACTGCAAGTATTTCGACAACCGCACGCCCTATTCGCTGGAGGCTCCTAATGCCAACTTCCCCATACTGCGCTATTCGGAGGTGCTGCTCAACTATGCCGAGGCTGCCAACCTGCTTAACGGCGGAGACGGTATCACGCAGCTTAACGAGGTGCGCCAGCGTGCGGGTCTTACGGCTCTTCCATTAGGGACGTCACAGGCAGACATTGACAACGATATCCTCAATCAGCGCCGCTACGAGTTCGTGGGCGAGGGCAAGGTGTTCTTCGACGAGCTGCGCAAGGACAAGCTTGCCGACTTCGCTGCGGAGAAGTGCCGCAAGACAAAGGAACTCGGCATAACATACATGTCAGACGATATTGTGTTCAAGCCCAAGAAGACATATCTGTTCAAAATTCCGAAGGGCGACCTTGACAGCAACAAGGCGCTTAAAGGTGCCCAGAACCCGGACAATGTGTCTAAGTGAGGCTGAGATTTCGGAGTTCTCGGAGACCTTAGAGTTCTCAGAGTTCTCCGAGATTTCCGACTCCTTATACCGTAATAACAATAAAGAGGATGTGCCGGCACACCCTCTTTATTTATAATATAATCCGTTATTTCACAACAAAAAAACATATATGACAGCAAGAAGAATTATCATCAGCACCCTTGCCGTGGCGGTTTCATCGGCATGCTGCATGGCACAGTATGAGAGGAGAGTGGCAGACCGCGACTTCTTCAGGGCTTATTACAACAATGCCAACTACGATGAAGCACTGGTGCCGGAGTACACTCTGCCCGACATGATGACCTGTCTTGACGGGACGAAGGTGACGACGGCTGAGGAGTGGGAGAGCAGGCGCCGCCCCGAGCTCATGCAGCTTTTCACTACATACATGTATGGCAGGCAGCCACGGGAGGATTTGTCGTTCGGCTTCGAGGTTGAGGGGAAAGACCGGAAGGTGTGGAACGGACAGGCGACAAGAAGGGACATAATGCTTCATCTCACTGCCGGCGGACCCGACGTAAGGCTGACCCTCGTGTGGAAAAACGGCAGGAGAAAGGACGATATGCCGCGAAAGACAATCCTCGGGCTGTCGTTTGTCCCCAGCGACTCTATCTGGCAGTGGAACAAAGACGGCTCACGTGCAAAGGGAGGCGAGGCATGGCAGACCGACACCCTGCTGAACCATGGATATGTGCTTGCCACTTTCTGCTATACGGATGCCGAGCCTGACAAGGCACGCGATGATTTCAAGTCGAGCCGTCTTCACCGCTATTTTTACCGGAAGGGGCAGAATTATCCCCTCCCCGACGAATGGGGAGCGGTAGCATGCTGGTCGTGGACGGCTAGCAGAGCGCTCGATGCCATGGAGAGATTTGCCTCCGATGTGGTGGATATGAACAATGTTACGGTTATGGGACACTCCCGGCTTGGCAAGACAGCTCTGTGGGCAGGAGCCACGGACAGGCGTTTTGCTGCCGTGGTGTCGGTAAACTCAGGATGTTGTGGTGCCGCATTGTCGCGCCGTTGCGTAGGAGAGACGGTTGAATGTGTCAACGAATGGAGCTACCACTGGTTCTGCGGAAACTTCAGACAGTTCAGTCATCGCGAGGAATATCTGCCCTTCGACCAGCACGAACTGCTGGCAATGATTGCTCCCCGAAAGCTTATTGTGATAAGCGGAACGGAGGATTTGTGGGCGGATCCTAAGGGTGAAGAACTCGGGTGCAGGCATGCCATGCCCGCATACAGCCTTTACGGCAAGCCGCAAAATATTGTCTACCGTCTGCGGGAAGGTCCCCATGCCGTGTTGAAAAGCGACTGGAGCTTCATCATGCAGGTGCTTCGCTGAAGCCATTATGCCGGCAACATATATTATATATATAATAGGTACACAGGCTGAAGAACACCGTTTATCTTAAAGGAACAAGTTTCTTTTTATACCATGAAGACAAGACTATCATACATTTTGGCAATGCTGCTTATGTGCACGGGCGTCAGCGGCGGACGCTTTCAGACGCCCGGAGACTTCAATGTGACGTGGAACTCGCAGAGCAAGAACAGCTCCGAGTCGATGCCGTGTGGCGGCGGAGAGACCGGACTCAATGTCTGGACGGAGAACAACGACATCCTTTTCTATCTCTCCCGCAGCAGTTGTTTCGACGAGAACAATGCCCTGCTCAAGCTCGGGCGCGTCAGGCTCAGCCTGCCCGATGCCGGTTTTGACAAGAATTTCAGGCAGGTGCTCACGCCGGAAGACGGCACCGTGCGCCTGTACGGCGGCAACAACACGGTCGTGACACTGTGGGTTGACGTGTTCAACCCCGTTGTCCACGTGGACGTGAAGTCGGACAAGGCGCAGAAAGCAACCCTTACGTACGAGAACTGGCGCTTCAGCGACTACCCGCTCAGCGGCGAGGACGCCCACCTTTGCGGCATGAAGGGAACGAAGGAGAATATTTATATACGTCCGGACAGCGTGGCTTTCGACGGAAACCAGATACTTTTCTACCACCGCAACCGCGATGACTTTGTCTTTCAGCGCACCGTGGACTGTGAGGAACTGCAGGACATAAAGCATAAACTGTGGAATCCTGTGAAGAACCGTACCTTCGGCGGGCTTGTACAAGGCACGGGACTTGTTGCCGGAAGCACCGGTTCAGGACGTTATGCCGATACGGACTACCGCTCGTGGAGCCTCGTCTCGGATGTGCCAAGGAAGAAAATCAGCATCACTATAACCACACATGTGGAGCAGACTCCTACGCTTTCGGAATGGCGCCGGAAGCTCGGTGACATCCAGAAAAGGCAGCTTGCAACGACCGCTGCCGACCGTAAGGCATCGCTGCGCTGGTGGAAGGAGTTTTGGGAGAGAAGCCATATAAACATGTATAGCGACACCGACCCGAGGGCAGAGCAGATTGCGCGCAACTACCGGCTGTTCCGCTATATGCTGGCATGCAATGCCTATGGCGACACTCCTACAAAGTTCAACGGCTCGCTCTTCACCTTCGACCCGTGTTATGTTAAAGGCAACAGACGTCTTTCGCCCGACTTCCGCCAGTGGGGAGGAGCGTCGATGACTGCGCAGAACCAGCGGCTTGTCTACTGGCCGATGCTGAAAACAGGCGACTGGGACATGATGAACTCACAGTTCAGCTACTATCTCAGGATGCAGCGCAACGCCGAACTGATGACAGAGTCATACTGGGGACACAACGGTGCATGCTTTACGGAGCAGATAGAGAACTTCGGTCTGCCCGTGGCATACAGCTACGGAATGGAGCCGCGGACGGGATTTCGCCCGAGAGGGAAGCAGGCAAACGGCTACTGCGAGTATCTTTGGGACACGGTGATGGACTTTTGTCTGATGATGATACGCACAAACACATACGAGGGGCGCGACATAAGCCCGTATATTCCGTTTATCGAAAGCTGCCTTACCTTCTTCGATGAGCATTACCGCATGCTTGCCCTTCAGCGCACGGTGCAGCCGTTCGACAGGAAGAAACACTACATCTTCTATCCCGGAACGGCAGGCGAGACATACAAAATGGCGACAAACTCATCGCAGACCATTGCCGCGCTGACAACCGTGCTGCGCGAACTGCTGGCACTGCCCGACAGATATCTGAGCGACACCAGTCGTGCAAAATGGGAGGAGATGTTGTCCCACATGCCGCCGTTGCCGTTCCGCATCATGGAGGGACACAAGGTAATAGCCCCTGCGCAGTCGTTCGAGCGGCTTATGAACGTGGAGATAAACCAGCTCTATCCCGTGTTTCCATACGACATGTACGGACTGGGCAGACCCGATCTTGAGGTGGCGCGCGACACATGGCGCTACGGCATAGACCAGCCGCGCTGGCAGAAGAACCGCCATGAGTCGTGGCATCAGGATGCCATATTCTGTGCAAGGCTCGGGTTGCTGGATGAGGCGCGCGACCTTGTCTGGCGCAAGTTGCAGGACGGCAGGCACCGCTTTCCTGCCTTCTTCGGACCCGGTCACGACTGGACACCCGACCACAACTGGGGCGGCACGGGGATGATTGCACTTCAGGAGATGCTGATGCAGAACGTCGGCGACAGCATCCTGCTGCTGCCATGCTGGCCAAAGGAGTGGAACGTTAGCTTCAAGCTGCATGCTCCGCGGCAGACAACAGTGGAGTGCGTCTATAGAAACGGCAAGGTTGAACGCCTCGCCGTGATGCCTGAGTCGCGTAGAAAAGACGTCATACTGTCAATGGAAGATTGACCTTATACTATTATCCCGACACGTTCCGGCTGCCTGTTATTTTCAGCCGGAACGTGCTTTTTATTGTAAAAAAACACATTTAGCATCAAAAAAAGCGGTCGTTTTCATTGTTTTTAATAAATAAAGCCTATCTTTGCAGCAACCTATGATGAACAAAGGTAGCATGGAAGGCTGCGGTTGGGATTAAATCTAATAGCATTTACAATTATTTTTTGACATATTATTATTAACCAATCTTTTAATTACCGATGAAGTATCAGAAAAACATGCGTCATCTATTTGATGTACTCGGTCAGAGACATGGACGCGCACTGGTTATTTGCGGGCTTGCCGTTGGCACGTTGTCAATGCCTGTTCCCATGGTAGCCAGCAGTGTTTCGGGGGGGGTAAAACTCATTGAAACACAACAAGTTAACCAAACAAAGACAGTCAGGGGCACGGTCGTTGACGACAACGGCGACCCGCTGATAGGCGTTACAGTTGCCATAAAGGGTCAGTCTGGCTCAGGCTGTGTTACCGACGTGGACGGTAACTTCTCACTTTCAGTTCCTTCAGGTGCAACACTTGTTTTCTCTTACGTGGGCTACGCCACGGTCACGGTGAAAGCTGAAGGACAGTCAAACCTCAACATTACGATGAAATCCGACGCGCAGGAACTCGACGAAGTTGTTGCCATCGGATACGGTACGATGAAGAAACGCGACCTTACGGGCGCAGTATCGTCCGTAAAGGCAGAAGACATCGTGCGTATGCCGACAAGCAACGTCATCGAGGCAATACAGGGTCAGGTTGCCGGTCTCGACATTACGAGGACCAACGGTGAGGCAGGTTCGGGCGTGAACATGAACCTGCGCGGTGTCCGTTCGATATACGGAGACAACAATCCGCTGTTCATCATCGACGGCATGGAAGGCTCATACGAGGAACTCAATCCCAATGACATCGCGTCGATAGAGGTACTCAAGGGTGCGTCGAGCACCGCTATCTATGGTGCCGCAGGTGCAAACGGCGTTATCATCATCACGACCAAGACACCTAAGAAAGACAAGTTCTCCATAGACCTTGATGCCTATTACGGCTGGAACACCATCACCAGCTTCCCGAAAGTAAACACCGGACAGGACTATATCAACTTCCGCCGCGAGGCACAGCGTGCCGCCGGTGTGTGGAACGGTCCGGAAGACGACGGCAAGCTGTTCCCCAACTACATGCAGGACTACATCGACAAAGGTCAGTGGGTTGACTGGTCGGAACTTGCATCACAGACGGGAAAGACACAGAGCTACAACCTCAACACGTCGTACTCAAACGACCGCATGACCTCTTACTTCTCACTGGGCTACTACGACCTCGAAGGTCTGCTGAAGGGCGACGAGCTGAAGCGTTACTCGGCACGTGCAAAGTTCGACTTCAAGGCAAACGAAATGGTTAAATACGGGCTCAACCTGTATGCCATGTACTCAGACAACGACAAGCGTTACAGCCGCATCTGGAACCGCGTGCTCTGCATGCCTCCGCTTGGAACGCCTTATGATGAGAACGGAAAGCTTGTCGACTATCCTCTCGGCGACGGCAACATGAACCCTCTTGCCGACACCGGTTCACAGCAATATGTAAATAATGTGAAGACCCTGAGTCTCGCGCCGCAGGCATACGTGGAGATTACGCCACTGAAGGGGCTGTCGTTCAAGAGCGTGCTCGGCGGCTACTTCCGCAACGTCAAGCAGGGAATATACACCGGAACAAAGTCGTATCAGGGACTTGAGAGCGGCAAGGTGACTGCCGAGGTGCCGAACACTTTCACATATAACTATAAGTGGCAGAACATCCTTACATATAATTTCAAGATAAAGGACGACCACGAATTCACCGTGACAGGCGTGACGGAATGGACCAAGGACCGCCGCGAGAAGGTGACGGCGATTGCCAACGGCTTTGACATTGACTCTTACGGCTACCACAACCTCGGTGCAGCAACAGGCACGCCGTCGGTTTCTTCATCATACGTGCAAAGCCAGAAGATGTCTTATGCGGCACGTATAAACTACAGCTACAAGGGACGCTATCTTGCAAGTATCAGCAGCCGCTGGGACGGTTCGTCAATTCTTGCCCAGGGAAACAAGTGGGACGTGTTCCCCGCAGCAGCCCTTGCATGGCGCATAAGCGATGAGGCTTTCATGAAGAAGCTCGACTTCATATCCAACCTGAAGATACGTGCGGAATACGGTGTGACGGGTAATGCCGGTGCAAGCGAGTATGCAACGCTTGCCTACAGCCGCAGCGGCATCTTCGGTTTCCAGGACGTTGCCGTTCCTTACAGCGGTTACCAAATCAACATTGCGAACAAAGATCTCGGATGGGAGAAGTCGTACAATTTCGATATCGGCCTTGATCTCGGACTCTTCAATGAGCGCATAAGCATGACACTCGACTGGTACCGCACCAACACCAAGGACCTCTTGTTCCAGAAGAGCCTGCCGTATGCAGCGGGAGGATACGGCTCGTCACCGTTCAAAATATGGTCTAACGTTGGCGAGACACGCAACACCGGTCTTGAACTGAGCATCACAAGCCGCAACTTCACAGGTCCTAAGTTTACGTGGAACACGACGCTTGCTTTCGCCACAAACAAGAACAAGGTAGTGAAGACAACAACAGAGGGTCCGTTGCCGTTCAACGAGTATTATCTGATACCAGGCGAGGCAGTGCATACATACTACGGTCACAAGTACGCAGGAATATGGGGTACGGCTGAAGCCGACGAGGCTGCGAAATACAGCCAGAAGCCCGGTCAGGTGCACATTGCCGAAAAGGGCGAGGCAGACTACAAGCTGAACATCGACGACTACTATGTACTGGGCAATGCAGATCCTAAGTGGCAGGGCAGCCTTTTGAACAACTTCACCTATAAGAACTTTGACCTGAGCATTCTCCTGATAGCCCGCTGGAAGTGGACAATCAACTACGGACTTACAGGATGGTACCGTACCGACGGACTTACGCCGTCGCCCGTGATATGTGACTACTGGACACCGGAAAACCAGAGCGCACGCTATCCGCGCCCGGATGCAAGCATCTCCAACGGTCAGGACCCCAACCAGCAGTGGGCAAACTTCTTTGACGGCTCCTACCTGAAGGTTAAGAACATCACTCTAGGCTACACCGTGCCCAAGAAGTTGCTGAAGAAGGCAAACATAGAGCGCCTGCGCTTCTACTTCACGGCAAGCAACCCGTTCATCTATACAAAGTGCGACTATCTTAAAGACTACGACCCCGAGAAGGGCGGCAACGACGATGACGCTCCCCTCTCAAAGCAGTTCGTATTCGGTGTAAATGTTTCATTCTAAAAAGAAATACCAATGAAAAGACATAAATTGCTGTCCATAGCACTTGCATCCACCGTGATGTTCACCACAGGATGCAGCCTTGACGAATATAACCCGTCGGGAGTGTCCACCGATCAGGAGTGGAGCACGCCGAGCGGATTTGAGAAGAAAGTGAACGACTGTTACTTCGACCTGATACGTATCGTATACGGTCAGGCGGAAGACACATACCTTATGGTTGCCGAGGGCGGAACCGACATCTGGCAGGATGCCAATCCCGAGGGTATCAACGGCAACTGGAGCAAGCTCATGAGATATGAGGACTTCGGCGCGTCGAACGGCATGCTGAACGAGGGCTACGCAGGTTTCTACGCCATACTGAACTCGTGCAACGCCGCGATACAGTATGCCGACAAGGTTAAGGACATGACGCCCGAGGCTATAAACGCCCTCGTTGCCGAGGCACACTTCATCCGTGCACACGCCCTTTTCAACATCGTGGAGCAGTGGGGAGGAAAGTATCTGCCCCTCGTTCCCACTACAAGTACGGTCTCTGCACCGCAGTGCAGCACGGTGAACGACTTCTACAAGGTGATACTCGACGACCTCGACTTTGCCATGAAGAACCTTCCCGTGACGCAGGAGGTAAGAGGACACGTTACGCGCGCCGCCGCATACCACCTCTATGCAAAGGCATGCCTCACCTACTCGACATACACCGACGGGCTGGGCAACGTCACGGCACTGACCGAGGCGGAAAGCCGCAAACTGCTGGAAGACGCGAAAATTGCTGCCGACTATCTCATAAACAATGCCGCAGCACTGGGAGTGAAGCTCTATGACGACGTGGACAAGGTGTTTGACGAGCGCAACAACAAGACCAACGAGGAGTCGCTCTTCATCGTATGCCACTCCACGATAACGGCGTACAACCCGCGCGGAAACTATTTCAACCGCGTATGGAAGCACACCGAAGCATACAACGCAAATACCTCGGGAGTGTTCCTTGACGGAATGGTGGCAAGCTATGCCACGGAGGTTAACGGCTTTGCCGTGCCCAAGCTGGCAAAGGGCAACTGCTACATGGAGCCGAGCAAGTACATGCTCGACCTCTACGGCGAGAAGGACAAGCGCTACAAGGCTTTCTTCAAGGACACATACTATGTGAACAAGGCAAACGATGCAACCGGCACGAAGTATACGTGGAGCCAGGCTGACGCGACACGTTACAGGCTGGATGCCTCACGTGTGGGCAACCCGGCATTCGACATAACGCTGGGAGATACCGCCGTTTACATCTCACGCAAGCCCATGACACAGGCTGAGCGCGATGCCAAGCGCTATGCTACGTTCACCGTGGACATGAACTATGCCGACACGAAGAAGCCGCTGAAGTTCTTCCCGAGCCTCAAGAAGGCTGACACGCCGTCGCTGTATGCAGGCTCAAATGCCAACAAGCCGTATTCGGCAGCCGACTGTATAATATACCGTCTGGGCGAGACATACCTGCTGTCGGCAGAGATAGAGTGGCGTCTCGGCAATCTGCCCGGTGCAAAAAGCCGTCTTGACGACCTGCGCAACCGCTCATGCGAGGGACACGACCACAGCATGGACGTGAGCACATCGGACATCAACTCCGACTTCCTGCTGGATGAGTATGCACGCGAGATGATAGGAGAGTGGAACCGCTGGATGACGCTGAAGCGCTTCCGTGCATTCGAGAGCCGTATAGCAAAATGCAATCCGCAGATAAACCGCTTCAACAAGGACATACACTATCTGCGTCCGATACCTAATGCAGAGATGCAGCTCATAGACAATCCGGACGAATACCAGAACCCGGGATATTGACATTCTTTCTTCATTACAGGCAGCAGGGGCTGTCCTGATATGTGCAATGGAGCCATGCCGGAAACAATAACGGCGTGGCTCCTTTTGTCTTATTGTTCCTTATTCCACCGCATGAGATGCCATTGAAACGCCACGGGGATATGTATGCGCTTTCCGGGGCTGACCTCTTAGGGTCTGAAACGCCGTCTTTCAGAGCCTGAAAGACGGCGTTTTGGAGTGTAAAAGGCGGCTTCTTGTAACCCAAAAGGTATCATCCTGACAGTCAGGATGATACAAGGCACAAAAAAGCAGTCATGCCCCGCGGGGCATGACTGCTTGTCTTTATGTCCGAGAAAACTGCCGGTTAGTTCAGTGCGTCAGCCAGCTCGGCACCTGCCTTGAACTTAGCCACCTTCTTTGCGGCAATCTGTATCTTCTGCTTTGTAAGCGGATTGATACCTTCGCGGGCGGGACGCTCGTTAACACTGAATGTACCGAAACCAACCAATGCTATCTTGTCGCCGGCAACGAGAGCTTCCTTGACAGCTGCAAGCGTAGCGTCAAGAGCCTTCTTAGAATCAGCCTTGGTCAAACCTGAACCGGCTGCGATCTTCTCAATAAGTTCTGTCTTGTTCATAATCTTTTAGTTATTAATTATTAGTATGTTAGGAAATATATTCCGTTAATTATTTCGCAAATATAATTGAAACCTTTTATAAACCAAACAAAAAAGGCGAAAAAGTGAGTAAATTATTGAAAAAAACCGCGTAACAGCGTGTTTTTATGCCTTATAACGGATATTTTTCGTATTTTTGCCGTCTGTAAGACATAAACATAAAGATATACCACATGCGCAATATACCTGTCATAACAAAGAATCTTCTGATTATTAACGTGTTGATGTTCGCCGCCACTTTCGTGTTCGGAAGAGTGGGCGTGGACCTCAACGACAGGCTGGGACTGCACTTCCTGCTGGCATCCGACTTCCACTTCTACCAGCTGTTCACATATCTGTTCATGCACGCCGGGCTGGAACATATATTCTTCAACATGTTCGCCCTTTGGATGTTCGGGTGCGTGGTGGAAAATGTGTGGGGTCCGAAGAGGTTCCTCTTCTACTATCTTGCATGCGGCGTGGGAGCCGGACTGATACAGGAGCTTACGCAGCTCGGCTCGTTCTATCTCATGATGAGCGATCAGGTGCCGTCGTTCGGGATAGCCGACCTCATCGAGGCAGGCAGGGTAAACTCCGTGCTGCTTAACGCATGGACCACCGTGGGAGCGTCCGGCTCTGTATACGGCATACTGCTCGCCTTCGGAATGATATTCCCGGAAGAGCGCATCTTCATATTTCCGCTGCCCATACCGATAAAGGCTAAGTGGTTCGTAATGTTCTACGCAGCAGTGGAACTGTTCTTCGCGCTCGGCACGAAAGGCGACAACGTGGCGCATTTTGCACACCTCGGCGGCATGCTCTTCGGATATATCATGATAAGATACTGGCGCGGCAACGGGGGTAACGGCAACTTCGGGCGCAACCGCGGGCACCAGTTCTTCGACAGGATGAGAAGCTCATGGGAGAAGCACTCCAACCGCAAGGCTGACGACACATATATCAGCCGGAGGGAAAGCGACCAGGAATATAACGCCCGCAAGAGAAAGGAGCAGGATGAGACCGACCGCATTCTTGACAAGATACGCCGCAGCGGATACGACAGCCTGACGAAAGAAGAGAAGCAGAAGCTGTTTGAGAATGGAAGAAAATGACAAGTTTTGTTCCGCAGGACATCTTTTCCGGAACCAATGTTCAGAAGGCTTAAACGACTGACAATACAGCTTATGGCGGGTGCCAACATTGCCACGGTGGTGATAATGGCACTTGTCGGAATGAGCGACAGGCTCAGTCCGGCAGACCACCCGTTGCTGTCCGTCGTAGGACTGACGTTCCCTTTTTTTATAATATGTAATCTCGCGTTTCTCCTCTTTTGGCTCATCTTCCATAAGCGCGGCACACTCATACCGTTCATCGGATTTATACTGTGCTATCCTTCCGTACGGATATATTCGCCGCTGAACATCACGGGCAGCGTGCCCGGAGGCGCGCTGAAGATAATGTCGTATAATGTGGCTAACTACGGCGTGCCCGACATCATGCCCGACAGCCTCAATCCGGTATTCAGGTACATACACGACAGCGGTGCCGACATGGTCTGCATTCAGGAGGGAACAATGTCGGAGCCGCTCGTCGCATATACGGGCGATGTCTATCCCTACCGCGACTCTGTGATGAAAGCCCCTTCGGGCACGTCGCTCGTGCTGCTGAGCAAGCACCCAATACTGGGCAAGGAGCATATAGAATATCCTTCGGCAGCCAATGCCAGCGCGGCTTTCAAAGTCTTGGTGGACGGCGATACGGTGATTGTCATAAACAACCACTTCGAGTCTACGGGGCTGTCGCTCGAAGAACGTGCCGAGTTCAGGAACATGGTTAAGGGCAATGCCGGCAACGACACGATAAAGGAGGAGTCTAAAAGGCTGATAACCAAGCTCGGCGATGCCAACCGCAGAAGGGCGCCGCAGGCTGAAGCCGTGGCTGGATATATACGCCGCCATAAGGGCAAGAGCATGATATTGTGCGGCGACTTCAACGACAACCCCATATCATATACCCGCCGGATACTTGCCGGAGAGCTTACCGACTGCTACGTGGCGACAGCCAACGGACCGGGTATATCATACAACCACAACGCCATTTTTGTAAGGATAGACAACATTATGTGCTCCGGACACTGGCTTCCGCATAACTTCAAAGTGGACAGGAGCATAGACGCGTCAGACCACTATCCCATATACGGCTGGCTGGAAAAAGCCGCGAAACAAGCAAAAAAACAGTAATAAAGCAACTTAAATATTCCAAAGTTTAAAAAAAATACTTATCTTTGCACGCTATATATCAAATTACGAATACAATAATTAAATAATAACAAAAAATGCAAAACAAAGGAATTGTAATTGTAACAGCCGCCTTATTGACTCTTGCAAGCATCTTCTATTTGTCTTTCTCCTTTGCCACTGCCTACTATGACAAGCAGGCTGCCGGCATAAAGGATTCCATTGCACAGCAGGATTACAAGGACTCGGTGAAATATCTGGGTGTGTACTCGTATCAGAAGTGTCTGGAAACACAGATAGGCTTGGGACTCGATCTTAAGGGAGGTATGAACGTGATTCTCGAAATCTCCGTTCCGGACGTTATCGAGACACTGGCAGATCACAAGACTGACGCTGCCTTCGTTAAATCAATGGAACAGGCTAAGAAAGAAGAAGAAAAGAGCCAGAGCGACTTCATCTCTCTCTTTATCAAGTGTTATCGGCAGAATGCCCCCGGACACCGCCTTGCCGAAATCTTTGCCACACAGCAGCTGAAGGGCAAGGTTACGACACAGAGCAGCGACAGCGAGGTGGAGAAGGCACTGCGCGCAGAGGTTCAGTCGGCTATTGACAACTCTTACAATGTTGTGCGCAACCGTATCGACAAGTTCGGCGTTGTTCAGCCGAACATCCAGAAGCTGGAAGGTCAGGACGGACGTATCATGGTTGAAATGCCGGGTATACGTGAGCCGGAGCGCATACGTAAGTTGCTCCAGAGCAGCGCAAATCTTGAGTTTTGGGAGACATTCAACAGTGAGGAGGTTGTGCCTTATCTGCGTCAGATAGACCAGCGCCTTGCAGGAGTGGAGACCGAAGACTCTGTTGCAAAATCCGACTCCACTGGAAACAAGGTGGCAGAGGTAAAGGCTGCCGATACAAAACTGAAGATCAGCAAGGGCACTTCGTCTGCTGCCGAGAAGGCTGCTGCCGGCGAAAACGCACAGATGGCACAGGCTAAGAAGCAAAATCCTCTGCTTGCCATGCTTCAGGTTGTTCCGCAAGGCTCGCTCAGCATCGTGGGATATGCAAGCGTGCGCGACACTGCCGAGATAAACAAGATTATCTATTCTGAGACGGCAAAGCAGATATTGCCCTCAGATGTGAAGCTGTTGTGGGGCGCAAAGCCCGCCGACGGCATATCGGCAAAGAACGTCTATGAGCTTTATGCGCTGAAGGTTACACAGAGCAACGGTCGCGCCCCGCTTGAAGGCGACGTGGTTACAAGTGCCAAGGACGAGTTCGACCAGATGACAGGACGCCCGAGCGTAAGCATGTCAATGAACTCAGACGGAGCACGCCGCTGGGCAGCTCTGACAAAGGCAAACGTGGGCAAGGCAATCGCCATCGTGCTCGACGATGTCGTATATAGTGCTCCCCGCGTAAACGGAGAAATCTCAGGAGGAAACTCAACGATATCCGGCAACTTCACAATCGAAGACACCAAAGACCTTGCAAACACCCTTATATCAGGACGCATGCCTGCTCCTGCACGCATAGTACAGGCAGACGTGGTTGGTCCTACGCTGGGTGCACAGTCTATACAGCAGGGTATAATGTCGTTCATCGTGGCATTCATCATCCTTATGATATACATGGTAGTGATGTACGACGTGATTCCGGGAATGATAGCAAACTGCGCTTTGCTCATCAACCTGTTCTTCACGCTCGGCATCCTGACATCGTTCCAGGCTGCACTGACAATGCCCGGTATCGCCGGTATGGTGCTCTCGCTCGGTATGGCGGTGGATGCAAACGTGCTGATATACGAGCGTACCAAGGAGGAACTGCGCAAGGGACTCGGCGTAAAGCAGGCTCTCGCGCAGGGATACAGCAACGCTTTCTCGGCAATCTTCGACTCTAACCTCACTTCTATCATCACGGGTGTCATCCTGTATGTGTTCGGTACGGGTCCGATCCGCGGCTTCGCAACGACGCTTATCATAGGTATATGCTGCTCGTTCTTCTCTGCCGTGTTCCTTACACGCCTGGTTTACGAGAACCGCATGAAGAAAGACAAGTGGCTTAACCAGAACTTTACGACACGCGTATCGCGCAATCTGCTTCAGAATACGAAGATACAGTTCATGGGAATGAGACGCCGCACATTCATGACAGCAGGCATAGTAGCCGTTGCCTTCCTTGCCTGTCTCTTCACAAAGGGCTTGAGCCGCAGTATCGACTTCACCGGAGGACGCAACTATATCATAAAGCTTGAGAAGCCGGTTGAGCCCGAGCAGGTGACGGCAGCCCTGCAGAAGTCGTTCGGCGACAGCCATGTAACGGCTCTTGCAATCGGTACCGACGGAAAGACAATACGTATTTCAACCAACTATAAGATTGAGTCCAACGACCCGAACATCGACGATGAGGTTGAGAACATCCTCTTTACATCGCTGTCAAAGGCAAATCTTGTGACACAGAAGAGCGTCGACGCATTCAAGAACCCTGACGTACGCGCAGGCGGTTCAATCATCAGCTCGGCAAAGGTAGGTCCTTCTGTGGCAAAGGACATCACCCACGGTGCAATCATAAGCGTCATACTGGCCCTCGTTGCCATATTCCTCTACATCCTCGTACGCTTCCACAACATAGCGTTCTCGTTTGGTTCTGTAGTGGCACTGGCACTCGACACGCTGGTTGTGCTCGGTCTTTACTCGGCTTTGTGGGGCATTGTTCCGTTCTCACTCGAAATAGACCAGACGTTTATCGGTGCTATCCTGACGGTTATCGGTTACTCTATCAACGACAAGGTGGTTGTGTTCGACCGTATACGTGAGAACCTCGGACTGTACAAGAAGCGCGGACTGGAAGAGACGTTCAACAACTCTCTGAACGAGACGCTGGCACGTACAATCAATACTTCGGTATCTACGTTGCTGGTATTGCTTTGTATCTTCTTCCTCGGAGGTGACAGCATCCGCAGCTTCTCGTTCGCAATGATTATCGGTGTTGTTGTCGGTACGCTGTCTTCAATATTCGTTGCAGCACCTGTGGCATATATTACGCTCGGCAAGAAAGCCGACAAGAAGGCTGCCGCAGCAGAGGCATAGTCAGAACAGCAGATAGCTTATATATAATGAAAGGCGTGGAACCGGCGACGGTTTCACGCCTTTTTTATGTCTGTGCGATAGCATGGAAACCTTTGCCGGCTGCCGTATGGAACATTCATAAGCAACATTCTGTATGCCGGAATATAAAAAAGCAAGGCATGTACCGTGTAGGGTGCATGCCTTGCTTGGATTAAATGTGGTTACATTTCCGTGTGGTCTCACCGAGAATCGAACTCGGATCTAATCTTTAGGAGAGACTTGTTCTATCCATTGAACTATGAGACCCCGTTGTCTGCCGTATCCGTATGCTTTCCGGAAAAAATGCCGTGATGCGGTATGATAAAGCATCGTGGATTTACATTAAACGGCTTTTACGGATGCAAAGGTAAGAATTTTATTTTTATTTTCATATATACAGGCACGTTATTTCTTGGCTGTTAGGGTAAAACAAAGTAACTTTGCATCTCCGTAAAAGGAAGTTTTGGTGCTGTAATGTTCTGAAACTGCATGTAATTGATTAAACTTTCATATCGTTTGTCTGTCACAATAAAGTTATGAGTAGATTATTTTTGTTGTTCAGCCTGTTCTTATTGGGCACGGCATGCGCATTTTCGCAAGGAACGGTTAAGGGTAACGTATTGGACAAGAGAGTTGATGAAGCACTCCAGTTTGTAAATGTAACGGTGTCAAGACAGGGCGAGACAAAGACCCTGAAAGGCGGAATTACCGATGAGAGGGGAGCTTTCAGGGTGTCAGGGCTTGAAAACGGCAACTACACCCTCACCATTTCGTTCATGGGATACAAGACTTTGAAACGCAATTTCACCATCTCCGACGAGAAGAAAATGGTGAGCTACGGACGGCTGTATATGTCGGAAGACGCAAAAATGCTGAACGAAGTCACCGTCACAGGGCAGCGGTCGTCGATGAAACTGGAAGTTGACCGCAAGTCGTTCGATGTGTCCCAGCAGATAATCAACGCCGGAGGGGCAGCGGCAGACGTGCTTGAGAACATCCCGTCGGTAGAGGTAGACAACGACGGCAACATCTCCCTGCGCGGCAACACCAGCGTAGAGGTGTGGATAAACGGCAAATCGAGCGGTCTGACAACCGACAACCGCGCCGAGATATTGCAGCAGCTGCCGGCAGAAAGCATCGAGCGCATAGAGGTCATCGACAACCCGTCGGCAAAGTTCAGTGCCGAGGGCAGCGCCGGAATAATAAACATCGTGCTGAAGAAAGACCGCAAGGCGGGCTACTACGGTTCGCTGCAGGCGGGCGGCAACACTGACGGCGGTGCAAATACGAGCGGCAACATAAACTACAACAGCTCGCTTTTCGACGCATATCTCAACATCGGATACCGCCACAGGGTGCACAAGGGAAACACGTCGAGCTATCAGGAATCGTTCGGAAACAACCAGTATCAGTATTACGACAGCGACTCCGAGCACCGCGGCAACAACCTCTTCTCACGCGCCGGCATCACGTGGCACGCAACGAAAAAGGACGATTTCTCGCTCAGCGGCATGATGATGAAGGGCGGACACAACGACGGCTATTCTTATCCATACCATTACGGAGCGATTGGAAGCTCCACGGACAGCCATATTATGACGCGCCGCAACACGGGCGACTCCGACATGCGCATGCTCTACGGAGAATTCAACTACAGGCATAACTTCACGGACACCCACTTCATAGACTTCGTTGCCGACTACCACAGCTGGAACATGGACAACGACCAGCTGTACCAGGACAGCACGGAATACTTCGACATGCCCGGCCGCGGGCGCGAATACAGCTATCAGCACCGCCCCATGTACATGCGCAACAGGCGCTGGGAGGTGAAGATAGACTATGAGAACCCCATAACGGAGAACATAAAGCTGCAGGCAGGATATCAGGGAAACTTCAGCCATGAGAACTCCCCGCAGGAGTCGTATGTCGACGACACGTGGGAGGGAACAAACAGCACGGAGGACAAGGAATACTTCAACCGCTTCATATACGACATGGACCTCCATGCCCTCTATGCAACGGCAACGCTCAACTTCGGCAAGTTCGGCGTCATGGCAGGTCTGCGCGGAGAATACTGGAAGGTAAACACCGAGAGCTACACATGGGAACAGGAGCACGATGCAACGAAGCGGGATCCGGCGTTCAAGAAAGACTATTTCCAGCTCTTCCCCAGCGTCTTCATGTCTTATCAGCTGACGGAGACACAGCAGCTGCAGCTCAATTACACACGCCGCCTGCGCCGTCCGTGGGGCGGACAGCTCAACAGTTTCAGGAACACCCGCGACGCCTCGATAGTGTCATACGGTAATCCCGAGCTTACGCCAGAATACAGCCACTCGTTCTCCCTGAACTATCTCAAGACGTGGACGGAGCACTCCCTGATGCTGAGCGCATACTACCGACCCACCACGGACGTGATACAGCGCATCAACTATCAGAGCACCACGGACGGCATTATGTACCAGACAAACATGAACGTGGCGCGGAGCCTGAGCACAGGACTTGAGATGGTATTGAAAAACAAGCTGTTCCGCATTCTCGATCTCACGACAACCGCCAACGCATACTATTACAAGCTGAACGGCTTCAGCTACGACATCGACGGACAGACGGTGACGGGCGAGGGCAACAGCAACTTCACATGGAATGCCCGCATGCAGGCAAGTCTCATACTGCCATACGACATTTCGTTCCAGGCAACGGGACGCTACCGCTCGCGCGAGGTCATCACGCAGGGATACCGCAAGGCAAACTATGGGTTGGACCTCGGTCTCCGCAAGTCGTTCCTGAACAAGACCCTGACCCTTTCTGTAAACTGCCGCGACGTGTTCAACAGCCGCAAGTGGGAGACGTTCACGTCCAACGAGACCTTCTCGCGCCACCAGATAAACAAGCGTCACAGCCGTAACGTAAACTTCACGCTGACATACAACTTCGGCAACATGCGTGCAAAGCGTCCGAAAATGAACCAGGACGACAACAACATGCAGGACAGTCAGATGAACTACAACGGCGATGAGCAGTAAAGACAAGCCATGACAGAGTTGCAGGACAAAGCCGCGGAGCCGCGCGATACGCGCCGGCGCACCGTTGAGATAGACTTTATAAAAGCAGTCATGATAATCCTCATGATTGCTTTCCACCTTGTATTCATAGGCGACACATATCCGTATGCCAAGCAGTTGGTATATACCTTCCACATGCCTGCGTTCCTTATCATTTCCGGATATATGCTCAACACCGGCAGGAGCCTTCGCCGCTATCTTCTCACGCTGCTGTGGATATTCATTCCATACACCGTCATGGAGGGCGGATATACTCTCATGGCATCGCTTCTCTCCATACGCGAGCACGTGGATAATCTCACTATAGGACTCCTTGCCGAAAAGATATTCCTGCATCCGCTGGGACCCTACTGGTACCTGCACACGCTGATGCTCTGCGGGCTTTCATGTTTCTTCGTGTTCCGCCTGCCGCGTCTCCAGCTCCTTCCACGCATCATCCTCCTCGCCCTGTGCTATGTCTTTCTGTCGCGCTGCCTGCATGTCGTCTCCCTGTCCTGCACACTTTATTTCATGGCGGGAGCCGTTTTGCGCCACAGCGGCATACCCTTTCTCTCGTTCTTCCGCCCGTCGCTGCTTTCCGCCGTGCCTTTTGTGCTCATTGCCTGCACGCCGGCATGCCTCGACAAGAGCGTTCCCGGCGGCGTTGCAATGGTCTATTTTGCCATGAGCCTTTGCCTTGTGCTTTTCGGATATTGCCGTGGCGTTGTTCTCCGCGCCATGCTCTTTATAGGCAGAAACACGCTCGTGCTGCTCCTTTTCTCTCCCGTCTTTACCGTGCTTGCCAAAATCTATCAGCCCGCACTTCTGCGCATTGAGCACACGGGGATGCTTTTCCTTGCCGTCTCGTTGGCATTTGCCGTTGCCGGGTGCATGCTCATTGCCGCAATAATGGACAGGCTGGGCATATCACGGTTTTTCTTCGGGAAAGCCAAGGTGTTGCAATAATAAGGCGGCAGCGCGTCCTATGCTACGCAACTTCCATTCTGTTACTTTCCATGTATATTTTATTACGGTTTGGAACCGATATCTTTTGCCCTCCGAAAGATGCCCTTTCGGAGGCTGAAAGGTGGCTTCTTGCATTGCAAAAGCTTACCTTTTACAATCCGGGAGATCATGGTTCCGGATTGTAAGAATAGCGTTTGTTCGACATAATACAATGAGGGTGTGTCAAATTTCTCATACAGTGCCAAGTAGGGACATATTCTTGTATTTGTCCGCCAAACATTCATTGAATATCAAGATGTTACAAACGGACAAATACAAGAATATGTCCCTACAGGTTGGAAGAGTTGAAATTTGACATACCCTCAATATAAATATATGACTTGCTTATATCTTAACTCACTCTAAGAATATTGTTCTTAAATCAAGATTGATGCAGTCTTCGGACGGGATGTCCGGTTTAAGGATATTATTCAGGCTGGCTGCGGCACGTTATCCCAGTACAATGTTCTCAACATCCACTGACTCATGCAGGAACATCTGTGCCGATTCCTTGAAGCGGTCGGTGTTTTCCGTTGTAAGATAATTGCAGGTGCCGCCCTTCGAACAGCGCCTTTCCATCTCGGGATGGCGGGCAAGATAGTCGGCAAGGCTGTCCGCCACATATTCTCCCTGCGACACGATGCGTACCCCCTTGGGTACGTATTTCTTTATTTTTGGCATGAGCAGCGGATAGTGGGTGCAGCCCAGTATTATTGCATCGATGTCCGGATCGAGGTCCATAAGCTGGTCTATGCGCTTCTTCACGAAATAGTCGGCTCCCGGACTGTCCGCCTCGTTATACTCGACGAGCGGCACCCAGAACGGGCATGCCACGCCCGACACCTTTATGTCGGGGTATAGCTTGGAAATCTCGAGATTGTAGCTGTTGCTCTTTATGGTGCCTTCGGTGGCGAGGATGCCCACATGGCGTTTCGTTGTGAGCTGCCCTATCTTTTCTGCCGTAGGGCGTATTATTCCCAGAACCCTTCTGTCCGGGGCAACAAGCGGCAGGTCGTTCTGCTGTATGGAGCGCAGTGCCTTTGCCGATGCGGTGTTGCATCCGAGGATTACCAAGTGGCAACCTCTTTCGAAAAGCTTCATCACAGCCTGACGCGTAAACCTGTAGACAACGTCGAACGAGCGTGTGCCGTAGGGCGTGCGGGCATTGTCGCCGAGATAAAGATAGTCATACTGGGGCAGAAGCTGCCTCATTCCGTGGAGTATCGTCAGACCGCCGTAGCCGGAGTCGAACACCCCTATGGGACCGGGTTTGCCGGACAATGCCATATACTTGAAGTCTTATTTTTGTTTCAGCAGTTCTTTCAGCTCTGCCGTGATGTCCGTTCCCTGCGCCGGGTCGATGTATGGACAGGCATCATTGTCTGTGTTAAGGATAAAGGCATATCCTCTTTCCATGCCTATACGCTTGAGAGCGTCGTTCAGCCTTGCCTTCAGCGGCATGTTCATGTCGTCCTCTGCCTGTTTAAGCAGGCGGCGTGCCTCTTCCTTGAAGGCGACGTTCTTCTCCATTATCTCCTGCAGCTCTGCCTGACGCTTGTTGAGTATTGCAGGTGCAAAGTCGCGCTGACCTTCAAGAAACTCTTCATATTTAACGTTGAACTCCTCCTCGGCGCGCTTCGTCTCGGCATCATACTGCGACGACAGCTTTTTCATATTCTCCTGCACTATGGCACGTCCGGGCATGGAACCGAACACCTCATTGTAACTGAAATATGCAAATCTTACCTGTGCCCCGGCAATTACCGGCAGTACAAGTGCCATTATAAAGAGTATCGTTTTTTTCATATCGGTGTTAAATATAGATGATGATATGTCTTGAATGAGGATAAGGCATGGCGTGCCGCAATCCCTGCCGGAGCTTTGTTTGCCCCTGCATGTTTTGTCCGGCGCGCCATGCCCCGTATTGTTTTATTTCATCTTTGCAATCTCAGCCTTTACTTCGGCTGTAACATCCTTGCTCAGCGTGTCGCTGATATAGGGTATTCCGCTTGCGTTGTCCATGATGTATACATAGCCGCCAGCCTTGCCTACGTTCTTTATGGCTGTCATCACCTTTGTCATGATAGGCTGCATCTTCTCCTGCTGTGCCTTCTGGAAAGCCTGCTGGTTGTCCTGCTGTGCCTGCTGGAACTTCTGCAGCAGCTCCTGTATGGATGCCTCTGTCTCCTGCTGCTTGGTGGCGTTCATCGTGCTTTTGGTCTTCTCATAGTCGTCAACCTTCTTCTGAATTTCGTCCTGCATCAGTTTCAGGTCGTTGTCATACTGTTTTGCCTGAGCCTCGAGCTCGCCTCTAACCTTCATGAATTCGGGCAGGTTCTGCATTACCGACTGTGCGTCTACATGTCCGAACTTCTGTGCCGACATTGCCATAGGAGCGCAAAGCATCAGCATTAAAATAAGTTTTTTCATTTCCTTTTTGTTTTTATTATTAATTGTTCAAGTTACGTCTTAATACTGCTGCTGCGGCTGTTGCCGCCATTGCAGTGCCTGTGCCGTCAGTTTGAGTATCCCAGCTTGCGGAGCACCTCGTTGCTTATGTCTATCTTGGGCGAGCCGAACACGATGCCCGTATCCGATGCCCTGTCTATCACGAGTGAATATCCGCGCATGTCGGCGATATCTTTCACGGCGTTGTAAATCTCCTCCTGTATCGGCGTCATAAGGCTGGTGCGCTTCTTGAAGAGCTCGCCTTCCGGACCGAAATATTTCTTTTTCAGTTCGCTCGCCTCCTTTTCTTTCTCCATTATTGCCTCCTGACGCTGCTTCTTCTGCTCCTGCGAGAGGAATACCACCTCGTTCTGGTAGTTCTTGTAGAGCGTCTGTGCCACCGTGTTGATAGCCTCCACCTCTGCCTGCCACTTCTTTGCCACCTGCGAAAGCTGTTCGTTGGCGCGCTCGTAGGCGGGAATGTTCTTCAGGATATACTCCATGTCAACCAGTGCAAACTTCTGCGCGCTTGCCGTCACGGCAATGAGAGCCATGACAAACAGCATCATTATCTTCTTCTTCATGTTACCTCCTTTGTTTTTATTTTCCTCTTTTTTATTTTCTGTAAGGCATATAAGACCCATAAGTCCTATAGGACCTATATGGCATCAAAGCCCCCAGATAATTATAAATTATGAATTATAAATTATCAATTGCCTAAAACTCCTGTCCCAGTATGAAGTGGAACTGGCTGCCGCTCTTCTGCCCGAACACCTTGTCAAAGCCGTAAGCCCAGTCAATACCCATAAGTCCCACCATCGGGAGGAATATGCGCACGCCTATTCCGGCAGAACGCTTCATGTCGAAGGGATTGAACTTCTTTGTCTCGTTCCACGCATTTCCCGCTTCGGCAAATGTCAGTCCGTATATCGTCGTGTTGCCCAGCAGGAACGGATAGCGCAGCTCAAGCGTGAAGCGGTCGTATGCGTAGCCCTCATATCCGTAGGGAGTCAGCGAGCCGTTCTCATATCCGCGCAGTCCGATAGTCTCCTCGGCATATCCCGAAGAATATCCGCTCATGCCGTCGCCACCCATGTAATAGGTCTCGAAAGGCGACTTCTTGTGCTTGTTGTACGACCCGAGAAGTCCCATCTCCACGCGTGTCATCAGCACGAAGCACTTCTGTCCGCTTGTAAGAGCCGTGTATGTCTTTGCCTTGAACTTCCATTTGTGATACTCAATCCAGCGGTATTTCTCCTGCTGCTCGTCCGTAAATGTCGGCGAATTGCGGTCTACGGCAAGGTTGGCGTAGTCCTTTTTCTGGAACTTAGACCATGGCGGGGTTACCGTTACGGAAGCGGAGAACTCCGAACCGCGGCGCGGGAACAGCTGGTTGTCCGTAGATACGCGCGAGAGAGTTATGCCGAGGTTGAGGTTGTTGCAGTTTCCGTTGGTCACGAGGAAGTACTGCCAGTTCTTCAGCATGTAGCGCTGGTAAGCCAGTTCCACGGAGAGCTGGAAGTAATCGTCGGGCCAGCGCAGGCGCTTTCCCCATCCCACGGATACGCCGAGCAGCTGAACGTACTTGTCGGGGTCGTAGTAGTTCTCGTACCAGTTGTTGCTGTTGCCGTAGCCGTACAAGTAGTTGTAGTAGTTGTTCATGTATCCGCTGTTGTAATAGTTGCTCGATACGTCGGTCTGCTTTGAGTAGTAGGCACCCACGCTGAACTGTATCGGGCGCTTGCCGCCGAACCAGTTGGTCGAATAAGAGGCGTTGTACGACTGGTAGTAGGTACCGTTCGTCTGTGCACCTATTGACAGGACCTCGCCGTCACCCACGGGAAGGATGCCCCTGTGTTCCTTGTTCTTGTTGAAAAGGTTGCGCATGGAGAAGTTGTTGAGCTTCAGACCGACACGCCCGATAACACCCGTCTGTCCCCATCCGAGCGAGAATTCCACCTGGTCGTTCGACTTCTGCACGAGGTCCCAGTTGATGTCCACGGTGCCGTCTTCGTAGTTCGGCTTCACGTCCGGGTTTATCTGCTCTGCGTCGAAATGTCCCATTGACGCCATTTCACGTGCCGAACGCTGCAGTGCCTCTTTCGAGAAGAGGTCGCCCGGCTTTGTCCTCAGCTCGCGGCGGACAACGTTTTCATACAGCCTGTCGTTGCCGTTTATGCGCACGCGGCTGATGTGTGCCTGCTGTCCCTCCATGATACGCATCTCCAGGTCTATGGAGTCGCCCACGATGTTTACCTCCGTCGGCTGCAGGTTGTAGAACAGGTAACCGTTGTTCCAGTAGCTGTTGCCCACGGCATCGTCGTCTTCCGAGAGGCGCTTGTTCATGAGCTTCTGGTTGTATACGTCGCCTTTCTTCATGCCGAGCACACTGTTCAGATAGTCCGTTGAGTAAATGGTGTTGCCCACCCAGCTTATGTTGCGGATGTAATATTTCTTTCCCTCGTCCACCTTTACGTACACGTTCACGTGCTTGTCGTCAACGTTCCACACGCTGTCCTCGATGATGGCGGCATCGCGGTAGCCAAGCTCGTTATACTTGTCTATGAGGTTCTGCTTGTCTGTCTTGTATCTTTCAGGAGTAAACTTCTTTGCTTTCAGGAACGAAGACAGCTTTCCCGCCTCGTGTATCTTTGCGAAGGCACCCTTGCGGAACAGTCCTCCCTTGATTTTTGTGTCGGCAAGCTGTTCGTTGCCTTCGATGATGATGTTGCGCACCTTCATCTTTTCCTTCTTGTCGATGATGACATCCAGTATCACATGGTCCTTGTTTGCAACGTCGTCGCGCTGTATTATGGAGATGTCGGCGTTCTTGAAGCCCTTGTCGTCAAAATAGTTCTTGGCAAGGATTTTTGCGCGGTCAATCATGTTGGGCGTAATCTGGCTGCCCTTGAGAAGTCCCAGCTTAGCCTCCATGTCTTCCCTTTCCGTTTTCTTCAGACCGACGTAGTTTATCGTGGAAACACGCGGACGCACTGCCAGATAGAAATGAAGATAAACCTTGTCGCCCACTATCGAGTCGGCGGCAATCTGCACTTTCGAGAACAGACCGTGCCTCCAGTAACGCTTTACGGCATCGGTTATCTCCTGTCCCGGCACAGACACTTCCTGTCCCACGGCAAGTCCGGATATTCCGGTGAGCATAAAGTCTTCGTATCCGCTGACTCCTGAAACGGCAATACCGCCGATTTTGCATGTCCTCGGTATTCCGGCATACGATATGTCAGGGTTTACTATCTTCTCCTGCGCCACTGCGCCAGTGCTTGTCAATAATGCCGCAAACAGCAGTATTCGTCCTAATATCTTGTTCATCTTCTTTGTTTGTTGTCTTGTTCTACTCGTTGTTCTCCACCTGTGCCTCCGTCTTGCCGAAGCGTCTCTGGCGTTTCTGGTAGCACGCTATAGCCTCATGCAGCGCACACTCGTCGAAGTCGGGCCAGAAAGTGTCGCAGAAATACAGTTCGGAGTAGGCAATCTGCCACAGCAGGTAGTTGGATATGCGCACCTCCCCGCCTGTGCGTATCAGCAGGTCGGGGTCCGGCATGAACGATGTCTGCATGTGTGCGGATATCATCTCGTCGTCTATGTCGCCGCATCCGATGCGCCCTTCTGCCACTCCGGCAGCTATTTCGCGCACGGCATGCGTTATTTCCCACTTTGAAGAGTAGCTCAGAGCCACCACCATTGTCATTGCCGTGTTGCCCGCCGTGTGCTCCATCGTCTCGTGCAGCTTGTCCTGCACCGTCTGCGGCAGCCGCCCGGTGTCGCCTATTACGCGGAAGCGCACGTTGTTTTTCATGAATATCTCGTCCTCGAGCGACGACAGTACCAGTCCCATAAGGGCGGCAACCTCGTCGGCGGGGCGTTTCCAGTTTTCGGTCGAGAAGGTGTACAGTGTGAGATATTCCACGCCGAGGCGCGTACACTCCGACGTGATGCGGCGCACCGCCTCCACGCCCGCCTGGTGTCCGTAGCTGCGTTCCTTGCCGCGCTCCATTGCCCAGCGGCCGTTGCCGTCCATTATTATTGCGATGTGCCGCGGCACCCTCTGCATGTCTATCTTTATGTCTTTTTCTGTCATTCTTAGTCTTTATTGCATGTCCTGCACTTAGGCATCAGGCTGTACGTTATGGTAAGCTGAAGAGCCGAATAGCAGTCGGTGTTCTTGAACAGTCCTGCGCTCTTTATCATATATGGGTCCTCCACGCCGTCGAGCTTGTCGCTCAGCGAGAAGTGCATTGCCCACTCCAGACCGAGGTTCACCCGTGGTCCTATCTTGTATTTCACGCCCGCACCAATCGGAAAGTTTGCGGTGAAGACGCTTTCGTCGCCGCTCTTGACATACGTTCCGCCTATGCCGAGAAAAACGAAGGGCGTAAGCCTCTTTGCCCCGCGGTAGTCGCGGCCTGTGCCGTAGGGCCAGAAGTTGTACTCGTATGCCACGCTGAAGTCTGTCAGCGAGTTGCTGAACTCCACCGGATTGTCCTTGTATTCAGGATAATATGTCGTCACGTCTTCCGACGAGCCTTTCAACTTTCCGAACGACAGGCTTGCCCTCAGCCCCATGTACGGATTGAAGACACGCCTTATGAGCAGTGTCGTCATGGGCTGCATGTTCTTTGCAATGCTGCCGTTGAAGTCGCCCTCGTATGCCACCATGCCCACGCCGGCACCCAGCTCCAGCCTGTACTCCTCGTCGTCCTGCGCGCGTGCCGTGGCGGCAAGGGCGATGACAGTGATTATGAGCAGGAGTTTCTTCATATACACCTTATTATATTATATAGCCTCACAGACGCGGGCTTTTCGTGAACGATGTCCTGTCGTTTGCCCAGCCCAGCTGGCTCAGCCTTCCGCGCCATACCTGTCCCGTTTCCCCGCATATAATCCAGAGGAAGTTGTCGGGTCCGGCTGTGAAGGCGAACGACGACTTGCTGCTGCTGAAATCTTTCGGGAAGCCGAAGCGTGTGTCGTTGTGCCACGACAGACCGTTGTCATTGCTGAAATACATCTGCGAGAAGGCTGTTGCCTTTCCGCCGTCCATCCCGTCGCCGCCGAATGCCGCAAGCCGTCCGTCATAGCATGTCATGACAAGGTTCTCGAGGCGCGGCAGGGCGTTTTTCTCCACGTTGTCGTAGTATGTCCACGCGTGGCTGTCAGAGTTCGGGGCATATTCCTCCACCTTGCTCCATACCACTGCCGTGGTGTCCGTGGCGTCGAGCATCCTTGCGTGGTTGCCTGTCATTATCACGCGCTCGCTCTGCGAGTTTGTCCTCAGCGGTATCACGGCAAAGCTGATGTCCGCGTCGGGCAGCATGCGCGCATCGCCGTCGAGCGTCTCCGCCGTCCACGCCGCTCCGTCTTCCGACGAAACCATGCCCCCGTTGCCGTCGAGCGCGTACAGTCTGCGGCTGCCTGCGCCTACAAGGCGCGCCACGCCGGAAACGTCGGAGACCTTTTCCCACGTCTGTGCGTCGGCAGATTTAAGCAGCTGCCTGCCGCAGAGCATGTATATCATGCCGTCTTTCACGGCTACGTTGCTGTAGTCGGCAGACTCTATAATCATGTTGAAGTTTGGTGTTGCCGGTGTCCATGAGTGTCCGTCTGCCGCATCCGTATAATAAATCTGCGTGCTTCTGCCGTCTGTTCCGAATACGAATATCCTGCCGTTGTTCTCAACCGCCTTCATTGCCGTGAGCCGTGCAAGCTCCGGTTCCGTGCCCATCATGTTCCAGTATACGGTGTCCTCATGCTCCTTGTGCACATTCACGCTCACCTTGTATGTGCGCCTGCCCGTGCCCGCCATGTCGAATACTGAAATCTCGCGCGGCTCCGAGAAGTCTATCGAGTCGCTGCTGCTGTAGTATCTCAGCGTGTCGCTGTCAATGTCCTTTATCACTATCACGCCCGAGTTCTTGCTCGTAATCTCGCACACCACGTGCTTGTTGTCCGTTCCCACGGGCAGTGAGTCGGCGTTGTATATCTCGCGCTTTATCTGGTCGATGTAGAATTTATATTTGCTGCCCGTCACTGCAACCACCACGGTGCTGTCTTCGCCAGTGGACGACTTCACTGTGGTATACCTGTTGAGCGTTCCGAGAGAGAATGCCGAGATTGCCGTGTCGTCGGCAAAGATGAACTCCGTGTCGTTTTCATCGTCAAGACAGGAGGCACAAAGAAATATTACCGAAAACAATATTACGAAAGGTAAGAGTATCCTTTTCATTCTTTGATAATTTTATTTTTAGCTGCAAATTTAAACAGAATTCTGCAAAAAGAACGCCTTTTCAGTACTTTATTATATAAAACATGAGTTAATTACGCTTTTTTAATTAAACGCAAAGCCGCTGGGATGCAAAGACCGTGCTGTCGTGCGGCGTCCGCGTGCAATGAGCGTGAAGTGCCGCCACGGCGGTGGCAGCAGCGGTGCCGGGCGGCAGAAAATGTATGTAGGGGTGTCTGTGCTGGCTTGCGGGGATAAAAAAGAGGACGACATGAATCACTCATACCGGCCTCCTGAATACGTTAACGGATATTTGTGTTTACCAATGCTATTATATTGACAACCGTCATTACGATAACAGAAACAATCAAAATCTCCGTCTCTAAATCTAATAACATAATCTTTACCTTAAATCTATCAAACTACTAACCTATGAAAAACAAGTATTCTCACGAACACGATGCAAAATTAGCAACTTTTGTGTGCGCACACAAGAATATTTCCGCACTTTTTTCATATCATTGTTGTTTACTTGATGTATGTCAAAACAGGTACTTTCAAATCACCGCCGGAAGCCCAAAAACGATGCCTGCGGCACGGGTCCGGATGCCGGAAAAGAGGTTTTGGAACGGCATTTATAACGTATTGAAAATCAAGACGATACCTTTTGACTTGTAAAAGGCGGCTTCTTGGCTTCCAAAAGGTCGTCTTTCAGGGGCTGAAACGCCGCCTCCTGGAGCGCGAAAGGTCTCCTCCTGCGGCGGCATGTCCCGCCGACGGCGCTGGCGGAGGCTGGCACGGGGGCTGCAAGACGGTGATAAATGAAAAATAATACACATATTTTTAGAATTAATAATAAAATATGTACCTTTGTAGCTTAATATCGTTCCCGCTGCCGCGCGGCGGCTGATAAGGCGGCACAGGCGGCTGGAGGGGACATAAACCTGCATACGGAAATGGCATTCAACATGGAAGAGGAAGACCGGGACGGATATCGTGTCACGGCGGAAATGAAGAAAGTGTGGGCTGTGGAGCTGGACCTGCTGAGAGAGTTTCTCGGCTTCTGCCGGCGCAACGGGCTGCGGTGCTGGGCTGAGGGCGGCACGCTCTTGGGCGCGGTGAGGCACAAGGGCTTCATACCGTGGGATGACGACGTGGACCTGATGATGCCGCGCGAAGACTACGACCGCATGAACATGATAGGCAACAGTCAGTTCCGCCATCCCTACTTCTTGCAGACGGCATATACGGACACCGGCTATTACCGCGCCCATGCGCAGTTCCGCAACAGCTCGACGGCGGCGATACGTCCTTCCGACTCGTACCAGCCGTTCAACCAGGGGATATTCATAGACATATTCGTCGTGGACGCCGTACCGCCCGAGGGCAGGGGCGCGCGGCTCGACAGCATACTGAAGAGAAGCGCATATCCGCGCAAGCTGCTAAAGGCGGTAAACATGAACGTGGTGTATTCGGGCAGGCTCGGACAGGTGTTCCGCAAGCTTAAGGCACGCCGCATGCTGAGGAGCCGCAGCTGGCAGGACATCTATAGGCAGTCGGAAGACGTGCTGCGCGAGACCGTGTGGGATGATACCGGCAAGGTGGCGGAGCTTACGATGAGCGGCGACAGGCACGTCTTTGACAAGGGCATCCTCGACGAGACGGTGTGGCTCGACTTCGAGGACATGAAGATACCTGCGCCCAAACGTTACGACGAGTTCCTGCGGGGCGAGTTCGGCGACGACTATATGACGCCCATAATGGCGCCGAGCATGCACGGCGGGCTTGTCCTGGACACGGAGAGGAGCTACCGCGAGCTGCTGCCGGAGGTGAGGGCGGAATACAGGCGCTCGGCATGGCGCAGGCTATGGAAGAAATTTTCTTGAGAAATCTCAGGGTTCTCAGAGACCTCTGAGACCTCCGAGCTCTCCGAGTTCTCCGAAAAACTAAAAACAACAATATAATGAGCAAAAGTGTATATTTGGGCATGATAGGCGATATCATGCACCCGGGACTGATAAACATAATCACCGAGGGAGCCGGATACGGCGACCTTACGGTTGGTCTTTTCACGGACAAGGCGATTGCGGCGCACCGCCGTCTGCCGTATATGACGTATGAGCAGCGCCGTCAGGTGGTGGAGAACATAAAGGGAGTGGCGCACATCGTGCCGCAGGACGAGTGGAGCTATGTGCCCAACCTGCGCAAGTACAAGCCCGACTTCATCATCCATGGCGACGACTGGAAGACCGGACCGGAGCAGGAACTGCGCGCCGAGGTGTTCGAGGCTGTGAAGGAGTGGGGCGGACAGGTCATAGAGATACCTTATACGCACGGCATCAACTCGTCTTCGCTCGCCCGTGAGCTGCAGGCGATAGGCACCACGCCCGACGTGCGCCTGAAGTCGCTCAGGCGTTTCATCGCCGCCAAGCCCATAGTAAGGATTATGGAGGCGCACGACGGGTTGAGCGGACTGATAATAGAGAACACCGAGATTGAGAACGGACTGAAGAAGTCGTCGTTCGACGGGATGTGGTCGAGCAGCCTCACCGACTCCACATCGAAGGGCAAGCCCGACATCGAGGCGGTGGACCTGACGACGCGCATGCAGGACCTCAACAACATCCTCGAGTGCACCACCAAGCCGATAATATACGACGGCGACACGGGCGGCAAGCCCGAGCACTTTGTCTTTACCGTGCGGACGCTCGAGCGCAACGGCATATCGGCTATCATCATAGAAGACAAGGTGGGGCTGAAGAAAAACTCGCTCTTCGGCACCGAGGCGGTGCAGATGCAGGACTCGATAGAGGGCTTCTGCCATAAGATACGCATGGGCAAGGAGGCTCAGGTGACAAAAGACTTCATGATAATAGCACGCATAGAGAGCCTTATTGCCGGACACACGGTGGAAGACGCGCTCGAAAGGGCATATGCATACGTTGATGCCGGCGCCGACGGCGTGATGATACACAGCAAGGAGAAGACGGGCGATGACATAAAGGCGTTCTGCATGGAGTTCCGCAAGGCACATCCGGCAGTTCCCATAGTGGTGGTGCCCACAACCTACAACCACATAAAGGAGGAGGAGCTGGCGCAGTGGGGCGTGAACGTGGTGATATATGCCAACCACATGCTGCGCGCCGCCTATCCGGCAATGGTGCAGTGTGCCGAGACCATACTGCGCAACGAGCGCTCGCTCGAGGCAAATCCTATCTGCATGCCGATAAAACAAATTCTTGAACTAATACCGGGAACAAAGTGATGATACGTCCTGAATATTTCTACAACACGCTGAGGGGCATGGGCATCGACTTTTATACGGGCGTGCCCGACTCGCTCCTGAAGGATATCTGCGCATACATAACGGACCATGCGGACAGAAAGAACAACATCATAGCTGCCAACGAGGGCGGTGCCGTGGGGCTGGCGGCGGGTTATCATCTCGCCACGGGCAACATCCCCGTGGTGTACATGCAGAACTCGGGACTGGGAAATACGGTCAACCCGCTTATGTCGCTGACCGACAGCGACGTGTACCGCATACCGGTGCTGCTGGTGATAGGCTGGCGCGGAGAGCCGGGAGTGCACGACGAGCCGCAGCATGTGAAGCAGGGAAAGACCACGCTGCCGCTGCTCGATGCAATGGAGATAAGGCATGAGATAATGAGCGGCGACGAGGCGGAGCTGGAGAAGCAGCTTGCCGGCGGCGTGAGATATATGAAGGAAACGGGCAGGGCTTTTGCACTTGTTGTGAAGAAAGGCACTTTCGGCAAGTATAAGTTGCAGAACGGCACGCACAACCCGTACACAATGGAGCGCGAGGAGGCGATAAAGGCTGTTGCCGGTGCCATGGACGTGAAGGACATAGTTGTGTCTACGACGGGAAAGATATCGCGTGAGCTGTTCGAGCACCGCACGGCAACGGGCGAGGGGCACATCCGCGACTTCCTCACGGTAGGCTCCATGGGGCATGCGTCGCAGATAGCGCTGGGCATAGCCTTGAACCGTCCGGAGCGCAACGTGTATTGTTTCGACGGCGACGGTGCCGCCATAATGCACATGGGCGGCATGGGCATAGTGGCAAGCATGTTGCCCGGGAACTTCTATCATATCGTTTTCAACAACGGCGCGCACGACTCCGTGGGCGGGCAGCCCACCATTGGCTTTGGCATAGACCTGCCGAAAATTGCCGCAGGATGCGGCTACAAGACGGTGATGAGCGTAGCCACGCGCAGTGAGCTTGACGCCATATTGCCAACCCTGACAACTCTCCCTGCTCCCCTGCTGCTGGAGATAAAGGTTAAGAAAGGCTCGCGCGACGACCTCGGACGCCCGACAACCACGCCTGTGGAGAACAAGGAGGCGCTGATGAGTTTTTTGGAAGAAGAATAACCGGGGCTATAATTTTTCTATAGTATCTATAGCTTCTATAGCCTCTATAGCTACTATAGCCCCCCATAACACTAACAACAATGAACATAAAAAGAAACATATTGCTCAACCCCGGTCCGGCAACGACAACGGACACGGTGAAGATGGCGCAGGTCGTTCCTGACATCTGCCCTCGCGAAAAAGAGTTTGCCGACATGATGAAAGGCTTGCGCGAAGACCTTGTAAAGGTGGCACATGGCGACCCGCAGCGGCACACGGCAGTGTTGTTCACCGGCTCGGGAACGATAAACATCGACGTTTGCCTTAACTCTCTGCTGCCGGAGGGCAAGAAGATACTTGTCGTCAACAACGGCGCATATAGCTCAAGGGCAGTGGAGGTGTGCCAGTATTACGGCATGCCGCACATCAACCTCAAGTCGTCGGTGTTCGATGTGCCAAGCCTCGACGAGGTGAAGAGCACGCTCGACAATAATCCCGACATAGCCCTTGTTTATACCACGCACCACGAGACGGGCACGGGAATACTGAACCCTATACGCGAGATAGGTGCCATGGCACATGCCCGCGGGGCAATATTCGTTGTGGATACGACGTCGTCGCTCGGCATGATACCGTTCGACATGGTGAAAGACAATGTCGATTTCTGCATGGCTTCGGCACAGAAAGGGCTTATGGCAATGACGGGACTGTCGTTCGTCATCGGCGACAGGAAGATAATAGAGCAGTCGGCAGAATATCCCAAGCGCTCGTACTACTGCAACCTGTTCCTGCAATACGACTATTTCGAGAAGACGGGGCAGATGCACTTCACGCCGCCCGTACAGACGATATACTCTACCATACAGGCTCTTAAAGAATACTGGGAGGAAGGCGAGGAGGCGAAGTTCCGCCGCCACCGTGAGGTGTTCGAGGCAATACACGAGGGCTTGGACGCGCTTGGCTTCAAGGACGTGATAAGGCGCGACATACAGTCGGGGCTGGTGGTATCGGTGAAATATCCCGATGATGAGAACTGGGACTTCGACCGTGTGCATGACTATTGCTATGACCGCGGCTTCACGATATATCCCGGAAAGATAAGCACCACGGACACATTCCGTCTCTGCTCATTGGGTGCCATTGTGCCGGAAGACATCAGGGCTTTCTTCCGCACGCTGCGCGAGGCACTTGAAGAGAATGGCATAGGCATACCGGTAAAATACGACAAGTGATGGTAAGGACGGCAGTTATCATGGCGGCAGGGCTTGGCAGCCGCTTCGGAAAGATGACGGAGAGCATGCCCAAGGGCTTCATCGAGGTGGGAGGCATCGCTATGGTGGTGCGTTCCATAGAGACACTTCTGTCGTGCGGCATCACCCGCATCATCATTGGCACGGGATATAAGAAGGAGGCTTATGAGCGTCTGGCGGAGAGATATCCGCAGGTGGAGTGCGTTTACAGCGTGAAATATGCTTCGACGAACAGCATGTACACGCTTTACAACTGCCGTGAGGCGATAGGCGATGATGATTTCCTGCTGCTCGAGTCGGACATAATCTACAGCCGCAACGCCGTGACGGAGCTTCTCGACGACCCGCATCCTGACGTGATGCTCATTACTCCCGTGACAAAGTTTCAGGACCAGTACTATGTTGAGCACGACGGTACAGGACGGCTGACGAACTGTTCCACGGACAAGACGGCGGTGAACGCGGCTGGCGAACTGGTGGGAATGCACAAGCTGTCGGCAGGTTTCTTTGCCGTGATGTGCCGCGACTACGGTGCCATTGCTGCAGAGAAACCGAAGCTGGGATATGAGTATGAGCTGTTGTCGATGTCGCAAAGCGTCATGCCGGTACATGTTCTGAATGCCCATGACGTTAAGTGGTATGAGATAGACGATGCCGACGACCTTGAATATGCCGAACGCAACATCGTAAATTCGTTATAGTTGAAGAATGGTAGAGTATAATCTTAAAGACCTGCACGCCAGGATGCTTGAAATATTGTGTGTCATAGACAGGGTGTGCCGTGAGCATAACCTGCGCTATTACATCATTGCGGGGACAATGCTCGGTGCCGTCCGCCACAAGGGTTTCATTCCGTGGGACGACGATGCGGATGTCTGCATGCCGCACAAGGACTATGACATGCTGATAAGCCATTGGCGTGAGTGG
Organism: uncultured Prevotella sp.; assembly: GCA_900545525.1. Classification (GTDB taxonomy): domain Bacteria; phylum Bacteroidota; class Bacteroidia; order Bacteroidales; family Bacteroidaceae; genus Prevotella. Next base: position 39,437 of record UQZX01000015.1, read on the forward strand.
ATGCCGGAAAGATACGAGATGATATGCGGCGAGAACGAGAGCCATTATCCGCAGCCGTTCGCAAAGATACAGGATGCGCATACAACGCTGATAGAACATGCCCATCTGCGCTATGTCGGTGGGGTGTATGTGGATGTGTTTCCTGTTGACGGCATGCCCGACAGCCGTCTGCGCCAGCGTCTGCGCGTGAATAAATACAAGTGGTTGTGCAAGCTTTTGTACTTCACTTACCGCGACCCGTACCGCCACGGGCACGGACCGAGCAGCTGGATTCCGCTTTTGTGCCGCCGCCTGTTCACCGTTGAGGGATTGCAGCGGAGCATCAGACGTCATCTCCTAAAGTACGACTTTGACAGCAGCCGCTATGTGCTGTGCTTTGACGACGGCTTCCGCAGCATCGTCACCAAGGACGTGTACGGCAAGCCTACACCGTATATGTTCGAAGGACGCACTCTTCTTGGCGTGGAAAAATATGATGAGATGCTTACGAAGATGTACGGCAATTATATGACACCGCCACCGAAAGGCACCGAGTTTCAGCATAACTTCTATTATCTTGACCTTGATAAGCCGTATAGAGAATTATGAATTACGAATTTGGAATTACGAATGACGAGTTTGGAATTCCAAACCCCGTCCTCTTCAGCCCCTTTCTTCTTGTTTCCTTCCTTATTGCATTATTGAGCTGCCACGCCTCGTTGTTGACGTAAGGGCGGCTGTGGTCGAGGTGAACAACGATGGCGCTGTAGCGTATCTGCCTTGAGCGGATGCCGCAGTTGAACAGGCGTTCGCCCAGTTCGCGGTCCTCGCCGCCGTATCTCATGCGCTCGTCAAAGCCGTTTGCGGCAATCAGGTCGCTGCGCCAGCCCGAGGAATTCATGCCGTTCCACGTCGCCTTTGTGGGCGTTACGGCATTCATGAAAGCAGAGAAGAAGCTGTTGTGTACAAGCTTGGTGCACTTGAAGGACAGTTTCAAGCCTTGCGACCTAAGCCATTCTATGCTGAAAGGCAGACCGTTGTCTATGTCCTCATGCGTCATTTTACGGCTTATGGACATCGGCAGGCGGAAGTAACCGCCCGACAGGAAGCAGCCCTTGCGGGCATAACGCAGGTGGGTGGCGATGAAGTCGCGCCGCGGAACACAGTCCTGATCAGTAAAGATAAGATAGTCTGCCGTGGCAACCTTCAGCGCCTCGTTAAGAATTTTCGTCTTTCTGAAGCCGTCATCCTCATGCCACACATGCTTTATGGGCAAAAACTCCTTATATCGTTCTATAAGCCGTCGTGTATCTTCGCGCGATCCGTCATCGGCAATGACAATCTCATCCGCCTTGCGCTCCTGCGCCATATATCCCCAAAGTGTCTTCTCAAGCCATTCCGGGTTGTTGTACGTTGATATGACAACACCTGTCTTTATATTATTCATGGTGCAAATATACAAGGAAGAGTTAAGAATTAAGAATTATGAATTAAGAATTAAGAATTTGCTGCCGTCCATGGGTGGTTAATAGGGCTGATAAGGCTAATGAGACCGATAGGTCTAATATGGCTTGAGCAGATTCTTTACTTTATTTTGGACAGTGTCCTTTAGCTTCTTCTTATATTAGGCAGACTTGTATTTAACCACTCCGTGAAGGAAACTTAAGGAATGGAAAGAATAATCTTTGCATTCTCCTTTCTTGTATGTAATGGAAATTATCAAATCTTTCTCATTTTTATAAAAATCAGATGCAAAAGAATATTTCTTCCATAAATGCTCCGCACAACTTTCCACATCTTTGATGTCTGTATCGGAAGAAAGTATATTGGCAATCTTTTTTTTGAAATCATCCTCGCTTAGGTTTCTTCTGAATATGGTTACAGCCTTGCGCGCCTTATACCCGTCCACAGGATTGGTTATCTCAGGATGTTCTTCTGCCAAGCGTTTATTGTCATATTTGAATATAACAAAGCGGTTGCATATAGAATATATATCCTCATTACCCAAAGGTAGAGTATATACAAATGCTTTATCAGGCAGTCCGACTTTTTCCAAAGAATGACCGGAGATATAGAATTTGTCATACTTTGATAAATCAACAACCGACTCACCTTCCGTATAAATCGTCTTATTTCTGTCTTTGGGAACAGATATAACCGTTTCGCTGCCATCATAAGCTCCCGCAAACGCACATTTTACATACTCTGTGCGATTGGAAGTAACGATTTTTATCACGAAATAGATAAAAAATGCCGATATTGCCATGTATAGTATCATGCCACTCATATTATATTTATACCGCTTCTATTTTTTGACGAAGACAAACCACATATAATGAAGATGTCTTCAGCCCCATCATACACAGATACATTACAATCATACAAAATATCCTGCCGGAATTATCCTTGATATGAATGCTCAGAAGTAGTATGATAAACAGAACCTCTACCAGTATATATGATAATTTAGTCCAATTCTCATCCAATATCTGTGTCTCTTTTTTCAAAGAGAACACATTGTAAAGGTAATCACCAAAGAAGGCTATAATCCAAATAAACAAAGGGGTAAAGACATCATTAAGCAAATTCTTTGATACAACCTGCTCACAGTTCCAGTCCAATATACCAGTAAAAGATGATATAAAAGAGATGACACCCCAAAAGATAACATATATGATGTTTATCCAATTGAAATCAGATATAGTCCTCATAATCAGCGTACAAAGATAATATAATTTTTATCTATTGCAAAGGAAACACTTTAAAAAGTGCTAAAGTAACATTAAATAATGATATTAATATTAGCAAGTTTCATCATTATAGTAATGATGTTTTTTCTTTGTTGCTTCCCCACTATATTATAATGTATATGTCGTTAACACAAAAAGCAATCCGGCATGCGCTGCGGGGCAGGCATGCCGGATTTGCTTGTATTCAGATTTAAATTATCTTACCATTCTTCGTCGTCCCAAAGGTTGGGATTGTTGGGTTTTGTACATAATATGTCTTCGTCATCACCATTTTTGTTGTCTATATCCAAATTCACATCAGATAAGTCGTTCCCTTTATAATCACTTGGATGGAGTTTGGATACTGTCTGTAATAATGTCTCTACGTCAACATTTACCAATTCTATACTTGGTTTAATATATATATTCCTCATGGTTTCTGTCTTTTATGATTACTTAATGATGATTTTTTTACCATTCATAATGTATATACCGTTTGCAAGTCCGTCTGTGCCGTTGTTGCTTACTACCTGTCCGTTCAGGTTGTATACGGTAGCATTGTCGGCATTGCGGTCTTCTGTCTCGGTCAGTATAGAGTCAATATCTGTCGTTGTGTTATCTTCAACACCGTCGATGCTGAAACTTGTGAGTTTTGCTGGAGCCGATGTGTCATAGCGTTCGAACCATGCACGTGTGCCGTTCATTGTCTTGACTTTCGTTGAGAGGTAAACATTGTTGCCCGTACCGTCAGCCTTGTAACCTACGTAATAGCTGTTAGCCGGCATGTTTGCCTGAACATACGAACCGGTAATCTTCCAACCGCCACCAGTCATCTCCTTAATGGGAGTTCCGGGATTGTAAGATACATTTTTGAATGTCACGTTATTGATAACATCTGTAGCACTGAACTCTCCTTTAGGTCTGATAAGTACCGGCGTTCCGGCTACTATCATCTGATGATGATGCTTTACAAGATTAAGCGTTGAGCCGTCAACCTCGCCGAAATGCAGCACTTCTGTGCCTTCACCGAATGTCTCAGCCAATGTATACGGGCTGACGCTGAACGGCAGCACGAGAGTTGTCCATACTCCTTTGTGGAATGTACGGTTAAGCGTTACGTTTACGCCTGTTATTCCAGTATTGGTATCCTTATCAACAGCAGCAGGAAGGTTAGTTCCGTTTTCATTAATACTTATGTTGCGTTCCTCTTTATTCATGACTTCAGTCCAAACTTCATCGCTTCTTACACGTCTCTTGAACGAATAACCGCAGGCACCAACCTTAGTTACATGTCCCATGATGAAGTATGTCTTACCCGGCTCTACATCGAATGAATATCTTACGTAAGCCTTGGATAGTGTAATCCATCCTTTGCCATACTTGTGCAGAATGTTCTTTGTAACCTGTGTCGCAGCATCGCCTTTCCAGTATGTCTTAAGTGCATCGTCAGAAACTTCGTTGCCGCTTGCATCTTTCACAGATGCACTCATGCCATTGTTGCTGTATTCTATTGTGCAGTCGCTGTGACCTGCAGCATACACCATCTGCTGATACAGTTTGAGGTTAGCCTCCGACTGCTCTACAGTCTGCGGGTTGGCACCATTGTCCGCCTTGAAGGCTGTATTGCCAAACTTGAAGATTTCTTTGTTCATCTGGCTGTTGGTGCTTATCATTGCCCTTACGTCTTCATGCACTTTGCCTGTCTCGTCGCAAACAAATATCGGACGCATTCTCATTACAGCCCAGTTGGGGTCTTTTTCCTTTGCGATGATACCGTTCTGACGCAGGATAACATTTACCGTACCGCCCACCTTCGGTTCAAACATAACATAAGCACCCGAAACAGGTATCTTGAATGTACCGTTGTCCGAAGACTCTTCCATATAATATTTAGCGTCGGCTTCTATCAAGGGTTCTTCCATGCTGTTGCCTGCAAACTGTGCGTCACCTTCGCCCTTGGCGTCAAAGTTTCCTCTTGCAACATACTCATATCCGGAAATCTCCGAATTACCCATTGTCACATCCTTTGATACACCGAGCCATACACCGCCATCGCTGTTTTTTTGGTCGTCACCCTTGCTTCCGAACGTTGCAATAATATAAGGTTTTTTAATATCATCTGCAGTCGTTAACATGCGTTGGAAACCTGGGTCTATAATCCTACCATTGTCCTTTGAACCAAATGCAGCCAGCAGAGTGAAGTTGAAGCGGATTGGTATTTCAAGAATTTCGCCTTCAGGCTTCTTAGTGCTCTTGTTATATATCTGTGCATAGATATAAGTAGTCTGTGTACGATGTTCTGGAGTACCATTCCAAGTTTTGTCAAGTTTTGAGTTGTCTATAGAATAATGTATCTCATACTTGCTGTCTGCAAAGTCTGCAGGCTTCTCCAACCATACATAAAGTTCATCCTTGTCATAAGGATTCTCTTCTGTATAGTTTTCAACTATATTTTTACCTTCTCCATCCGATGTAACCTTTATGATAGGCTTAGCGGCACCTTGTGTTATAGTAACAGCAACCGTTAGTTCTGCCGGCTTGTATTTATCATTACCTGCAAAGGTTACTGTAATATTGGCTTTACCTACAGACTTTGGTGTTACAATTCCGGTATTGACATCAATTTCAGCAACACTTGTGTTATCGCTCTTGTATTCAAGGGTAATATTCTCTACTACTTCACCGCCATAACTTGCAACGATATCCAATTTCTTTGTGCCGTCGTTAATGGCAAAGGTGTGGTCCTGACCGATAAGTTTCAGTTCGCTCTTCTCTACTATAACTTCAGCGAAGTCAGAAGTTGCGTAGCCCTGAGAGTTTGTTGCAACACAATAGTAATAAGTTGTGCCTGTTGCCTCCTGTGTTGCTGTATAAGTCTTCTCTGTAGCGCCTTCAATTACTTCAGCGCCTTCTGTTGACCTAGTATTGTTCTTATACCACTGGTATGTCGGTGTAGGAGTACCGCTTGCCTCTGCGGTAAGTGTCAGTTCTTGTCCAAGAGCCAATGTAGTTGTTGCCTCCGGCTGTGTTGTGAATACGGGAGCTGTGGGTGTGCCGTCTTCGTAATAAACCGTTACCGTGTGTACGTACGTGTTATTGCTGTTATTTCCCAAAGATATCACGACTTCATTATCTGCCCAAGAACTACATTTTACAGGTTGTTTAGTAGCACTACTTCCTAAAGAGCCTGAGAGATTTACACTGGTAATTTCAGCTGTGTATTTCTTATAGTTACTACTACCATCACCACCTACAATTACAACCTTTGTTATTTTCTTTGTCTTAGATGTAATAGTCAGTGTGCTGCTCTTGAATTTAATAGATGTGGTACCTGAACCGTCGATTTTAGAGAACGTGGCTGTAATACTCTTGTCATCATTTTCCAGAGTTGTAGTTGACACGTTAAAACTATTTGTGCCATCATTACACTTGAAAGTATAAGATGTTCCACCAACAACAGCCTTCTTATTAACCGTTACATTAAACGTTGTTGTTGCTTCTTTATATTCGTTATTGCCTGCATATTTAACAGTGATAACGGCGGTGCCTTCAGCTACAGCTGTAACTGTTCCGTCTGTTGCTACCTTTGCAACGCTTTCGTTGCCGGAAGTATAAGTATATGTAATGCCTTCGATAATAGGGGTAGAGGTTATAGTGCTCTTGCCTGTCTCGCCTTCAGTAAGAGTAAGGTCGGTTGCAGAGAGAGTAACGTCTTTCTTGGTAACAACATTAATAATATTAATGGTAACAACGTTAGATTTTACTGGTGTGCTATTATCATCTATAGTAGCCTCACAATAGTAATAGTAAGTTCCGGCTATTGTCTCATTTGTTGTGTAAGATGCGCTTGTTGTGGTTCCGATGGAGTTATAAGTTCCTGTTTCAGTTGTTGATTTGAACCACTCATAAGAAGTTGCGGTGCCGTTGCTAACCGCGGCTGTCAAATTAAAGTCCGTGTTAACGTTTACTGACTCTGTTGGTCCCGAGGCGGTGACGGTATACGAAGGAGGTGGCGTGGTTGAAGTGTAATAAACGGTAATCTTCTTAACACGCACTTTATCTCCTATATTACAATTTATAACAACAGAAGTGTTGTTCCATGATGTAGCCTCAAATGAGGTTTTTTCATCCATACCACTAACACCAGCAGTGCCGGTCCCGGTGATGGTTCTATCTTTAATACCACCACTTGGTCCTGCGTTTATTACAACCTTAGTTATAGTATTACCAGTTGTAGCAGAAATAGTAAAAGAATTATCTTTAGCTAATTGGAGATAATCTATGTTTTGACCGACCCAAGCTTCTTTTTTTTCTACTGTAATAGGATCTTTTGTTGAAGTTGTTTGTCCTGTTTCTTTAAAATCACCATTTGTTGTATTACATGTAAATTCCTTATAGAGTTCATTGCTGGTACCAGCTTGCGCCATAGTGCCTCCAGTCACTAAGCACATCACAAAAAGGGTGAGAAGCCTTAAAAGACTTTTACACCCTTTCCGTCGTCCCGCTGTCGGCGGGATTAAATTGTTGTAAAAAGTTTTCATTTGTTTAAAAGGATTTTAGTTGTTTATTTTTAATTACTTAATTATGCTTGTATTGTGAGTCTGCACTGCGGTTGCCGTATTTTGCGGTGCTTATGCCGTGACGTGCAGGTCTGTGCCGTTGTTTTCTTAGGGGAAATAATGGTGCGGGGAGTTGTTTGTGCCCCGCACCGTTTCTGTCCTCTGTTTAAAGGGACAAGAGCGTGACTGTTTTTAGTTTTAAGTACAGTGTTATAAGTTGTCGTCTTCTTATGGTATTATTCTATTCAGGGAATAGTTTTTTAGTTGTTTATTTTTTTGAAATAATTACATGTTTTATCGTTTTCGGGTGCTAAATTACAAAATTCATGTATATCATGTCAAATAATCATGTTATTTTTTACATAAAATAACGAAAACGATTGCGGAGGAGATGTTTAAATGAAGAATGATGAATGAAGAATGAAGAATTTGCTGCCGCCCATGGAAGAGAGTTAGGAATTAAGAATTAAGAGTTAAGAATTAAGAATTTTCTGCTGCTTGTGGCTGGCTTGGGGTAATGAGATTGATAGGGCTGATAGGGCTGATAGGGCTAATAAGATTGGTGGGGCTAATAAGACTGATGGGAGTAATAGGACTAATAAGATTGGTGGGACTGGGACACAGATAGGGATGATGGGAATGGGGAGAATGAAGAAACAACGTTCGGCGACCGAAGGGAAAGCCAATTTGCTGCCGCCTGTGGGGCTGGGGATAATTAAAAATTAACTCTTGTTAATTGTCCCGTTAACATTTCCTTTGCCCTTCCCGCAAAAAATGTGCATCACCCTCCTAAAAAACAAAAAACGTATATATGCTTCTTATAAGTATTTTACGACATGCCAAATGCCATAAAATGGCAACAAAAAGCCTTTCTTACATATTTAACGTAAGTTCGACGAATATATCTTTCTTGTTATACTACAAACCACTCCTGCCTCACGTTCGTGCGGATTTGCAATCCGCACGCATTCAATATTCAATTATTAATGTATTCGCAATCCACAGGCATTTCAAATGCCTTCACTCGCTATATTCTTTGTCGTTTCCAACCTGCACATGCGAACGGATTGCAAATCCGTCCGAACATAAGAGGAAGTTTATTAATAACCTGCAGGGTTGATACAAATCGTCGAACTCACGTTATTTAATATCTCCTTACCTCGCATTTAATACTTCCTTGTCACGCATTTAATACTTCCTTATTCGATATTTAATATATCCTTACTACCTAATTAATACTTCCTTGTTACCTAATTAATATATCCTTATCACATAATTAATACTTCCTTGCCGCATAACCAATACTCCAAAGTTGCATAAACACACAAATATTACCGCTGCCGGAAGGTGTTTTTCCCGCAAACAACACTCCAAAAACAATGAAAAACACCGTCTGCAACCATGCAACTTGTGTCCCACTGCCTCCATACGAGTCCATTTTCCTGCACATTTCTCCGTTTTTGTGCACCTTTTCTCTCTATTTTGCTAAGGCAAACAGTCAATAAAAACGAAAATGTCTTGCTGTAATTCTTGTTTTAGTTGACAATTGTTTATTAGGAGTTAAAGAAGATTTTTTAGGAGTTAAAGAAGTTTTTTTTAGGAGTTAAAGAAGTTAAGAAGTTACCGCTCCCTTCGGTCGCTGAGAAGTTAAGACGATACCATGACAAGCATAGACATAAGCATTTGTCCTTTAACTTCCTCTAACTTCTCATAACTTCTTTAACTCCCATAATACTTTATCCAATTCCTTTACAACGCGTCCCCGCCTTTTTCAAAGGAGGGGCAGGGGTGGTTTGTATTATTCATCGAACTCATGTTAATTATGAATTGTGAATTATAAATTATAAATTATCTAAAACTTTCCCCGTTTACAAAAGTTTGGGCTATTTTTGCATAAGCTTATAAGATAAGCTGCATCTCGGCAGGGAGGTGTGTCAAAATGCTCATACGGCACTAAGTCTGTTTGTAACATAATGATGTTCAATGGCTGTTTGGCGGACATTTACAAGACGTGTTGTTGAACGAAGTGAAAAAAATGTCCCTACAGATTGGAGGAATTGAAAATAGACACATACAGACTGGAAGAATTGAAATTTGACACATGCTCCTGCGCCCGATTTGCATTATCAATAAAACAGGTAAAAAAGACATTTATATATATGAGTCTGACAAGTATAGCAAGCATGTTCTTCCTGCCGAGGCAGAGGGAACTGAAACGGCACTTCAATGAGGCGGAAGAGCTTCAGGCAAGGGTGCTGCGTTATCTCGTGGCGCAAGCCATGGACACCAAGTACGGAAAGGAGCATTTCTTCAGCAAGATAAAAGACTATGACGGCTTTGCCGCAAACGTGCCCGTAAACACATACGAGGAGCTGAAGGGCGACATCGACCGCATGCGCCACGGCGAGAGTGACGTGCTGTGGAAGGGGCGCGTAAGGTGGTTCGCAAAGTCGTCGGGCACGACGAACGACAAGAGCAAGTTCATACCCGTGAGCGCGGAGGGCCTGCGCAACATCCACTATGCGGGGGGCAGGGATGCCGTTGCCATGTACCTTATGTCCAATCCCCGGAGCCGCATATTCGACGGGCGCAGCCTGATACTGGGCGGCAGCCACGCGGCAAACTACGGGGCGGCGGACAGCCTGGTGGGCGACCTCAGTGCCATACTGATAGAAAACATCAACCCGCTTGCCAACCTCGTGCGCGTACCTTGTAAGGAAACGGCGCTGCTGTCGGACTTCGAGGTGAAGCGCGACCGCATAGCACGCGAGACATTAGGCAAGAACGTGACGAACATCAGCGGCGTGCCCTCGTGGATGCTCTCCGTATTGACGCGCGTGATGGAGCTTACGGGCAAGACGCACTTGGAAGAGGTGTGGTCCAACCTCGAGGTGTTCTTCCACGGCGGCGTGGCGTTCACGCCCTACCGCGGGCAGTACCGCCAGCTCATAACGTCGCCGTCGATGCACTACATGGAGACGTATAATGCCAGCGAGGGCTTCTTCGGGCTGCAGAACGACCTGGGCGACCCGGCGATGATGCTGATGCTCGACTACGGCGTGTTCTATGAGTTCATACCGATGGACGAGTTCGGAAGCCCCAATCCCACGGTGGTGCCGCTGTGGGGCGTGGAGACGGGCAAGAACTATGCCATGCTGATATCGACGTCGTGCGGACTGTGGCGGTATGTGATAGGGGACACGGTGCGCTTTACGTCGCGCAACCCGTATAAGTTTGTGATAACGGGGCGCACGAAGCACTTCATAAATGCCTTTGGCGAGGAGCTGATAGTGGACAATGCCGAGAAAGGGCTTGCCGCGGCGTGTGCCGCCACGGGTGCGGAGGTGCTGGAGTATACTGCTGCGCCGGTGTTCATGAACGAGAATGCGAAGTGCCGCCACCAGTGGCTGATAGAGTTCTCGCGCCCGCCGGAGGACCTCGCAAAGTTTGCCGGGGTGCTCGACAGCGAGCTTCAGCGCATAAACAGCGACTATGAGGCGAAGCGTTACAAGGACATCACCTTGCAGCACTTGGAGATAATACCCGCCCGCAAGAACCTTTTCAACGACTGGCTGAAAATGAAGGGCAAGCTGGGCGGGCAGCACAAGGTGCCGAGGCTGAGCAACAGCAGGGAGTATATAGAGGAACTTTTTAAATTAAGAAGTAAGAATTAAGAATTAAGAATTTGCTGGCGCCTTGGGAGGGGGATGAGGCTATAGGTGATAGAGGCAATAGAAGCTATAGAGGCAATAGAAGCTATAGAGGCAATAGAAGCTATAGAAGCTATAGAGAAAATAGAGGCTATAGAACCAATAGAAAAATAGGGCTTGAGCTTCATGGGCGGCAGCAAATTCTTAATTCTTAATTCTTAATTCTTAATTCTTAATTCTTAATTCTTAAATTATGAGTTATAGGTTTTCGATAGTAATTGCATTTGTCCTTGCCGTTGCGGGGTGTGCCAAGATGGGACAGCCGGACGGGGGACTGTATGACGAGACACCGCCGCGCATAGTGGGTGCCACGCCTGCCGACAAGGCGGTGGGCGTTAGCCCGAAGAAGGTGACGATATATTTCGACGAATACATCACCGTGGATAATCCTACGGAGAAGGTGGTGGTGTCGCCGCCGCAGATAGAGATGCCGGAGATAAAGGGGGCGGGGAAGAAGATTGTGGTGGAGCTGAGAGACTCGCTGAAGCCAGCGACGACGTACACCATAGACTTCTCTGACGCCATATCGGACAACAACGAGGGAAACCCGCTCGGCAACTATACGTACAGCTTCTCTACAGGCGACCATATAGATACGTTGGAGGTGGCGGGCAGCGTTGTGGATGCGTCGAACCTTGAACCGGTGAAGGGCATCCTCGTGGGGCTTTATCCTACAACGCCCGATATGGCTTTTACGGCTGCCGACACGGCATTTACCACAACGCCATTTCTGAGGGTCTCGCGTACGGACAGCCGCGGACGCTTCATTGTGAAGGGCGTGGCTCCGGGGCAGTATCGCATATATGCCCTGCAGGATATGGACAACAACTATTTTTTCAGTCAGAAAAGCGAGATGCTGGCATTCTCGCGCGATATAATAGTGCCCGCGTGCAAACCCGACGTGAGGCAGGACACGCTGTGGCGCGACTCGTTGCACATAGACTCGATAGTGCCGGTGAGATATACCCACTTCCTGCCGGACGACATCGTGCTGAAGGCTTTCACCGAGGTGCAGACGGACCGCTACTTCCTGAAAAGCGAAAGACAGAAGCCCGAAGCCTTCACGCTGTTCTTCAGCAACGGCGACAGCCGGCTGCCGGAGGTGCGCGGGCTGAACTTCGACGACAGGGGTGCCTTCGTGGTGGAGGCAAGCGAGAAGAACGACACGGTGACCTACTGGCTGCGCGACACTGCGCTTGTAAACACCGACACGCTGCGCATGGAGGTGAGGTATATGGGCACGGACACGCTGGGGGCACTCGTGAGCAATACGGACACCTTGGAGATACTTCCGCGCGAGTCTTACGAGAAGCGCATGAAGCGCATGGAGCGTGAGCGCGAGGAGTGGCAGAAGATGCAGGAGAAGGCAAGGAAAAGGGGCGACGTGTATCTCACGGAGATGCCCGCAGAGGCTCTTGAGCCCGAATATGACATAGAGTCGGAGCCTGCGCCCGACCGCAACATAACGGTGGTGATGCCGTCGCCGCTGGCGCGCATAGACACTGCTGCCATACATCTTTATTCGCGCCACGACACGTTGTGGTACCGCTCGCCGATGGTATTCAGGGAGCGTGAGGGGAAGCCGCGTACTTACGAGCTGCTGGGAGAGTGGCGCCCGGGCACGGAGTATAGCCTGGAGATAGACTCGGCGGCGTTCACCGACATATACGGCAGGGTGTCCGGCGGGATGAAGAAGGGCTTCCGTGTGCGTACGCTCGACAGTTTCGGCTCGCTGATAATGACCGTTGAGGGCATGGCGGACACCGCGATAGTGGTGGAGCTGCTCGACACGCAGGACCGTGTGGTGAAGAGCGTGAGGACGAGCGACGGCACGGCGGAGTTTTTCTATATCAAGCCTGCGACGTATTACATGCGCATGTTCATAGACAGCAACGGCAACGGCAAATGGGACACGGGCGACTATGCCGCCGGACGGCAGCCCGAGGAGACGTGCTACTATCTTGAGAGGATAGAGTGTAAGGCGAAATGGGACATCTCTCTTTCGTGGAACCCCTTGGAAAGGGCGGGAGACCGCCAGAAACCGCTGGCGATAACGAAGCAGAAGCCTGACAAGGAGAAGACGATAAAGAGGAGGAACGACCAAAGGAATTAAGAATTAAGAGTTAAGAATTAAGAATGATTATGGAGTAAGGAGTAAAGGGAGTAAGGAGAGATTTTTGGAAGTTAAGGAAGTTATGGGAAGTTAAGGAAGTTAAAGGACAAATGCCTATGCTTATGTCTATGCTTGTCATGGTATCGTCTTAACTTCTCAGCGACCGGAGGGAGCGGTAACTTCTTAACTTCTTTAACTTCCAAAAAATCTTCTTTAACTCCTAATAAAAAATACTAAACAAAAGAATATGGGAAAAAGAATGATGAACATGGCTGCACTGTTTCTTTTTTGTCTTCCTGTAATGGTGGAGGCACAGTGCTCGTATAAGAATACCGCGTTTAAGTCGGGTGAGTTTCTTTCTTATAACCTGTATTATAACTGGAAGTTTGTGTGGGTTAAGGCGGGGACGGCATCCATGTCCACCGTGGCGAGCCGCTACAAGGGACAGCCTGCATACCGCGCCAGCCTTACAACGCGCGGCAACGGCAAGGTGGATAACATGTTTGTGCTGCGCGACACGCTGCTGTGCTACTCGGGACAGGACCTCGTGCCGCTGTACTACCGTAAGGGGGCACGCGAGGGAAAGCGATATACCGTGGACGAGATATGGTATACGTACAAGGGAGGGCAGTGTAACCTGCGTCAGCAGCGGCTGCATTCCGACGGGCGCAAGGACGTGCGCAACCATAAGTCGCCGGAGTGTGTCTACGACATGATGAATATCTTCCTGCGTGCCCGAAGCTTCAGCATAGACGGTTGGAAGCCCGGTCATACGGTGAGCTTTCCCATTGCCGACGGTAACGGCACGGCACCGGCAATGCTGAAATATCGCGGGAAGAAGACCGTTAAGGCGGACAACGGCATAAAATACCGATGCATAGAGCTGTCGTACATAGAGAAGGAGAAGGGAAAATGGAAGGAGATTGTGCGCTTCTATGTTACTGACGATGCCAACCATGTGCCCGTGCGCCTCGACATGTTCCTGCGCTTCGGCAGTGCCAAGGCTTTTCTTACAAATATGAAGGGGCTGAGGAACTGAGGAAATGAAGAATGATGAATGAAGAATGAAGAATTTGCTGCCGCCGTTCGTCCTATTGGTCCTATTAGTCTTAAGCCCTATCAGCCACCCATCGGCGGCAGCAAATTCTTCATTCTTCATTCATCATTCTTCATTTCCTCACCCAGTTGCACATTTTATAATAGTTGCGGCCTATGGTGTAAAGATACCAGTTGTGCCATGAGAAGTATTTTGAGGCGGGGTTGATGAGAGTCGGTCCTGCCTCTTTCGTATCGCCGATGCCGCGGCATATCTCTGCAATGAAGTTGAACATGTTGTACTTGTCGAGGACGAGCTGCTTGCTGACGGCAAGCTCCTGCTGACGTTCGGTGTAGAGGTCGGCAGCAAGCGTGGCGTCTATAATCTCGGCGGTGCGGTCGAAGTTGCGGATGTCGACGGGCACGAAAGCCCTGTCGGGGAAGAAGTCGCTGATGTTGGTGCAGCCGTGGTATATGGGGAATGTGCCAGCAAGATAGCAGTCGGCAAGCTTCTCCGTCCAGTAGTAGTCGCCGGTGGAGTTTTCTATTACTATATGATACTTATATGGCGCCAGCACCTCCCACTTGTCTGCAAAGCCGCGGTTGCCGCGTCCGTAAATGTCTATCTTGTCACCGTAACGTTCCTTGAGCTTCTCCATGAAACGCAGGCGGTCGACATGTCCGCGCGAGAACGCCTTGTTGCTCGATATCACCGATATAAGCTTTGTCTTTTCGGGATTTGCGCGGCGTATGTTCTCATAGTTCATCGGGAAGCGGTTTGTGCCGTCCTGTTCGAACGTGGCACCGACGAACCATGTCAGTATTGCCTGTGTGTGTATGACGTTGGTTCCCGGTATGGGCTTAATCTGCGGCTGGCATGCAAGGACGGTGCCGAACTGTGCGCAGAACTTACGGGGATAGCACAATATGCTGTAAGGCTCGCCGGTGAGCAGTATGGTATGGCTGCGCGGCACGTCGAACATAGTGGGGACGCGCAGTCCCTTTTCCTTTATCACAACAAAGTCCGGACGGCACGACGTGTCGTTGATGACGAAGCGGAACTCGCCGTCGTCGGTAATGCCGCCGGTGTTTCTCATCTGGCGGAAGTGCACCAGCGGGTCGCGTGTTATTATCAGTATTGTTTTCATAAGCTGTCTTAATGCTTGTCGGATAGTCCGAGATATTCCTCAGCCTCGCTGAGCATGGACGTTATGTAATGACCGTTGCCGAGCCTTACGCTCATCTCTGCCGCCGCACGGCGCATTGCGTCATAGCGTTCGCCGGTGAGCGATGCAAGCATGCCTGCAATGTCTTTCAGGCTGTTTACGGCGATGCCGACATTCTCTTTCGTGATGAACGGCGCCATTGCCGCCTTGCTCCATACAATGACGGGTATGCCGGCGCGGAGGTAGAACGATGTCTTATGCGGGTCGTTTATCTTGAGATATTCTCCCCATGCCCCGGTGCACTCGTCGGTGGAGTCGCCGTCCCACACTATTCCGAAGTGAGCCTGTACCTTTGTGATGAAATCTTCCGAGGGCATGAAGCCGTGATAGTGCAGGTTGGGGTTGGAACACTCTTCCGGTGCAAAGCCCTTGCCGTAGAGGTCGAGGGTCCACTCGCGCGTGACGTCGTCAAGCTTATACAGGAAGTCGTTGCGGCGGCGTCCGAGGTTGCCTGCGTATGCTATGCGCCACGGGTGCGCTGCCGGTAGTGTTGCCTGTGCCGGAGTGTTGTCGGACAGGAAGTCGAATATTTCGAGACACTGTATCCTTCCCTTAAATCCGTTCTCGATAAGATATTGTTTCATCGTGGGGTTGTGCACGATAAGCACGTCGACGGCAGAAAGCCGGCGGTTCTCCTTCTCCGGCGTGAGCTTGTGGCGGCGGAACGCACCGAGGTCGTGTATGACGGTGACGACGGCGGCACCCTTGAGATGTGCGAGCAGCGATGCTATCCTGAAGAACTTCTTCATGGGATATTGCAAAAGGAGCATGTCGCCGCGGTGCAGGCGGAAGACGATGGAGCTGACGCTTACCAGCTTTGTCAAGAAACGTGCAACGCCCCCGTTGCCGAAGTTGATGCGTGTAAGGTTTTTATACCCGAGGCTGCCGGCGATAATCTCAATATCGCGCTTCGCCTTGTTGATGGTTCCTATTTCGATAAAGTATTTCATATTGTTATTATTTTTTTGGGAAGTTAAAGAAGTTATGGGAAGTTAATGAAGTTAAAAGACAAATGCTTATGTCTTTGGTTTTGCTTGTCATTGTATCTCATGTTGTTATTATTATTGTTTGGAAGATTATTTTGGAAGTTAAAGAAGTTATGGGAAGTTAATGAAGTTAAAGGACAAATGCTTATGCCTTTGGTTTTGCTTGTCACGGTATTGTCCTTTAACTTCCCAGCGACCGAAGGGAGCGATAACTTCCCTCATAACTTCTTTAACTTCCAAATAATCTTCTAAATAATCTTCCAATCCCCTTCAATCCCCCCGTGAACTTCTTGCGCCTTGTCCACCGGCGGTCGTGCCTCAGTTTTACGTATACGGCGCGGTCGATGTCCTCTGGTGTCCAGCCGCATGCCGCGGCATATTTTTCCAATACGTCCATGTACATGTCGTCGGGACGCCATAGCAGCGTGAGGTTCTCCATGCGTTCCGCCTTGGGCACCGGCTTGCCGTCGTAGAAGGTCATGCGGTTGATGTCTATGAGCTGAAACCTGTAGCCGTTGCCGTCGCAGCGGTAGAGCGTGTTTGTGGAGTTGAGGTCGCGGTGCAGTATGCCGCTTTGGTGAAGCGATGCCACGAAGCGGGCATATTCTGCAGCAAGACGTGCATTGTACGGCTCCTTTTCGATAAGCTCGTCGCGCACCGGTCTCATGTCGGTATACTCACATATATAGTAAACCTGCTTTATCATACCGCCCCTTATATCCTCGATATACGCTATCGGCGCAGGAGTGTCGAAACCCCGGGCACGTATGGCGGCAGCATTTTCGAAAGCCCGCCGTGCCTTGTCCTTGCGGAAGAACGTATATATCGCCTGCTTGACGATGTCGTGCCGCTTGAAACGCTTTGCCACAAGGCAGACATCGCCGTGGCGGAAAAGGCGCACCTCGTTGCGGCCGGAAAAGAGCAGCGTGCCCTCGCCGCGGTCAAAGAGCAGGGGAACGGAGGCTATGAAGCCGCGTATATGTTCGTAATCGGGACTGACGGTTGTTCTCATAGCCTAATGTTTTGCGCCCTCCTGCCAAAGACAATGGGGAAATATCGTTTCAGTATCATTATTATTGGCACGAAGGCAAGCGTTGCCGCCAAGGAAAGGGCGAACGTAAGAATCACTTCCTGCCAAGTAGGGGGGGCGAGCTTGCCTATGAGCTTCATCACCGGATGAAGAAATTCGCGGTGGAACTCGAGTATGACAATGGAGCCGGCAGATATGACGGAGACAACGGAAAGCCTGACCTTATCGAGAAGAACGGATAATATCAGTATGGCAAGACTGCCCGTGACGGCACCCGTGATAAAGACAGCGAGGCTGTTGCCGTATTGCCCCATGAACATGGAAGCCTCTCCGTTGTATATTCCTATAATATATGTTGCCGCCGCAAGAGCTGCAACCATGCACCAGCGTGCTGCCGTAGAAGTGCGCCGCATGTTGCCGACGAAGGTGTTGAACGGCTCTTTAAGCACCGACGAACCGAGGTTGCCGAGCATGAAGAACGGCAGGGCGAGCATTGCATCGGCAACGCCCCATGCCATCTCAACATGAAAATAATTGTAGGCAACGGCACCGCAGAGCGACAGTACGCACACGGCAAGCATGCTCCTGTTCCCGCGTACAAAGACCTGGAATATAAGCTTTATGACAATGAGGGCATAGACAAACCACAGGTTGCCGCAGCCAGACGCCCCGTTGATGGAATGGAAACCGAAGGTAACGCCGAACAGCGACCATGCCCAAAGCCCGTCGTCGAGGTGTTTGAGGATAAATCCGGCAACCTTTATAAGGCTCAGGATGAAATACGGGATGACGAGATTGTGCAGGCACTTGTCCCAGCATACAGCCATGGAAGTCTCACGGCGTGTGAGATAGCCGGAGATGATGAAGAACAGCGGTACGTTGAAGGCATACAGAAACTCGCTTACCCCGCCGTCGGGAAAGCAATGCCCCCATACAATCATAAGCATTCCGACGGCTTTCATCCAGTCTATCCAGTTCTTACGCTCTTTTATGTTTGTCATAATCGTCTTTTCTTTAATAAAAGGTTTGTATTGCATCACAGGGGATTACGCCAGATGTCCATTACCCTTTCCACTACGGGTGCCATGTCGTAGTACTTGTATTCGGCAAGCCTTCCGCCGAATATCACGTCAGGCTCGTTGTCCGCCAGTGCCTTGTATTGCAGATACAGTGAGTTGTTGCGCTCGTTGTTCACCGGATAGAAAGGTTCCATTCCCTCCGTCCATTCCGTGCTGTATTCGCGGCTTATGACGGTCTTGGGAAGCTGGTATACGGCTTCGCCGAACATCTCGAAGTGCTTGTGTTCTATGATTCTTGTATAGGGCACCTCGCGCTCGGTGTAGTTTACGACGGCATTTCCCTGATAGTTGGGAACGTCCAGCGTTTCATGTTCAAAGCGCACCGTGCGGTATTCGAGGTTGCCGTAGCAATAGTTGAAATACTGGTCAATCTTGCCCGTGAAGACCAGCTTGTCGGCAAGATTACGCCAGTTTTCTATGTTGGGACCGGGTGATGTCCTGTTGAAAAAGTCCATGCGCGTAATGGTGTCGGCACCCCATAGAAGTTTGGAAATAAGCCGGTTGTATCCCCCTATGGGTATTCCCTGATACGAATCGTTGAAGTAGTTGTTGTCAAAGACGAAGCATACGGGCAGGCGCCTTATTATCTGTGCCGGAAGTTCGGTGCACTTACGTCCCCACTGCTTCTCGGTATAGCCCTTGATGAGACGTTCGTATATGTCGCGCCCCACGAGCATGAGAGCCTGCTCTTCGAGGTTGCGCGGCGGACAACCGGCGGAGAGACCCAGCTCGAGGGATATCTCCCGGCGCTGTTCCTCTATCTTGCGGCGTGCCTCTACGGGAGTTGTGACGCCCCACATGCGGTAGAACGTGTTCATGTTGAAAGGCAGGTTGTAGAGCTCTCCCTTGTAGTTTGCCACGGGAGAGTTTGTGTAGCGGTTGAACTCGGCGAGCGAGTTGACAAACTGCCACACCTCCTTGTTGTTGGTATGGAAGATGTGCGCGCCGTATTTGTGGACGTTGATGCCCTCTATCTCTTCGCAGTAGACGTTTCCGCCAAGGTGGTGGCGCTTGTCGATGACAATGCAGCTCTTGCCGTTCTTGTGGGCGAAGTGGGCGAACGTGGCGCCGAACAGTCCGCTGCCGACTATAACGTAATCGTAATGTTTCATAGCTTTTCTTTACCGTAATGTCTCATGATGCCCTTTGCCGCGGGTGCAGTGGCAGTGACTTATGTTCTTATCTTTATCTCGCCCCGTGCCACACGGCTGTCGTACTCTTCGTGAGTACGCTTCCAGCGGTTGTGTGTCCAGAGGTAGCACGACGGGTCGCGGCGTACCGACTGTTCGAGCATTCTGAAAAAGGTTCTTGTTATTTCGTATTTCGGAAGACTGTCAGGTTCCTTGGTGATAAGTCTGAACGTGCAGACGTAATGACCGCGGCGTGTGCGCTCCATATCCACATAGAACACGGCGTCGTTCATTTTCTTCATTATCCGCTCTCCCCCTGTGAACACTGGCGTGTCGTGGTTGAGGAAGTCGAGCCACAGATGTATGTTCTCCCACTTCGGCACCTGGTCGGATATGTATCCGAAAAGAGAGTGGCGCTTTTCCTGCCTGTATCTCAAAAGATAGCGTAGAATTTCGTTCTTGGGGATACATACTCCGCCAAGATGGCTGCGGAGCGAGATGAAGAGACGGTTGAAGACATCGCTGTAAAGAGGATGATATATAAGTCCGGAAACGGCATCCTTGTGCCGTGTGTAGGCAATGCCTACGCCGGAGAGCCACTCCCAGTTGCAGTAGTGTCCGAGGATTGCCGCGCACGACTGCCCTTTGTCGAAGCATTGTTCCAGTTCCTCCACGTTGCGGAACTCTATGTGGCGGCTCATCTGCTGAGGCGAAATGGAGAGAAGTTTTATCGTCTCTACGAAATAGTCGCAGAACCAGCGGTAGAAGCGGCGCTCTATACAGGCAAGCTCTTTGCTGCCTTTTTCCGGAAACGACGTTGCAATATTCTTCCTGACAACCTTCTTGCGGTAGCCTACGAGCATGTATATAAGGATATACATAAAATCGGAGATGATATACAAGGCACGGAAAGGCAGCAGTGACAGCGCGTAGAACATGATGTATGTCACGCCGTAAAGAATATTGTTCAGTACTTTCTTCATTCCCTGTTATATATTTATTCAAGTTTACGGAGCATTCCGGGATGCGGGGCGGTTCCGTGTTCCGTTTAAACCTGCTGCATGTCGTGCAGCTTGTGATAATATCCGTTGCGTGCAAGCAGCTCGTCGTGTGAGCCGCGCTCGACAATCTGTCCCTCGTGGAGCACGCATATCTCGTCGGCATTCTTTATTGTTGAAAGCCTGTGGGCTATGGCAACGGTGGTGCGCGTCTTCATCAGTTTCTCGAGAGCATCCTGAACAAGGCGCTCGCTCTCGGTGTCGAGTGCCGACGTTGCCTCGTCGAGAATAAGTATCGGCGGGTTCTTCAGTATCGCCCGTGCAATGCTTATTCTCTGCCTCTGTCCGCCCGACAGACGCCCGCCGCGGTCGCCGATGTTCGTGTCGTAGCCGTTTTCAGACGCCATGATGAATTCGTGGGCATTGGCTATTTTCGCAGCTGCCTCCACCTCCTCACGGGTTGCGCTGTCCACGCCGAATGATATGTTGTTGAAGAACGTGTCGTTGAACAGTATCGCCTCCTGGTTGACATTGCCGATGAGCGACCGCAAGTCGTGTATGCCCATGTCCTTTACGTTGACACCGTCGATGAGCACCTCGCCCTCCTGCACGTCGTAATAGCGCGGGATAAGGTCCACCAGCGTGGATTTTCCTCCTCCGCTCTGCCCTACAAGTGCAACGGTCTTACCTTTCTCCACAGTAAGGTTGATGTTGCGGAGTATCCATTTCTCCGCATAGCGGAAGGACACGTTGCGGAATTCTATCTTGCTGTTGAAGCCTGCGGATGCGGCAGGCTCGGCAGGCTCCTTGATGTCGTTCTCCGCCATGAGGATTTTGTCCACGCGCTCCATGGACGCCAGTCCCTTGGGTATGTTGTAGCCAGCCTTTGAGAACTCTTTGAGCGGGTTGATGATGCTGTATAATATAATAAGGTAGTAGATAAATGTAGGTCCGCTCAATGTCATGTTGTTCAGCACCAGCACGCCGCCGAACCAAAGCACTATGACGATGAGCACTGTGCCGAGGAACTCGCTCATCGGGTGCGCCATTTGCTGGCGGGTGTTCACCTTCAGGATATTGTCGCGGTATTCGCTGTTTATCTTGTCGAAGCGTGTGTTCATCTTCTCTTCGGCACAGAAAGCCTTGATGATGCGCAGTCCGCCGAGCGTCTCTTCCACCTGACTCATCGTGTCGCTCCACAGAGCCTGTGCCTTTATGGATTTCTGCTTGAGCTTTCTTCCCACAAATCCCATGAACCAGCCCATGAGGGGGACAATGAGAAGTGTGAAGAGCGTCAGCTGCCAGCTTATGACGAGCAGCGTTGCAAAATATGCTATTATGAGTATCGGGTTCTTGAAAAGCATGTCGAGCGAGCTCATTATCGAGCTTTCAATTTCCTGCACGTCACCGCTCATGCGGGCAATGATGTCTCCCTTACGCTCTTCCGAGAAGAAGCCGAGCGGCAATGATGTTATCTTGCGGTAAAGCTGGTTGCGTATGTCGCGGACGACACCTGTGCGTATGGGGATGATTGTTGCCGAAGAAAGAAAATATGCGCCCGTCTTGAGGAATGTCATAAACGCAAGGAACAGTCCGATGACAAGCAGGGTGGTCGTCGCCCCCATTTCCCCTACAAGCTGGTGGACATAATAGTTGGCGTTGTTTGCAAGTATTTCCTTAAAGTCTCCGCTGTCCCATTCGAGCCAGACAACGTTTTCCGTTGCACGCTCGGTGCGGAAAAGAATTTGCAGGATAGGGATGATGGCTGCGAACGAGAAAATGTTCAGCACCGCCGACAATATGTTGAAAACCACCGTAAGTACCAGATATTTCTTATATGGAGGTACAAAGCGGTATAAGACATGCAGGAATTCTTTCATATAAAAGAAATTAATTATTTGCGGACCGGACCGTGCCTATTGTGCAAAAGGGCGTGTCCGGCACCGTTTATATCTGCAAATATAAGCTAAATAAACAAGAACACCAATGGTATGCATATATTTTTGCGGAGTTGTCACACCGCGTCTCCCTTCAGCGTTGCACTCGAACTGCCGGTTATTCTTACACGTACAATCTCCCCGATGTGGTGGCAGCCCTTGTCGAACACCACCATCTTGTTCTGTTCCGTGCGGCCGCACAGCTGTTCACGGCTGCGCTTGCTGAAGCCTTCGACAAGCACGTCGAACTCCTTTCCGACATCCTTCGCGTTTGATTTTGCCGACAGGCGTGTCTGGAGGTCTATCATCTCCGCAAGGCGGCGCAGCTTCACCTCCTCGCTTACGTTGTCGGGAAGATGTTTAGAGGCATACGTACCGGGACGCTCGCTGTATTTGAACATGAAGGCAGAGTCGTAGCCCACTTCTTCCATAAGCGACAGCGAAAGACGGTGGTCTTCCTCCGTCTCGTCATGATAGCCCACAAAAATGTCTGTTGAAATGCCGCAGCCGGGAATGATGCGCCTTATTGCCTCCACGCGCTCCATATACCACTGGCGTGTATATTTGCGGTTCATGAGCTTGAGTATGCGGTCGCTGCCGCTCTGTACGGGCAGGTGTATGTGTTTGCATACGTTTGGCTTTTCTGCTATTACATGCAGCGTCTCGTCGCTCATGTCCTTGGGGTTGCTTGTCGTGAAACGCACGCGCATCTCCGGCACGGTGTCGGCAACAAGGCGGAGAAGTCTGGGGAAGTCCACCACTTCTTCATTCTCCTTGCCTTCGGACATGCCGCCGGAGACATAATGATATGAGTTTACGTTCTGCCCAAGCAGTGTCACCTCCTTGTATCCGCGTTCCCGCAGGTCGCGGCACTCGCGCAGTATGCTCTCCACGTCGCGCGACCTTTCACGCCCGCGTGTGTACGGCACTATGCAGTAATGGCAGAAGTTGTTGCATCCGCGCATGATGCTTACAAATCCTCCGATGCGGTTTCCGGCAATGCGCTGCGGAACGATGTCACGGTAGGTCTCGGATGTAGACAGCTCGATGTTCATCGCCTTCAGCCCCATCTCACACTGTGCGATGAGGTCGGGCAGCGACAGATAGGCATCGGGACCGGCAACGAGGTCGGCATGGTGGTTGTCTATAAGGTCATTCTTTACGCGCTCAGCCATGCAGCCGAGTACACCCAGTATCAGCCTGCGCCCTTTCTTGCGCTCTGCGTTGAGCGTGTCCAGCCGGTTGTATATTTTCTGTTCGGCGTTGTCTCTCACCGAACATGTATTCAGAAATATGGCATCGGCATCCTTTATGTCGTCGCAGGTGTCATAGCCTGCCATTTTCATTACCGATGCAACGACCTCACTGTCTGCCACGTTCATCTGGCATCCGTAGGTTTCTATAAAGAGTCTCTTCATTATGTCTTGTTGTTTAGCTGTTCTCCGAGAATGCTGCCGCCTCTGCCGCGGCGATGATGTCCTCCTTGTCCATGGCTTTCGGCTGTGCGGTGATGTCGGACAGGTCGAACTCGTCTTCGCCTTCCTGCTCTTTTACGGCAGACGCCTTCTTCTGTTTCTTTTCACGCTCTATCGTAACAGGTGCATCCTCTTCAGTTTTCTGCGACACTATAAAGTCGGTCTTTACGTCGGTCTCAGGAACGGTCATGACCGGCTCTTCTTCCATCTTTGTACGGTCCGTCTTGGCTGCAAAGACAGCATCGAGATATTGGGAGTCTCTTTTCAGCATGTTCAGTGTCTTCTTGCTTGCCAGCTGCTGGCTTTCTTTCTTGGAGTAGCCTTCGCCTGTGCCGCCTTCGATGCCCTCAACCACAGCCTGGTATTTGAAGACCGGACTGCAGTTCTCGTCTTTCTTCTCGTCGATTAGCTTGAAGTCTATCTTTACCTTGTTCTTCTGGCACCATTCTATGAGCTTGCTTTTGAAGTTGACCTCCTTGTACGCCACTTTGTCGATGTTGATGAGCTGTGACAATATGCGCTTTTGCATAAACTGCATGCAGGCATTGTATCCCCGGTCCAGGTATATTGCCCCCACGAGGGCCTCGAACGCATTTCCTTCCATATAGCTGTTATGAGAGGAAGTGTGTCTGTTGGACATGATAAGCTGGCTGATACCTATTTCCTGCGCCAGTCGGTTAAGTGTGTCGCGCTGTACTATCTTGCTCCGCGTGTTGGTGAGGAAGCCCTCACGCTTGCCCTGAAAGTGGTTGTAGACGATGTCGCCCACGATTGCATCGAGAACTGCGTCGCCAAGAAATTCAAGACGTTCGTTGTTTACAGGGCGCCCTTTGCTGTTGCGCTGCTTTATGCTCTTGTGCATTAGCGCCTGCTTGTAGAAGCTGATGTTGTGCGGATAAAATCCTATTACCGTGTATAAAGACGAATAAAGCTCCTTCTCCTTGCGGAAAGGGAGCCTTATTCGGTCTATGATGTTGTTAATCGTCATATTTCTTGAATATAACACATGCGTTATGACCGCCGAATCCGAATGTGTTGCTCATTGCGGCACGTACGGTGCGTTTCTGTGCGGTGTTGAACGTAAAGTTAAGGTTGTAGTCTATCTCCTCGTCCTTGTCATCTTCCTCATGGTTGATTGTAGGAGGAATAATGTCGTTCTTCACGGCGAGTACGGCAACCATGGACTCAACGGCTCCGGCAGCACCGAGCAGGTGGCCTGTCATTGACTTTGTAGAGCTGATGTTCAGCTTGTATGCTGCATCGCCGAACACGTCCTTTATTGCCTTTGCCTCTGAAATGTCACCGACGTGTGTGGATGTTCCGTGAACGTTGATGTAGTCAATGTCCTCGGGCTTCATGCCGGCATCCTCAAGCGCAGCCTGCATAACGAGCTTCGCTCCGAGTCCTTCCGGATGGGATGCCGTTATGTGATGTGCGTCGGCACTCATGCCCTCGCCAACCATTTCTGCGTATATCTTTGCTCCGCGTGCCTTTGCATGCTCCAGCTCTTCGAGTATGAGGCATCCTGCACCTTCGCCCATTATAAATCCGTCGCGGCTTGCGCTGAACGGGCGTGACGCATGCTGCGGGTCGTCATTGCGTGTAGAGAGGGCGTGCATTGCATTGAAGCCGCCCACGCCGCAGGCGCAGACTGCTGCCTCTGCACCGCCGCTGACAATAGCGTCTGCCTTGCCAAGACGGATAAGGTTGAATGCGTCGGCTATTGCATTGGTAGATGAGGCGCATGCGGACGTTGTCGTATAGTTTGGTCCGTGGAAGCCGTATTGTATTGAAATCTGACCTGCTGCAATGTCGGCAATCATCTTAGGAATGAAGAACGGATTGAACTTGGGACCGTTCTCCTTGTTCTTGCCATAATATGAAACCTCGTCCTCGAAAGTCTTGATACCGCCGATACCTACACCGAACACTACGCCGATGCGGTTTTTGTTCACCGTCTCAAGATCCATTCCGCTGTCCTTTACCGCCTGCATGGCAGAAATCATGGCAAGCTGTGTGTAGCGGTCCATCTTGCGCATTTCCTTACGGTCGATATAGTCTGTGACGTTGAGGTCCTTAACCTCGCATGCAAACTGTGTCTTGAACAGGGAACTGTCAAACAATGTGATAGGTGCGGCACCGCTCACTCCGGCAACAAGGTTCTTCCATGTGTCTTCCGGATTGTTTCCTACAGGTGTTACGGCTCCGAGACCTGTCACCACCACTCTTTTTAATTCCATTTCCTTATATGATTAAATATTTAAGAACAGTAATCTGCAATTAGAACATCAGCGATTAATGATTAGTATTAAGCTAATCACTAATCGCTGACATTATAAAACTGCTAATCACTAATCAATACATCATTAATTATTTAGCATTAGCCTCGATGTAGCTGATAGCATCGCCAACAGTTGCTATTGTCTCTGCCTTATCGTCAGGGATAGAGATGTTGAACTCTTTCTCAAATTCCATGATAAGCTCTACAGTATCGAGAGAGTCTGCGCCAAGATCGTTTGTGAAGCTTGCCTCTGCCTTTACTTCAGCCTCGTCTACACCCAGTTTATCAACGATAATGGCTTTTACTTTAGATTCGATTTCTGACATAATTGTATTGTTTTAAAAATGTTTATAAAATGATTTAATCTTTAAAAATCGGTTGCAAAGGAACGAATTTTTATTTACCTATGCAAATATTTCTTATAAAAAAGCATGCATTGTTGCACATATTATATGCTTTTGTGCAACATTTTGTATGTTTTTTCACCATTTTTCCCGTCTTAAAGGATAATTTCCGCGTAATTCCTCAAAGCGGTGCGGGGCGTCCTTCAGGTTCTTGCTGTCAGTCAGCGGGTTGTATAACGCCAGCGCAAGGCACTCCTCTTGGGTTGCGAAAGGCGGTCTTTTAGCGTGCAAGAGACGGTCTTTTGCAGCCTGAAAGACGGCATTTGGCAGTGCAGGAGGTATGATACTGTCTGTCAGGGAGATACCGAAGTGCCTGCACAGACCCTCCAGCACCATGTTGTCGGCGTTCACTTTCCCGTCGGCACTGTAGCCCGCAATGTGCGGAGTGCCGATGTATGCCATGTCAAGAAGGCGCAGGCTGATGTCCGGCTCGTTTTCCCACGTGTCTATGACGGCATCCCTCACCTTGTTTATATATAGGGCATCGGCAAGCGCGTCATTGTCTACAACGCTGCCGCGGCTCGTGTTTATTATGACGGGGCAGCGCCGGAGGCTTTCCATAAAGGCTTTGTCGGCGAGGTGGTATGTGGCATGCGGACCGTCTTTGGTAAGCGGCACGTGGAATGTAATGATGTCACATTCGCGCGCAATGTCGGCAAGCGTGGCAAAGCTGTACCGCCCCGCGGCGGTTCCCGACAGCTCCAATGGCGGGTCGCACACAAGCACGCGCATGCCCGTCTGACGTGCCACGCCGGCAACCTTGCTGCCAACATGACCGCAGCCCACCACGCCTATGGTGGTTCCGGCGGGGTTCATGCCTTTCTCGTTCTTGAGAAGTATGAGCACCGAGCGCATATATTGCGCCACCGACGATGAGTTGCAGCCGGGACAGTTCATCCATGTTATGCCCGCCTCGTCCATATACCGGGTGTCGATATGGTCGTAGCCGATGGTGGCGGTGGCAACGAAGCTGACACGGCTGCCGCCGAGCAGTGACTTGTCGCACCGTGTGCGCGTGCGCACTATCAGCGCGTCGGCATCGCGCACGTCGGCAGGGCTTATTCCGCTGCCCGGCATATATACTGCCTCTACTCCAAGTCTATCTACGGCATCGCGTATATACGGTATCTTGTCGTCTATTACTATTTTCATCCGTATGCGTTTTGTCTCAGGTGGGGCACATGCGGGAATGTTTGTTAACACAGGCATTGTGCCCTCACAAATCTTTTAACTAAAACCTCGTAAGTGCTTAAATATTGTGTTTTTAGTTGGTTTTTCGGGAATTAATTATTAGTTTTGCATATATAACCAATAAACATTTAAGAAATGACATTCACACAACTTTGTAACCGGGTGTTCAACCAGGCGATAGCCGACTATCATGTAAAAGACGACATTGATACGCCGATAAATAATCCATACGACCGCGACTCGATAGAGAACCGTCTTTACCTGAAATGCTGGATAGACACGGTGCAGTGGCATTTTGAGGATATCATACGCGACCCGCACATTGACCCGGTTGAGGCTCTGAGCCTGAAGCGCCGCATAGACCGCAGCAATCAGGACCGTACGGATCTCGTGGAACAGATTGACAGCTACTTCCGTACGAAGTACAGCGAGGTGAAGGTGCTGCCTGATGCGCGCATAAACACAGAGAGCCCGGCATGGGCGGTTGACCGCCTGTCGATACTTGCGCTGAAGATTTACCACATGAAAGAGCAGACGGAGCGCACCGATGCCACACCGGAGCACTGTGACAAATGCCGCGCGAAGCTGGAAGTTTTGCTCGAGCAGCAGAAAGATCTGAGCACAGCCATCGACCAGTTGTTGGAGGACATAGAGGCAGGACGGAAATATATGAAGGTGTATATGCAGATGAAAATGTATAATGACCCTGCTACCAATCCTGTCCTGTACAATAACAAGAAGTGATGAAGACCGAGCATATACTGATAATTCGCTTTTCTGCCATGGGCGATGTCGCAATGACTGTTCCCGTGGTGTATTCTCTGGCGAAACAGTATCCCGACCTTCGGATAACAATGCTGAGCCGCGGGTTCGCACGTCCGTTCTTTGAAAATCTTGCACCCAACGTCAGTTTTATGGAGGCTGACATTAAGAACGAATACCGTGGAATAAAGGGATTGAACGCCCTCTACCGGCGGTTGGCGGCGAAGAAGTTCACGGCAATAGCCGATCTTCATGGCGTGTTGCGTTCGGACTATCTGCGCATGCGTTTCTGTATGGACGGATATAAGGTGGCTCATATAGACAAGCACCGTGCCGAAAAGAGGCGGCTCACTGCCACCGGTGTCAAGAGGATGGTGCAGTTGTCGTCGTCTTTTCAGAATTATGCCGACGTCCTTGCCGCTCTCGGATATCCGGTGAAAGTCGAGTTCAGGTCGCTCTTTGCACCGGAAACATGTACGGACGGCATGTTCCCTGAAGAGATAGGCGTGAAGTTGCCCGCGGAAAAATGGATAGGCATAGCGCCGTTTGCGGCACATGAGGGAAAGATTTATCCCGTGCGGCTCATGGAGAAGGTTGTGCAGCTCCTTTTGGAAAGACATCCTGACAGCCGGATATTCTTCTTTGGCGGCGGCGCAAAAGAGACGGAGATATTCAGGGAATGGTGCGGCAAATACAGCCGTTGTACCGATGGCTCCGGCGTGATGCGCGGAATAAGCGGGGAACTGGCGCTGATGAGCCGTCTGGACGTGATGATTTCCATGGACAGCGCCAACATGCACCTCGCTTCACTGGCAGGAACACAGGTCGTGAGCGTGTGGGGTGCCACGCATCCGTATGCCGGTTTCATGGGCTGGGGACAGAGCATCGGAAATGCGGTGCAGATAGACCTGCCGTGCAGACCGTGCAGTATATACGGCAATAAACCGTGTCTTAGGGGCGACTATTTCTGTATGAAGAATATTTCTCCGGAACAGATAGTGGAGCGGACAGAGTTTGTTATGAATGAAAAAAGATAGAAGTGTAACTTTAACTTATTATTAATATTAAAAAAAAGGAGGCATTATGAAAAAGTTTGTATGTGATACATGCGGTTATATCTATGACCCTGAAAAAGGTGATCCGGACGGCAATATTGCTCCGGGTACGGCATTTGAGGATATTCCGGAAGACTGGGTATGTCCGCTGTGCGGTGTAGGGAAAGACGATTTTTCACCTGTTGAGGACGATTGACATATAAGTCTTAATAAAAAAAGACGTGCTGCGCTTTAAGCGCAGCACGTCTTTTTTTATCATTATTCTATACGTATCAGGGCTGTTTGCCGATGTATGCCAGTATACCACCGTCCACGTAGAGCACGTGTCCGTTTACTGCGTCAGACGCATGTGATGCGAGGAACACTGCCGGTCCGCCCAGTTCTTCCGGGTCGAGCCAACGTCCTGCCGGGGTCTTTGCGCAGATGAAGCTGTCGAACGGGTGGCGGCTGCCGTCTGCCTGACGCTCGCGAAGAGGCGCTGTCTGCGGTGTTGCGATGTAGCCCGGACCTATGCCGTTGCACTGTATGTTGTATTCGCCATACTCAGAGCAGATGTTGCGTGTGAGCATCTTGAGACCTCCCTTGGCTGCTGCGTATGCAGATACCGTCTCACGTCCAAGTTCGGACATCATTGAACAGATGTTGATAATCTTGCCTTCGCGGCGCTCCATCATTTCAGGAAGCACGGCAGAAGATACGATGAACGGACCTACGAGGTCTATGTCTATCACCTGCTGGAACTCAGCACGCTTCATCTCGTGCATTGGAATGCGCTTGATTATGCCTGCATTGTTTACGAGGATGTCTATCTGACCGACCTCGGCATGTATCTTTTCTACAAGTGCCTTTACGTCATCTTCTTTTGTAACGTCGCATACATAGCCGTGTACGTTCTCTATTCCGGCTTCCTTATAGTTTGCGAGTCCTCTTTCGAGAGCAGCCTCGTTGATGTCATTGAAGATAATGTTCTTTATGCCGGCAGCAACAAAAGCCTTTGCAATGTTGAAGCCGATGCCGTAGGATGCACCTGTTATCCAGGCGTTCTTCCCCTCAAGTGAAAAAAGGTTTGTCATAATGTTTTGATGTTTTTGTAATGTATATATTCTGTTTTTGACATTATTCCTTATACGGATTATAAGTCTTATATGAATATAGGACTTATGTTCCCTGCTTATTTCAGGTCTGTAATCAGCGAGAAGTCCTGGTCTCCGTAGTCAAGGTTCTCACCGCCCATTCCCCAGATGAATGTGTAGTTGTGGGTTGCTGCGGCAGAGTGGATGCTCCATTCGGGAGAAAGCACAGCCTGGTCGCCTTTCATCCATATATGGCGTGTCTCGTCGATTTCGCCCATGAAGTGACATACCGCCTGGTCTTCTGGAACCTCAAAATAGAAATATGCTTCCATGCGGCGGCTGTGTACGTGTGCCGGCATGGTATTCCATACGCTTCCCGGTGCAAGCTCTGTCATACCCATCTGAAGCTGGCATGTCGGAACAACCTGTGATACGAGCATCTTGTTTATGTCACGTTCGTTGCTTGTCTCGAGGGCACCCATGTGAGCCACAACGGCATCCTTCTTCGTTACCTTCTTGCAGGGATATTCCGCATGTGCCGTTACGCTGTTGAAGTAGAACTTGGCGGGAGCCGAAGCATCCTTGCTGCTGAATGTTACGTCGCGGTCACCACGTCCGATGTAGAGTGCTTCCTTATATCCAAGCTCAAAAGTCTCATCTCCAACCTTGACAGTGCCTGTGCCGCCAACATTGAAAATACCTATTTCGCGGCGTGTCGTAAAGTAAGGTGCCTTGAGCGGGTCGATAGCCTCGAGTTTCAGTTCTTCGGCAACAGGCATGGCTCCGCCGACAACCATACGGTCGTACATGGAGTATACCATGTTTACCTCGTCTGCCGCAAACACTCTTTCAATAAGGAAGTCACGGCGTATTCTTTTTGTGTCATAGCTTTTTGCATCCTCAGGATGGGCTGCATAGCGAATTTCATAATTTGTTTTCATAAAAGTCTTTTATTTATTTTAGGTTTATCTGCCATTTGCAGTTGGAAAATGCCGGATATGCTGTCAAGTAAATATGTTGATGTGCTTAATGTATATGTTTAGGCATGACAAAGATACGAAAAAAAAGCAATCATTCAAAAGAAATGCATCTTATTTGTTTCTGTATGTCGGAGTTACAGATTTTTCCGGGTAACAAAAAAGACCGGTTTTGCCGGTCTTTTTTGTTTTTGTGAAAGTTGTCCAAGGCGGATTCGAACCACCACAAACAGAACCAAAACCTGTTGTGCTACCATTACACCATTGGACAATCCATATCGAAAAGTTGTGCAAAGGTAGTGGTTTTTTATGCCACTACCAAATATTTTCTTTGTTTTTTGCGGTAACCAACTTATACAATGGATAATAGAGGTCAAGCCGCTTATTTCACAGTAATCAGGAAATAGTTCTTCTTACCACGTTGAACAAGCAGGTATTTACCGCCGATGAGGTCTTCTTTCGTCACTACACGGTCGGCGGCAGCAAGCTTCTCCTTGTTCAGCGATACTCCGCCGCCCTGTACCAGCTTGCGCATTTCGCCTTTGCTTGCGAATATCTTCGCATCATCGCATGTGAAACATTCAATGGCAGGTTGTCCGAGCATGTCTTTTGTCAGTTCGAAATGGGGCACGCCTTCAAATATATCAAGTAGTGTCTGTTCATCGAGCTTCTGAAGACTTTCCTTTGTCGACTTGCCGAAAAGTATTCCCGATGCCTCTACCGCCATGTTATAGTCTTCCTGTGAATGCACCATAACTGTCACTTCCTGTGCCAGACGCTTCTGTAATATGCGCTGTCCAGGGTCCTGTCTGTGCTCTTCTGCCAGTGCGTCAATGGTCTCCTTGTCGAGGCTTGTGAATATCTTTATGTATTTTTCAGCGTCGTCGTCACTTACGTTCAGCCAAAACTGGTAGAACTTGTACGGAGACGTACGTTTCGGATCGAGCCATATATTGCCGCTTTCGGTCTTTCCGAACTTCTTTCCGTCAGCCTTTGTTATGAGAGGGCATGTCAGCGCGTATGTCTCCACGTCGTTGCCCAAGGTGCGGCGTATGAGCTCTGTTCCAGTGGTCATGTTGCCCCATTGGTCATTGCCGCCGAGCTGCATCTTGCAGCCCTTGTTCTTGTATAGGTATAGGAAATCGTAGCCTTGAAGCAGCTGATATGTGAACTCGGTGAATGACAGACCGTCGCGTGCCTCGCCGTTAAGGCGCTTCTGTACGCTGTCTTTTGCCATCATGTAGTTTACCGTTATGTGCTTTCCTACTTCACGGGCAAAGTCGAGGAATGTGAAATCCTTCATCCAGTCATAGTTGTTCACCATTTCGGCACTGTTGGCATCGGTGGATTCAAAGTCAAGAAACTTTGAGACCTGTTTCTTTATACATTCCTGATTGTGATATAAGGTTTCCTGATCGAGCAGGTTACGTTCCTGACTTTTACCTGACGGGTCGCCAATCATTCCCGTTGCTCCGCCTACAAGAATTATAGGCTTGTGCCCGCAACGTTGCAGGTGGCGCAACATCATTACCCCGCAGAGGTGTCCTATATGAAGTGAGTCTGCCGTAGGGTCGGTGCCAAGATATGCCGTGACAGTTTCTTTCTGTAACAGTTCTTCTGTTCCCGGCATCATCTGTGCCAGCATACCGCGCCATTTCAGTTCTTCAACAAAGTTCTTTTTCATTTTATTATTATAATGTATGAATACATCTTTACGTGCTATTGTCGTAAAGCCGCGTTGATATATGGTTTATTACGGTCTTATGGGTCTCATTCTTCCATGTGCCGTTGTCGTTAATTTCCTTTTTCTTACGGAACGGGATCGTATCCGCTTCCTCCCCACGGGTGACAGCGTAATAAGCGCCGTATTGCCAGTGCCATACCCTTTATGGGACCGTGTTTTATAAGTGCCTGCCTTGCATATTCGGAACATGTCGGTGTAAATCGGCACACGGGAGGCGTGCATGGCGATATGAACCTTTGGTAAAATATAATCGGAAGGCACAGTATCCACACCATTGCCGACGATATCAGGCTTATAGCCTTCTTAATGGCGTTCATAACTTTTCCCTTAATCTGGTTAGAAGTTTTATTATCTTGTCTTCCACTTCCCGGCTTTCATGCAGACTGCCGTCCTGCCAGATGAAGGCTATCATTACGCTCTGCCTTTCGCTGTCGTGCAGTTTCTCGAATATGATGCTTTTGTTTTTTCTGTAAGCCTCGCGTATCTGTCGTTTTATCCTGTTGCGATTTACGGCATGTTTGAAACGCCTTTTCGGCACGCTTATCAATATCTTTGCACATGCCATTCCGTTTTCGCCGTTCTCACCCTTCATGTATACCATTCTTATTGGGAATGCTGACATTGCACGGCTTTTACCGCCGTTAAAGAGAACCTCCGGCAACGTCCTGCCGGAAATGCGCTCCGTTTTTGCCAGTGTCAGGGTTGCGGATTTCACTCGGGAGTTATTTATTGTGCTTTTCGAGATAATCTTTCAGGGCTCCGGTCATAGACGGGCATTCCTTGGACGGGGCTTCGATAGATACTTTCAGCCCGGCATCGTGTGCGGCTTTTGCCGTTGCCGGACCGAACGTCGCCACGCTGACACATTCGTTCTTGCTGTTTCCGAAAGTGCTTTTGAATGCACTTATGCCCGACGGACTGAAGAACACGCACATATCATAGTCGAATGTCTTAATCTCTTCCTCCGTAAAATCATTGCTCACGGTGCGGTACATCACACATTCAGTATGGTTCAGTTTCTTGGCATCGAGCATGCTTTTCATGCTTCCGTCGTTGACATCGCTCATTGGTATGAGATATTTCTCGCTCTTGTGCTTCACCATGGTCGGTATCAAGTCGTAAATCTTGCCTGTGTTTCCGAAGAACACCTTGCGTTTACGGTATTGTACATACTTCTGTATATAAAGTGCGATAGTCTCGGTTACACAGAAATACTTCATGTCTTCGGGTATTATCAGTCTCATTTCGTTGGCAAGACTGAAAAAATTGTCGATAGCATGCCGCGATGTAAATACAATAGCAGTATAGTTTAGAATACTTATCTTCTGTTGGCGGAACTCTTTCGATGTAAGTCCTTCCACTTTTATAAACGGTCGGAATACCAATTCCACACCATAGTCTTTGGCTATATCGAAATAAGGAGATTTCTCACTTGACGGTTTTGGTTGCGATATTAAAATCTTTTTTATCATCGATGTCCTAAAAATTGATTTTCAAGTAATCTATTATCGTAGCCAAAGTGCCGTATAACAGCAGCAAAGGCATTATTTCAAGGGCACAAAAGTACAAAAATATTTGTGAAAAAACGGCGTTTCGTTTGAAAAAGATTATCAGGCACTTATAAAATGACAATATTTTAACAGATATAATGACAACTGCCATGTAGGTGACGGCGTTTTGCATGGACAGGTCGAAATATGACATGAGCATCACGAGAGGGAATATCGCTATGCTTTCCGCCGATGTGATGAAGAGTGAAGACTTGAACCAGCGGCTGTTGTTGTGGCGCTCGAAGAACACCCAGTTGACGAACGCCTGAAGCAGCATCTTTATTATGAAATATGCCGTAAACGAACCGAAGAATATGGCTATAAGATGATATTGTGACTCGAGTACGAAGGTGTCCGCTATGCTGTCTTGTGTGTATATGAACAATATTATGGACAGCAACAGGCATGTTTGCAGGAGAAAGAAAAACTGGAAGCGGTACTCGTTGGTTGTCTCGGTCATCTCGTTTTTGCTCTCGCGCGATTCGAAAAAGAAGTTTCGTGCCTGCATGAAGATAAACCTGCGTGAGTTTGCAAATGCGATCAATGCAAGTATGAATCCTCCGAGCAGCATGGCGGTTATGATGTTGTCGCCCTTTATGGAATATGGCACGGGGTCACCCGCCACGCCATATCGTCCTGCGTTTATCTCAGGATGATACAGCGTGTCTTTGGAGAAGAAACTCTCTTTGTAATATAGGGGAATGGAAATATCCTTGTAGCTTTTTCCCTTGTCATGTCCCGGCAGGTGTAGCGTGTCGGGATGGTTGCTCAGATGGGTGTTTTCTACATGTATGGATGCTTGTATGGCAGAGTCCTGTTGCCATGGTGTGGCATCGCGGGGCAGCTTTTTCAGCACTTGGGCAGGATGCAGTGAAACCTTGCCGTGCGGTATCTCCTGCACTGCCTGCTGTACAGCCGTAGCCCCTTCTGTCGACGTAGAGTCTGCCAGATACATATATTTAAAATATAGAAATGCTTATTTCAGTCCGAATTTTTCCTTTATCTCATCTATACGGTCGAGCTTCTCCCATGTGAAAAGCTCCACTTCCATGACCTTTGTCTCGTGATAACGGCTTGTGAAGGTCTTTGTCCTAACTTCGGGCTTTCGTCCCATGTGTCCGTAGGCAGCTGTTTCCGTGAATATGGGCTGGCGCAGTTTGAGATTTTTCTCTATCGCCTTGGGACGCAGGTCAAACATCTCTTCTATAATCCTGGCAATCCCGCTGTCGGTCATGTTCACATGATTTTTGCCGTATGTATTTACGCAGATGCTTACGGGACGTGCCACGCCTATGGCGTAGCTTATCTGTACAAGCATCTCGTCTGCCACTCCAGCCGCCACCATATTCTTTGCTATGTGGCGGGCTGCGTATGCTGCCGAGCGGTCAACTTTGCTCGAGTCCTTACCGCTGAATGCACCTCCGCCGTGTGCACCTTTGCCTCCGTAAGTGTCCACGATTATTTTCCTTCCGGTAAGTCCGGTGTCTCCGTGCGGGCCGCCGATGACGAACTTGCCCGTGGGATTTACGAAATATTTTATGTCATCGTTGAACAGTGCCAGCACATTGCTGTTGCTTATTTGTGCTTTAACGCGTGGTATGAGGATGTTTATAACGTCGTCCTTTATCTTGGCAAGCATCCTTTCGTCATCGGTGTCAAACTCGTCATGCTGTGTAGACACCACGATCGTGTCGATACGTCGTGCCTTACCGTTGTCGTCATATTCTACGGTTACCTGACTTTTCGAGTCGGGGCGGAGATATGTCATCATCTTTCCTTCTTTTCTTATGTCGGCAAGCGTGCTCATTATAAGATGTGCAAGGTCGAGCGACACGGGTATGTAGTTTTCCGTTTCATTTGTTGCATATCCGAACATCATGCCCTGATCTCCGGCACCCTGTTCCGTCTCCGTACCGTTGTCAACGCCTCTGTTTATGTCATCGCTCTGCTCGTGTATGGCATTCAGTATGCCACACGAGTCGCCGTCGAACTGATATTCTGATTTTGTATATCCTATACGCTTTATTGCGTTGCGTGCTATTGTCTGCAAGTCGATGTACACATCGCTGTGCACTTCTCCTGCTATTATCACTTGTCCGGTGGTTACGAGCGTCTCGACAGCCACGCGTGCCTTGTCGTCGTATGCAAGGAACTGGTCGAGTATCGAGTCTGATATCTGATCGGCAACCTTGTCGGGATGTCCTTCCGATACCGATTCTGATGAAAATAGATATGCCATGTCTTTATACCTTATAAGATAAATCAAGTGTGCAAAGTTAAGGCAAATAGATTTAACCGCAAAATAAAAGCATGCTTTTTAACGTAAAGTGTAGTATATGTATGCTCTTTTATCTCTACATCCAATTCCATATACCGTTGTTCCTCCAGGGCTTTGTTTACGGTGTAGCCTTTGTATCCCGGTTTGTCGTTTTTCTCATCCAGAATTCTCTTTCATCTTTTTCCATTCGTTCTATGGCATAGCGCAGGGTGGTGCGGGGCATTGTGGCATGGTATTTCTTGAGAAAGGCACGCAGTATGGTGATGTCTTTCTTGCCAGCCTCGCGCAACATCCAGCCCACAGCTTTGTGTATGAGGTCATGGTCGTGGAAAAGCAGCTGTTCGGCATAGCGCAGCACATGCCGGAAGTCACCGTGGCGTATGGGCGTAAGCGTGGAGACCATGGCAATGCGCTGTTCCCACAGATTGCTGCTTGATGCAAGTCTGTCAAGGACATGAAACTTTTCTTCATCACTGCTTATGGATGGCATTACGAGCCACTGTCCGATTATTTTAGGTGCGCTGAGGTCGACAAGGTCCCAGTTGTTTGCGCATCGGATATGTTGCAGATAGAAGTTCACGATGTCTTCTCTTGCCTGCATGCTATCCTGTTCTGATGCAGCCTTTTTCCCTGAAACTTTTCTGAATTGTTCCACAAGGATGAGAAATCCGCATAACCTTATCTCGTGTATCGGCGATGCAAGCAGCTTCTCCGTCTCGTATGGCGGCAGTCCTGCTGCTGAAAGAGCGACATTGCGTGTTGCCGGGACTTTTATTCCGAGAAACTCGTCACCTTCACCATATTCGCCTTTTCCGGTCTTAAAGAAGCGCTTAAGAATGTTTTTCTGATTTTCATCACCAAGCAGCTCCATCCTACTCATTAACTCTGATGCCGATGTCAGTATGATTTTTGTATCATTCATGTGGCAAAGATACGAAATAACAGGGACTTTCGTCTGCCGAGTTTAATTTTTTATTAGTATCTTTGCGCACAGAAGTTACGAAAA
Organism: uncultured Prevotella sp.; assembly: GCA_900545525.1. Classification (GTDB taxonomy): domain Bacteria; phylum Bacteroidota; class Bacteroidia; order Bacteroidales; family Bacteroidaceae; genus Prevotella. The sequence continues at coordinate 77,744 of UQZX01000015.1, forward strand.
GAGTGTAATTTATTGGAAATGAGCGTAGGTTAATTGCTCTTGATAGTAATAGGTTACGATTTAGTTAGTTATCTACTGCATTATCCTTCTGCGCGTTGCGTAACCTTCAAAGAACTCTTCGTATGCAAAAGTAGCTATTTAATTCGAGATTTTGATATAAACTCCCGTTTTTTATCCCCTCATTCATAAGAATTTTCCGTAAAAGCGGTATTGTCCGTCGGCACACCATTGCCCAAAACGAGTTTGGAACAAACGTGTGCCGACTACCGCATAGCTGGAGAAAAGGGCATTGCCTCACGCCTAAACGATGTTTAGACAGATGAAGCAATGCCCCTTTCTTTTGCGCCTATGCCAAGAGGTGCTTTTACGGGTTTTCAAATGATTTTTCTTTTTTCGCTGTCTCTTTTGCCGGAAGCGGAAAGTGAATGCAGAGTGTGTCAGCCTGCCCCATGAATGAAACAGGCGCCCACACACAGCCGGACAAACCGGGAAGAATGATTGTTGCCACCCGGCTGAACAAGTTCCGTCGGATCGGAAACAATCATACTTCCTTTGTTGTGGTTTGCCCTTTTCACGCTTCCGGTGATGTCTTTTTCCTTTTGGT